>JAAWBS010000009.1 GCA_022792815.1 Hungatella sp.
GAATATAGAGAAATCACAGTATTGTGAGGAGGCATTGTCTTGAAAAATCCGTTGCCGGAAACGTTTCAGGAGGAGATGAGATCGCTCCTGGGCCAGGAATATGAATCGTATATAAAAAGTTTTGACACACCGAATATCCCGGGCCTGCGGGTCAACACCCTTCGTCTGACCAGAGAGGCGTGCCAGAAGATCCTTCCCTGTGCCACGACGCCGATCCCGTGGATCTCCAACGGACTTTTCTATGAGGATGGGGCCAGGCTCTCCAAAGATCCCTGTTACTATGGCGGTCTCTACTATCTCCAGGAACCCAGTGCCATGACTCCTGCCTCCCTCCTTCCGGTAAAGCCGGGGGATATGGTTCTGGATCTGTGCGCAGCCCCCGGCGGGAAGAGCACGGAGCTGGGAGCCAGACTGCGGGGAAAGGGCATGCTGGTGGCCAATGACATCAGCAATTCCAGAGCCAAAGGGCTGCTCAAGAATCTGGAACTGTTCGGCATCGCCAACATCTGTGTCGTAAGCGAACCGCCGGAGAGACTCTCCTCCGTATTCCCGGAGTTTTTTGACAGCATTCTCATCGATGCGCCCTGTTCCGGGGAGGGCATGTTCCGGAAAGATCCTGCCATGATCCGGGAATGGATGAAAAAGGGACCGGACTGTTACCGTGCGGTCCAGAAGGACATTGTGAGAGAAGGGATTTCCATGGTAAAACCGGGGGGATATCTTCTCTATTCCACCTGTACCTTTTCCAGGCAGGAGGACGAAGAGCTGGTCCGGTGGGTATTGGATACGTTCGGGGAGATGGAGCTTGTGCCACTGCCTTTGTTTGAGGGGGCCAGCGACGGAATCGGCCTGTCCGGGTGTCTGCGGCTGTTCCCTCACAGGATCCGGGGAGAGGGACATTTTATGGCTCTTCTTCGGAAAAAGAAGACGGATTCTGCCGCTGAGGACAGTGCAGGGCAGAATCGAAAGAAGGGTGAGATCAATCAGAAGAATCCGGTGGGAAGGTATCTGTCCGGGAAGGCGGGACAGGGAGACGATCTGGGTCAGGACACGGAATTCTGGAACTTTTTAGGAGATACCGCCCTTGACTGGGACAGGCATCGGCTGGTAAAAAGGCAGGACAAGATCTATTATCTGCCGGAGGGCTTTGTGGAGGAGGCCAAACTTCGGTATCTGCGCACCGGGCTTTTCATGGGAACCATTAAAAAGGGCCGGTTTGAGCCCAGCCAGGCCATGGCCATGGTGCTCAGCGAAAATCAGTACTCCAACTGCGTCTCCTTTTCAAGGGAAGACGAGAGGGTGATCCGCTACTTAAAAGGGGAGACGATTGCCCTCACAGACGGGGAAGGACCAAAGAGCGGCTGGTGTCTGGTGTGTGTGGACGGATTCGCCCTGGGCTTTGCAAAGGGGAATCAGATGACTCTGAAAAATAAATATTATCCGGGCTGGCGGTGGCAGTGATGGGAAAAGAGATGCGTTTGGACAAATTGCTGGCAGAGGTGGGAGTCGGAACCCGAAGCCAGATCAAAGACATGGCAAAGAAGGGAAGAATCCGGGTAAACGGGGCGGCGGAGAAAAAGACCGACAGAAAGGTGAACCCGGAACAGGATGAGATCACCATAGATCATCTTCCCGTAGTCTATGCCGAGACGGAATATTATATGTTAAACAAGCCCCAGGGGGTGGTGTCGGCCACAGAGGACTCTATTCACAAGACCGTGCTGGATCTTCTGAAAAACGGACCGGATAGCCCTGTGAGAACGGATCTGTTTCCCGTGGGACGGCTGGACCTGGACACAGAGGGGCTGCTTCTGATCACCAATGACGGGGAACTGGCACACAATCTCCTGTCCCCCAAGCGGCATGTGGACAAGCGGTACTATGCAAAGGTGGAGGGGGAACTTCCCCTGGATGCGGCAGAGCAGTTTGGGAAGGGGATCACTCTTTTGGACGGAACCCGGACCATGGCTGCCAGGCTGGAGATTCTGGAGGAGTATGGCACAGAAGAAAGCCCGGGCGCAGAGATCGTGCTGACCATCCATGAGGGGAAATTCCATCAGGTAAAGAGGATGTTTGAGGCCCTGGGATGCAAGGTGGCGTTTCTGAAGCGGCTTTCCATGGGGAGCCTTATGCTGGATGAGAGCCTTAGCCCCGGGGAGTTTCGGAGGCTTTCCCGGGAGGAGGTGGAGGCGCTTCGGGGGCTTGGAGAAAGCCGGGAATAGCCTATAATCCGCCCTGCACCAGCAGAGCGTTTGGTGAGATTTGACGAGAGAGGACAGGCGATATGGAACGATTAAAAGGAAAGAGGGCATTCCTGTTTGATCTGGATGGAACCCTGGTGGATTCCATGTGGATGTGGAAGAGCATTGACATCGAGTTTTTGGGAAGTTACGGCCATGAATGTCCGCCGGAGCTTCAGAGGGCCATCGAGGGGATGAGTTTTTCCGAGACTGCCATATATTTTAAGGAGCGTTTTGGACTTCCGCTGACGACAGAGGAGATCAAGGCGGTGTGGACTCGTATGTCCATCGACAAATACCGCCATGAGGTTCCCCCGAAGAGAGGGGCCATGGAGTTTCTGGCCTACGCCGGGGAGCAGGGGATCTTTTGCGGCATCGCCACCAGCAACGGTCGGGATATGGTGGACGCGGTTCTGGATTCTCTCGGGATGCGGCCCTTTTTTCAGGCAGTGACCACGGCCTGTGAGGTGAAGGCAGGCAAACCGGAGCCGGACATCTATCTGAAGGTGGCAAAGGATCTGGGAGTGGAGCCGGCAGAGTGCATGGTGTTTGAGGATGTGCCGGCAGGGATCCTGGCCGGAAAGAGGGCAGGGATGACCGTGTGTGCGGTGGACGATGAGTTCTCCAGAGTCATGGAGGCGGAGAAGCGGTCCATGGCCGATTATTTTATTCGGGATTATTTTGAACTTCTGGACAGCAGGTCACAGGGCCTGATCTGAGGAAAGGATTGTGACGGTATGAAGCCAGATTATTTGCCCATAAGCCGGGCGGACATGAGCAGACGGGGATGGAATCAGTGTGACTTTGTGTATGTCTGCGGGGATGCCTATGTGGATCACCCGTCTTTTGGCCATGCCATTATTTCCAGGCTGCTGGAATCCCACGGATATAAGGTGGGAATCATCGCCCAGCCGGACTGGAAGGATCAAAAGAGCATCGCCGTTCTGGGGCGGCCCAGGCTGGGATTTCTGGTTTCAGCCGGCAACATGGATTCCATGGTGAATCACTACTCGGTGTCAAAGAAGCAGAGAAGCGAGGATGCCTACACTCCGGGAGGAGTCATGGGGAGACGGCCGGACTATGCCACGGTCGTGTACTGCAATCTGATCCGCTCTGTCTATAAGGACAGCCCCATCGTCATCGGCGGGATTGAGGCCAGCCTCAGACGCCTGGCCCACTATGACTACTGGTCTGACCGGTTAAAGCGTTCTATCCTTCTGGATTCCCAGGCAGATCTGATCTCCTACGGCATGGGAGAGCGTTCCATGATAGAGATCGCCGATGCCCTGGATAGCGGCATCCACATAAAAGACATCACCTTTGTGGACGGGACCGTGTACAGGACCAAGAGTCTGGAAACGGTGTACGACTATGAACTGCTGCCGGATTATCAGGAGCTTTTGGGGGACAGGAGAGAATATGCCAGAAGTTTTTTCACACAGTACCAGAACACGGACCCTTTTACGGGGAGACGCCTCGCAGAGCCCTACGGCGGGCAGGTGTATGTGGTTCAGAATCCTCCGGCAAAGCCTTTAAACCAGGAGGAGATGGACCGGGTCTATGATCTGCCGTATATGAGAAACTATCACCCATCCTACGAGGACCAGGGAGGGATTCCGGCCATCCGGGAGGTCAAGTTCAGCCTGATCAGCAACCGGGGGTGTTTCGGCGCCTGCAGCTTCTGCGCCCTGACCTTTCACCAGGGAAGGATCATTCAGACCAGAAGCCATGAGTCTCTGCTTAAGGAGGCCGAGCTGTTTAAGGAGGAGCCGGATTTCAAGGGATATATCCACGATGTGGGAGGTCCCACGGCCAATTTCCGCTATCCGGCCTGCGGCAAGCAGACGACCAAGGGGGCTTGCAAAAACCGGCAGTGTCTGTTTCCGGAACCCTGTAAGAACTTAAAGGCAGACCACGGCGACTATTTGGAGCTTCTGCGGAAACTGCGGGCATTGCCCAAGGTGAAAAAGGTATTTATCCGCTCCGGCATCCGGTTTGACTATGTGCTGGCAGATCCCGGGCGGACATTTCTGCGGGAGCTCTGCGAGCACCATGTCAGCGGTCAGCTGAAGGTGGCGCCGGAGCATGTGGCAGACCCGGTGCTTAAGCGGATGGGAAAACCGGAGAACCAGGTGTACCGCCGGTTTGTGAGGGAGTACAATGAGATGAACCAGAAGCTGGGTAAGAAGCAGTATCTGGTGCCTTATCTCATGTCCTCTCACCCGGGTTCCACCATGAAAGAGGCGGTGGAGCTGGCAGAGTATCTTCGGGATCTGGGTTACATGCCGGAACAGGTCCAGGATTTCTATCCCACTCCATCCACCATCTCCACCTGTATGTACTATACCGGCTACGACTGCCGGACCATGGAGAAGGTATATGTGCCCACCAACCCCCATGAGAAGGCTATGCAGAGAGCCCTGATCCAGTATCGGAACCCAAAGAATTATGATCTGGTGGCAGAGGCTCTGAGACTGGCAGGGAGGACGGATCTTATAGGATTTGGCAGGAAATGTCTGATACGGCCCAAGGATGGGAATCCTTATGGGAGACGGGACAAAAGGACGGGAACCGGAAGTTTTGACGGCGGGAAGGAAAGCAAAGAGCCAAGGGGAAAAGGGAGCCGGAATCTGCGGGGCGTCCAGACGGCGGAGAAAGACCGGGGGACAGGCAGACAGGAAAAAACAGGAAAGAAGAAAAAGACGATTCGAAATGTGCATAAAAAGAAAGGCTGACAGATTGTCTGAGATTCTCAGATGGCCACGGAAGGCCATGGAAAGGAATGTTCTATGAAAATTGCAGTGATTACAGGCGCTTCCTCCGGAATGGGGAGAGAAGCTGCGGTTCAGATCTCGGACCGGTTTGGGGGGCTGGAAGAGCTGTGGCTCATCGCCAGGAGAAAGGAGCGGCTTGAGGAGCTGGAAGGACGTCTCACGGCGGGGATCCGGTGCTTTGCCTTGGATGTGACCTGCAGAGAAGACCGGGAACGATTGAAGGAGGCTTTGGAGAGGGAGAAGCCGGAGGTAAAGATTCTGGTCAACAGCGCCGGATTCGGAAAGATCGGCAACGTGGGAGAGACGGACGAGGAGACCGAGTGCGCTATGGTCCGATTAAACTGTGAGGCCCTCTGCGCCATGACCCATCTGGTGCTGCCCTACATGAGTCCCAACAGCAGGATCTTCCAGTTTGCCTCCTCCGCCGCTTTCCTGCCTCAGCCTAAATTTGCCATTTATGCGGCGACCAAATCCTTTGTGCTCAGCTATTCCAGAGCCCTTGGCAGGGAACTGAAGGACAGGGAGATCTATGTGACGGCCGTATGCCCAGGGCCGGTGGATACAGAGTTTTTTGACATCGCAGAGACCACGGCAGAGATTCCCTTATATAAAAAGCTGGTTATGGCCAACCCCAGGAAGGTGGTCAGGAAAGCTTTGAGAGACGGCTATATGGGAAAATCCGTGTCAGTCTACGGCGCTACCATGAATGCCTTTCGGGCGCTGTGCAAGGTGATTCCTCATGAGATACTGCTGGGGATTTTAAAGACCGATTAAACAGGCAGTGAGGACTCTGACAGCGGAAAAGGAGCACAAGATTCATGAGAGGAAAACCAAAAAAAGGGCAGTACGGATATCGAAATTATCACAGAAACCTTCAGCTTGCCAAGGTGATCTTCGGCGGAGCCATGATCCTGGTTCAGCTGGGCGCCAGAAAATTCACGGACAATCAGGCGGCGAAAAACATCCTGACCGTCATGGCCATCCTGTCGGTTCTGCCCACTGCCAATGTGGCCTCCTCCCTCCTGGCGTCCTGGATCTATAAGACTCCGGGGAAGGAATTTTATGAGAGAGTCAGGCTTTTTGAGGAGAAGGGCCTGATCTTATATGACCTGATCATCACGTCAAAAGAACAGATCATGGCCATGGACGCCATTATGGTCCACCCCCTGGGAGTCTTTGCCCTCGTAAGCTCTCCGAAGACTGACGGGAAGAAGGCGGAGGTGTTCTTAAATGATATCTTTAAGGCCCATCGCCTGACTCCTCATGTGAAGGTGATAAAGGAGGAGAGAGCATTTTTGAAAAGGCTGGACAGTTTGAGACCGGCTGGGGAATTGGAGGATGACGGAAGCTTGGAGTATGGGGCAGATGTGCTGAAGCATCTGTCCATGTAGGAGAGAAAACTATGAAATCCATCAGGATCGGGGACAATGAGGCAGGACAGCGCCTGGACAAGCTGCTGGAGAAGTACTTGAATCTGGCGGGAAAGGGATTTATCTACAAGATGATCCGGAAAAAGAACATCACCCTCAACGGAAAAAAGTGCACCGGAGCCGAGAGACTGGCAGCGGGAGATGAGGTGAAGCTGTTTCTGTCGGATGAGACCATCGGAAAGTTTTCCCAGGTGAAGGTCCAAAAGGGGAAACAGACTCGGCTGGACGTTATCTATGAGGATGAACATATTCTGCTGATCAACAAGCCGGCAGGCATGCTGTCCCAGAAGGCGGAAGCGGAGGACGAATCCCTCGTGGAGCATGTGACCGGCTACCTTTTGGAGACGGGGGCGCTTAAACCGGAGGATCTGAGAACCTTCCGGCCGTCTGTGTGCAATCGCCTGGACCGGAACACCAGCGGCCTGATCGTGGCGGGAAAATCTCTGGCAGGCCTCCGGGTGATGGCAAAGGTTTTTAAAGACCGGAGCCTTCACAAGTTCTACTACTGTGTGGTGAGAGGGGGCCTGAGAGAGAGACAGACCATCCGGGGATTTCTTCTGAAAGACGAGAAGACCAACCAGGTGACGGTTTATGACAGGCAGGTGGAGGGGAGCCTTCCCATCATCACTTCCTACGAACCGGTCTCCCAAGCCGGGGGGTACACCCTTCTTAAGGTGGAGCTGATCACGGGACGCACCCATCAGATCCGGGCTCACTTGGCCTGCGCCGGCCATCCTCTGGTGGGGGATGTGAAGTACGGGGATGAGCAGGTGAATCGGGAGGCTAAAAAAAGGTTTGGCATCAGGCGGCAGATGCTCCATTCCTGTCGGATCGAATTTCCTGAGCTTGAGAAGCCTCTTGAGTACTTATCCGGAAAAAGTTTTCAGGCGCCGCTGCCGGAGGAGTTTGGAAGAGTGTGTCCGGAGTGGGGGAAACTGTGATGAAGGACCAGAAAACAGGTATGAGTCAAGCTGCGGCAGGAAACCGGAACATGGCAAGGAGAATCGCGGTATTGGGAGTCCTGTGTATTCTCACAGGGACAGCATTGTTTTTCAGGCGGGGAAGGGATACAGGAGTCCGGATCAGGCCCGAGAGGGATTATCCTGTCGGGGAGGTGATCTCCTATTGTCAGAAAGATGACCGGTGGGAGGAAGACAAACTGGGCCCCTCCGGTTATACCATGGCAAGATCCGGATGTCTCACCAGCTGCATCGCCTCGGCTCTGTCCACGGAGCACCTGACAACAGGGGCGGGTGCTGCCGTGACTGCCGGGGAGCTGAATCAGATATTCTCGGAATATGGCGTGTACAATGACCAGGGGGACATCGTCTGGGGCCGGATCGAGGAGGCATTGCCCCAGGCCCGGGTTCTGGTGGCGTCCTCTGTGAATGGACAGGAGATCGAAGAGCTTTTGGCACAGGGCCGTTATCCGGCTGTGAAAGTGAAGGTGGGCGGAAACGGAGCGGCTCACTGGGTTCTGCTGATAGGCAGTGAGAACGGAGAGTATCTGTGTATGGATCCTCTGGAAGACGACGGGAAACCGGTTCTCTTAAGCAGACACGGGGGAGTCGTGTATCGAATGCGCTGTGTCTGTTGGGGAGCTGAGGACTGACCGGAGAGATCTTTTCTTTGCAGAAGGCAGGGGTGACGGAAGATGAAGATTGACTATGATAAACTTTTGACGGCAGCAGAGAGGATCCATATTATGGTTCTTCGGATTCTGACCGTGCTGCTGGCTCTTTCTATGTGGCTGCTCTTAATCGGCGGGGCGGCGGCAGGATATCGGTGGATTCGGTACGGAGTGACAGTGTCAGGAGTTGTCCTTCTGATCCTGTTTGTGCTTCTGTACCTGGGATTTCAGGGACTTTTGGTGTGGATGAGCCTTCTGTGCAGGCGGCTTCGAATCGCCAAAAGGGTTCTGGTGTGGACCTTCATGTGGATCCCGGTTGTGAATTTCGGTCTTGCCCTCTATGTGAGAGGACTGGCCAGGCAGGAGATCGATCACACTCGCTATAAGATCAGCCTGGACGATGTGAGGGCGGAGAACCAGATCTGCGGCACCCGTTACCCTCTTCTCATGGTTCACGGGGTGGGATTTCGGGATTTTCGCTATTTTAACTACTGGGGCAGGATCCCCAGAGAGCTGGCCCGCAACGGGGCCAGGGTTTACTACGGCCACCAGGAGGCCTGGGGAACCGTGGAGGCCAACGCAGAAGCCCTGAGGGAGAAGATCACGGCGATCATGGATGAGACCGGCTGCAAAAAGGTGAATATTATCGCCCATTCCAAGGGAGGTCTGGATTCCAGATATCTGATCAGCGCCCTTCATATGGAGCAGGAGGTGGCTTCCCTCACGACCATCAATACTCCCCATCAAGGCTCTCTGCTGGCGGACTTTTTAAAACGGCTTCCGGACCGAGTCTACCGCATGGCATGTCACTGGATTGACATGTATTTCGGAAGGCTGGGCGACCGGCATCCGGATGCCTACCATGCCAGTTATCAGCTGTCCGCCGCCTATGCAAGAGAATTTAACCGGAGATACAAGGATGTTCCCGGGGTCTATTATCAGAGCTATGGAAGTCTCATGAGATCCGGGTTCAGCAGCAAGCTTTTATGTGTTCCCTACTGGATCCTGAAAAAGCTGGACGGGCCCAATGACGGTCTGGTGACGGCTCAGTCGGCGCAGTGGACCAACTTTCGGGGCATTGTCACCAGTTCCCGGCTCCGAGGAATCTCTCACGGGGACATGATCGATCTGACCAGAGAGGACTATCAGGGATTTGACGTGCTGGAGTTCTATGTGAAACTGGTGGAGGAGCTGAAAAATATGGGGTTTTGACCTAGGAGGATAAACAGATGATCTTACATGTGGTCACCGGCGGAGCAAAGATCGCAGGGATGTTTCGGAGGTAGCGGTCATGGGTACCTGGAACAGCCGGGGCCTGCGCGGCTCGACATTAGAAGATATGATCAATCACAGCAATGAGGTGTACCGGGAGCGGAAGCTGGCTCTGATCCAGAAGATTCCGACTCCCATCACCCCGATTGCTATCGATAAAGAGACCAGGCATATCACCCTGGCATACTTTGACCAGAAGAGTACTGTGGACTATATCGGGGCAGTCCAGGGGATTCCGGTATGCTTTGATGCCAAGGAATGCGCAGTCTCCACCTTTCCCCTTCAGAACGTGCATGAACACCAGGTGCGGTTTATGAGAGAATTTGAGGAACAGGGGGGCATTGCCTTTATCGTGCTTCACTGGACAGCACTGGATGAGATCTACTACATTCCGTTCGATGAATTGTCAGGATTTTGGAATCGGATGATCGAGGGAGGACGAAAGAGTTTTACCTACGAAGAGATCGATAAAGGCTGGAGGATCGGACGGCAGAGGGATGTGCTGGTTCATTACCTGGAGATGATACAGAAGGATTTGGAGAGACGGTAAAAGTCTGAAAGCCTTTACCGGAACAGGAGGCAGACATGGAAGGACGCAGGCAGGAGATGATCGATCTGGTAAACCGAGAGGGAGAGGTAAGCTTCAACCAGCTGAGGGAACATTTTCCCGATGTGTCTGAGGTGACTCTGCGAAAGGATCTTCGGATCCTGGATGCAGGACAGCATCTGATCCGAATCTATGGCGGAGCCAAGTCTATCCGCTCCACCTATACCAATATGACCAGCTACTATATGAGAAATACCAGGCAGATGGAGGAGAAGCAGCAGATTGCCCGAAAGGCGGTAAAGCTTTTAAAGCCTTACGACTCCCTGTATCTGGCGGCCGGCTCTACCTGCTGTGCCATCGCTCAGAATCTGCCGGACATCCCCCTTCGCATCGTCACGGACGGGCTGGAGACGGCGCTTGCTCTGTCCAAGCAGAAGAAGGCGGAGCTTTTGGTTCTCGGCGGAGAGATGAATCTGGAGACCATGCAGATGACAGGGGCCAGAGTCCTCGCGGAGCTGGAGCCTCTGCGTCTGGATTATGCCTTTAACGGAACTCTTGGATACAGCCTGGAATATGGCTTCGGGTATCAGTCCGTCCATGCACTCATGCTGACGCGGCAGCTTAAGAGGCGGGCCGCCAAGCTGGTGATCGTCATGGATTCCAGCAAAGTGGAATCAGTGAGAGCCATGCATAATTTAGAGGCCAAAGAGGTGGATCTCCTGATATCCGATGATAACTTAAAACAGGAGGCAGCAAAAAGCCTGACCAAGCAGCATGTGATGGTCCTGTAGCAGTGAGATTGGAGCAGCCAAGGTCACTAAAAGACCCCGGCTGTTCATTTTTATCACGGAACCGTTCTCTTCCGTGATAGAAATGATTCGCCGGGGTCTTTTGAAAGGATTCAGCCAATTACGATGTTTGGATCAATTGAAAAGGATGATGGAATAGATACCAATAAAGCCAGCCAATGTATAAGCCGCCATACTGGCAACAGCCAGGATCAGAAGTTGGTTGAACAGTTTCTTCTCCTCCTCCGGTTTCGGGGAATAAACCGTGCCAAAGTTAGCCAGGACATTACCTCCGGTTGTTGACAAAGGAGAGATCCCTGTGGCATAGGCCCCGAGTCCGATGGCTGTGACCAGACTCTGTACCGACAGACCGGGGATCGCCTCCACAAGACCGTTTACTGTGGGAACGAGAGTCGGCATAACAACACCTTGAGCAGAGGAGATAACACTCATACAGCTGGCGATGAGAGATAAAAGTCCCGGAGCCAGAGTCTTGGTTGCGACCATGGTAAGCCCGTTGGTGATCAGATCGATACCGCCCAGAGTACTGACAACGCCTACCATAACCGTCATACCGCCTACCATGATCAGAGAGTTAAAAGGAAGCTTTCTCAAAAGCTGTGAACCGTCACCGACTCCCATGAGGCACAGAATGATGGCGATAATAATGGGTGTCACTCCGGTATCCAGTTTCAGCACCAGATTACAGAAGACAAAGATCAGATAACCGGCGATGGTAGCCCACTGTTTCCAAGTCATGGGAGAAATTTTTATATCACTTCCTATGGTAAGAGGTTTTTGTTTATGCCATCCGCAGATGAAATAGAACCCAAGAAAAAAACAGCTGGAAACGATGGCACCGGACAGTGCGGTGTTCCATAAATTTACAGTCAGACCTGCCTCCTCGGCCAGTCCGCGAAGGATAATTCCAGGAGGAGCATAGGGGGAAGTGCCTCCGCCTACCATAGTAATCAGTCCGATTCCAACGATCTTTAGAACCGGCATTCCCATTTCGAAAGCCAACGCACAGAGAACCGGCATAGCCATGGAGAAGATCCCTGTACCCAGCCATTCACAGACAAGCAGTGCAAGGAAAAGGAAGACAGGCAATGCCTTGATCGCACGTCCACAGCCGACCTTTACGATCCTCCTTGATACGGATTCCAATGTTCCGTTCATCTTTGCGACAACGATCATAGCCTGCATTCCCATGGCGCGGATAAAAAGTGTTGTATTAAATCCACCGATGATTTGTTTGTATTTCAGACCTGCTATTGTGCCGATAAACATCGCCATCGCAATCCCCACCAGGCCGACATTGATATTCTTTTTGTTTGCTACAAAGACGACGACGATCATTGATAACAATGATATGATTGCCCATGTGTCACCCATTGATGATACCCCTTTCTTTTCTTCTTGTTAAGTAAAATGTCAGGCGCCTTACAAGGACTATCATACATATCCATATACTTTTTGACAAATACCAAAAATATGATATAATATGCACAATGAGTTATAAACTTGTCGAATTATATAGAGATAACAAAGGAGGTATTTGTGAATATTCAACATATACGTTATTTTGTTGTAATAGCCAAGTACGAAAATATTTCAAAGGCGGCTCAGCAGCTGCTGGTCTCACAGCCGGCTTTGAGCAATGTCCTACAGCAGTTGGAAGGTGAGCTTGGAACATCTCTGTTTGACCGACAGGGGAAAAAGCTTATCCTGAATCAGGCGGGCTGCACCTTTTTACAGACAGCGGAGAGTGTCCTGCGGATGCTGGATGAGAGCGTACGCTATTTAAAAGATTCCAACGATATCTCCGGAAAATTGTGGATCGGCCTTCATGCCACCTGTCCGGAACTATACGAGATTATCGCCTCATTCTGCCGAGTATATCCCGATGTCCAGATCAAAGTATCGAAAGCCTACAAGAATATGAATAATCCTGAGATTACTCCCTGTGACTTGGCACTCATGACTGATTATGAATGTGGAAATTATCCCCATATCCATATTGCCACAAGACAGGTCATGTACGCCATCCTTCCCGTCGCTCATCCTCTGGCAAATCGCCGGACACTCGAACTAAAAGAACTGGCAAACGAATATTTCTGTTTTGTATCTCCCCACGGCGATACACTGGAACATGCTTTTCAGCGCTGTGTAGAGGGGGGGTTTGTCCCGAAAGTCCGCTATATTGCAGACTCGGCGGCCACGACTCTCCATTTTTATCTGACCCAAAGCTGTGTGGGCCTTACCTATAATACTAATCTTGACCAATATCAGAGAAACGACCTGGCGTTGATCCCGATCCGGGAAGCTCCTGTGGGACGGACTGATATCCATCTCTGCCTTCTTCAAGCCGAACCTACCCCCGTCGCCCGACTGTTCTTTCAATATGTCGGTGAACAATTTTCCGGATCATAACTTTTTTTAACTATCATATACCAAAACATGTATTTCCCTTTTTGGACGACCTGTGCAATAGTAGAAGTGAATTTCGTACTATAAATTTCTGGAAAGGGGAATCTATATGACAAACACGACAGTCAACTGGACCGGGGAAGACGGAAAAAAATGGAAGGCGGAATTGGGGATCGTTGATCGTATGCCCTGCATTCTGTCGCTGAACTACGAACTGGGTGGAAAAAGCTTCACTCTTGGATCGATGCTGAAACCGCAGTTTAGAGTCATTACGGCGAAACGGACGAAAAAAAATCCGCAGCGCATGAAAGACCTTGCACCGGGAGAGGTTCTCGGATATCAATGGGATACCTATTCTGATGACCCTATGAGAGCAAGAGAACAGGTAAAACAGGCGGATGCCCAGTGGAATACCACGAAACTGACAGTAACGACAGACGGAAATCGGACGACAGTATCTTTTGACGGGCTGACCCTGGGGCAGTTCCTTGGCAGAGTGGATTTCAATTTCTTTGACGGTTCCAATCTGATCCGTATGGAAGCGGTGGCCTCCACAGAGGAAGACGGGGTTGCCTATCTGTATCACGCCGGACTGCAGGGATTTCAGATTGATAAGATTCACTATGTAACGCCAAAACAGAAAGAAGTCTATGAATATCCCGGTTATCAGGTGCATTCTGGTCCGGAGAGGGACCGTGTCCGGGTAAAAGCCAGAAATCGTCTGGTGACCCTCCGTCAGGAGAACGGTTCTATCGCTATCTTTCCCTCTCCCCATCGGTTTTTCTGGGGTGCCCAGAGTGAAAACATCGTAGGATATCACTATTATGTCCGCGGTTACGACGGTACTATGGCCATCGGTATCCGCAACAACAAAGAAGAAGAATATCACAATGTCCGCTGGCCATGTTATAATGCAAAACCCGGCACCATCCAGAAGATGTCGGTCTTTTTTCTCCCCTCTGCCGCTTCCGTGTGGGAGACAAGGGCTATGGTACTGAGATATACAAACTTTGACCGGTTTCGGAAACTTCAGGGATATCAGCGCCTGATCGCCCATATCCACATTGCTGCGGGAAGTGCTTGGGTGAGAGATATCCGAGTCCAGCGCCCGTGGGAAAAATATGCCCGTGGGATGGATGCAGACATTATTGTGCCCTGTGAATTTTGGGGAGAGAGCATGGTCGCAGAAAAAGACAACCGAGAACCAAGAATTCGGGAACAGGAACGGTATCATGCCATGGCTAGATACTGCAGCAGCGAAGATTTTCTGGTAGTTCCGGGAGAAGAACTCTGTGACCCAACCAACAAGCACACATTGATCCGCTACCATGTCATGGTCATCCCTTCAAAACCTCTC
The DNA here is from genome assembly GCA_022792815.1 of Hungatella sp. Lineage (GTDB taxonomy): Bacteria > Bacillota > Clostridia > Lachnospirales > Lachnospiraceae > UBA3402. The sequence continues at coordinate 14,469 of JAAWBS010000009.1, forward strand.
CTCTATTCTCGATGGAGGGAAGATGATCAGGAATTTGTGGAGACACTGCCTGACGGACGTCTTTATTATCATCTGAAGTCTGCTGAAGATTTTATTGAGATGTGCCGCAGAGAAAACGCCTTTATCCTGATGCCTCATCCGGATACGAAAGCCAACGACGGACTTCCTTATTCCTGCAGAGAGGAGGCGTGGTTTAAAGATGAGCGGTGGTTTGGCATCGGGACCCGCCAGCTGCCTGCCGATAACTCGGTCTCGACGATGATCAGCGGCCGGACAGAGCGGGTGTGGAATGATATCAATAACTGGTCCGACCGCCCCCGCTATATGATCAGTGAGATCGACACATATTCAAAAGTCGAAGAAGATGAGGAGGACTGGGATACCTTTGCCCAGGCAAACTGTACCTATGTTCAGCTGGACCACATTCCAGGCCCTGATGGCTGGGGAGAACTTGTGGATTCTCTCCGCGCGGGACATCATTTTTACTGTACTGGTGAGATCCTCCTGCATGAATCGGCCTATTCTGACAAAAGTGCGGACTGCACGTTCAGCTGGACCTTCCCTCTCGACTATGTGGAATTGGTCTATTCCGATGGAGAACATGTGACCAGCATAAAGAAATCCATGACCCAGTCTGCTCCCTATGGTCATGAGTCTTTCCATTTTGATTTTCCTGAGGGAATGAAATGGGCGCGGGTTGCGGCAGTGGATATCGCAGGCAACAGCTGTTTTGGGATGCCCGTATTTCTGAAAAAAGAAAGCGGGGAATAGGCTCTCTTATACGGTCCTCGATCTCGCAAAGGATCCGGGAGAGAAGAGCTTTGCGGAGCAGGAATCGGAACGGGTAAAAACTGCCAGAATGTACAATAACTGTTATATTGAAGAGAGACGAAGGAGAGAAATCTATGCCTCTCCCGTTTATGCTTCACAGGAGGCTCTGACAGGATTGCCACCTTTTGCGGTGATCACAGCGGAGAAGGATGCATTAGGCGAAGAAGCAGAACTGTTCGTGTCCCTGCTTTTGAAAGCCGGTGTGACTGTGACGGCAAAAAGAGTAAAGGGGGCGGAACATGGTTTTTTGGTGCGGAGGAGCATAGGCTTTGAAACGGCAGAGAACCTGCTATTTGACATAATCGATCAATATCTGAAGTAAGGAGCCGGGGTCTGCGAGAGACCCCGGCTCTGTTTTATGCACTCGGATCCTATTTCCTGCGAAAACTTTTCATTTTTTTGGTTCTTCCCAAACTGATATTTTGTCTTGAAATAGTCTATATTTTATATGATAAATTCAAATAAAACCCATGATAATACCATAAAAAGAATGTTTCTAAACGGGAGTTGTATAATATTAATTGGTAAAAATGTATAATTATTTCATGAAATATTAGCATAAATTCACTATTGCAGATAAAACGTCACTATGATAAGATTATATCAAGACGAAACATATTAAGTTTCAAAACAAAACAACAGAAGACAGTTGTTCTTCCATCGCGGTAGAAGAAAGGAGAATGATTCTATGAAACACATCCTGATCATATTTACGGACCAGATGCGTTACGATGCCATCCGGGCACTGGGGAATCCGGCCATACAGACTCCCAACTTAGATGCCCTGGCGGATGACTCCGTTGTGTTTCGCAACTGTGTCACCCCCTCCCCGGTCTGTGTGCCGGCAAGGCACTCTCTCTACACCGGTCAGTACTGTGCCAGAACCGGCTGCAACAACAATAACTCCGAGAGCCAGTATAAGGGTGAGGGCTTCTATTCCCGCCTGACAAAGGCCGGTTTTAAGAGTTGCTGTGTGGGAAAGATGCATCACGAGATCGATCCTTACGGCCCTTTGGGCTTTGAAAAGCGCATATCCCAGGAGGAGTTTGCGGATTCCAGAGATGACTACACCAAATTTATTATGGAGAATTATCCCCATGTCTACGACTATCACGGGATGCGCAGTGAGATGTACTATGTGCCGCAGATTTCTCCCCTGCCGGCCAAGGACCATCCCACTCAGTGGATCGGTGACCAGAGTGTAGAGTACATAAACAGCTGCAATCCTGAGGAGCCGATGTTCCTCTTTACCTCCTTTATCCATCCCCATCCGCCCTTCTGTCCTCCGGCCCCATGGAACAAGCTGTATCGGGAAGACCCGCCGGCACCGCATTGTCCCGATAAAGAGGATCTGGAAGATTACTGGGAGATCCTGGGAGACCGCTGTTCCCTGAGGCGTCTGATGATGAGTGAGCAGGATGTGCTGAGGATGAAAAATTTTTACTATGCATGCATCTCCTTTATGGACTGTCAGGTGGGCCGGATGATCAAGGCCCTGAAAGAAAAGGGAATGTACGAGGACACTCTGATTCTCTTCACCAGCGATCACGGAGATATGATGGGAGACTATCAGGTGACAGGCAAGAGGACCATGATGGATTCCTCCTGCAGAATCCCGTTCATCTGTCACTATCCGGGAAAGGGTCACGAAGAGCGCCGTGACATCTGCTCCTTAGTCGACGTGGCTCCCACACTTCTCAAATTTGCAGAGGCAGCCTATGACCCGGCAGAGTTTGACGGAATCAACCTGTTCGGGGGAGAACACCACGATCATGTATACTCTCAGTACGGCTGCGGCGATGACGGGACCTATATGGTGACGGACGGAGTGAACAAGCTGGTTCACCGGATGAAGTCAGATCGGTATTTCTATTTCCGCACAGAGGAGAAGGAGCGGGATACCAAAAATATCTACGACCCGGAGGTGCCGGAGGTGAAGACATTAAAGAAGCTTCTGGATGCCTATCAGCAGTCTGATGTCAACAAGTCAAAAACCAGTGAGACCCATGAGCCGACCACAAAGACCCATCCCCACTATGTAGCCCGGATCGACCATGCCTTAAGGCATGACGAGGAGGCGGCAGAGATACCGGAGGGATATGTCATTGATCTTGGCTGACAGCATGGGAAGGCGGTTTATAGATGAAGGACTATAGAGCCATCATATTTGACTTTGACATGACTCTGGCAGACACGGCCATGGTGATCGTCACCCTGCTCAATGAAGTGGCAGAAGAGTTTGGATATCCGAGGATGCCGGAAAAAGAGGCTCTTCCCGTCGTGGGATACGGACACGAGATCATGCTGTCCCATGTGACCGGCGAAAAGGATCCGAAGAAACTGCACCGTATGAGAGAGCGTTACCGTCAGGTCTGCAGGGAGCGGATGCCGGATATGATGGTGTACTTTTCCGATGTGCCTGACAGTTTGAGACGGCTCAAAGAGGAAGGGCTGCTTCTGGGGGTGCTGTCCCAGAAGCCTCACGCTGCCCTGTCGGGATCCTTAGAAAAGCACGGTCTGTACCAATATATTGATGTGGTCACAGGCTGCGAGGATGCGCCGGCTCACAAACCGGATCCGGGCGGTCTGCTGGTCAGCGCCAGAGCCATGGGGCTTGAACGGGATCAGATTCTTTTTGTGGGTGACCATCTGGTGGACCAGGAGACAGCCAGAGCTGCCGGGATGGACTTTGCCGCCATGCTGAGAGGGATCACACAGAGAGAACAGTTTGATCCCGGGTATGTGAGGCAGTTTTATTACAAGGCCCAGGAGGTAGCTGAGGAGTTTTGTGAAAATGATTAAGAGAAGGAGGATTTCCATGAAGAAAAAGGCATTGGCACTGATGTTGGCATTGACCATGGCGGTTCTTGGCGGATGTTCCCAAAAGGGCGGCAGTGACTCCACACAGGCGGCAGCGCCCGCCGAGGCGGCGAAAACAGACGGGGGAGCCGCCGCCCGGACGGAGGAGGCGAACGGCAAGGAGGCAGAAGCGCAGTCCGGCAGAGAGATCGATACTCTGCGGGTAGGCGTGGGTGCCATGAGTGCCAATTTTAATCCCTGTAAGGACATGGGTATCCAGGCTCTCCGCATGATCTACAATATCCATGACCGGCTGATGTATCAGGATAAGGACGGAACCATTAAGCCCCAGTTGGCCGAGAGCTGGAGCTGGGTGGACGACAAGACATTCGAGCTGAAATTGAGACAGGATGTCAAGTTCCACAACGGTGACCCATTCACTGCGGAGGATGTAAAATTCACCTTTGACCTGGCGATTTCCAGGGAGATCGGAACGGCCATGACTCAGGTGGTGGACTCTGTGGAATCTGCCGAGGTGGTAGACGACTACACGGTCCGTCTCCATCTGAAATGGCCGGATTCCATTATCGATACACGGCTTGGCGCCACCCGCACCGCTTACATAATCCCCGGCAAATACTACCAGGAAGCAGGCGGTCTGGACGGGTTCAACGCGGCTCCTGTTGGATGCGGACCGTTTAAGGTTGCCTCCGTCATGCAGGGTGAGAAGATCGTCTTGGAACGTTTTGATGACTACTACGGCGAAAAGCCTCAGGTGAAGACGGTTGAGTTCATCAAGTACGGCGAGGATGCCACCCGCATGACTGCACTGCTGAACGGGGAAGTAGATGTCATCAATGACATCAACAATGACCTTTTGGCCAATTTCCAGAATGAGCCCAATATAAGGACCCATGTCACACCGGTTCAGCTCTATCATCTCTATCTGTACAACACCAAAGAGGGTCCCACAGCCGACAAAAAGCTGCGTCAGGCCATGAATATGGCCATAGACCGGGAGCTTCTGGTGGAGACCCTGTGGGGCGAGGGGGCTAAGGTTCCTCCGGGATGGCAGGTGGAGGAATTCGGCGACTACTATATCGAGGACTACGAGCCGGTCAGGTATGACCCGGAGCGGGCAAAACAGCTGGTGGCCGAGTCCGGCTACGACGGAAGCCCCATTGAGTTTCAGATACAGCCCAACTATTACATGAATGATGTCCAGGCGGCAGAGGTGTGCACGGACCTGTGGAAGCAGGTGGGAATCAACGTACAGATTGTCTACAAAGAGAAGATGGACAAAGACTTTTCCGGGCTCAGGACCTGGTCCTGCGCGGTGCGTTTCAATGACCCCTTGGGAGCTATCTGGGTGCAGATTCCCGACAGTGACATGACGGTCGTCTCCTGGCCGAACCCTCCCCAGGAGATCTACACCGAGGCGGGAGATATTCTGAAAAACAGTCAGGATAAGGAGGAGCGCCGCAAGGCGGCCAGAAGATATATGGAGATTCTGGACGATGAGGTTCCGGCTTCCTATCTGTACCTTCCGGAGGAGATCTGGGGCATCCGCACGGACCGGAATTTCGAGTGGGATCCCTACTGGACCATCCAGCAGATTATATCCCTGAGAGCGGAAGATTTTCAGGCAAAGTAGAGGGGCAGGCAGATGGACGAAATATTACGGGTAGATAACTTAAAAGTGTATTACTATTCTGCGAAAAGAGTGGTTCCTGCCGTAGACGGTGTAAGTTTTACCCTGAAAAAAGGCGAGATTCTGGGGATTGTGGGAGAATCCGGGTGCGGCAAGAGCACAGTGGTACGAGGGATCATCGGACTCATCGACGAGAGGTACACTCGGATTGAAGCGGGGCAGGTTCTGATGGAAGGCAAAAACCTGGCAGATCTGCCTCCGAGAGAGCTGTGCCGAATCCGCGGAAAGAAGATTTCCATGATTTTTCAGAATCCCCTTTCGTCCCTGAACCCGGTGTATACCATCGGAAGCCAGATCGAGGAGGCCATCCTGGTTCATGAGAAGCCTTCCAAGGCCCAGCTGAAGGAGCGGGTGCTGGAGCTTTTAAAACTGGTACATATTCCGGCTCCCGAGATGCGCTATAACGATTATCCCCATCAGTTGTCCGGCGGGATGCAGCAGAGAGTCCTGATCGCCATCGCTCTGGCCTGCAATCCCCAGGTGATCATCGCCGACGAGCCCACCACGGCTCTGGATGTGACGATTCAGGCCCAGATTCTGGAGCTGCTCAGAGAGCTGAATGAAAAGATGGGCGTGGGAGTCATTTTCATCACTCACAACATGGGTGTGGTGGCGGAGATGTGCGACGAGATGATGGTCATGTACGGCGGGGTGGTGGTGGAGAAGGGGAAATGTGAGGAGATCTTTGAAAACCCGCTCCACCCCTACACCAGAGGACTTCTGGCGGCAATCCCCAGCATCAAGGAGGACAAGGAGGAATTGTTCTCCATCAAGGGACAGGTTCCGGTGTTTGCGCATCCGGTGACTCGATGCCGGTTTGCCGACCGCTGCGGTCTGTGTGAGGATCGCTGTCTGAAAGGGGAACCTCCCTTAAGCGTGTTTTCGGGCAGGGAGGTCCGCTGTTTAAAGGCCGGACATTCAGAGGAGGAGGCACATCATGGGTGAGGGCAATGTGATTTTAAAGGTGGAAGGGGTCAAACGATACTTTCCGGTGAGGAAAGGCTTTCTCTTCCCCAAAATCCTTGGATATGTGAAGGCTGCGGACGACATAAGCTTCGAGCTGCGGGAGGGAGAGGCGCTGGGAGTGGTGGGAGAGTCCGGGTGCGGCAAGACGACTCTCGGCAAATTGATCATCGGCCTGGACGACCCGACGGAGGGAAGAGTCACCTTTATGGGACGGCAGATGGGAACCAGGATGAAGCGAGAAGAACGGCAGAAGCTCCAGATGGTATTTCAGGATCCCTATTCCTCCTTAGACCCCAGGATGAAAGTGAGGCGGATCATCGAGGAACCGCTGAGAATCCATACACACCTGACTCCGGAGGAAAAGCTTAGGATCGTAAAACCTCTGTTGGAGTTGGTGGGGCTCAGAGAGGATGCCCTGGAGAAATACCCCCATGAATTTTCCGGCGGACAGAGGCAGCGGATCGGCATCGCCAGGGCCCTCGCCTTGGAGCCGAAGCTGCTGGTGTGTGACGAGCCGGTGTCAGCTCTGGATGTGTCCATTCAGGCCCAAGTATTGAACCTGTTCAAAGAACTGCAGAAAAAGAAAAATCTGGCCTATGTCTTTATCTCTCACGATATGAGCGTCATCCGCCATGTCAGTGATCGGATTATGGTCATGTATCTGGGGCAGGTGATGGAGAGTGCACCGAAGAGAGAGCTGTTCGAACACACCATGCATCCCTATTCCGCCGCACTCATGGATGCCATCCCCGTGCCGGATCCCAAGTACAAGAGGAGGAGAAAGCCTTTGAGCGGCGATATCCCGAGTCCCATCGATGCTCCCAGGGGCTGTCCCTTCCAGACCCGCTGTCCCAAGGCCATGGATTGCTGTCGGGAGAGCCGGCCCAAGCTCCATGAGGCGGCGCCGGAACATTTTGTGGCCTGTCATCTCTTTGACCAGACCTGCAAAAAGGCGGTGAATCTATGAAAAAATACATATTGTCCAGAGCCATAAAGGTTATCTTTACGGTCTGGTTTGTCTGGTCCCTGATCTTTGTGCTGACCAGATTCAGCGGAGATCCGGTGGAGTGGATCTTTGCTGACATGGATACCACGGAGGCCATGATCCAGACCTTAAAGGAAAGCCTGGGGTTAGACCTGCCCCTGTGGCAGCAGTACATAAACTCGCTGACCGGGCTGTTCAAAGGGGACGCAGGGATGAGTTACTTCTTCTCCCGCCCGGTGAGTGAGCTGTTCGCGGAGCGGATCGGCGCCACGGTGTCTTTGGGAGCCGGAGCCCTGGGACTGGCAGTGCTGATCGGTGTCCCCATGGGGATTCTGGCTGCCATGAAGCGGGGGACGGCCTATGACCGGGCCTGTATCGGCATCACGGTTATCGGTCACACGGTTCCCAATTTCGTCCTGGGAATCCTGCTGATCTTTGTCTTTGCCCTGAAGCTGCGCCTGCTTCCCAGCGGAAGCACCGGGACGTGGAAGCACTATATTATGCCCATGGTCACCCTGTCCATGGGACCGCTGACCGCCATCGCCAGGCTTACCAGAACTGCTCTTTTAGATGTGATCGGCCAGGACTATCTGGACTGTGCCAGGGCAAAGGGAGTCGATGAGAGGAAGGTGATCATCAAACACGCCCTGCGCAACGCCCTGATCCCTGTGGTGACTGTCATGGCAGGCCAGGTCAATATGCTGGTAGGAGGAGCGGTGATCGTGGAAAATGTGTTTGCCTGGCCCGGCCTTGGAACGCTGATCATCAAGGGAGCTCAGCGGAGAGATTTCCCGGTGGTACAGTACGGAATCCTGATGATCGTCATCTTCGTATCGGTTGTTAATTTTGCGGTTGATCTTTCCTATGGTTCTCTGGATCCCAGGATCCGGGACAGTCGGGATAAGAGCTGAGGAGGGAAGACATGAGCAGGAAGAAAAAAGAAATCAAAATCAGAACCGGAATCCCTCCCAGCATCCTCTTTTTGACGGTCACCTTTCTTCTGATCGTAGGGGTATCGTTTTTGGCCCCGGTGCTGTTTCCCACGGACTTAGGAGCTACCAATTTGAGAGCCAGGCTTTTGGCGCCAGGCTTCCTGGATCCCGCTTCCCCCTATCTGTTTGGGACAGACAGTGTGGGGCGGGATCTGACCATCCGGGTCCTCTACGCCACCAGGATGACAGTGAAGATCGCCTTTACCGGCATGCTCTTTGCGCTGACATTCGGAACGGTTATGGGTGTTCTGGCCGGGATGTGCGGAGGAAAGGTGGATCTGTTTATCACGTTTTTGGCCGATACGTTTCAGGCAGTGCCCAACATGTTTATCGGCATCTTCTGCGCCTGCTTTTTCGGAAGCGGGGAGTGGATGATCACCGTCGTGATCGCCGTTACGGGGTGGTATCACTACACCAAGCTGATCCGAAGTCAGATCCTGCAGCTAAAAGAGTCCAAATATATTGAGTGCAGCCGGGCTATGGGAGCGTCAGGACTTCGGATTGTGGCGGAACATATTCTGCCCAACATGGCTTCTCTTCTGATCGTCCGGGCCACCATGAGTCTCAGCTCCTACATCCTCCTTGAGAGTACCCTGTCCTATCTGGGTCTGGGGATTCAGCCGCCGCTCACCTCCCTTGGAGTGCTGATCTCGGAGGGGCGGGACTATATGACCAACCAGTGGTGGCTGGCGGTGATTCCCAGTGTGGTCATGTGTTTTCTGATCCTGCAGGTATCTCTGGTGGGAGACTGGGTTCGGGATATGCTGGATCCCAAGCTGAAGAACAGGGGATAGGGCAGAAGGCTTACAGAATGAAAGAGAGGAAAATTGGAGATGAAATTATCGACGACAACCGCCATGTACCGGGATCGGCCCCAGGGGCGGGCAGTGATTCCGATTATGGATTGCGTGAAACGGCTTCATCGGGCCGGGTATGAGGATGTGGATTTTAATTTCTGCCTGATGAATCAGTATGATCTGGAACTGACCAATGACCACTGGATGGACTGGGTGAAGGAGATGAAAGAGGTTCTGGAGGAGCTTCACATGACAGCTGGCCAGGCTCATGCCCCCTTCTACAATGTGCTGGATCCATCCAGCGTCAGGGACGTGAATCACACCGAGGAGATGGTCCGCCGCTCCGTCATGGCCGCTGGCCAGCTGGGGGTGAAGGCCATCGTGATCCATGGAGGAACCTATTTCTTTGACAATGATTACAAGAAGATTCTGCGGGACAATGTGGAGTATTTTAAACCTCATGTGGAGCTGGCGGCAAAATACGGCATGAGTGTTGCGGTGGAAAATCTGTTTGACAAGATGGATCACAAGCTTGGTTACCGCTGCCGCCGGTTTACGGCCAGGGTGGACGAGGTCCTGGATCTTGTGGAGGCTCTGAGCCGGGACTATGACAATGTGGGAGTGTGCTGGGATTTCGGCCATGCCAATGAGATGGGCTGGGATCAGCCCCAGGCTCTTGAGATGATCGGGAAACGCCTGATCGCCACCCATGTACAGGACAATTACGGTGTCATAGATGACCATCTTCTTCCCTATCATGGAACCATCGATTGGGAACCTGTTATGACAACTCTGAAGAAGATCGGCTATGAGGGAGCCTTTGCCTATGAGACCCACAAGGCTGCCATGAGAGTGCCGGAGCCGTTGATGGATGCGCTTCTCGCCTATTCTGTGGAGCTTGGGAAGTATCTGATCTCCCTGTACGACAAGGCATGAGAGAAACCGGGTTCACGATGGATCAGAGGAGAGGGCATAGAGTGAACCGCAACGTCTTTACAGCTTAGGAAAGCGGCAGTCCTTGTATTTACATGTCAGGGGTCCTGCAGTATAATAGATAGGTAATTGCGAAAGTCAAAGTTGAGAGAATATTCTGATAATATATTCCATACAAAGCCTTCGTACGCCAAGCATTCCGCTGAGCCCAGTAGGACAAAAAACACTCGGGCAGAGGTCCCTCCTGTTTTTTATGGTCTCAGCTCCATGGCGTAATGGCTTTTCCTGGAATATATTGTCAGAATATTCAGCCAAGTTTTGAGTTTCGCAAATGCCTAAGTATAATAGACAAGAAAAGGAGGGGCACAGCGAAAGGAAGCCTTGCTGCTGCCCCATAAAAGGTGTGGAGGGTCAGGATGGAAGATTATTATATTGCTCTGGATACCGGAGGAACCAAGACGGATGCCGTGCTGTTTGACGAGAGCGGACACATTCTCAGCCGCCTGCTGAGACAGGGCGGAGGCCCCATGGATATCGGTATCCCATCTGCCGGCGACAATACGGTGTCTGTGATCAGAGAGCTGAGTGAGAAGATACCGGGCAAAAGGCGGCCTGCCTCCGTGTACTGCAGTGTGGCCGGAAGCGATTACTATCCTGGCCAGATGGATGCCTATGTCCGTCCCAGGACAGAGGCGGGATATTTAAAGATCTGGGACGACGGGGAATGTATCATCACAGGGACTCTGGGGAGGCAGGACGGAGGCGGGATGATCGCCGGAACCGGTTCCTGTCTGTTTGTCCGTCGGGAGGAGCGATACCGGAGGATCGGCGGCTGGGGATATCTCCTGGATTCCAACGGAAGCGGGTATACCATAGGACGCGCCGCTCTCTACGCGGTGATGCGGGAGGCCGACGGCCGTGGAGAGAAGACAGTGCTCACGGAACTGATCGGAGAGCGGATGGGAGGAAAGCCTCACGAGAACATTCCGGCGATCTATGGAGGAGGGCGGAGATATATCGCTTCCTTTGCGGGCTGTGTCTTCCAGGGGAGACGTCTGGGAGATTCGGTCAGCTGCCGGATCTTTGACTGGGCAGTGGACAAGCTGGCGGAACTGACCATAGCCGGAGCCGCCAGTTTCGAGGATGAATTTCCCATCGCCTTAAACGGAGGGATCTTCCGGACATTTCCGGAGCTGGCAGAGGGCCTGAGAGAGAAGGCATCTCCGAAGGCCAGACTGATTCAGGCCACGGTTCCTCCACTGTTTGGGGCAGCTGTAGAGGCCCTGTGGAACTTAAAGATTCCGGAACCCGCCGGGTTTAAGGAGAGGTTTATGGCGGAATATGAGGACTGACGAGAAAAGACGCTGAAAGATGCGTCTTTTTTTCATGGGCGGAAAGCAAGGCTCTTTGACACGGAATTGAGGACAATCGAGTGGTAATTTGATGATAATCGCATAAATAGACTGATAATATTTTTGTATAATAATAAAAGACAAATAATCTGACAATTTTTAGAAAAAAGTGATTTACAAAGCGGGGAAATTGTAGTATCATCATCTGCGAAAGCATGGAAGTGTAGAGCAATCTGTGGGTGTCAGAGGGGAACGGGTATTTTGCCCCCCAACTATTATTTTAGGAGAGGATTTAAGACCATGAAGAGAGACAGGCGGAGGATGGCCGGAGAGGGAAGCCCTTTTTCGGCGGAAGAGGACAGGGGAGTGCCGGGGCTTTATGACCCCAGGTTTGAGCATGACAGCTGCGGGATCGGAGCAGTGGTCAATATGAAAGGAGTCAAGACCCACAAGACAGTGGAACAGGCGCTGCACATCGTGGAGAACTTAGAGCACAGGGCAGGAGTAGACGGAGAAGGCAAGACGGGCGACGGTGTCGGCATCATGCTCCAGATTTCTCACAAATTTTTCAGGAAGGTGACAAAGCCTCTTGGAATTGATCTGGGAGACGAGAGGGAGTATGGTGTCGGCATGTTTTTTTTCCCCCAGGATATGCTGTCCAGAAACCAGGCCATGAAGATGTTTGAGATCATCGTGGAGAAGGAAGGCCTTAAGTTTCTGGGATGGAGGGAAGTTCCCACAAAGCCGGACTTGATCGGCAAGAAAGCCGTGGACAGGATGCCCTGTATCCTTCAGGGATTTGTGGGGAAACCGGACACGTTAAAAAAGGGGTTGGAGTTTGACCGTAGGCTCTACGTGGCCCGGAGGGTCTTTGAACAGAGCAACGACAACACCTATGTGGTGTCATTGAGCAGTCGGACCATCGTGTATAAGGGCATGTTTCTGGTGAGGGAGCTGCGGCAGTTTTTTGTGGATCTTCAGGATAAGGACTATGAGTCCGCATTGGCCACGGTCCACTCCAGATTCAGCACCAACACCAACCCCAGCTGGATGAGGGCCCACCCCAACCGGCTTATCGTCCACAACGGGGAGATCAATACCATCCGGGGCAACGTGGACAAGATGCTGGCCAGAGAAGAGACCATGGAGTCCGAGTTTTTTAAGACCGAGATGCACAAAGTGCTGCCCATCATCAACCAGGAGGGATCGGATTCTGCCATGCTTGACAATGCCCTGGAATTTATGATGATGAGCGGCATGGATCTCCCTCTGGCAGTGATGGTCATGATTCCGGCCCCCTGGCGCCATGACAAGGCCATGCCCCAGGAGGTGAGGGATTTCTATCATTACTACGCCACCATGATGGAGCCGTGGGACGGCCCGGCCTCCATCGTGTTCAGCGACGGGGACGTGCTGGGAGCGGTGCTGGACCGCAACGGATTGAGACCCTCCCGCTACTATATCACTGATGACAATCATGTGATTTTGTCCTCCGAGGTAGGTGCCATTGACATCGACCAGTCAAAAGTGCTGAAGAAGGAGCGGCTGTGCCCCGGGAAGATGCTCTTGGTGGACACCCGGCAGGGCAAGATCATCACGGATGAGGAGCTGAAACTGTTCTATGCCAGAAGAAAACCTTATGGTCAGTGGCTGGATTCCTGTCTGGTGGAGTTAGACAGCTTAAAGATCCCCAACAGAGGGGTGCCCGGGATGACCAGGGAGAAGCGGGCAAGGCTTCAGAAGACTTACGGCTATACCTATGAGCAGTATAAGACCATCATTCTTCCCATGGCTTTAAACGGTGCCGAGCCGGCGGCTGCCATGGGAACCGACAGCCCTCTGGCAGTCCTCTCCTCCCACCACCAGCCGCTGTTTAACTACTTTAAACAGATGTTTGCCCAGGTCACCAACCCGCCCATCGACTCCATGAGAGAGGAGATCGTCACCAACACCACCGTGTTTGTGGGCGAGGACGGCAATGTGCTGGAGGAGAAGGCGGAGAACTGCAAGATCCTTCAGGTGGATAATCCCATTCTCACCTGCACGGATCTCTTGAAGATCAAGTATATGAAAAGGCCGGGATTTAAGGTGGAAGTGATCCCGATCACCTACTACAAGAATACGTCTCTGGAAAAGGCCATTGACCGGCTGTTTCTGGAGGTGGACCGGGCTCACAGGGCGGGAACCAACATTATCATCCTTTCTGACCGTGACATCGATGAGAACCATGTTCCCATTCCCTCTCTGCTGGCGGTGTCTGCCCTGCAGCAGCATCTGGTAAAGACCAAGAAGAGGACCTCCGTGGCTCTGATTCTGGAGAGCGGAGAGCCGAGGGAAGTCCATCACTTTGCCGCCCTTTTAGGGTACGGTGTCTGTGCGGTCAACCCTTATCTGGCTCAGGAGTCCATCCGGTATCTGATCGAGACTAATATGCTTGACAAGGACTACTACGCGGCGGTCAATGACTATAATCTGGCCGTGCTTTACGGCATCGTTAAGATCGCTTCGAAGATGGGAATTTCCACCATCCAGTCTTACCAGGGGTCTCAGATCTTCGAGGCTGTGGGGATCTCCAAAGAGGTGGTGGACCGGTATTTTACCGACACCGTAAGCCGGGTAGGAGGCATCACTCTGGAGGACATCGCAAACGACGTGGATGCGCTCCACTCTGCGGCATTTGATCCCCTGGGGCTGGATGTGGACCTGACCTTAGACAGCACAGGGAGTCATAAGAGGCGGGCCGGGCAGGAGGAGCATCTGTACAACCCTCTCACCATCCACCTCTTGCAGGAGGCTGCCAGAAGCGGCAATTATGAGACATTCAAGGAGTATTCCCATGCCGTCACCGGGGAGGGACAGACCATCAACCTGAGAAGCATCATGGACTTCCGATTCGATGAGAAGGGCGGCATCCCCATCGACCAGGTGGAGAGTGTGAGCTCTATCGTCAGGCGGTTTAAGACCGGAGCCATGTCCTATGGTTCCATCTCTCAGGAGGCTCACGAGACTCTGGCCGTCGCCATGAATCGGCTGGGGGGTAAGTCCAACAGCGGAGAAGGCGGGGAGTGTCTGGAACGCCTGGAATCCAAGCCGGGGCAGGCGAATAAATGTTCTGCGATCAAGCAGGTGGCATCCGGCCGCTTCGGGGTCACCTCCCGGTATCTGGTCAGCGCGAAAGAGATCCAGATCAAGATGGCTCAGGGGGCCAAGCCGGGGGAAGGAGGGCACCTGCCGGGCAAAAAGGTGTACCCGTGGGTGGCCAAGACCCGGCACTCTATCACCGGAGTGGGACTGATCTCCCCTCCGCCACATCATGACATTTACTCCATAGAAGATCTGGCCCAGCTGATCTATGACTTGAAGTGTTCCAACACTCAGGCCCGGATCTCGGTGAAGCTGGTATCTGAGTCGGGAGTGGGGACCGTGGCGGCCGGTGTGGCCAAGGCGGGAGCCCAGGTGATCCTGGTATCCTCCTTTGACGGGGGGACAGGAGCCGCGCCGGGAAACTCCATCTACAACGCGGGACTCCCCTGGGAGCTGGGAGTGGCGGAAGCCCACCAGACCCTGATCATGAACGGTCTTCGGGACAAGGTGATCCTGGAGACAGACGGAAAGCTGATGACCGGACGGGACGTGGCTGTCGCCTGTATGCTGGGAGCGGAAGAATTCGGGTTTGCCACGGCTCCCCTGGTTACCTTGGGATGTGTGATGATGAGAGTCTGCAACCTGGACACCTGCCCCGTGGGGATCGCCACCCAGAATCCGGAGCTGCGCAAGCGTTTTCGCGGAAAGCCGGAGTATGTGATCAACTTCATGAACTTTGTGGCACAGGAGCTTCGGGAGTACATGGCAAAGCTGGGAATCCGCACCGTAGATGAGCTGGTGGGACGGACGGACCTTCTGAAGAAGAAAGACTTCATTGCTTCCGAGCGGGTGGATAAAGTAGACCTGGGCAGGATTCTCGGCAATCCCTACACCGATGTGAAGTTTGCCGGGTATGACCAGAAACAGCCCTTTGACTTCAGACTGGAGGACACGGCGGACGAGAAGATCCTCTTAAAGAAATTACAACCGGCTCTGGCCGCGGCTCAGAGAAGGAGTATCCAGGTGGATGTCTCCAATGTGGACAGAGCTTTCGGAACCATCCTTGGCTCTCAGATCACCAGGATGTACCCGGACGGACTTTCGGAGGACACCTTTACCGTCATCTGCAGGGGAAGCGGAGGACAGAGCTTTGGCGCTTTCATCCCCAAGGGACTGACCCTGGAGCTGTCCGGTGACAGCAACGATTATTTCGGCAAAGGGCTTTCCGGCGGAAAGTTGGTGGTCTACCCGCCTGCAGGGGTAAAGTTCCGGGCTGAGGACAATATCATCATCGGCAATGTGGCTCTCTACGGCGCCACCGGCGGAAAAGCTTTCATAAACGGGATCGCGGGGGAGCGGTTCTGTGTCCGCAATTCCGGAGCCACCGCTGTGGTGGAAGGCGTGGGGGACCATGGCTGTGAGTACATGACCGGAGGCCGGGTGGCGGTCCTTGGGGTCACCGGCAAAAATTTTGCCGCAGGCATGAGCGGCGGCATCGCCTATGTGCTGGACGAGAAAAATGATCTCTACCGGCGTCTCAACAAGGAGATGGTGTCTTTTGAGGACGTGACCAACAAGTACGACGTGCTGGAGCTCAAGGAGATGATCCAGGAACACGTCACCTGCACCAATTCCGCGAAAGGCAAGGACATCCTGGAACATTTCGGACAGTACCTTCCGAAGTTTAAAAAGATCGTGCCCCATGACTACCGCCGGATGATGAACGCCATCGTCCAGATGGAGGAAAAGGGGCTCAGCAGTGAACAGGCCCAGATCGAAGCATTTTATGCCAACACCAGGGAAGGCTAGAGAGGAGCAAAGACATGGGAAAGCCAACAGGATTTTTGGAATTTGAGCGGGTGGTCAGTCAGGCTGAGGAGCCGAAATGCCGATTGAAACATTACAGGGAGTTTCATGTACCTTTAAACGAGGAAGAGCAGAAACGCCAGAGCGCCAGATGTATGGACTGCGGGGTTCCCTTCTGCCAGTCGGGCATGATCATCCGGGGGATGGTCTCCGGCTGTCCCCTAAACAACCTGATTCCGGAGTGGAACGATCTGATCTTTACCGGCAATTGGGCTCAGGCCTACAACCGCCTGAAACGGACCAACAGCTTTCCGGAATTTACGTCCCGCGTGTGTCCGGCTCCCTGTGAGGCGGCCTGTACCTGCGGGTTAAACGGGGATCCGGTCAGTATAAGGGAAAATGAATACGCGGTCATCGAGCGTGCATACAGGGAAGGTCTGGCCGCGGCCAGACCTCCCAGAATCCGCACCGGCAAGCGTGTGGCTGTGATCGGTTCCGGCCCCGCAGGTCTCTCCGTGGCGGACCAGTTAAACAGAAGGGGGCACCTTGTCACGGTCTTTGAGCGGGAGGATCGACTGGGAGGGCTTCTCATGTACGGAATCCCCAACATGAAGCTGGAAAAACAAATCATTGACCGAAAAATTAAGATTATGAGAGAAGAGGGCATCACATTTGAGACGGGAGTTAACGTTGGGAAGGATTACAAGGCTTCCAGACTGTTAAAAGAATTTGACTGCGCCGTCCTCGCCTGCGGTGCGGGAAATCCAAGGGACATCAAGGTGCCGGGAAGAGACGGAGAGGGGATCTGTTTTGCGGTGGATTTCCTAAAGGCAACCACCAAAAGCCTTTTGGACTCCGGGATGACAGACGGAACATATGTGTCGGCCAAGGGAAAGCATGTGATCGTCATCGGCGGCGGAGACACAGGCAATGACTGTGTGGCCACCGCACTGCGCCACGGATGCGCCTCTGTGCTCCAGCTGGAGATGCTTCCTAGGCCGCCCAAAATGCGGGCGGAGGACAACACCTGGCCGGAGTGGCCCAAAGTCTGTAAGACTGATTACGGTCAGGAGGAGGCAGAGGCTGTCTTCGGCAAAGACCCCAGGCTCTATGAGACCACGGTAAAGGAGTTTAAAAAGGACAAAAAGGGCAGGGTCTGTGCCGCCGTTCTGGTAAGGCTGGAGGCCAAAAAGGACGCAAAGACCGGCAGAAGCCAGATGGTTCCCATAGAGGGAAGCGAACAGGAAGTGGCGGCAGACTTGGTTCTGATCGCGGCAGGTTTCCTGGGAAGCGAGCGATATGTGACAGATGCCTTCGGGGTGAAAGTCGACGAGCGAACCAACGTGGCCACGGCCCCGAACTCCCATCGGACCAATGCAGAACGGGTTTTTGCTGCAGGGGACATGCGCAGAGGTCAGTCTCTGGTGGTGTGGGCCATCCGAGAGGGACGAGAAGCGGCCAAGGAGGTGGACAAGAGCCTCATGGGATATACCAATCTGGTATGAGAAGCAGGAGGTCCATAGGTGAACCGATCTCTATGACAGTAACACATTGACAATTTTTTCTCCTCCATATAAACTAGAGACAGGAAGAAAAGACGGAGGACTCGAAATCATGGCAGTCAAAGAACATATAAAAGAGCAGACAGGAAGCCGTGTAAAACCGCCGACCCGGTATCAGGTGCTCATCTACAATGACGACTTTACCCCCATGGATTTTGTGGTGGATATTTTGATGGAGATCTTCGATAAGGAGGAGTCTGCGGCGGTGACGCTGATGATGAGCATCCATAAGGGGAACTTTGCGGTGGCGGGCATCTATCCCAGAGATATCGCCCAGACGAAAGCGTCGGAGGCGGTCTCATGGGCCAGGAGCCAGGGGTATCCGCTGAAAGTGGAAGCCGTGAGGCAGACCTAAAAACTTCTTTATATAAGGATGGGGAGGACCGATGGAATTTACCAGAACGATGCAGTGTGTGATGGAGAGGGCTGTGGGGCTGGCCAGGGAGAACCATCACCGGTATTTTATGCCGGAGCATATGATCTACGGGATGACCTTTGATGAAGATTTTTCCAGAGAATATGAGGCGGCGGGGGGAAAGATTGATAAGCTGCGGATGGATCTGCTCTCTTTTTTAAAGGAACAGGCGGGGACGTCGGAGGCGGAGAATGCGGTATTGACTGCGGACACGGACCGAGTCCTGCGCATGTCCGAGGGACAGGCCAGAGCAAGCGGAAGGAGAGCCGTGGATGTGAGTCATCTGCTGGCGGCAGTTCTCCTGCTGGAGGACAGCTACGGAGTCTATTATCTGACTGTTCAGGACGTGAATCTGATCGAGATCGCAGGGGAGATGTCCAGAGAGAGCCTGAGGGCGGAGCGGGGGGAGGAACATCTGTCATCCGGCGTGCTGCGTGAGGAGATTCCGAAGGAGATCCCATCACCGGCAGATCGGCGTTTCCGGGAGTTTCTGGAGGACATGAACGAGACCTGCCAGGACAAAAATCCTCTCATCGGCAGAGAGAAAGAACTGGAGCGGACCATCCAGATTCTATGCCGAAAAGACAAAAACAATGTGCTCCATGTGGGCGAGCCCGGGGTGGGAAAGACCGCTCTGGCCTACGGTCTGGCCAGGAAGATTGTGGCGGGAGACGTGCCCGAGCCACTTAAGGGGGCTCGGATGTACGGGCTGGATCTGGGTGGGATGCTGGCGGGAACCCAGTATCGGGGAGACTTTGAAAAGCGGTTTAAGGAGATCATGGACGGGCTCTCCGGCGAGGCGAGGCCCATTCTCTATCTGGATGAGATCCACAACATCGTAGGAGCCGGCGCGGTCAACGGAGGCAGTCTGGATGCAGCCAATCTGTTAAAGCCTTATCTGGCGGCAGGAAGGATCCGGTTTATGGGAGCCACCACCTACGAGGAATATAAGAAACATTTTTCATCCAGCAAAAGCCTGGTCCGCAGGTTTCAGAACGTAGATCTGGGGGAGCCTTCCAGGGAGGCGGCGGTGGAGATCCTGAAAGGTCTCAGACGAGGCTACGAGAAATTCCACGGAGTCAAATACGGACCGGGAGTCCTGGAACATGCGGTGGACATCAGCAGCCGATACATCAACGAGCGGTTTCTTCCCGACAAAGCCATCGACCTTATCGATGAAGCCGGGGCATGGAGAAGACTTCACCCTCTGGACCAAAAACGGCAGACCGTGAACAAAGCTCTGCTGGACCAAGTACTTTCAAAGATCTGCAATATCCCGGCAGGGTCTATGGAAAAAAGCGAGCTGGAACGTCTGGCCTGTCTGGAATCGGATCTAAAGGGGCAGATCTTCGGTCAGGATGAGGCGGTGAGCCAAGTGTGCAACGCGGTGAAATTCTCCAGAGCCGGATTAAATGAGGAGGAAAAACCGGTGGCCTCCTTTCTCTTCGTGGGAGCTACGGGGGTCGGCAAGACGGAATTGGCCAGGGCTCTGGCCAGAGAGCTGGGGCTGGCGTTTATGCGGTTTGACATGAGCGAATATGCTGAGAAACATACGGTGGCAAAGCTGATCGGCGCTCCGGCCGGGTATGTAGGATATGAGGAAGGCGGTCTTCTGACGGAGGAGATCCGGCGTCACCCTCACGGAGTCCTTCTCTTAGACGAGATTGAGAAAGCCCACTCGGACATCTTCAACGTCCTTCTCCAGGTCATGGACTATGCCACCCTGACAGACAATCAGGGGAGAAAGGCGGATTTCAGAAATATCATTCTGATCATGACCTCCAACGCAGGGGCCAGTCAGGCGGAAAAAAGTCCCATGGGCTTCGGGAGCGGCAGCCAGAACGCGGGAGCGCTGATGGAGGCGGTAAAACGCACCTTTCAGCCGGAATTCCGCAACCGCTTAAGCCGCATCGTGCTGTTTCAGGGCATGGATGGGGAGATGGCGGGAAAGATTACCAGGAAAAAACTGAGAGAGCTGGTTCATAAGCTGGAGCAGCGCAATGTGGAGCTGACCGTGACTTTCGGCGCCGAGGAACATATAAAGAGGTCCGGAATCACCCGGGAATACGGGGCGAGACAGATTGACCGGGTCATCGCCGGCGAGGTCAAGCCTCTTTTGGCCGATCTGCTTTTATTTGGAAAGCTGAAAAAAGGAGGCCGGTGTGTCCTTGATGAGGAAGACGGGAATCTGATCATCCGGTAATGATTTTTAAATTTTCTCTTGACAAATCGAACATTTGTTCTTATAATCATTTTAAGAACAAATGTTCGATTTATTTTGAGACAACACACCGCACCAGTTTTTCTTGTATAAAAAAAGAAAGTAGAATATAATGATACCAGAGCGTGTCTGCATGAAAATTTTTGAACTTGAAACCTGTAAAAACACGCTTTTTAAAAGGAATTCGGGGGGACGTCCCACAAAAGGAATTAAAGGAGGAGACGATGGAAGAGAAAAAGAAAAGGAAGACAGAGGACAGAAAAGTGGAGGCGGAGACGACACCGGCACAGATCAGCCTGCCCAGGGCCATCCACTTAGTCCCTATGGACCGTCTGGCCGGGTTTGACGTGCGACCGGGATTTTATGAGATTAACGGAGCCACGGCTATACCAGGCGGGGTGAATTTTACCGTGTATTCCCATGGAGCCACTTCGATTGAACTGCTGCTTTTTCACCGCATGGAAAAGGAGCCCTTTGCAGTGCTGCCCTTTCCCCATCACTATCGGATCGGCAACGTGTATTCCATGATCGTATTTAAGCTTAACATAGAGGAATTCGAGTATGCATACCGGGTGGATGGCCCTTACGATCCGGGAAAAGGGCTGATCTATGACAAAACCAAGTATCTTTTGGACCCTTATGCCAAGGCGGTCACAGGGCAGAGCCTGTGGGGAGATTCCTCACCTCACGGACAGCACTACAAAGCCAGGGTGGTGAAAGATGATTTTGACTGGGGCACATCCAAACAGCCTCTCCTTCCCATGGAGGATCTGATCATCTATGAGCTCCATGTCAGAGGTTTTACGAAAGATCCCTCCTCCGGAGTGTTCCATCCGGGGACCTTTGCCGGGCTGATGGAGAAACTTCCCTATCTTCTGGAGCTGGGAGTCAATGTGGTGGAACTCATGCCCATCTTTGAGTTCGACGAGATGCTGGACTACCGGGAGGTAAACGGAGAGAAACTGTACAACTACTGGGGATACAACACGGTCAGCTTTTTTGCGCCCAACACCAGCTACACTGCCAGCACCGAATATAACCGGGAGGGGAATGAGCTTAAGAACCTGATCCAGGTCTTTAATCAGCACGGCATCGAGGTGTATCTGGATGTGGTGTTTAACCACACGGCGGAGGGCAACGAACATGGCCCCTTCTTCTCCTTTAAGGGTTTTGACAATAACATTTATTATCTCCTGACTCCGGAAGGCTATTATTATAATTTCAGTGGCTGCGGCAACTCTTTAAACTGCAATCACCCCATTGTGCACCAGATGATTCTGAACTGTCTCCGCTACTGGGTGACTACCTACCGGGTCAATGGTTTCCGGTTCGATCTGGCTTCCATCATGGGCCGCAACGAGGACGGTTCCCCCATGAACAAGCCGCCCCTTCTTCAGTCCATGGCCTTTGATCCCATCTTAGGAGATGTGAAGCTGATCGCGGAGGCCTGGGATGCCGGCGGACTGTACCAGGTGGGGACCTTCCCGGCCTGGAACCGGTGGGCAGAGTGGAACGGAAGATATCGGGATGATATGCGCCGTTATCTGAAGGGCGATGGAGGCATGGCCCAGACAGCCGCCCTGCGCATGGCCGGTTCCAGGGATATCTATGAGGCGACTACCAGAAAGAATGCCTCAGTGAACTTTATCACCTGCCACGACGGGTTTACTCTCTACGATTTGTTCTCGTACAATGAAAAGCACAATGAAAAGAACGGCTGGAATAACACCGACGGCGCCAATGACAATGCAAGCTGGAACTGCGGGATGGAGGGAGATACGGATGACCCGGAGGTGAAAGAGCTGCGGCACCGGATGATCCGCAACGCGTTTGCACTTCTCATGTGCAGCCGCGGCATCCCCATGTTTTTGGCGGGGGATGAATTTTGCAACACACAGTTTGGCAACAATAACGCTTACTGTCAGGATAATATCACCTCCTGGCTGGACTGGAACCTGTTGGAGAAGAATCAGGACATCTTTCGTTTCTTCTGCCATATGATTAAGTTCCGCAAGGAGAATCGGGTTCTGCGCACCAATTTAAGCGACGGAGTCTGCGGATTCCCGGATATCAGTTTCCATGGGGAGAAGCCATGGAGAGAGCAGTTTGCCGCCCACGAACGATATGTGGGAGTTCTGTTTGCCGGCAAGGAGGAGCAGAAAGCTCCGGAGATCGTCTATGTGGCTTCCAACGCGTATTGGGAGGACTTGGAGATTCTTCTTCCCAAGCTGCCCGGGACTATGAGATGGGAGCTGATGGCAGATACCTGGGAGTCGGAATTCATTGGTGAGAAGCGGCTCATGGGAGATACATTTGTCATCCGGCCCAGAAGCGTTATGATCTGGAAAGCTATGAGGTAAAATAACAGTGATGAAGAAAACAGTGCGCGATAAACTGACATTTGCCCTGTCTGTCTGCGCCGGCTGTCTTTTAGCCCTCCTTCTCCTTAGAAGTCCTGATTTCGATCCACAGCATCAGCATGGGATTTATACGGCTCATGCCGAGAGCGGGGAGACTCTGCCGCCTGCCCAGGGCAGATCCTACTATGAACACCAGTGGGCTCTGAAAAACAATGGTTTGATCCGCAGGATCACGTCTGTATACCGACACGACTCAAGTCAGGGCGAAAGCGGACAGACAGCCCCGGACAGCGGCTTTGGGGGCGGGCCGGGAGTGACAGGGCCGGGAAGCGGCGATGGGGAATCCGGTCCCGGAGCGGGCCTGCCTGACTCTGCTGCCCCTGAGGCAAAGCAGGAGGTCTATGAGCAGATCACAGACAGCGTGGCAGGGGTCGATATGGCTATGGAAAAGGCGTGGGCTTTTTATGAGCAGCTTCCCCAGCGGCGCATAGTGACAGTGGCTATTATCGACACCGGAGTGGACACAAGCCATGAGGAGCTGGCCGGTTCTATCTGGGTCAATGAGGATGAGATCCCCGGAGACGGGATCGACAATGACAACAACGGTTACATCGATGACGTCAACGGCTGGAATTTTTACTCCGGCACCAATCAGGTCTTTGTAGGTGAGGAGGATGACCACGGTACCCACGGGGCGGGAACTGTGGCGGCCGCTTGGGACGGACAGGGAATCGTGGGGATCGCGGACAGCAGCTATGTGAAGATCATGGTGTTGAAGGTGTTGGGTTCCCAGGAGGGAGTAGGTGTCTCTTCCAACGTCAAGCGTGCGATTCGCTATGCCCAGGCCAACGGTGCGGATATCTGCAGCCTGAGCATGGGAACCCTTACCTATGACGGAGAAATGGATCGGCTGATCAGCGATTCTCCCATGCTGTTTGTGGTCTCGGCCGGAAACGGAGATGCCGCCGGGAAAGGGTATGACATCGATGCCCTTCCCATGTATCCGGCAGCTTTCTCATCAGATCATATCATAACCGTAGGAAATCTGATGTTTGACGGGAATCTGGATGAAAGTTCTAATTACGGTGCTGTCAGTGTGGATCTTGCAGCTCCCGGGACCTATATCCTAGGTGCGGTGCCGGGAAACGGATACGCCTACATGACAGGCACATCCATGGCAGCGCCTATGGTCACAGGTACGGCGGCTCTTGTGTACTCCTGCAGAACGGATTTCAGTCTGATGGACGTGAGAGAGGCCATCTTAAACTCCGCCAGGAAGATGGAGGGGCTGGAGGGAAAGGTGGCTACCGGCGGGATGGTGGATGCCTACGGCGCCATATCCTATGGGCGATGAAGAAAACATGAGAGAGAAGATGACCAATACTCCTGAGAACTCACAGAGGTATTGGTCATCTCATTGTGTACTGACATGTTCATCAAATTTTCCCCTGTTGCCGTGGAACATCCTGGGAGAGGTGCCTGTGGCCTTTTTGAATACGCGGCTGAAATACAAGGCGTCCTGATATCCCACCAGCTGCGACACCTCTGACACTGACAGGCTCTCGGTGAGAAGCAGCTCTTTGGCCTGTTCGATGCGCAGCTGGGTGAGAAACTGAATGGGGGAGAGGCCGGCTGCCTTTTTAAACTGGTGGGAGAAGTGATCCATGCTCAAATGACAGTAGTCAGCCATGGCGCGGATATCCCACTCTTCCATATACCGTTTGCCCAGCTCCGCGATCAGCTGATCGATGAGAGGACTGTTGATCCGGGGCTTGTACTGCAGCTGCATAAACCTGTTGATCAGAGCCAGCATCTTGTGAAAATCTGCCATAGCGATCTCATGGAACATAGGCTTGTGAAGCTGCAGTTCCAAGATGATTTCTTCAAATATCTGTTTCAATGTCCGATGTCTTCCGATGAAGGCATCGCGAATCTCATAAGTCTCAAGAAGAGAGACACTTTCCAAACCTAAAAAATGAATCCAGTAGATCTCCGGGTGATCGGCTGCCCGATAAGTGTAGACCTGAGGATCCGTAGGCTTATATAGAATCAGGCTTCCTTCCCCCACGGTCCTCCAATTCCCGTCCAACAGAAAATGGCCGCAGCCCTTGTACACGTAGAGAAGCTGATAATCCGGACGGCCCTCAGGTCTGCGGATAGAAAAATCCTTGCTTAGGAAATACTGGTATCCGCAGCTGACGATAAAAAGGGGCCGCAGCGCATCCCCGGAGAGAATATAATCGCCCGTATGGTGATATCGTGCAGCGACTCGTATCATGATAAGCACCTCCTCACTCATGGATGGAGTCCTTGGATTCTTCCGCATACAAAAGCAGAAATGTCCATAGAAACAGCATAATAAAGCATGTCAAAAATCGTCGAATATTAGTATAATTCTACTATAGAAACCCCAAAAAGTAAACACAGAAATGTATATGTTTGACGAAAAACGTACTGTGTTTGTCAGAAAGAAGCAGCAGGAGGAATGCCCATGGAGGACTGGGAAAAGACAAGAAAATGGTTTTTTGATATGGAGGCTAAGGACATCTGCATCGCCTCTCATCGGGGGAAGTTTTCGTCCAGCGTCATCGAAAATACCTCCGCCGCCTTTCTGACAGCCGTAGGAGAAGGGGCGGATCTGGTGGAAATGGATTTAGACTTAACAAAAGACGGCATCCTGGTGGGACATCATGACAAAACCATGAGACGGCTGTTTGGAATTGATCGGGAGATTTCCGCTTATACATGGGAAGAGATCCGAAATCTGCCTCTGTATAACTATGTAGGTGAGATCAATGTCACCGGCCTGGAGACCTTTGGGGAAATTTTAAATCACCTAAAGGGCAGGACCATGATCGCTCTGGATAAATGCTGGAATTACTGGGATCAGGTGTATGAGCAGGTGGGGAATGAAGGGATGATCCCGCAGTGCATGTTCAAATTTTTTGCAGAGGATCACCGGGCCGGTGAGTGGGCTAAGGACCACACAGACTGCATGTTTATCCCTATGGTCAGAGATCCGAAGCTTTTGAAGACCGTAGAAGCCCTCAGCCAGAAAACCATGATCCCGGCAGTGGAGATCCTGCCCAGAAAACCAGATGACCCTATATTCTCGGACAGTGTCTTTGCCTGGCTGAAAGCTCATCACATGAAGGTGTGGTGCAATTCTCTGAGCCTTGCCAAGCGGTTGGTATATGGTGCTGGGTATGACGATTTAAAGTCCCTCAGCGAAGGGGGAGAGAAGGGATGGGGAGTTCTGGCGGCAAAGGGGGTGGACATAATCCAGACTGACTGGCCTATGGAGGCCGCCGCTTTTCTAACAAGTATCCATAGGTAATTGCGAAAGTCTAAGCCCGGAGAATATTCTGACCATATATTCCATACAAAGCCTTCGTACACCAAGCATTCCGCTGAGCCCAGTAGGACAAAAAACACTCGGGCAGAGGGCCCTCCTGTTTTTTATGGTCTCAGCTCCATGGCGTAATGGCTTTTCCTGGAACATATTGTCAGAATATTCAGCTAAGTTTCGAGTTTCGCAATTACCTAACAAGTATCCATAAAAGGAGGAGGAAAGATCTATGAGAAACAAGAGAATGGCAGCATTATGCGTGACAGCAGTTATGGCAATCAGTGTCCTCGAAGGCTGCGGCAAGAAGGAATCGCCAGCCGACACGACGGCAGCGGCAAAGGAGGGGCAGAAGCCGGGCACAGAGGCTGTGAACACGGCAGGCGGCAGTGAGGCGGACTCAGCCGGTGACTTGTATGAGGTGACAGAGCCGGTGACCATCGAGTACTGGTACAATGGCTCTGGCAATGAGGAATTCTACAAAAAGCTGGCCGAAGATTTTCACAGTTCCCACGAGAATATCACCGTTGTTCCGGTCTGCGGGGCGGACTATAACACCATCGGGGAGAAGTTGACGGCAGCCCAGGCGGCCGGAACGGGTCTTCCGGGACTCTGTCTCATGAGCGTGGACCGGCTTCCGGTTTACATGGAAAGCGGCGTGTGTGAGCCGTTAGACGGATACTGCGAATACTACGGCGTGGATACCAGCGACTTTGTGGATGCTTTTATGGATGGGGCTACCTATGAGGGTGTCTCCTACGCCTTCCCCCATGGCGTCTCCGTGGCAACTTTCTATTACAATAAGGATGAACTGTCCAAGGTAGGGCTGGATAAATTTCCCTCCACCTGGGACGAATTCAGGACCTGGTGCAGAGAGGTTTATGAAAAGACAGGCAAGACTGCCTACACCTGCGCCTGCATGCAGAACAATATCCTGTATAATTTTGCCTACAACTGGGGAGGCGTTTTGATCAAAGAGGACGGAACCACCGGGTTTGACAGTGAGGTTTTAAAGCAGTATATCCGGGAGATGAAAGAATTGGTAGACGCCGGATACGTGGAGTGGAGCCTGGAGGGTGTGGAGGCTGTGGGCAACAAGTTTTTGAACGGAGATACCATGTGTATGAATATCTCCTGTACTAGCTACAGCAAGTACACAGAAGAGGATTTCTATGTGGGCATGGCGTGGAATTACATGGGAGAGCATAACATAAGCTCTGTGGCAGGTTCCTGCATGTTCATCCCGTCCCAGTTGGACCAGATGAGCAAAAATGCGGCCTTCCTTTTCGCACAGTACTTGAGCAGCCCGGATATCAATTTTGAGTGGGCCAAATACTCCAGCTATCTGGCTACCCACAAATCCACCATAGCCGATGAGGCCAAGATGGAAGAGATCTACAAGGCGCTGCCGGAGATGCGGATGGTGTATGCCAACTCTGACCATTACATCGAGAAGATCAAGACTCCCTATTTCACCAAAGCCATGAAGCCTTTTATGGAGGCCATCAACCAGATTATCCTGGAGGATGCGGACTTTGACGAGGCATGGAACCATATGCTGGACGAAGTCAACTATGTCTTGGCCGGCAATTAGGCGATATCAGAAAGGAATCGGTATGAAGACAAATACATCTGGGACCAGGAGGAAGATGAAACGCTCTAGTATAGAAGAATTCCTCTGTGTCCTCCCGGCTGTTCTCCTGGTTATGGTCACCACCTATTATCCTCTGGCGGATCTGGTTCGGGTCAGCTTTACGGACTGGAATCTGCTGAGAAAAGACTACAGCTATGTGGGGCTGAAAAACTGGCAGTGGTTTTTGGAGAATGCGGCGGGAAATAATTTTTACCGGGACATGGGAACCACATTGAAATATACCGCAGGTTCTGTGCTGATCAGCTTGGTGGCCGGACTGCTTCTGGCCCTGCTGATGAGCCGGATGACCAGAGGGTTTGGTGCCATGCGGGCTGTCATCTTCCTGCCTAGGTATGTGGGAATGTCGTCGGCCGGACTGCTGTTTCTGTGGATTTTAAACAAAGATTATGGCATCATCAATAATGTAGCGGAGATGATGGGAGGATCCAGACTGGCCTGGGTTACATCCAAAGGCTTGGCTATGGTCTCTGTCCTTATGCTGACAGGATGGCATTCGGTAGGTTATGCCATGATGATCTACCTGTCAGCCATGACGGGAATTCCCAGCAGCTATCATGAGGCGGCAGCCCTGGACGGAGCTTCCCGAACTCAGAGATTTTTCCGGATCACGCTGCCCCTGTTGTCCCCAACCGTTCTGTTTTTGCTGGTCACCACCTTTATCTCTTCCATGAAGGTGTTCAATGCCATCGATATTCTCACCGGCGGAGGGCCCTACGGCAGTACAGAAGTGATCGTGTATCTGATCTACCAGCTGGGATTCGTGGATTATCGGGTGGACAGAGCCGCCGTGGTATCTCTGGTATTTTTCCTCTTTTTGCTTCTGGTTACGGTTTTGACCATGAGATGGTCAGAGCACAAAGTTCACTATGATATGTAGCGGAAGGGAGGACCATGAAAACGAAATTTCGCGGTTATTCAAAAAAGGATAAGGCGATCCATGTCCTCCAGACCGTTCTGGCGGTAGTGGTAACCCTGATTATGATGTTCCCTCTGTACTGGATGATTGTCACCAGTCTAAAGACCGGCAATGTAGTACTGAATCGTGAGATCAGCCTCCTGCCTGACAGCTTAAGCCCGGCCAACTATGTGGAGGCGTGGAACCGGGTTCCGCTTGGAAGATATATTTTCAATACCGTCATTGTGACCTTCCTGGTCATGACCATCAAGATCAGCGGCGGTGTACTGGCGGCATACGGGTTTGCCCGGGGGAGTTTCCCGGGAAGAAACGTGTTGTTCTATGTGATTCTGGGGGCCATGATGGTCCCGCACCAGGTCACCTTTATCCCTCTGTACATCCTGTGCTCCAGGCTGGGGTGGGTCAACACCTACATGGGACTGATCCTTCCCAGCGTGGTGGCACCCCACTTTATCTTCATGCTTCGGCAGGCTTTTATGTCGGTGGATCAAAGCTATCTCGATGCGGGTAAGATCGATGGGCTGGGGACTTTGGGGGCGATCTGGTATGTGATGATCCCCATGTGCAAGGCTTCCCTGATCACAGTGTCCCTGACCACCTTCATCACCGAGTGGAACAGCTATTTCTGGCCTAAGATCATCACCCAGACCGATGCGGTGCGGGTGTTGACCGTGGGGCTGGTTCACTTGAGGGAATCCTGGACCGGTGAAGAGCTGTGGCTTCACACCAATGTGACCATGGCCGGAGCGGTGATCACCATGATCCCGGCAGTGATATTGTTTATTATCTTCCAGAAATATATGCTGACCGGCTATTCCAAGACCGCCATGAAATGACTTGGGAGGGATTTATGTTTATGGAGAGTCGGTCCTGGTATCTGAACGCAAAAGTTTTTGCCTGGATGTTTTCCAAGCATCCAGTCAGTGAAAGAGACTCATCGTCACATATAATTTCTTAAAGAGAGAGGCAGAATATGGATGCGAAAAAAAAGAAACAGCTGATCCTGCTAATGACCGACACCACCAGAAAAGACATGCTGGGGTGCTACGGAAATCCCAGCATGAAGACCCCTAATCTGGACAGGCTGGCCCGGGACGGGATCCGCTATGAACACGCCTACTCCTGTCAGCCGGTATGCGGGCCGGCCAGAAGCGCGATCTTTACGGGAACCTTTCCCCACACCAACGGCATGGTGGCCAACTCCATCGCCATGGGAAGCAATGTAAAAACCATCGGCCAAAGGCTGAGGGATGCGGGGATTCCCTGCGGATATATCGGAAAATGGCATCTGGACGGAGGCGACTACTTCGGCCTGGGCCGCTGCCCGGACGGATGGCTGCCCCAATACTGGTATGACATGCGCTGTTATCTGGAGGAGCTTTCCCCTGAGGAACGCCAAAAATCCAGAAGACGGGATACCTCCTATGCGAAAGACATGACGAAAGAATTTACCTACGCTCATCGCTGCACCGACAGAGCCATGAAATTTTTGAGAGAATACGAAGACCAGGATTTTTTCCTCACCGTATCCTACGACGAGCCTCACGGTCCATCCCTGTCACCGAAACCGTTTAATACCCTGTACCGGGACTTTCAGTATGAAGACAGCCCTGCTTTCCACGACAGCCTGAAAAGCAAGCCCCTAATGCAGCGGCTGTGGGCAGGAGATAATCTGACGGCATCCTCCGAAGAACTGCGGCAGCACAACCCGATCTTAGAACAGCTTCTGGCCTGCAATTCCTTTGTGGACTATGAGATCGGAAGGATTCTGGACCTTCTGGAAGAAAAATTTCCGGATGCCCTGATCATCTACACCTCCGACCACGGAGCCATGGCCAACGCCCACAGACTTAACGGAAAAAACGCTACCATGTACCGGGAGGCGGCCAACGTCCCTCTTTTGATCAAAGGAGGTCAGAAAGCAAAAGTAGTAGAATACCCGGCCTCCCACATCGACCTGGCTCCCACGATCCTTGACTATTTCGGAGAGCCGGTCCCCAGACTTTTAGAGGGAAAAACTATGCTTCCCCAGATCTACGATACAGCCCTGCGGATCAACGATGTGGTATACACCGAGTTCACCCGCTATGAGGTAGACCACGACGGTTTCGGCGGCCTCCAGATGATGCGTGCCGCCACCGACGGACGCTACAAGCTGGTCATCCACCTGCTGGACACCGATGAACTCTACGATATGGAGACAGATCCATGGGAAGTGACGAACCTGATCGATGATCCCGCCTGCACCGCGCTGCGCAACTACCTCCATGATCAAATATTACAACACATGAACGACACCCGGGACCTGTACCGCGGCTACCAATGGGCTGCAAGACCCTGGCGGACCGATCTCATCCCATACTGGGAAAACGACGGCTGCACCCGTCAAAGGGAAAATGAAGAATACGAACCACGCCAGCTGGACTATGACACAGGTCTGCCCATGAGAAAGGCCGTCCGGGGGAAAAAGCTTTCTGACTGACAGTGATTGCAAGAGCGTCATGGGCACGAAACAATCTTTTCAATCCCGCCACCCTTACCACCCATCATACCCGGAAAGGAGAAAACCGACTGCCATGCCCGATATCATGGATCTGCACACCCACACCATAGCCAGCGGCCACGCCTACAACACCATCTACGAGATGGCCCGCTGTGCCGCCTCAAAAGGAGTCGCCCTCCTGGGAATCACCGATCATGGGCCCAGGATGGAAGGAGCCTGCCCGAAAAATTACTTCAGCAACTTTAAGATGCTCCCCCGCAGCATCTACGGAGTCCGAATGATGTTTGGCTGTGAACTGAATATTCTGGACCCGGACGGAAGCGTAGACTTAGACCCGCCGATCCTCGAAAAGCAGGATTTTGCCGTGGCCAGTATCCACAAGCGATGGTACAGCGGCTCCACGATCGCACAGAATACGGCAGCCTATGTGGCTGCCATGAAAAACCCGGCCGTGTGCATTATCGGTCATCCCGACGACTCGGCTATCCCGACAGACTACGACACACTGGCTGCCGCCGCCAAAGAACACCATGTGCTGCTGGAGGTCAACAACAACTCCCTGAACCCTCGATGTGTGCGTCAGGGGGCCAGGGATAATTATCTGGTGCTGTTGGAATACTGCAAAAAATATCAGGTCTCCGTCATCATGGACAGCGATGCCCACTGTGAGGTGGATGTGGGAAATCACAGTCTGGCAAAAGGGATCCTCGAGGAGACCGGATTTCCCGAGCATCTGGTAGTCAACCGCTCTATCCAGGCGGCAGCCCAATATATTCCCTGCCTGAAACGGTCCCTGTCCGGCCAGGAAACCTAACCTACCACACGATCTTGGGCCGGTAGGTCTGAAGCCAGATATTGATCTGGATCACATAGGCCATCATCTGAGGCGCCGCCATCAGCTGCCCGTACCATGGCTTTCCGTAGTCAGAGGGACTCACAAGAAACTTCTCAGTCTTTTCCCTGTCCAGGAAGGGAAGCACCGGGGAGGAGGAATCGGTCAGAATCTCCCTCACCTTTGCGGCGAGAAGAGACTCGTACCCCCTGTCGTAGGTCTTGGGGTAGGGAGATTTTCGGCGGAACAGGATCTCATCCGGCAGCTTTCCCCGGCCTGCCTGGCGGAGAAGATTTTTCACCACCCCGTCTCTGGCCTTCATGTCCCACGGCACATTCCAGAGATACTCGATGATCCGGTGATCCGCAAAGGGCACTCGAGCCTCTAAGCCGCTGTACATGCTGGTCCGATCCATGCGGTTTAGGAGGGTCTGCATAAACCAGACGAGATTTAAATAGGAGATCTCCCTTCTTCTGGCCTCTGTCGGCGATTCTCCGGGAAGTTTAGGGACCTGTGCCAGCGATTCCTCGTAGGTTTTCTCCACATATGCCTCCATCCCCAGTCCTTCAAGAAATGAATCATCCAGCAGCACCTGTCTGGCCTTTAAGTCCATAGTCCATGGAAAGGTGGGGGTATTCAGGCACTCCTCCCGATGGAACCAGGGATATCCGCCGAAGATCTCATCGGCACATTCCCCGGTCAGGGCCACTTTGCAGTGAGGGCTCACTTGGGAGCAGAAGTACATCATGGAGGAGTCCACATCCGCCATGGCCGGCAGGTCATGGGCCAGGACCGAGTCCGTCAGAAGGGCGGTCTGTTCCTCGGTCGAGCACTCCAGAAAATGGTGGTCTGAATCCAGATAGGCAGCCATCTGTTCTACGAAAGGCCGATCCTGGGAGGGCTGAAAGGAGCTGGCTTTAAAGTGTTTCTGATTTCCCGCAAAGTCGAAAGAAAAGGTGGTCAGTCTCTGATTCTTTCTGCGCAGCTGTGCCGCACAGACGGCGGACACCAGACTGGAGTCCACACCTCCTGACAGGAAGGTGCAGATGGGCACATCGGAGACCATCTGACGTTTGATGGAGTCCTCCACGAGAAAGGCCGTCTTCTCTATGGTCTTTTCATAGGAATCCTCATGAGGACGGCTCTCCAGCTTCCAGTAACACTCCTGTCGGATTCCCTCCTCGGAGCAGATGAGGAGATGGCCGGGAAGCACTTCTCGGACTCCCTGAAAGACTCCGTTGCCTCTGGTTCTGGCAGGTCCTATGGAGAAGATCTGGTTGAGGCCATCCCGGTCCAGAACCGGTTCCAACTCCGGAAATGCAAACAGCCCTTTGATCTCAGAGGAAAAAACCAGCGTTCCCTTGCAGTCACCATAGAACAGCGGTTTCACCCCGGCCCGGTCCCGAAACAGGAGCAGGCGGTTCTTCTCCTGGTCCATGACGGCCATGGCGAAGATGCCGTTTAATTTCTTTATAAAGTCCGGTCCATATTCCAGATAGGCAGTAAGAATCACCTCCGTGTCGCTTTCCGTGTCAAAGGAATACCCCAGAACCTTTAATTCTTCTCTCAGTTCTTCCGTATTATAGAGCTCTCCGTTGTAGACGATTCCCCAGGTATATCCATGAGATTTTTTCACCATAGGTTGATGACCGGTGAATAAGTCCACGATAGACAGCCTGACATGGGCCAGACCGAAGTGGGAGGACAGATAAGTTCCCTGATCATCAGGTCCCCTCCGTCTCAGGGACTGGTTCATGGAATCCAGAACAGACTGAAACAGTCCCTGTCTCTGTAAAAAATCCTGTCTGGCGTGAAAAAAACCGGATATTCCGCACATAGGTAAACTCCTTTCAAGATATGGTTGGGTCAGGCGGCGCAAGGCTTCCCGGACGGCAAGACTCTGCCGTCATAGAGGCCCCGCTGTCGGTTACAGGAGAAAACAGGCCGTGAGAAAGGCACAGACAAACCCGATGATGACCGGCAGGAAATTTTTTCTGGCCAGCTCCAGAGGGCTTACATCGCAGATGGCTGCCACGGGAATGAGCCCCCATGGGACGATGGTTCCTCCTCCTACAAAGATGGCAGTAATCTGACCGAGAGAGGCCAGGACCGGGACAGAGGCCTCCACGGCAGTGCCGAAGGTGCTGGCCAGTGCGCCGGTGAGGGGAAGGCCTGAGAAGCCGGACCCGTCTAAACCGGTGAGGGCGCCTGCCACCATCTGGATGGCTCCGATGAGATATTTGTTTAAGGGCGCATGGGAGGCCAGCCATAGAGCCCAGTCATTCATGATGCCCTTGGTCGGCATCTCTCCCATGATGGAAGAGATCCCCTCTCCGCCCAGAAAAAAGAACGCACCGATGGCGATAACCGGGGCAAAGATGCGGATGGCAAAGAGAAAACCGTCTGTCAGATAGCCGGTGATTTTCTCAAGACAGTCTTTTCGAAAGGCTATGGCAGAGCCCAGACACATGAGAAGCACCGCTGTGCCGGAAACCAGGCTGGTGGCATCTCCGCCGCGCAGATCAAAGACAAGCATGGCGGCGATGTCGCCCAGAAAAGCTAGGGGAGTGGCGACTGCCAGGATGACGGCTGGACGGGAAAAACCGGAGGCCGGTTTTAGGACCGGCTCTTTCATCAGATCCCGGGGATTCACTTCCCGCCCCCCTTGGACAGACAGAGTTTTCCGATTGAGGAGAAAGGCGGCTGTCACAGTGGAGACTCCCATGACCAGAAACACCGGACGTCCCTGGGTGAGGATCTGGCTGGTGGTGATTCCCCCGGCGGAGGCGGAGATGGCAGGAGCCCCCTGGATCACCACATCATAGCTGAGGGCGATGCCGTGCCCGAACAGGTTCATGGCCATGGCAGCAGAAAGCGGCTTCAGACCGGCCCTGACCGCGAAGGGAAGCATGATAGCGCCAACTAAAGCCACTGAGGGGGAGGGCCACAAAAACAGGGAGAAGAGGAGCATGGTGAGACCTAAGATCCACCAGGTGAGAGTCGGAGTCTTCATGATGCGGGACATGGGCCGCATGAGAAGGTAGTCGCTGCCAAGGTCGCTCAATGCCTTGGACAGAGCGGTGACCAGTGCGATGGTTGCGATGACTTCCATAAATTCCCGGGCAGCATAGAGCATAGCCCCAAACACAGTCTGGATTCCGCCGATGACAGTTCCCATGCCTGTGGCGCCCAAAAGAAAAAGAAAGCCGATACACACGGCCGGAGTGTCTTTTCGCATGACCATCACGGTCAGAATCACAATCACTCCCACCAGATACAGGTAGTGGAGAGGGGTCAGAACGGTTACGGTTTCTAGCATAACGATCTCCTGTCATAAAAAATATACCTTAGAATATGAATGGATTTCTTCAAAGTTGCCATCAGGCCATGGACAGAAACAGAATATTTTTTTCGTATATTTTTGAAAAAAAAGAGACAAACGGCAAGTTTTGTGGTATAGTATTGAAGATTTGGGCCAAAGCCCTGTGTATCTGTTTTCAACCAAAGCGAGGAGGAATCAAATGGAAACTCAGAAGAAGCCGTCGGGGAATTCCCTGGCAAAAAAGATGGGAATCTCACTGGTATGCGGGATCGGAGCCGGAATGCTGCTGTTGTTTTTGAGAGAGTCTCTCAACGGTTCCGGGCAGGAAGCGACGTGGAACATGATCAACAATCTTTTATTTCAGGACGTAACCGCGCAGGGAGCGGAAAGCGCTCTCGGGATTTTTTATTTGATCGGGCAGCTGTTTATCCGTTCCTTACAGCTCGTCATCGTACCTATGGTATTTACTTCTATCACTCTCGCGATTGGGCAGATCTCTGATACCAGAACGTTGGGGCGCATCTCCGCCAAGACCATCGGCTGGTTTCTGATCTGCTCATTTTTTGCGCTGATTCTGGCCTGCATGGCAGGAAGTATCGTGTATCACGCCGGATTGTTTCATACCCAGGTGGAAGGTCTGACGGGAAATGCCGGTTCTACAGGAGCCAACCCGATGAACGTGATCCTCAATGTGGTACCGGCCAATATCATCGGCGCCTTCGGGAGCAACACGGCAGTCCTGGCGGTGGTGTTCGTGGCCGTCTGTCTGGGGCTATCCATGAACGCCTTGGGAGAGGAGAAGACAAGGACCTTAAAGACCCTGATTCAGGAAGTCAACGACGTGGTGGTGGTATTTTTAAACTATGTGGTCACCCAATTTGCCCCATTTGCCGTGTTCGTCCTCCTGGCCAGGACCTTTGCCACTTACGGCATCAACTATCTGAAACCTGCCTTTGCCTATGTGGTGGTGGCAGTGGCCATGCTCATGATATTCCTCCTCATCGGCTATCCTCTGGTGGTGGCGGTAGGAGCAAAATTAAATCCGGTAATCTTCTTAAAAAAGATCAGCAATGTGGCGGTATTCGGGTTCTCCACCTCCTCCAGCGCCGCGACGCTGCCTCTCAACTATCGGACCTGTACGGAAGGATTCGGTGTCGACGAGACCATCGCCTCCTTTGTGCTGCCTCTCGGAATGACCATCAACATGAACGGAACGGCCATCATGCAGGTCATCGCCACCGTGTTCATCGCGGGATGTGCCGGATATGATTTAAGTCTGACCCAGCTGGTGGTGGTTGCGGTTCTGGCCCTTATCGCCTCGGCGGGAACTCCGGCAGCCCCGGGAGCGGGAGCCATCGTGCTCTTTACCATCTTGTCGGGCGTGGGATTTGTCAACGAAGGGGCACTTCTGGCCTACTCCCTGATTCTGGCCATCAATCGGCCCATCGAGATGCTGGTCACGGCCCTCAATGTGGTGGGGGATGCGGTGACAAGTATCTGTGTGGCCAAGAGCGAGGGACTGATTGACGAGGAGCGCTATCATAACATGTCCGGTCTGTAGACTCCCTTTTTGGGAAAGTTGTCGACAGCAAGTAATTTTCAGACAAAAAAATGTTTAATTATGCATAAATTTTAAAAATATGCACTAAAACTCTTTACAAGAGAATATTTATGCACTATAATGCATGCTATTACAGAAAAGAGCTTCGGTTAGAACCGAAAAAGGAGAGGATATTATGAAAAAGAATCTTGCAATAGCAGTTGCAGCAGCAGTTACCCTGATGTCATTGGCAGGCTGCCAGGGAGGTTCTCAGACAGCCCAGCCCACGCAGGCAGCGGGAGGTACCACGACAGCGGCGGGAGACACCACGACAGCGGCGGGAGCTGATTCTTCCCAAGACTCGGGAGATTATGACCCCAACGGCGCCATCGCAAAGATCAAGGCGGCAGGAAAGCTGACTATGGGAACGGCCCCTGACTTTGCTCCATGGGAGTTTAAGGATGTCAGCTCCGGAACCACCGAGTATGTGGGATCGGATATTGAACTTGGAAAATATATTGCCCAGCAGCTGGGAGTGGAGTTGGAGATCAAGCCCATGGAATTTTCCGCCATCCAACAGGCTCTGGCCTCCGGCAACATCGACATCGGAATCTCCGGTTTTGCCTACACCGAGAAGAGGGCGGAGGCTCTCGGCCTTTCCGAGCGGTACAATGTCAACGCGGCGGCGGGACAGGGACTTTTAGTATTAAAGGACCAGGCGGCTGACTACGACAGCGCGGAGAGCTTTGCCGGGAAAAAGATTGCGGCGCAGAACGCCTCCTTACAGCATACTCTGGTGCAGGAACAGCTTCCAAAGGACGTCCAGGTACAGATTGTCACCCAGGTAACCGACGGGGTGATGATGCTGACCACAGGAAAAGTGGACGCGGTAGCCGTGTCAGGAGACAACGGCGAGTCCCTGGTCAAGACCTACCCGGATCTGGCCATGGCAGAGTTTAAGTTTGCCTATGACAGCGACGGCAATGTGGTGGCTGTGAAGAAAGGCAATGACGAGCTTTTGACTGCCATCAACGAGATTATCGCCGAGGTCAACGAGACCGGGCTCTATGAGGAATGGAAGACCCAGGCCAAGGCTCTGGCGGATTCCCTGGGAATTGAGACCCATTAGGCTGTAAGAAGATTTTTACGGAAAGGGGCTTGAGCTCTATGGAATTTATCGGTGTGATGCTGCAGTTATGGAATCAGTACTGGAAGCTGTTTTTGCAGGGACTTGGGATGACGCTTTTTATGGGAGCTCTCACGGTACTGCTGAGCACGATATTCGGCGCCGTCATGGCGCTGATGCGGCGGAGTAAGTGGGGGATCGGGAAGTTTCGTCCCCTAAATGCCGTCGCCGCGGTCTACGTGGAGGTGATTCGGGGCACACCGATTCTCCTGCAATTATATTTCTTCTATTTTATGCTGCCTCAGTGGGTACCGTTTTTGGAATTGACGGAGTTTCAGTGTGTGCTGATCGCCTGCTGTGTCAACTCTACGGCCTATGTGTGCGAAATTATCCGGTCAGGAATCCAGGCGGTGGATTTTGGTCAGACGGAAGCAGCCCGCTCTCTGGGTCTGAACGGGAGACAGACCATGATACATATCGTACTTCCTCAGGCGGTGAAAAATATTCTTCCGGCTCTGTGCAATGAATTTGTGGCCATCGTCAAGGAGACCTCCCTGGCCTCCACCTTCTTTGTAGGAGAGCTGATGACTCAGTTTAAGACCATCCAGGGCATCACCTACCGGGTGCTGGAGCCTCTGACTATCGTGGGCATCATCTATTTTCTGGTGACTTTTGTCATGTCCAAGCTGATTGCCCTGCTGGAAAGGAGGATGAGTGCCAGTGAGCGGTGAAAATGAACTGATCCAGGTAGTGGACTTACATAAATCCTTTGGGAATCTTTCGGTCCTTCAGGGGGTTACAGAACACATATCCAAGGGGGAGGTGGTGTCCATCATCGGTCCCTCCGGCGGCGGCAAGAGCACGTTTCTGCGCTGCTTAAACCTTTTGGAGGTTCCCACAAAGGGCCATATCTATTTTGAGGGGACCGATATTACGGACAAGAAAGTGGACATCAACGTACATCGGCAGAAGATGGGCATGGTGTTCCAGCATTTCAACGTGTTCAATAACCTGACTGTCGGGAAGAATATCACCCTGGCCCCGGTGCTCTTGGGGAAAAAGACCCAGGCAGAGGCGGACGATATGGCCGGGGAGCTCCTAGAGCGGGTCGGCCTCTCTGATAAGGTGAACCAGTACCCAAAGAAATTGTCGGGCGGTCAGAAACAGCGGCTTGCCATCGTCCGTGCACTGGCCATGGAACCGGATGTGATGCTGTTTGACGAACCCACCTCCGCTCTGGACCCGGAGATGGTGGGGGAGGTGCTTCTGGTGATCAAGGATCTGGTGAAAACAGGGATGACCACGGTGATCGTGACCCACGAGATGGGGTTTGCCAAAGAGGTGTCCAACCGGGTACTGTTTATGGATGGAGGGATCATCGCGGAGAAGGGGACGCCGGAGGAGGTGTTCAACCATCCCCAGAATCCCCGGACCAGGGAATTCTTGAGCAAGGTACTGTATTGAAGACAAAGTGGTGTCGGAAAGCGAGGAGACAGGTATGACGGAGGGCAAGAAGAGAGTTTTGTCATACATTGACGAGAAATCAGATGTGATTATCCGTACTTCGGATAAGATTTGGGAATTTGCGGAGCTTTCCCTGCGGGAGTTTCAGTCGGGAAAACTGTATGCCGATGTATTGAAGGCTGAGGGCTTTACCGTGGAGAAGCCCTTTGCCGGGATCGAGACGGCCTTTCGGGCCTCCTTTGGTTCGGGAAAACCGGTGATTGGGATTTTGGCGGAATACGACGCGCTGACAGGCCTGTCCCAGGTGGCCGGAAGCGGTGTGCGAAAGGAGCTGGTGGCAGACGGCAACGGCCATGGGTGCGGACATAACCTGCTGGGAGCCGGAGCCATGGCGGCGGCTTTCGGGGTAAAACGGTATTTGGAGGAACAGGGAGAGGGAAAAGGAACGGTGATTCTCTACGGGTGTCCCGGGGAGGAGGGCGCAGCCACCAAGGCATTTATGGCCAGAGACGGTGTGTTCGCGGAGTGCGACGCGGCCCTCACCTGGCATCCCGGCAATGTGAATCAGGTGACCTCCGGGACCTGCAATACCTGTATTCAGACGGAGTATAAATTTACGGGCGTGGCCTCTCACGCGGCCGGGGCGCCGGAATTCGGGCGTTCTGCCCTGGACGCGGTGGAGCTGATGAATATCGGCGTCCAGTTTTTGAGGGAGCATATGCCGGACACGGCCAGGATCCACTACTCGATCACGGATGCAGGCGGCGACTCTCCCAACGTGGTGCAGCCCAGGGCCCAGGTGCTCTACATGGTTCGTTCTGTCTGGGCCAGGGATGCTCTGGCGCTTCAGGAGAGAGTGGACCGTATCGCCCAGGCCGCTGCCATGATGACAGATACTGCTGTAGAGAAGCGTTTTATCGACGGCTGTTCCAACACGGTGCCGAACAAGGTTCTGGAGACGCTTTTGTGGGAGAATTTTCACGAGACAGGACTTCCAAGTTACACGGAAGAGGAGCTGGCCTATGCCAAGGCTCTGTATGATTCGGTTGAGGTGAAAAATAAGGATCTGCCGGGGGCGGCTACCGGCGAAAGCGATGACATCTATGAGTTTGTAGATGAAAAGTCCTGCCATGGAACCAAGGTGATGAACGACTTCCTGATCCCCTATCTGTACTCGGAGAAACCCCGCATGGGCTCCACGGATGTGGGGGATGTCAGCTGGTGCGTGCCTACGGCCCAGATCAACACTGCCACCTTCCCGGCCCAGGCGCCGGGACACTCCTGGCAGAACGTGTCCTGCGGCCGGACCTCCATCGCCCACAAGGGGATGCTTCTGGCCGGCAAGGTGCTGGCCGCCACAGCCATTGATCTGATGGAGAAACCGGAGAGGCTGGCTGCGGCAAAGGAAGAGTTTGAGAAAAAGATGAAACGGTATCAGGGGTATTTTTGTCCGGTGCCCGAGGGCGCGGTGCCGGTGGTGCCGGGGGAGAAGATGTAAAGAAGACAGGATGGACTGCTGCGTAAGGCTGCAGTCCTTTGCA
This sequence comes from Hungatella sp., assembly GCA_022792815.1. Lineage (GTDB taxonomy): Bacteria > Bacillota > Clostridia > Lachnospirales > Lachnospiraceae > UBA3402. The sequence continues at coordinate 55,527 of JAAWBS010000009.1, forward strand.
GTGTCCATAACCATATGAATGACGGCAGGAAAGAAAATGGTTGAGATTATCAGGGGTTTATGATATAACTGTATCAATGCGATTGTGAGATGCAGGACTGGTTCGAAAACCTCCCAGTATAAAAAACTAGGCAAAAGAAACAAACACGCTGTTGATACAGGGTGCTGCTTTTGCTGTTCTTGAAGTGGGGAAGATCAGACGAAGGCGGCATTTTTTGTTTGAATTGCCTTTTCTGATGGTTGATAAAAAGAAAAGGAGCAGAGAATACTCATGAAACGAAACGTAATCATTGACTGTGACCCGGGCATCGACGACAGCCTGGCGCTAATGCTGGCGCTTTCCATGGAAGAGCTCAACGTGGTCGGCATCACCGTCGTCTGCGGCAACAGCCCGGTCCACATGGGAACCGGGAACACCGGAAAAATACTTCGGTTTATGAACCGGCTGGATGTGCCCGTGTTTGCGGGGGCCGAAGCGCCCCTTAAGAGAGAGTTTGCGGATGCCCTGGACACCCACGGGCGGGACGGTCTGGGGGAAAGCTTTCTGCCGGAGGCAGAAGGGTTTTGTCCCAAGACGGGAGCAGTGGATTTTCTGGCAAAGACCCTCAGGGAAAAGCCCTGTTCTGTCATTGCCCTGGGACCATTGACCAACCTGGCCCTCCTGTATGAGCAGGATCAGGAGGCTTTCGGGCAGATGGAAGAGCTTGTGTCCATGGGCGGAAATTTCCGAAGCCACGGCAATTGTTCTCCTGTGGCAGAATATAATTATTGGGCAGACCCCGACGGAGCGGCCAAGGTATACCAAGCCATGGAAGAGATCGGAAAGAAGATCACCATGGTGGGCCTTGACGTGACGCGGGAGATCGTGCTGACACCGGATCTGTTGGCGTATCTGAGACGGCTGAACCCGGAGGTGGGCGGGTTTGTGGAGAAGATCACGAAGTTTTATTTCGATTTTCACTGGAGACAGGAACACCTCATCGGATGTGTCATCAATGACCCTCTGGCCGTGGCCTATTTTGCGGACCGAAGCCTGTGCGACGGCTTTGATGCCTATACTCAGGTGGCGACAGACGGCCTAAGCACAGGACAGACGGTGGTGGATTCCATGGGATTTTACGGAAAAAGGGCCAACAGCCTGGTGCTGACCAGGACAGACCCGGTCCGTTTTTTCACCATGTTCTTCGGCCGGATCCTTGGGACAGATGAGAAGAGTCTGGACCTGATTCCCCGTCTTGTAAGGAGGGAGACCCTATGAAAAGACAGAAGATGACTCCTCTTTCCCTGTGCCTGGTGGCCATGGCAGTGGGAATCAATGTGGCAGGGGGACAACTGGCCCTTCTCTTTAAGCTTCCCATCTATCTGGACAGCATCGGCACCATCCTGACAGGCGCTTTGTTTGGCCCGTGGTTTGGTATGATTCCCAATCTCTTAAGCGGAATCATCCTGGGAATTACCACGGATCTCTATTCCCTGTACTTTGCGCCGGTGGGTATGATAACCGGATTTATGTCAGGTCTGGTGTGGAAGAGATGGCTGTCCGGAAGGGGCATTACCGCCTTGAAGGGCAGACTCTGGCTGTGGGCTCTGGCGGTATCCCTGCCGGGAACTCTGATCAGTTCTCTGATCTGCTCTTTGGTGTTCGGGGGGATCACCTCATCCGGCTCCACCATCCTGGTACAGCTTTTGGCTAAGACGCCTCTCGGCATGACCGCCAGCATCTTTTTGGTGCAGATCGGGACGGATTATCTTGACAGGGTAATCAGTATGCTGGCAGTGGCATATGCCCTCGAGAAGCTGCCGGCAGAGCTGAAAGCAAGGCTCTGCAGAAAGGAAGGTTGAGTATGGGAGTTCCCGATGAGCGCTACAGCCAAATCACAGAGAAAAACCCCAGGGAGATCTGTCTGCTGCGGGGATTCCCCTGTAAGTGGGGAAAATGTGCATTCTGCGATTATATCGACGACAACGGCAGGGATGAGAAGGCCATGATCGAATTAAACCGCCGGGTGCTCTCCCGGGTGACCGGCAAGCTTAAAGTCCTGGAAGTGATCAATTCCGGAAGCTGTTTCGAGCTGCCGGAAGGGACGCTGGAGGACATCTGCCGGGTGATCAGGGACAGACACATCGAAAAACTGTTTTTGGAGTCCCACTGGATGTATCGGAATCACCTTGCCTCCATGCGGGAGAGAATGCCGGTTCCCGTCGTCTTTAAGATCGGAGTGGAAACCTTTGACCGGGACTTTCGGGAGAATGTCCTGAATAAACATGCAGACTTTCGCGGCCCCGAGGAGGTGGCAGAGTACTTTGACTCCCCCTGCCTTATGGTCGGGATCAGAGGACAGACAAAAGAGATGATCGCCCATGATATCCGATGTCTGAAACAATACTTTTCTCTGGGCACCGTCAATGTGTACAACGACAATACCACGGCGGTAAAACGGGACGAAGAGCTGGTGAGCTGGTTTATGAGAGAGTATCGCTGGCTTTTGGACGATCCGTCGGTGGAGGTGCTGTATGAGATTACGGATTTCGGAGTGGGCTGACAAGACGGCAGGAAGACTGTGAAAGACAGCAAGTGACAACAAAAAAAGGGGAAGACGACATGGAAACCATAAAAGTGAGAAATCTGGTCATCGGGGAGGGCAGACCCAAGATCTGTGTGCCCATTGTGGGAAAGAGCCGGGAGGAGATCCTGTGTGCTGCCGGGAATTTGACTGAAACAGAGGCAGAGCTGGCGGAGTGGAGGGCGGACTGGTATGAGGAAGTCTCCGACTTTTCCAAGGTTTTAGATACCGCAGGAGCGCTCCGGGACATCTTAGGAGACCTGCCGTTTCTCTTCACCTTCCGCACCACCAAAGAGGGCGGAGAAAAGTCTCTGGAGGCGGAGGAATACATAGAGTTGAACCGGGCTGTCATAGAAAGCGGGTATATCGACCTGGTGGACGTGGAACTGTTTACAGGAGATGAGGCCGTGGCGGCTCTGGCGGAATGTGCCCATGCCTGTCAGGTGAAAGTGATCGTCTCCAGCCATGATTTCAGAAAGACGCCGTCGCGGGAGACCATCCTTGGACGGATGAAGAGGATGCTGGAGCTGGGGGCGGATATCCCCAAGATCGCGGTGATGCCTCAGCTCAAGGAGGATGTGCTCTCCCTGCTGGCGGCTACCCTCGAGATGAGCGAGCATTATGCCAAAGGTCCCGTCATCACCATGTCCATGTCCGGAGCCGGAGTGGTCAGCCGGCTGGCCGGAGAGACTTTCGGCTCCGCAGTGACCTACGGAGCCGTGGGCAAACAGTCCGCTCCGGGCCAAGTGGATGCAACCAGCCTTAAAAAAGTGCTGGATGTGATCCACGAGAGCCTGCAAAACGGATAAATCCTATCGGAGGACGAAGTCGGTTCCCATTCGGAACAGAAGGGTGGACAATTGACCGCCGGACAGAGAGGAACCTTTCTCCTCCATCTGCTGCAGGACATTGTAAGTGGCGCTGACACTGATATACTCCCGGTAGATGGTGTTGGCCTCCTGGCCAAAGGTTCCGTCCCGAAGAGCAGACCAGAGCACATTCCACATGGGCCAGTAGTCTGCCAGCTGGGATTTGTAGCAGGTGACAGCCGGGGCATCCCCTGCCGCGATCTCCACGGTCTCCGTGTAGGACACATCGCTGTAGGCGTTCTGTGCGCACAGCTCCGGCAGGAAGGACACGCACTCCTCGGCCAGGGTCTCATCGCCGATGGCCTGGGCTAACCGGATGGGATAGGACTCATACAGTTCCTCGGTCTCGCTTTCGTGGAACATCCGCGCCGCCGTGACTATGGCCTGCCGAAATCTCAGCTGTCCTTCCTCTCCCGAGTAGGGATAGGGCTCCAAGGTCTCCCCTGCCTGCCGGATCAGGATAAACTGCTTGTGGGAGTAGAACTGTCCGGTTTTCCACGGTTTCACCAGTTCTGAGACCACACTGCCAAGCTCCTCGCTGGCCACATCGCCGACGCGGCATTCCCCGGTGATCTCCCCGTTAAATTTGGAACCGAAGATCTTCACCAGAAGGAAGGACTGGTTGCCCAGTCTTTTTGTGATGCCGTCCTTTAGCGCCTCCCAGTAAGTGGCCACATCCGTATGCTCGTCCATGGGAGCGGACCCCATGCCCGTGATGTTGCTCAGATACACTTCAAAACGGTGAGGCTTTCCTGCAAAAGAAGTCTCCACCGTGATCGGGTCCCGGCCCTCTCTCATCCTGTCGAAGCCGTCCAGGAAGGAGAAGAAAAAGGAGCCGAGGGCAGACCCCATGGCCTGGCGGATATCGCTCCCCACGCCGGAGCAGCACTCATAGAGTGATCCGTCCCAAAACGGAGAGTCGAGAAACAGGTCCACGACGATGGTGTTGGCAGTCAGGGTCCGTATGTGCGGGGTGATGGTAAGCTCCCACTGGGGGATCCGGACACGGTCGCCTTGGACCTCGGTCTTTAGACGGTCGGAAAGGTTATGAGGAAATACCTCGCAGCGCAGATAGGTCTCACAGTATGGGATCAATGTCTCATAATCCCGCTCCGCCTCGGGCAGGCCGGATATCGCCTCGATCAGCCCCAGATAATCGCCGTCTCTAAGAAACCGATCCAGCTTGGTGGTTTGTGTCATATTCATAGATGTGTCTCCTTTACGAAAATAGATTACCTTCAGTATAGCATTGAACCTTGAAAATGGGAATATGAAAATTACACATTGCGGTTTTTTCGGGCAGGTGCTATACTTGGTGAAAACCACAGAAGGGAATTCATTGGGACAGAGGTAACAGCGACTATGAGTCTTACCGATTTAAAAAGAAAGACGGGAGCAGAGGACAGACAGGACCTCGGCAGGAGAGGGCAGGTGATCATCTGGTTGTTTCTGCTTTTTTTGCTGTCCTTTCTCCTGTCAGCCGCCGTGGGAAGCGTCACCATCTCTCTATCCGACATGGCGGCAGTGCTGGCGGGGGAGGGGCAGCCCATGCACCGTAATATCCTGTTCCACATCCGTCTCCCCAGGACCGCTGCCTGCGCCCTGGCAGGAGGAGGACTGGCGGTGGCAGGGGCGGTGATCCAGAACGTGCTCCAAAATCCGCTGGCAGGCCCCAACATCATCGGAGTCAACGCGGGGGCCGGGTTGGCGGTGGTGGTGTGCAGCTACTGTTTTCCCACATCCTTCGGCCTCATGCCGGCCGCCGCCTTTTTGGGCGCCCTGTCCGCCATGCTGTTTATCTACGGGCTGGCCAAAAAGACAGGGGCTTCCAAGGTTACGCTGGTTCTGGCCGGCGTGTCGGTCAACAGCCTGTTAAACGCTGCCTCCGACATGGTCCACACCTTCGGAAACGATACTCTGACCAGCACCTACAGCTTTCGCCTGGGAGGTTTCGGCGGTGTCAGCGTACAGGTGCTGATTCCCGCCGGGATTCTGATCGGCATTGCCTTCTTGCTGGTATGTCTTTTTTCCAATGAGCTGGAAGTCTTGTCCATGGGAGAGGAGATGGCCTCATCCCTGGGGCTCAACACCAGGGCCTTCCGATTTCTGTTTCTGGTTCTGGCTGCTGTTTTGGCGGGAGCCAGCGTCAGTTTTGCAGGCCTTTTAGGGTTTGTCGGCCTCATTGCCCCTCATATCGCCAGAAGGCTGGTGGGGGAGGAGTGCCGGTATCTTCTCCCTTTTTGTGCGCTGTTCGGCGCCTGCTTCGTCATGGTGTGCGACCTGGCCGCAAGGACCCTGTGGTCCCCCTACGAGATTCCCACCGGGATTCTCCTGTCCTTTGTGGGAGCCCCCTTTTTCTTATCTCTCCTGTTTCGGCAGAGAAGGAGGAGCAGACATGATTAGCTGTGAACATCTCTCGGCAGGCTACGGCAGAAAACGGATCATACAGGACATCACCTGGAAGGCAGAGCCCGGCAGGCTGACTGTGATCATAGGGCCTAACGGCTCAGGGAAAAGTACCCTTCTTAAGTCCCTCATGGGGCAGACAAAGATCCTTGACGGACAGATCTTTTTGGAGAAGAGATCCCTTTTGCAGTGGAGCCCCAGGGAGACAGCCATGCGCATGGCCTATGTGCCCCAGAGCCGGAGTGAGGGCAATCTCACTGTGGCCAGAATGGTGCTCCACGGCCGTTTCCCCTATCTCTCCTACCCCAGACATTACACGGGGGAGGACTATGACAAGGTGGACTGGGCTCTGGAAAAGATGGGAATCCCAGGGCTCAAGAACCGCCTGATTCCGGAGCTGTCCGGCGGCGAGAGACAGAAGGCCTATCTGGCCATGGCACTCACTCAGGACACCCCGGTCATTCTTCTGGATGAGCCTGCCACGTACCTGGACATCTCCTGGCAGTTGGAGCTGATGGAGATCTTGGCGGGGCTGGCCGCAGAGGGGAAAGCCGTGGTGGCCATCCTCCATGACTTGGGACAGAGCCTTAAGTTTGCAGACAGGCTGACTGTGATGGACCAAGGTGCTCTGGCTGCTTTCGGCACACCGGATGAGATCCTGAGAGATCAGGTTCTGGAAAAGGTATTTGGACTTACCGTCGGCAGAGGAGTCGGAGGCCGCGGGGAGATCCATTACTGGTTCGAGCGAGGCGCAGGGAGGGGAAAAAACCCTCTTTACCAATCCCCATGATCTATGCTATAATTGGGAGGAGTAAACAAAGGAGATTTTGACATATGAAGTGGAATCGGGTATTGCTGAAATTAAGCGGTGAGGCCCTTGCCGGCCCGAAAAAGACAGGTTTCGATGAGGACACGGTAAAGGAAGTGGCCAGACAGGTTCATAGATCGGTCGAGGCGGGAGTGGAGATCGGCATCGTCATCGGGGGCGGCAACTTCTGGAGAGGCCGCACCAGCAGCGCCATCGACCGGACGAAGGCAGATCAGATCGGTATGCTGGCCACGGTGATGAACTGTATCTATGTGTCGGAGATTTTCCGCAACCAGGGGATGAAGACCGAGATTCTGACGCCCTTTTCCTGCGGCTCCATGACGAAACCGTTCTCCAAAGACCTGGCCAATGAGTGCTTTTCCCAGGGAAAGATCGTATTCTTCGCAGGCGGAACCGGACACCCCTATTTTTCCACAGATACCGGCATCACCCTGCGGGCTGTGGAGATGGATGCTGACGTGATCCTTCTGGCCAAGTCCGTAGACGGAGTCTACGACAGCGATCCGGCCGTGAACCCGGATGCCAGAAAGTATGACACCATATCCATCGAAGAGGTGATCGCAAAGAAACTGGCGGTGGTAGATCTGACGGCATCCATCATGTGTATGGAGCACAAGATGCCCATGGCCGTCTTCGATTTAAACGAGCCGGGCGCCATTGCAGACGCGATGCAGGGAAAGATAAACGGTACCATTGTCACCGTATAAGTAAAAAAGCCCTCAGGGCATACCAAGACGTCCGGAAGATGTGGACAAGAAGGAGGAGATTATGCAGGAGAAATTAAACTATTACGAGGAAAAGATGAACAAATCCCTGGATGCGCTGCAGAGCGAGTACGGTTCCATCCGGGCAGGACGGGCCAATCCCCATGTTCTGGACAAGATTAAAGTGGACTATTACGGAACTCCCACTCCTATCCAGCAGGTAGGCAACATCTCCGTGCCCGAGGCCCGTATGATCGTGATTCAGCCGTGGGAGAAGAGCCTGTTAAAGGCCATTGAGAAGGCCATTCTAACCTCGGATCTGGGGATCAACCCGACCAACGACGGCACCATGATCCGTCTGGTCTTCCCGGAGCTGACCGAGGAGCGCAGAAAAGTGCTGGCAAAAGAGGTAAAGAAAAAAGGAGACGCCGCCAAGGTCGCCATCCGCAATATCCGCCGGGATGCCAACGATACCTTTAAGAAGATGGAGAAGGCCGGGGAGATGTCCGAGGACGATCTGGAGCTGGCCAACAACAAGATCCAGAAGATGACAGACAAGATGACAGAGAAAGTGGACAAGGCTGTGGAAGCCAAGACAAAAGAGATCCTTACAGTATAGAAAGGACAGGGGCGGGGAGGAGAAGATCACCTGCCCCTTATGTGCGCAGGAGGACAAGGAGGCACGGATGAGTTTGGAAAATATGGTCATACCGGAACATGTGGCGGTGATTTTGGACGGCAACGGCCGCTGGGCAAAGAAGCGGGGGTTGCCACGGGCTATGGGCCACAAGGCCGGGTGTGAGACTCTGGAAAAGATGGTGAGAGTGGCTTCAGACGTGGGAATTCGATATTTTACGGTCTACGGCTTCTCCACGGAGAACTGGAAGCGATCCGAGGAGGAAGTGGGGGCTCTCATGCAGCTGTTTCGCTACTATATGGTGCGCCTCCTAAAGATTGCTTCTGCCAACAACGTGAGAGTGAAGATGATAGGAGAAAAAAGCCGGTTCGCCCCGGACATCATCAAGGGGATCGACAATCTGGTGGAGAAAACCAGGGATAACACAGGGATGACGTTCATCATTGCCATCAATTACGGCGGAAGGGACGAGATCCTGCGGGCCGCCAAGAAGCTGGCCGGCGTGTATCAGGAGTCGGGAGCAGATATCCGGTCCGTAGATGAGGCAGAATTTGCCTCTTACCTGGACACGGCAGGCATCCCGGATCCGGATCTGATGATCCGGACCAGCGGGGAGATGAGGCTGTCCAACTATCTTCTGTGGCAGCTGGCCTACTCGGAGTTTTATATCACCGATTGCCTGTGGCCTGATTTTAATCAGGAAGAATTAGAAAAAGCCATCCTTGCGTATAATAGCAGAGAACGCAGATTTGGCGGCAGATGAAAGGCGTAGGAGGGATCCATATGTTTACGACCCGGTTGATTAGCGGAATTATCCTGGTGGGCCTGGCGGTTCTCATCGTGGGGGCCGGAGGAAGTATCCTGTTTGCAGTAAACGGAGCCATCTCCATGGCAGGCCTGTTTGAACTGTATCGGGTGCTCAAGATCGAGAAAAAGCCTCTTGCAGCCGTCGGGTATCTGGCCTGTGCCTTTTACTACGGCCTGATCTGGTTTGACGGCCATCGGTACGTGACACTGTTGGCCATCGGCACCCTGATGTGTCTCATGAGCATCTATGTGTTCACCTTCCCAAAGTACAAGACCGAGGAGATCACGGCGGCTTTTTTCGGAGTATTCTATGTGGGGATCATGCTGTCCTATCTGTATCAGGTGCGGCAGATGCCCGACGGCGGCTATCTGGTGTGGCTGGTCTTTTTCAGCTCCTGGGGCTGCGATACCTGCGCCTACTGCGCAGGCAAACTGTTTGGCAAGCACAAGATGACACCGGTCTTAAGCCCCAAGAAAACCGTGGAGGGAGCTGTCGGAGGCGTGTTGGGTTCCGCGGTTTTGGGGTACGGATACGCGGCTCTTCTGGGACATCAGATGATGGAGTTAAACAATCCCTGCCTGGTCTGCGCCCTGGCCTGCGGTGTGGCGGCCCTGATCTCCCAGGTAGGCGACCTGGCGGCATCCGCCATCAAGAGGAACCATCAGGTGAAGGACTACGGCCATCTGATCCCTGGACACGGCGGGATCCTGGACCGGTTTGACAGCATGATCTTCACGGCTCCGGCCGTCTATCTGGTAATCACGCTGTTGACATAAGAGGGAGAGCTATGAAAACAATAACAATTCTCGGATCCACAGGATCCATCGGCACCCAGACTCTGGAGGTTGTGAGACAAAACGGGGACATCCGAATCTGCGCCCTAGCTGCGCGCAGCAACGCAAAGCTTTTAGAAAAGCAGATCAGAGAATTTCGTCCGTCTCTGGCCTGTCTGTGGGACGAGGCAAAGGCAAAAGAGTTGAGGACCGCCGTGGCAGACCTGCCCGTGCAGGTGGTGTGCGGCATGGAAGGGCTTCTTAAAGCAGCCACAGAGAGAGAGGCTCAGATCGTGGTGACGGCCATGGTGGGGATGATCGGAATCCGTCCCACCATCGCGGCCATGGAGGCCGGGAAAGACATCGCTCTGGCCAACAAGGAGACCCTGGTGACTGCAGGCCATATCATCATGCCGCTGGCAAAGAAGACAGGAGTTCGGATCCTTCCGGTGGACAGTGAGCACAGCGCCGTCTTTCAGTGTCTAAACGGAGAGGATCACAGACAGATTCACAAGGTTCTCCTGACCGCCTCCGGCGGACCCTTCCGGGGCAGGACTTTAGACGAGATGAGAGAGGTACAGCCGGAAGATGCCTTAAAGCATCCCAACTGGTCTATGGGGCGAAAGATCACCATCGATTCCTCCACCATGGTCAACAAAGGACTGGAGGTGATGGAGGCCAAGTGGCTGTTCGGTGTGCAGATGGACCAGGTACAGGTAGTGGTCCAGCCTAAAAGCATCATCCACTCCATGGTGGAATTTGAGGACGGAGCGGTCATGGCGCAGCTTGGGACTCCCGACATGAAGCTGCCGATTCAGTATGCCCTCTACTACCCCGAGAGGCGGTTTCTCCCCGGAGAAAAGCTGGATTTCTGGGCCCTGAACCAGATCGCTTTCGAGAAACCGGATTTTGACAATTTTCCCGGGCTCTCTCTGGCTTACGAGGCGGGAAAGACCGGAGGCTCCCTGCCCACGGTGTACAACGCGGCCAACGAATTTGCGGTCAATGAATTTTTAAACAGAAGAATCCCCTATCCGGGGATCGTGGAGATGATAAAGAAGGCCATGGAGTGTCATCAGAGAGTGGCTGATCCCTCTCTTGAGCAGATCCTTGAGACAGAACAGGAGACTTATGAGCTGCTGAAAGGCGGCTTATAGCAAACAGTGAAATCAGAGACAGAAAGGATTGAGATATGAGCATCATTGTGGCGGTTCTCGTGTTTGGAATGATCATTCTGATTCACGAGTTTGGACATTTTATCGTGGCAAAGCAATGCGGCATCGGTGTGTTGGAGTTTTCCATCGGTATGGGGCCGAGACTGTTTTGTGTCACCAGAGGGGAGACCAGATATTCCATCAAGATTTTTCCCTTTGGCGGCTCCTGTATGATGCTGGGGGAAGATGAAAACGACAAAGATCCAAGAGCATTTAACAATAAATCCGTGTGGGCCCGGATCGCGGTCATCGCGGCCGGCCCGGTGTTTAACTTTATTCTGGCCTTTTTTCTGGCTCTGGTGATCATCCATGTGGCAGGTCATGACGCCCCCAGGCTGACGGGAGTCCTTGACGGTATGCCGGCCCAGGAGCAGGGGCTGGAGGCAGGGGATCTGATCACGAAGCTGAATCGGGAGAGGGTGGTGGTGTATCGGGATATCACCATGTACATGATGCTGCACCCCTCAGACCCTGTGACGGTGGAATATGTGAGGACCCTAAAGGACGGAAGGAGTGAGACCCGGACCGCCCGCCTGGTTCCACGGTATTCCGAGGAGTATCAGGCCTATATGCTGGGTATCCAGGCCAACGCTTATCGGGAACCGGTGACCGGAGTCGCGGACACGGTGAGATACGGTGCTTATGAGGTCGTTTACTGGGTGAAGACAGCCATAAAGAGCATCCAGATGATGTTTCGCGGGCAGGTGAAGCCGGACGACATCGCGGGTCCGGTGCGGATGGTCAGCATCATCGACGAGACCGTGGAGGAGAACCGGCAGTACGGCATGGAGATGGTATTGCTGAATTTGATCAATCTGTGTGTGCTCTTAAGCGCCAACTTAGGGGTGATGAATCTCCTTCCCATCCCGGCCTTGGACGGAGGACGTCTGGCTTTCCTGGCTGTGGAGGCCGTCAGAGGCAAACCCATCGACAAGGAAAAAGAGGGGATGGTCCATATGGCGGGAATGGTGCTGCTCATGGGACTGATGGTGTTTGTGCTGTTTAATGATATTGCGCTGCTGTTTTTCCGAAAATAGAAAGGGGATTCGGAATGATGGAGAGGATGAGGACAAAAGAGATACGGATCGGGGATCGGGTGATCGGAGGCGGGAATCCGATTCTGATTCAATCTATGTGTAATACGAAGACAGAGGATGTGGAAGGCACGGTGGATCAGATCCTTAAACTGGAGAGGGCAGGGTGTGAGATCATCCGGGTGGCAGTGCCTACTATGGAGGCGGCCGAGAGCCTAAAAGAGATCAAAGGACGGATTCATATTCCGCTGGTGGCGGACATTCATTTTGATTATCGGCTGGCTGTCGCGGCTATGGAACATGGGGCGGACAAGATCCGGATCAATCCGGGGAATATCGGTTCTGCCGACCGGGTCAGGACCGTGGTGGAGAAGGCAAAAGAGCTTGATATTCCCATAAGGGTCGGGGTCAACAGCGGTTCTCTGGAAAAACATCTGATCGAGAAATACGGAGGTGTCACGGCGGAAGGCATCGTGGAGAGTGCCCTGGACAAAGTGCGGATGGTGGAGGACATGGGATATGAGAACCTGGTCATCAGCATCAAGTCCTCCGATGTGATGATGTGTGTGAAGGCCCATGAAATCATCGCCGGACAGACCCTCTATCCCCTCCATGTGGGGATCACGGAGGCAGGGACTCTGACTGCCGGCAACATCAAGTCAGCCATCGGGCTGGGACTGATCTTAAATCAGGGCATCGGAGATACCATCCGGGTGTCGCTCACCGGGGAACCGGTGGAGGAGGTCAAGTCGGCGAAACTGATCCTTAAGACTCTGGGCCTGAGAAAAGGCGGAGTGACGGTGGTGTCCTGTCCCACATGCGGAAGGACCAGGATCGATCTCATCGGCCTGGCGGGACAGGTGGAGACCATGGTGACGGAGTTTGACGACTTGGATGTGAAGGTAGCCGTCATGGGCTGCGTAGTCAACGGACCCGGGGAGGCCAGAGAGGCAGATGTGGGCATCGCCGGAGGAGTCGGGGAAGGACTTCTCATCCGGAAGGGGAAAGTGATCCGGAAGCTTCCGGAGGCAGAGCTTATGCCGGCACTGAGAGAGGAACTGTTAAACTTGAGAGCAAATCAGGAGTGACGATATGGCCAAAAAATTTCCGGAAGTATTTCCGGATCTGCATATGACGGCTGAGATGGAGGAGCTTTTAAAACTGGTGGATGTAGAGCGGGTCTGTGCCTCCAGGGATAGAAGCTCTCTTCGTATCTATATCAACAGCCAGAGACTGATCCACAAGAAGAACATCTATGATCTGGAGCGGGGGATTCGGGACCAATTATTTCCCGGGAAAAAACTGACCGTCAAGGTCGTGGAGAAATACACCTTGTCCGGACAGTATAACCCTCAGAAACTGTTTCAGGTCTATCGGGACAGTATATTGCTGGAGTTAAAAAATTACAGCATCGTGGAGTACAATATCCTGAGAAAGGCGGAGTTTGTCTTCCCCGAGGACCATGTGCTTCGTCTGACCGTGGAGAATAATCCGGTGCTTCGGGAGAAGACGGGAGATCTAAAGAGAGTGCTGGAAAAGGTGTTCCATGAGCGCTGCGGGCTGCCTGTCAACGTGGAATATGAGTTTACGGAGGTTTCGGAGAGCCTGCTGATCCGCCAGAGAGAGGCCCAGGTCCAAAAAGAGGTGGCGGAGCGGCTTAAGAAAAATCTGGCGGCCTCCGGCCTCGTCGAGGCCGCAAAAGCGGCAGCGAAGGGGGAGCGCGGTGCAGACTCCTCCGGAGGGGCTCCCTGGGATCAGATCATGGCTTCCGGGAAGGAAGCTTTGTCTTCCTCCCAGTCGGGAGAGGCAGCCGGCGGGTCGGCAGTCGGCAATCCTCAGGCCTTTAGCCGCGGGAAAAAGCCGTTTTCCAGAGACGGGAAAAAATTCGGATCCTACCAGAGAAAGAGCGACAACCCGGACGTGCTCTACGGCCGGGATTTTGACGATGAATTCATCTCGGTACGGGACATCGCCGGGGAAATGGGGGAAGTGACTATCCGCGGACAGATCATTCAAACGGACAGCCGCCTGCTAAACAGCGGGAAGACCATTGTCATCTTCGATGTCACGGACTTTACCGACACCATCACCGTCAAGCTGTTCGCCAGGGAGGACGCCCTGGAGGACATCAACAAGGCAGTGGTTGCGAAGCAGTTTATCAAACTGAAAGGCATGACCACCATCGACAAGTTTGACGGGGAGCTGACGATCGGCTCCGTGGTGGGGATGAAAAAATGTGAGGATTTCACCGGACAGCGAACCGACAACAGCCTGACCAAGCGGGTGGAGCTCCACTGCCACACCAAGATGAGCGATATGGACGGAGTGTCCGATGTAAAGGACATCATCAAGCGGGCGAAAAAGTGGGGGATGCCGGCCATCGCCGTCACAGATCACGGCTGTGTCCAGGCATTTCCCGATGCCAGCCACGCCCTGGACAAAGGGGATTCCTTCAAGGTCATCTACGGGGTGGAGGGATATCTGGTAGACGATCTGAAACAGCTGGTGGAGAACAGCCGCAACCAGTCTTTTGACGACCCTTATGTGGTCTTTGACATCGAGACCACCGGGTTTTCCCCGGTGAACAACCGGATCATCGAGATCGGAGCCGTCCGGGTGGAAGGCGGAGCCGTCACAGACCGGTTCAGCGCTTTCGTAAACCCGGACGAGCCCATCCCCTTCCGCATCGAGCAGCTGACGGGAATCAACGACTCCATGGTGCTTGGGGCGCCCAAGATCGACAAGGTTCTGCCGGAGTTTCTGGATTTCTGCCAGGGAGCCGCCCTGGTGGCCCACAATGCCTCCTTTGACATCAGCTTTATCTCCAGAAATGCTGCTCTCCTGGGACTTAACTTTTCCCCTACAGTTCTGGATACCGTGGCTCTGGCCAGGATCCTTCTGCCCCAGTTAAACCGCTACAAGCTGGACACGGTGGCAAAAGCCCTGAATATCTCCCTGGAAAACCACCACCGGGCAGTGGACGACGCGGAGGCCACGGCTCATATTTTCGTGGCATTTTTAAAGATGTTAAAGGACCGGAACCTGACCTGTCTTGACGAGCTGAACCGGTTAAGTGAGCTGGACGCCGATGGGATCAAGAAGCTGCCGTCCTACCATGTGATCATTCTGGCCAAGAACGATTTGGGGCGGACCAACCTTTACCGCCTGGTATCCTGGTCCCATATCAACTATTTCCACAGGGCTCCCAGGATTCCCAAAAGTCTGCTGGAGCAGTACCGGGAAGGCCTGATCATCGGCTCTGCCTGCGAGGCAGGGGAGCTGTTTCAGGCAGTAATTCGAGGCGTGCCGGACGGGGAGCTGGGGCGCATCGTGAATTTTTATGACTATCTGGAGATTCAGCCTCTGGGCAATAATGCCTTTATGCTGCGGGACGAAAACAGCACCGTTGCCACAGAGGAGGATCTAAAGGATTTGAACCGGAGGATCATCCACTTAGGGGAGCAGTTCGGAAAGCCGGTGTGCGCCACCTGCGACGTCCATTTTCTGAACCCGGAGGACGAGGTGTACCGCCGCATCATCATGGCTGGCAAGGGATTTAAGGACAGCGACGACCAGGCCCCTCTGTACCTTCGGACCACCGAAGAGATGCTGGAGGAGTTCGCCTACCTCGGACCGGACAAGGCGGAGGAGGTGGTCATCACCAACACCAGGCACATCGCCGACCAGTGTGAGTACATAGCCCCGGTGCGGCCTGACAAATGTCCCCCTGTCATCGATAACTCCGACGAGACCTTGAGAGACATCTGCTATAACCGGGCCCACGAGCTCTACGGGGATCATCTTCCGGAGATTGTGGTGGAGCGGCTGGAGCGGGAGTTAAACTCCATCATCTCCAACGGGTTTGCGGTGATGTACATCATCGCCCAGAAGCTGGTGTGGAAGTCCAACGAGGACGGCTATCTGGTGGGATCCCGTGGTTCCGTAGGCTCCTCCCTGGTGGCCACAATGTCGGGAATCACTGAGGTCAACCCCTTAAGCCCTCACTATTACTGTCCCAAGTGTCACTACTCGGAGTTTGACTCGGAAGATGTAAAAAAGTTTGCCGGCATGTCCGGCTGTGATATGCCGGACAAGGAGTGTCCGGAGTGCGGGACTCCGATGAACAAGGACGGCCACGACATTCCTTTCGAGACCTTCCTGGGATTTAAGGGGGACAAGGAGCCGGATATCGACTTAAACTTCTCCGGAGAATATCAGAGCCATGCCCACGACTACACGGAGGTGATCTTCGGAAAGGGTCAGACCTTCCGGGCCGGAACCATCGGCACACTGGCGGACAAGACCGCCTACGGATACGTGAAGAATTACTATGAGGAGCGGGGGGACAGGAAGCGGAACTGCGAGATCAACCGCATCGTCCAGGGCTGTGTGGGAGTACGGAGGACCACCGGGCAGCACCCGGGAGGAATCGTGGTGCTTCCCGTGGGGGAGGAGATCTATTCCTTCACTCCGGTCCAGCGTCCGGCCAACGACATGACCACCACCACCGTGACCACCCATTTTGACTACCATTCCATCGACCACAACCTGCTGAAGCTGGATATTCTGGGACACGATGATCCCACCATGATCCGTATGCTCCAGGACTTAACCGGCTTGGATCCGGTAAAAGATATTCCCCTGGACAGCAGAGAGGTGATGTCCCTGTTCCAGAACACGTCGGCCCTGGGCATCACCCCTGACGACATCGGAGGCTGTCCCTTAGGGGCCCTGGGAGTGCCGGAATTCGGCACGGACTTTGCCATGCAGATGCTTTTGGACGCCAAGCCCAAGTATTTTTCCGATCTGGTACGGATCGCCGGCCTGGCCCATGGCACCGATGTGTGGCTGGGCAATGCCAAGGATCTGATCTTAAGCGGCCAGGCCACCATCCAGACCGCCATCTGCTGTCGTGACGATATTATGGTGTATCTGATCCAAAAAGGAATGGAGGAGGGACTCTCCTTCACCATCATGGAATCGGTCCGCAAGGGCAAAGGATTAAAACCGGACTGGATCGAGGCCATGCTGGCCCATGACGTGCCTCAGTGGTACATCGACTCCTGCTTAAAGATCAAGTACATGTTCCCCAAAGCCCATGCGGCTGCCTACGTGATGATGGCGTGGCGCATCGCCTACTGCAAGGTCTTCTATCCCCTGGCCTACTACGCCGCCTTTTTCAGCATCCGGGCCAGTGCCTTCAGCTATGAGATCATGTGTCAGGGAAGAGAGAAATTGGAGTACTATCTGGCGGACTATAAACGGAGACAGGACTCCCTCTCCAAGAAGGAGCAGGACACCATGAGGGACATGCGGGTGGTACAGGAGATGTATGCCAGAGGATTTACCTTCCTGCCCATTGATATCTACAAGGCCAAGGCCAGGGATTTCCAGATCGTGGACGACAAACTGATGCCCTCCCTGGCCAGCATCGACGGACTGGGGGAGAAGGCCGCAGACGGCGTGGTGGATGCGGTGAAGGACGGGCCGTTTTTGTCCAAGGAAGATTTCCGCAACCGCTCCAAGGTCAGCAAGACCATCTGCGATCTCATGGCGGATCTGGGGATTCTAGGGGAGCTGCCGGAGTCGAATCAGCTGTCGCTGTTTGACTTTGCCTGATTTCTTCCCTTGGTGTGCCGGGCCAGGGGCAGCTTTGGTGACAGACTTCCTCAGGCCTTCATATGTATAAAAAAAGAGGTACCTGGATAGATATCCAGGGCCTCTTTTTTCGTAGAATTTTATAATCTGTGAAAGTCAGTACACAGGGATTTTTCTATAAAAATAGGTCTTAATGCCCGCATTGGTGTCATTCTACCACAAATCTAAAAGAAATGCTACCTATATTTTTCGAATTTCTATGTAAATGTAAGGGATTCCAGGGTATATATGGGCTAAAAGAAGGGTTTTGTGGTCAAATATAGGGTCAAAATCTTAAGAAATAAACAGCGTTGCCATACAAGCAATTCAATGATATGCCGAACATTTTATGGTCAGATTCATGGTCAAACCATTTTTAAAATCCCACATTATGCGATGTTTTTCAGGATTTTCGCAGATTATAAAAATCTGCGAAAATCATACACAGAGTTCTTTTTGCCCAAATAACTACAAATAACATTATGTTATTTAACTAACTATTGTTTATATGTGCAGGATCTTTTCTGTTCATCTTATCAAAAGGAGGACCTTTTTATGGACCTGAGTCAAAATGCGCAAAATTTAATAGAAGGATTTATCCATACCCAGGTCATCAACCGAGGTCTGGACGAGCGCACGATGAAAGCATACAGGCAGGATCTGGAACTTCTTTTCGGATGGCTGGAACCAGAAGAAGTAAGAGAGAACACGGAGAAAAGGGCCGAGGTTCCGGCCTCTGATTTGGAAAAGCATATACAAGCTTATTTGGACTATCTCATCAAGGAGAAAGGACTCCAGTTTTCTACTGTATGCAGAAGATATCAGGTTTTTGGGTATTTTTTATCCTATTTGAAATCAGTAGGATTGTTGAAAAAGGTCAGTCCGCTGGAGCTGCCAAAGCAGCCGGAACAAGCCGCTGTCGTTACCTTCCTCACCAAAAAAGAAGTTGATTTATTTTTTCAGGCGATCAGTCAGGAATATGACGAGTTGAACAGCGAATTTCGAAAGCGGATTTGTCTGCGTGACCAGGTCATGATGGGGCTTTTATTTTATCATGGGATCGAAATCAGTGAACTACTGCGCCTGGAAGTGACGGATTATCAGCGAAAAACCTCAGTTCTGACGATCCGGAGAAAGAAAGAGCAGGAGCGTCCTGTTTTTCTTTTTTCACATAGACTTCAGAGGCAGATGGAGCAATGGCTTTTCGTGGAACATGGATATTTTGAGTGTGAGGATCTGTATCACAATCGGATGTTTCTCTCAAAATTGGGCAAGCCCCTTTCTATGAAAATGGTTACGAATATATTTGATAAATATAGAAGAATGGCGGGGATAGAAAAGGAATGTTCACCAAAAGATCTAAAGAATAGCCTGGGGAGATATGGGGAGGAATTAGTTAGGGAGAAGAACGGATAATGAGCAGAGAAGAAGAGAAAAGAAATTTATTAATCTATGCCCATTATTATATTCCTGATACCGCCTCTACCGGGCAAATCTTATGTGAATTAGCGGAAGGGTTACTGGATCAATTTGAAATTACAGTTATATGTGTGGTGCCATCCTACTTAGGTAAGGTAGAAGAAAAGTACAAAACCCATAATTACTACAAAGAAAATATTAATGGGGTACAAGTGTTCCGCGTCCGCGTACCAGAATTTAGTAAAACAAATAAGTGGAGCAGAGTTAAGAATATTTGTACATACTTTTTGGGGGCCATGGCAGTCACATTGAAAACGGGAAAAGCAGACTATGTACTTTCCGTTTCACAGCCTCCGATCTTAGGCGGCTTGCTGGGTGTATGGGGAAAGTGGATCAAACACGCAAAATTTATCTATAATATTCAGGACTTTAATCCAGAGCAAATCATGGCTGTCCATTATAGTAAGAGCAGGATGCTGATAGGATTGATGATGCTCGCAGATAAGTTCAGCTGCAGGAACAGTGATCTGATCATTACGGTCGGACGCGATCTTGCCGAGACTGTTTCTAAGCGTTTTGACAGAAAAAAAATTCCTAATACAGCGATAATCAACAATTGGATCGACGAAAAAAAGATCTATCCTGTCGATGCCGGTCACCCAAAGATAAAAGCGTTCAAGCAGAAGTACGGGCTGGAGCATAAATTCATAATTATGTATTCCGGGAATATCGGATTGTATTATGATTTGGAAAATCTTCTGAAAACCATTGAAAGATTCAAGCCAGGAACTAAGACAGCGGACGGAAGAGATGTGGTGTTTGCCTTTGTTGGTGCAGGTTCTGTATTGGACAGGCTCATTGCATTTAAAGAAGAGAAGCGCATGGATCAGGTTCTCTTTATCCCATATCAGGATAAAGCGGATCTCATCTACAGTTTGAATGCAGGCGATGTTCATTGGATCGTAAATGCGAAAGGTATCAAAGGAGTCTCCTGTCCCTCAAAATATTATGGGGTGGCTGCGGCGAAAAAACCTTGTCTTTGTGTTCTGGAACCAGGATCTGAGATACGCTGTATCATTGAAGAGACAAGAGGCGGGCTTTGTTGTGATCCAGGTGATTACGTCTCCATAGAAAAAAATATCCGTTGGTTTATCGAACATGCAGACAGTGAAGCATTAGAGGAGATGGGTACAAGAGGAAGGACACATCTTTTGAGATGTTTGACCCGTGACGTGTCGGTTAAAAAATATAGCGAGGAAATTTTGAATCTGTAAAATTCATGGAGAGAGAAAACATGCCGTCAGATATCACTGCAATTGTGTTGACAAAAAATGAAGAAAAAAACATAGAAGATTGTATCAACTCGATGAAAGAGACCGTAAAACGCATTGTTGTTATTGACAGTTACAGCACAGATAAAACCGCAGAACTTGCAAAGAAGTGCGGAGCGGAAGTCTATCAGCATCCTTTTGAGAATTATGCGAAACAATACATATACGGCGTTGAGAAGGCGGCCGCTGACACAGTCTGGACTTTGCGGATTGATGCCGATGAAAGGCTCACTCCTGAGTCGGCCTCAGAATTAAAGAGATTGTGTGAAGAAAACAGGAATAATGATGTCAACGGAATCATCCTGCGCTTTAAAAAAAACTTCTTAGGAAAAGATTTATACCACGGAGGAGTATATCCCTGGAAAAAGATGAATTGCTATAAGACAAAGTTCGGAGCGATCGAAGATCGAAAGATGGATGAACATATTGTAATTTCTTCAGGGAAAACGGTTGAAATGAAAACAGATTGTTTGCATTACGATTTTAAAAGTCTGGAATATTTTATAAGCAAGCACAATTGGTATTCGTCAAGGGAGACCGTCGACTATTTCGAAAACATTGAGAGTTCCAAGATCAAAAAAAAGATGGATCCAAAAACTTGGTTTAAGATGAATATCTATTACAGACTTCCCATGGGGGCCAGGGCTCATATTTATTATCTGTATCGATATTATATCCGCCTCGGATTCCTTGATGGGAAAGAGGGTAAAATCTATGCGTTTCTTCAGGCATATTGGTATCGATATCTGGTGGATGCCAAAATTTATGAATGTGAAAAGTTAAACGTGCGCTATCAGGGTGTCGGCGAATTAAAAACCTGATTTTATCTAGTATAGATTTGGGAGGGACAAGATGAATCACATAAAAGCATATATAAAAATTCTCTGCATCTATTTTTTGAGAAGTTTTATGCGGCTGCTATATATCGTTCCGATCAAAGAGAATCGGGTGATCTTAAATAGTTATCGCGGACAGCAGTATGCATGTAACCCCAAATACATAACCGAGTATTTAATTGCCGAACACCCCGGTGAATTTGAAATTTACTGGGCATTCAATCATCCGGAAGACTATGGCTGTCTAACCTCAAAGGGAATAAAACTTGTAAAGTATAACTCTCTCAAAAGATTTTATATAGAGGCAACCGCCAAATTCAGTATAAACAATATAGGTTCCTTTTCATGGCTGCCGCAAAGAAAAGGCCAAGAACATATCAATACTTGGCATGGTTCTGTAGATTATAAAAGATGTGCTCTTGGCGAGACTGCAAATGATTCCATCATGAAAAAAACTCTAATCTTGTCTGCAAAAGAGACAACCGTGTTTTTTTCAGCCAACCACTTTTCCAGTAAGGTCTGCATACCGAATGACTTTGGCTATACCGGATTTGTCTTCGAAAAAGGCGTGCCGCGAAATGATATCTTTTTCAATAAAAAAATACACCGCGAACTGAATCAAAGAATCAGAGCTTTCTACGGAGTTGATGAGGAGACAACCATTGTATTGTATGCGCCCACATGGAGATATGGGGCCTGCAGTAAAGTCCCTGATCTGGATCTGGCATGTCTGCAGAATGAACTTTCCAAAAAATTCGGAAAGGCAATCATTTTTTGCAGGTCCCATCATATCACAGGCCAAGTTAAGTGGAGTACAGATTCTGTCATCGATGTAAGCGGTTATAAGGATGCCCAGGAACTGATGGTTGCCTGTGACATGTTGATCACGGATTATTCCTCCATGATATGGGATTACTCGCTGCTTTTAAGACCTATCATCCTGTACACTCCTGATGTGGAACAATATCAGGCTGAAAGAGGATTTAATTTGGATATATTGGAATGGGGATTTCCTGTCTGCAAAACTCAGTCTGAACTGACAAATTGTATTGCCGATTACAATCCGGAAAAGGCATCTGCCCTTGCAAAGGCCCACCACGAGAAATTGGGAAGTTTTGAGACAGGATGTGCGGCAGAATCTTTTTATGAATGGATGAGCTCTGTTTTGCACAGTGCATAACAGACACAAGAACCTTGTATGGAGGCATTCCATGAAAAAAATATTAGTGGTCATAACAACGGGTTTTGTCAGTTGGGGAGGGCTGACAGCTGCCTATATGAATTATTACAGAGTGCTTGATAAAGAAAATCTATTGATTGATTTCGCCTCTATGAACGAAGTGGAAGAGGATTTAAAAAAGGAGATCGGGGAAGAAGGGGGCTGTTACTATCAGCTGTCTGACAAAAGAAAAAAACCTTTCAGGTATCTTCTGGACTTAAACAGATTGCTCGGGAAAAATCACTACGATGTCATTCATGTTCATGGGAACAGCGCGACCATGGCAGGCGAACTCGTATTAGCCAGGTACAATAAAGTTTTGGTCAGGATCGCTCACTGCCATACCAGTCAGGTGCAGCACCCTATTATGAATCAACTATTGCTTCCGTTTTTTATTCGCTCTTATACTGTAGGAATTGCATGTTCAAAAGTTGCAGGAGACTGGCTGTATCCCAATGGAACATTTGAGATTTTTCACAACGTAATCAACACAGCGAAATACAGATTTAATGCAGACCATCGCAATCATATCCGGAAATTATATAAGATCGAGGACAAATTTGTCATTGGACATGTGGGAAAACTCTATGAGGCTAAAAATCACAGATTTCTGTTGGAAGTATTTAAGGAGATTTATTCAAAAAATCAGGATGTTATATTGCTGCTGGTGGGAGACGGACATTTAAGAGAGGAATTAGAAGAGTGGGTTGATCGCAGCAGACTAAATGAAGCTGTGATTTTTGCAGGGATGCAGGATAATGCTGCTCCGTTTTATTGCGGGATGGATGTATTTCTTTTCCCTTCACTATATGAGGGATTTGGATTGGCCGCTGTTGAGGCACAATGTTCGGGACTGTTATGTGTACTGTCAAACAGTTTAACAAGAGAGACAAAGATCGCAGAGGACACATCTTATATAGAACTTGAAAAAAGACTATGGGTTGAGGAAGCAACTAGAAAACTATGTCAAATCAATCAGGAGTTCAGGAGTAAAAGAAGTAATGAGGCGATTCATCAAATAGAGGTTCTTGGCCTGTCTGACCGGAAGGAGGCCAGGAAGCTTAGGGCATTATATCTGGCAGGAGAGGAAAAATGAGTATCAAGACAAACATGAGGATTGGAATATGGAATGTAAGCTATAGAAAGCACAATGAAACCACATGGAGGCCTTTGCCATGCGTAAAAGACTTTTGGTATGCGGATCCCATGCTTTTTAACCGTAAAGACAGAAAATTTCTGTTTTTAGAAGCATTTGATGAAAAAAAACAGATCGGAAAAATTGCAGTTTCCGAATATAAAAACAACTATTTTGAGGTCCCTAAAGTCGTACTTCAACGTCCTTATCATCTTTCCTATCCATCTGTTTTTGAGTGGAAAAATAAGATTTATATGTTACCGGAAAGTTCTCAAAACAGGACTATGGAATTATACGTAGCGGAGGATAATGATTTAGTAAATTGGAGAAAAAAATGCGTCTTATTGGATCATGTAAGATACGTTGATACCACGGTTGTCAGCGATAAAGACGGAATGATTCTCTATGCGTAT
Source organism: Hungatella sp. (assembly GCA_022792815.1). GTDB lineage: Bacteria > Bacillota > Clostridia > Lachnospirales > Lachnospiraceae > UBA3402. Next base: position 79,354 of record JAAWBS010000009.1, read on the forward strand.
GAGGAGTTTGAAAAAAAGTATGTCACCCATATCATGAAACTGGATATAGATAAAGAAAAAGTCTATGAGATAGGGCGCACTGAAAGTTTAAAAAATAACGAAAGGCCGGCAGGTAATATTTTTGAATATCAGGCGAAAAAATACAGGCCTTTACAAGTCAGTTCCAGATGTTATGGAGAATCTATAACCATAAGGGAATATTCTGAGCCCCTACTCGAGAGGGAAAAAGATGTATACTCAATCACTCCCTGTAGCCTTCATAAAGACGGAATTGTCAAGAATGCTCTCAGGACACATACGTTGGCTTATGACCGGGATATAGAAGTGATTGATTATTTGACAGAATACGATTCATGGAAAAATATATTCAGAAATTTTCTTCGAAGAGGAAGAAACGGATTTTTTAAGATTCGGGCGAGGATACAGAGATGCAAAAATTAAGGTTCTCAATCATAACCATTTGTTTCAATGCTGAGATGACTGTCAGAGATACCATGGAATCCGTGATAAACCAGGAATTCGATGGTTATGAATATATAATTGTTGACGGAAAATCCAGCGACAGAACCAATGATATTATTAAAGAATACATTCCCCGATTTGAAAAGAAAGGTATAACAGTAAAGTATATTTCAGAAAAAGATAAAGGCATATCTGATGCATTTAATAAGGGCATCCGAATGAGTTCTGGAGAGATCATCGCACTGATTAATTCTGGCGATGCTTTACTGGACGGTGCTCTAAGCAGACTGGATAAGGAGTTTAAGGATCATGATGACATTATCTACGGCAATACGATTTGTAATGATCCGGAACATTATATAAAGTACATGAGAACAATTCCGGATCATCTGGATTTAAATAGAATGAAGTATGACGGGATGATTTTTACACATCAAAGTTCCTTTGTGCGTTCTTCTGTCTATGAAAAATACGGGCTTTATGATACATCATTTAAATATGTGATGGACACGGATCTTTTCTTAAAGTTTTATCAGAACGGAATTGCTTTCAGATATGTCAATTTTGTGTTTGTCAGTATGCTGGCCGGCGGTGTTAGTTCCAGGCCGAGTATTGATTTACTGAAAGAAAATATACGGCTATCAAAAAAATACGGCGGTTATCCGGAATCCGTAATGTGGATGCGATGGATTGCGGCAAAACCAAAACAATGGATTGTATCCGCACTAAAAAGACATCCATCTATTTGGTATATGCTGATTGGAAAGAAAAGATGTCTCTAGACTATGACAGGGAGAATATCTGATGAGAATTCGGTTCGATTATGTTCGACTGTTCCTGATCTTGTTATTATGCATGATTCCTGTAGGGCTATTCGGCATCCCAGGATTAAAAATTTTATGGTTTGGAGCATTGGGAATTATGCTCTCAGAGGTCATGATAAAAAAGTATCCTATTTATACCCATTATGATAATTGGAATTCCTTCTATCTGTTTCTTTACTTGCTGATGCATGTGATTTCTACCTTTATAAACAACGGCAATTGGGTATATAATGCGACTACATTAATTGTCATGGTCTCTATGACCTTGGTGATCAGCTGTGAAATCTGCAGCAATCCTAAGCGATTTTTGCATTGTCTTGAAAAAGTATTGATTTTAACCTTAATAACAGAGTTTGTATTATATCTTGCGGATGCCGGCAGCTATTTCATGGATTTTGCCTGTATGAGATTGTATTATATTTGTTGGGCAATCATTTATATGCTGAATCATTTGAATAGAAAAAGAAATCATTTCTTTTATATTCTGTCAGCAGCAGCTGCTGTGATCACGATTATCAAACCCCAGATAGGATCTGATGGTTCAGCTAACTATGAATGGACATTTTACTTAATTATCTTGATTTTATGTATGGTGTCAATCAGCCTGAATCATGGAAATCTGTGGAAGATACTTACCGGGAAACGGGTATTCATTGTCATCATATTTTTAAATTTATATTTTGTAATGTTTCAAGCTTTTATGAAGAGTAAACTTTTCCAATTTATTATCGTTGATATTATGCATAAGTCAGGCGATATTTCGGGACGTGCAGGTATTTGGCGCAAGGCATTGTCCATGGTCCATCCAAATATACTTTTGGGATATGGGACATCATTAGCCGGAATATCTTCAACAGGAGATTATTGGACAGAGTTTGTCCGAATTTATGGGCCTCATAATCAAATGCTGTATATTCTACTGTCCGGCGGCCTTATAACACTTATGTTTTATGGATGGATTCTTTACAAAGTATCCTCCCGGTTAACGAAAGCCGATGGTAAATATGCATGCATTATTTGCGCAGGGATACTTGTTTCTTATCTGGAGCTTTTAGTCACCTTTAGAAATATGATAAACTGCATTCCGCTATTCATCTTACTTTGGATCGGATATTTCCTTCCAATCATACAGAATGAAACAGTTGTTAAAAAGAGACGGTCATGGAGGATTTAGTATGGATTTTAATCTGGAACCGGAGAACCGGTGTGGATATGAAGTTTCGGCAAAGCTGAAAAAGATATGGAAAACAGAGCTCCAGATCTTACAGGAAATTATTCGTGTATGCAATAAGTATCATCTGAGGTTGACGATGTGGGCGGGTTCTATGTTGGGAGGTGTCCGCCATCAGGGGTTTATTCCTTGGGATGATGATCTGGACGTGGCTTTGCTCAGAGAAGATTATGAAAAATTAGTGGAGGTTGCTGATAAGGAATTTAAAAAACCTTTATTTTTTCAGACCGCTCTGACGGATAGCAAATTCTTTTTCGGATATGCAAGACTGCGAAATAGTGAAACCACAGGAATGATTACCTGGAATCAATCATCAGACTATAATAACGGGATCTATGTGGATATATATGTTTTGGATGGATACGATGACAAGAAAGCAAACCTCAGACGTCAATTGCAAAAAAGGGATTTTATCAGTCAGTTTTTAAATACTTATTATGCAGATGATACCTATCAATCCCGAAAGCCTGCCATGGTTACGAAACTTTTCCAATCGATTGCGCATGTACATCCCTATGAATATTGGAACAAAAGATATACAAATATTATCACAGAGTATAATGATACTGCGACGAGAGTCAGCCTGATGACCCATGAAGAAAAAGATATTAAAAAATACTGGTGCAGTAAAAGCGATTTTAATGAGATAATCAAACTTCCTTTTGAAAACATGGAGGTTCCGATTCTAAAAAACTATGATAAAATACTTCGAAATTTTTATGGGAACTATATGGAATTTCCCCCGGTGGAACTGCGCGGGGCCTGGCATGAAAATTTAATTATTTTTGAACCGGATATTCCGTACAGAGAGTACTTAGCCTTCAGAGGAGCACAAAATGACAAGTAGCCTTGGGAACAGGTATAGGGACATGGCAAAACCAGCCAGGGCATCGATGTGGTTTGTGATCTGCAGTTTCATACAAAAAGGAGTTACCTTTTTTACGACCCCTTTTTTTACGAGAATGCTCTCCACCGATGCCTATGGGACCGTTGTCATTTACAACTCATGGTATGAAATCATTACCATCCTCGCTACGTTTCAATTGGCAACCGGAGTATTCAATAAAGCGATGATAAAGTTTGAGGATGACAGGGACGGATATACCTCATCGACATTAGTATTAGCCTCTGTTCTGACCGGATCAGTGTTTGGAATTTATATATGGTTTGCCGATTTATGGAATGGTTTGTTTGATCTGCCAACCTGTATGATGATCATGCTGTTCCTCGACATCTTTTTTTCGACAGCGATGTCATTATGGTCGATCAGAAACAGGTTTGAATATCGGTATAAAAGCGTAATTCTATTGACTCTGACGGTCAATATCTTAGGGCCGCTGTTAAGTATCCTGCTTATTATTTTATCACAGGAACAAAATCAGGCATATGCAAAAATCGGCGGCGTATTGGCAGTTAAAATTTTGGTATATTTAGGGGTATATCTGAAGATCCTTCAAAGAGGAAAAACATATGTAAACACAAGGTACTGGAAATACGCCTTGATCTATAATATTCCTCTGATACCCCACTATCTCTCACAACAGGTTTTAAGCCAATCGGATCGTATTATGATCAACAAGTTATGCGGTTCCAGTGATGCCGGAATATACGGAGTCGCATACCAATTATCCATGGCATTATTTATTTTCACATTATCCATACATAACTCGTTTACTCCATGGACCTTTGAAAGTATACGGGACCGAAATTACAGGGCCATTGGACGTTTGGCTTTAAAAATAGAAATAGGAGTCGGCCTTGCATGCTTTGCTTTTTCTCTATTTGCCCCAGAATTAATCTATATTCTCGGAGGGAAGGAATATTCCGCAGCCGTTTGGATCGTTCCCCCTGTTACCATGAGCATACTCTTTCAGACGATTTATACTTTTTTCGGAAATATCGAATTTTATTTTGAAAAAACCAAGTTTGTCATGGTGGCCTCACTCCTGGTCGCGGTCTTAAATGTAGGGTTAAATGCAGTCTTCATCCCTTTATTTGGTTTTGTGGCTGCCGGTTACACCACACTTTTTTGCTATGCAGTATATAGTTTTGTTCACTATTGGTTTATGGTACATATATGCCGTCAGAATCATATCCCTTCCATCTACGATGGGACGAGCATGTGGATTTGCGGAATCGTGTGTATTATATTGAGTTTTCTCTCATACATCTTATATCTTAATACGGCGGTCAGGTATGTGGTCATACTGACTATCTCGATTGCCGTATGGAGTTTCTGTCATAAACATAAGGCCAAACTATTGGCTTTTATAAAGTCTAAGTGAGGATGAGTAATGAAACATCAACAACATTTTGCTTTTAATATATGGGATTTTGAATCCGCAAAAGCGGTAATCGATGCTGCCTCTTTGGTTAAACAAGATGTCATTTTGCAGACATCCACCGGTATTTTTAGACAGTTACCGGCAAAGGTATTCTCTGATTTTGTAAAAGATTACTCGGCATTGAAAGGAGTTCACACATGGCTTAATATCGACCACTGTAAGGACAAAGAGACGCTTTTTTCGGCTGTGGATAACGGATGGGATATGGTCATGGCTGACGGTTCATCGATGCCTGTGGATCAAAATATAGCTTTTACCAATGAAGTGGCTGCCTATGCCCACTCCCATGGCGTTTTTGTAGAAGCCGAGGTGGGACAGGTAAAGGGGATTGAGGATGACGTGGCAGTGCAGCAGGATGAGATCGCATCGAGAGAGGAGATAGAAATATTCCTCACAGCCACAGATGTCGATTTCATTGCCGTGGCTTTCGGCAATGCGCATGGAGAATATACGGTTGAGCCGAAGCTTCACTATGAGCTTGTCCAGTATACTACCTCGATTACGGACAAACCTTTTGTCGTCCACGGCGGAAGCGGGCTGTCAGACGAAGTGCTGGCGAGACTGATCGGAATGAAAGGTGTCAAAAAGCTAAACATATCAACCGACCTGAAGACGGCATATAGGAGAGGAATTGAAAAAACCGGCAAAAACTGGACACAGCCTGTGGATGCGTCAAAAGTAATCCACGATGAGATTATGGCGGTGGCTGCGGCAAAGATGAAGCTGATAACTTCCGGAGGAAACAAAGAATGAATGTATTGGTACTGAACATGGGAATGAAAAGCATACGGAGTATTATCTTTGACGGTAACGGAAAAAAGCTGTCCAGCGCTTCCCGAACGCTGGCATCGGCGATCAATGAAACAAGGGTCGAGCAGTATCTGGATGAATGGTGGGAGAAGGCAGTGGAGGTGATGAAAACTTCTATCCAAGATGCGAGGATTCGGAAGGTCGATTACATAACCGCAACCACATCCGCTTCCTGCCTTGCATGCATGGACAGCGCCGGCAACCCTCTGGGGAACGCTATCATGGTTTCTGATAAGCGGGCCATGGAGGAAGCTGACGAAATAAAACACAGTGCGTTCTATGAAAGCTTAGAGAATGACACCGGACTTGAAGTGTCAGCCAGTTTGATGCTGCCGAAGATCCTCTGGGTCAAAAACCATGAGCCGGAGATGTTTGAGAAGACAAGGTACTTTTTAACACCGAACGACTACCTCATTTACCATTTATGCGGAGAGGTCTTTACAGACGAACTGAATGCGCTTAAGTACCACTATTCCCTCAATACTTGCTCCTATCCGACCGAACTTCTTGGTGAACTTGGCATTCCAAAAGAGAAACTTCCGACCGTAATGAGGACAGGAGGCATGGCAGGAACGATATTGCCGGAGGTTGCAGAGAAGATAGGATGTCAGAATCCTGCAAAGATTGTGATCACTTCTTATGATGCCATTTGTTCCTTTATCGGCAGCGGGGTATCAGACGAAGGGGAAGCCAGCGATGTATCCGGTACGGTGACCGTCTTTCGAATGCTCAGCAGGAAGGATAGCCTGCTCCCCAGTACCAGGGTATATACCACACCATTCCATCAGGGCAGGTTTCACATTATCGGCGGATCTAACAACCTTGGAGGCGGGTTGATCGAGTGGGTCAAGCAATGCTATTATGCGAAAGAAGAATATCCATACGAGGTTATGGAAAAAGAGGCTGCGGAATCCGATATCGGTGCAAGAGGCGTCATCTTCCTGCCATACCTTCTCGGTGAACGTGCCCCAATCTGGAATGATAATGCCAGGGGAACATTCTTCGGCCTTGAGAGGATGCACACAAGGAAGGATATGACCAGGGCCGTATTTGAAGCGGCGGCATTTATAGACCGCACCATGATGGAGGCCATCGGGGAAACATCTGCCGATGTAACGACAGTGAGGCTGTCCGGAGGGCTTGCCAGGGTCAATCTGATCTCCCAGATCAAGGCTGATGTGACCGGCAAAGAGGTGATTGTGTTATCCGAATTTGAAACAACTGCCTCAGGGGCCGCCATGATGGTATTGAACGGACAGGAGGGGATATCATTTGCAGACTTGGCGGAGAAATTCTCAAAGAGCCGGATGACAATCCATCCAGATCTGGAAAACCATGAGAAATACAATGTGGTTTATAAGCTCTTTAAGGAAACTTATCAGCAGTTAGTTCCGATGTTCGACAGAAGAATTGAACTGTTGGACACGATCAGAAATTCGAAAGAAACCCAGATAGAAAACTTATAACAGGGAGACGGCAATGAAAGCTTATGGTTTAACAATCGCAACAAGAACCTATTTTGGCAACAGATGTGTGGAGGAAGCGCTTAAAAAAGAGAGGACTATTATAGGGAAAAAGAGTCTTCTCATTACCACAGGCGGAGCATTAAAACGGCTTGGGTTTGTTGATGAAATTACCGGCTGGTTGGATGCAGGAGTTGTCTGCTATGACAAAGTGACTGCCAACCCTGATGTGGTTGAAATAAGAGAAGCTGTAAGACTTGGAAAAGAACATGGTGTCTCTTCTGTAATCGGCTTCGGCGGCGGCAGTGCCATAGATGCCGCAAAAGCGGCGGCAGTGGGCATCGTTTCTGATATTGACGTGGAGGATTACCTTCTCAAAGGCATAACGCCTCCTGAGAATACGCTCCCCATTATCGCCATCCCCACAACCTCCGGAACCGGGGCAGAATTAAGCAGAGGCGCTATCATCTCAAGTCGGGAAAAGAAGGTTAAATCAGGCATCCGGGGAGAAAAGGTAGCCCCTGCTGTTGCCATTGTGGATCCGACCTACACGTTTTCACTCCCTCTGGATGTAACCATGGAGGCCGGTTTTGATGTGTTTGCCCACGGGGCGGAGAGCTATTGTTCGGTGAATGCCAATCCGTTTTCCGATATGCTTTCCGAGAAGGCGATACGAATAGTAGGAGAGACACTGCCGAGGTTAAGTAAGAATATAAACGACAGGGATGCCCGGGAGATGATGAGTTTTGCGAGCCATATTATGGGCTACAATGTGAGGGATGTGGGGAACTGTCTGCCTCACCGTCTTCAGTATCCCATTGGCACAGCAACTGAGACAAGCCATGGGGCCGGATTGATTGCCTTATATCCTGCATGGATGGAACATGAGCAGGGTGTGAACAGGGAACGTGTAGACAGGACTTTGGATTGGCTTGGATGTAAAAAAGCAGTTAGCGCCGGGGAGCGGATCAAAGAATGGCTGGACAATCTGAACCTTTCCAGAACGATCATGGAGCTTGGAAATACACTGACTGTCCAAGAGCTTACAGGAAGCGTTACAGGAAATTTGAAGAATGACAAGCTGGCTGATGAAGAAGGCATTATTGCCAAATTATACAGGGAGTCCATGTAATCGAAAGGGGGAAAAATTGTGCAGGCAATTATAATGGCAGCAGGAAAGGGGAGCAGGCTGGGAAGTCTGACGGAACATCTTCCAAAGAGCCTGCTTGAAATCAAAGGGAAGAAATTACTGGATATCAATATCGCTCTGCTTCACAAGTATGGCATCTGGGATATTACGATCGTTACAGGATACCAAGATGGAATGTTTGTAGATGCAACAAAAGGAATTCCGGGAATAACCCTTGTTTATAATCCGTTCTACGAGTTTACCAATGTGATCGGATCTTATTATATGGGAATGAAGCAGCTTCATGATGATTTTATTTATCTCCATGCTGATACCATATGCGACATTGGCATCTTCCATGAGTTGCTGAGGGCTGATGGAGACATTGTACTGCCTGTCGATACGAAACCTTGCGATGAGGAGGCAATGAAAGTAAGGCTGGAAGATGAGAAAATCGTAGAAATCACAAAAGAGATGCCTGTTGAGACTGCCGCCGGTGAATTTATTGGCATTGCCAAGATTAGGAAGAACGTGATCGATGATCTGAATGCAAGTACGGCAGGAGTTCTTCGGGACAAAATCTTCACCTCCTACTTTGAGGGGGCCCTCCAGCGGGTACTAGATCTGAAGAGGTACGATGTGAGAATGATTGAGACCAACGGCAGATTTTGGGGAGAAGTGGATTTCCTGGAAGACTATGAAAGAGCCAAGGAGAATATCAGTACAGGACTGTTAGACTTATAAAAGGAGGGCATTCCTGCGCCCTCCTATTGACCAAGGTGCAATTATGATTTTTAATTCCATCCAATTTTTAGTGTTCTTTCCGGCAGTTTTTATGGTTTACTTTTTGCTTCCGGCAAAAATCAGATATATCTGGCTGCTGATATCCAGTTACTATTTTTATATGTGCTGGAATCCGAAATATATTTTTCTCATTTTGTTTTCTACGATGATCACTTATATGAGCGGCCTTTTTATGGATACAATAAAAAGGACATCGTTTAACAGCCGGACTCAAAGGCTGTGTCTTAATGGCTGTGTAGCGGTAAGCCTTATACTGAACCTGCTGATACTCTTTTACTTTAAATATTTTGAGTTTACCATTGCTGCCATGAATCGAATCCTAGGCACGGCAGGGATCAGTATATCTGTGCCGGCCTGTGATATACTGCTCCCTGTAGGAATATCTTTTTATATTTTTCAGGCACTGGGGTATACGATTGATGTATATAGAGGGGAAATTCATGCAGAAAAGAATTTTTTTCGCTATGCACTTTTTGTGTCGTTCTTCCCTCAACTGGTGGCAGGGCCTATTGAACGTTCGAAAAATCTTCTGAGGCAGGTGAACACCCCCACCTTTTTTGACGTGGAATGTGCGCGTCAGGGTCTTCTCACCATGGCATATGGACTGTTTATGAAGGTGGTGGTCGCGGACCGACTTGCCGGTATCATTAACCCGATTTACAGTGACTGGAACAGCCGGACAGGCATGAGTCTTGTGACCGCTACAATCCTCTTCGCCTTTCAGATCTATGGTGATTTTGAGGGATACTCCCAGCTGGCCATCGGCAGTGCCCGGGTTCTTGGATTTTACATCGATCAGAATTTCAAAACGCCGTATCTTTGTACCAGTATCCGGGATTTCTGGCAGAGATGGCACATATCCCTCACAAACTGGTTTCGGGACTACTTATATATTCCTCTTGGGGGAAACAGAAAGGGAAAACCAAGAAAGTATTTCAATACGATGATCGTATTTCTGGTATCCGGGTTATGGCATGGAGCCAGCTGGCATTTTGTAGCCTGGGGAGGGGTAAACGGTATTTACAATATCATACAGGACATTACGGATTCCGTCAGACATAAGGCATACCGGATTTTAAGGATTGATACGACGGCATTCATTTGGAAATGTTTTTGCGGGTTTGTCACATTTTTCTTTATCGACATCTCGTGGCTGTTTTTCAGAGCGGACGGGGTTCGTCAATCGATCTCGATATTAAAAAAGATGTGGAATGAGTGCAATCCATGGTACTTTTTCTCAGATGAATTCTATGACCTTTTTGGAACGGCAAAAGACATGGGGATAATCTTGTTTTCATTATCCATTATGGCGCTGATCGATATCTTTCGGAGAAAAGGATTTGATCTCAAGGGATATCTGTTGCAGCAGCAGATTTTGTTCAGGTGGCTCTTTTATTTTGCAGCTGTTTTTATCATTATGATGTGGGGAGCATATGGGAGCGGTTATGAACAGACACAGTTTATTTATTTCCAGTTTTAAAGGGAATGCCATATTTTTAGGAAAAGCGTTGTATCTGTTTGGGGCAGTGACACTATTTTGTTTTAAGATCGTGATGCCTCAATATTCCGGAGGCTATGATGCCTCCTTGATTGACAAAGTGGAACGGTTAAAATCGATTGCCGGTCCCAAAATTGTATTGATCGGAAATTCTAATTTGTCCTTTGGAATTGATTCCGAAAGATTAGAGCAGGCTTTTGATATGCCTGTAGTTAACATGGGACTCCACGGAAGTTTGGGAAATGTATTCCACGAAGAGATGGCCAGACTAAATGTCTGCGAAGGAGATCTTTATATTATCTGTCACACGGGATATTCTGATGATAATCTTCTTGGAGACAAGGCTCTGGCCTGGAGTACGATTGAAAACCATGTTGAACTGTGGCCGATTTTGCGTACACAGGATATCTGGCCTATGATGAAGGCGTATCCTGTGTACTTGAAAAAGTGTCTGGAGCTTTTTGTATCGGGCAAGGGAAACGGACTGCCGGGAGGGTGCTATTCCAGGGATGCGTTCAACGAATATGGGGATATTGGGTTAGAACGTGTTTCGTCTGAGTATACATTTGAATCGCCGGTGCTTCCTCCCCTAGTTAATGATATGGTAATCGACAGGCTCAATGGGCTGTCAGAGTGGCTGTCTGAAAGGAGGGCGACACTCTTGGTAGCAGGATACCCCATCGGAAAGGGGGAGCTGACAGCGCCGGAGGAAGATTTCGTCAAGATTCAGGATGAGCTGACAGAGAGACTGAAATGTCCGGTCATCTCCGATTACCGGGATTATATGTTTGATTATAGTTTCTTTTTCAATACGAATCTGCATCTGACAACAGAAGGTGCGGCGCTGAGAACGCAGCAGTTAATCGAGGATTTAAATCAGTGGATGATGTCAGATGAGGGTCTGTAGAGAACCAAAAAAGAACATTTCCAGGGTGAAACCTGAAAATGTTCTTTTTTTCTAAGGAGATTTTTTCACAGTCCCTTTTTATAGGCCTTCCCAATATAAACCCATAAAAATTGCCTATGAAAAGTATAAAATTGTAATCTTTTACTAATAGACAAAAAAAATATATAATAGACATAAATTAACAGAAAATCGCATAAAAACAAGTCTTGTTTCTCAAGATTTTTGTGCAGTTGACATCACGGGACTGTTGGTGTAATGTCAAAAGTTGCATGGACCTTCAGAAAGGAGGTGAACAATCAGTGAGACTGCATGCTGAGGAAAAAATGCCTGATTTTCGGTTATCTCTGGCTTTTCACGGCGAAACGAGCGTGGCGGATATGGTAAAGGACACTCCTCTTACTGTCTTCTGGATTTTGCGGTATCTGGGCTGTACCCTGTGCAGCTATGATATTCAGGAGATCAAAAGAGAGTACCAGCGCTTTCTTGAGCTGGGGGCCAAGGTGGTAGTGGTTCTTCAGAATCAGAAGGAGACCATCGAATCCGAGATGGAAGAGGAGGCGCTTCCCATGCCGCTGGCCTGCGATCCGGAATGTGTGATCTATGATACGTTGCTTATCCCGGCGACCGCTACCAAAGAAGAGCGGCTGCCCAAGACGCCGGAGGGAATCAAAAAGCTGGAGGAAAAGCGGCAGAAGGCGAAAGAGGCCGGCATCGTCCACGGCAAGGATGAGGGGAGGGCGCAGCAGCTTCCGGCCATGTTTATCGTGGATTCGGAGAGAGTGGTGCACTATGCCCACTATGCCCGGCACAGCGTGGACATGCCGTCTGTCGAGGAGACTTTGGAACTCATACAAGAGCTCAAATAAGACAGGTCTTGTATGGCAGAAGAATTAAGAACTAATACAATTAAAAAGGAGAGACGTGTTATGAGAAAAAGAAGCCGTATTTTATGTGCAGCCATGGCAGCCATGATGGTACTGGGATCTCTGTCCGGATGTTCTGGTTCCGGGCAGCAGCAGACCGGGGAGACGACGAAAGCCGAAACGGCAGGTGGAAGCGAGGCTGCCGCAGGCGGGGAGAGCAGCAGCGCCGCGATCGCGGAACCCACTCCTCAGGACCCGAATCGGAAGATCAAGGACAGTTTGGTCATCGCCATGGTCGAGGAGCCTACCGCTATTTCCCCAGGCTTTAGCAGCATTTCCGCAAACTCCCATGTGGGACGCCAGATTCACGATACTCTGGTGAAGCGGGATGAGGCCACGGATGAGATCCTCCCCTGTCTGGCCACAGAGTGGGAGCAGGAAGATGACCTTACCTATGTGTTCCACATCCGGGATGACGTATATTTCCACAACGGGGACAAGCTGACCGCAGAGGACATCGCATACAATTTCAAGCGCAATGCCACCCTTCCGGCCACCAAGTCCAGGTGGAGTTCTCTTGATATGGAGAACACGAAAGCACTGGATGACACTACGGTGCAAGTGAAGTTAACCAGCCCCTGGGGCAATTTCCTCCTGTATGTGTCCGGTATTCAGATCGTCAGCCAAAAGCTGGCAGAGGATGCCAACAGCAACATCGAGAGAAACCCGGTTGGAACCGGTCCTTATAAATTTGTGTCATGGACCACAGGCGACAGCGTGATCCTGGAGAGGAATGAGGATTACTGGGGCGAGAAGGCCATAACAAAGCAGCTGGTATTCAAGTTCTTCCCGGACAGCTCCATCCGTGCTATCCAGCTGGAGGCAGGAGATATCGACTTCTTCTTCCAGGTAGGTTCTGAGGACTATGACCGTCTGATGGAGAACCCGGATATCGTGGTACAGGCCGAGGTAGGCACCACCCATGAGAGTATGTATTTCTGCCAGAGCAATGACAGCGTCTATCAGGACGTGCGCATCCGTCAGGCTCTCACCTATGCCCTGGATATGCCCTCTATCGTGGAAGCGGTGTGGGGTCCCATGGCAGTGGTGGCGGATTCCATCTATCCCAGCACCATCGAGGGGCACCTCACCATCGGACCGGCGGTTCAGGACATCGAGAAGGCCAAGGCTCTTGTGGCGGAGGCAGGATATCCGAATGGGCTTGACTGTGAGCTGACCGTGCCCAACAACAGCGCCACTCTGGCTTATATGGAGATCTGCCAGGCCATGTGGGCAGAAGCCGGTATCAACATGACCATCAACAGTTATGACTCTGCCACCGTAAAACAGATGAACGCCTCCGGGCAGAATCCCATGGGCCGTTCCAACTTTACAGGAAACGGTGATCCCGTAGGTTCTCTGTCTGCCTGGGAGATCGGCTATGCCGGTGTGATGCAGCCTCAGGACGAATACATTGATGAGCGGATCAAGCTGACGAGAGCCGAGTCCGACAAGGAGAAACGTGCTCAGTATCTGTCCGAGATCCAGCACTATGCACTGGAAGAGAAATTCTATGCCATTCCGGTAGCTTTCATCAAACAGTCCTACGCCATGAGCAGTGACGTGTTCGGTTTCGTATTCTCTCCGACAGAAAATGTATTTTTCAGCCAGGTGGGCGTATACGAATAGATTTCTGTCTTAACAGGGGCCGGGGCAAATCTTTGCTGCGGCCCTTTTCCATCGAAAAGGAGGGAACCGGATGGGAAAATATATAGGAAAGCGGATCATATCCATGATTCCTGTACTTTTGGGAGTTTCACTGATTATTTTTACCATATTGAGCTTTATCCCGGGGGACCCGGCCCGGATGATCCTGGGAGACGAGGCGGAGGAAGAGGCAGTTCAGGAACTGCGGGATGACATGGGGCTCAACGACCCCTTTGTGATCCGGTATGTGCGGTACGTGAAGGACCTTTTAAAGGGGGACATGGGCGTGTCCTATGTGACCAACCAGCCTGTGTCAGACGAGGTATTTTCCAGGTATCCGACCACCATTACCCTGGCCACGGTCAGTACCCTGGTGGCGGTTCTCATCGCCATACCCATAGGAATTCTGTCAGCCATCTATCAAAATACGCTGATCGACAACGTGTCCCGAGTCGTGGCCATGATCGGCGTATCCATGCCCAACTTCTGGCAGGGGCTTTTAAACATTCTGGTGTTTTCCGTGTACTTAAAATGGCTTCCGTCCAGCGGATTTTCCTCCCCGGCCCATTGGGTCCTGCCAGCCCTGACCATCGGCACCAGCGGGGCAGCGGCCATCATGAGGACTACCCGTTCCTCCATGCTGGAGACGATCCGCCAGGACTATATCCGGACTGCAAGGGCGAAAGGGGCCTCCGAGACCACCGTCATCTGGAAGCATGCCCTGCGCAACGCCCTGATCCCGGTTATGACCGTGGTAGGGCTCCGGTTCGGCGGATCTCTGGGCGGCTCGGTAGTCAGCGAGCAGGTGTTCAGCATCCCCGGGCTTGGAAAGCTGATGATCGACTCCATCAACAATCGAAATTATCCCGTGATCTTAGGCGGCGTTCTCCTGATCGCCTTCGCCTACGGCATCATCAACCTGGTGGTGGATATTCTGTACGCGTTTATCGACCCGCGTATCAAATCCCAGTACAGCTCCGGGAAAAAATTGAAAAAGCATGAGGGAAAGGGGGAATAGGCAATGGAAACAGCAACAGCGAAGAGAAACAGCCAAGCCAAAGAGACCATGAGACGGTTTTTGAAAAACAAAGCCGCAGTAGTGGGCCTCATCATCATCATCCTGCTGACATTGGGGGCCGTCTTTGCCAATGTCATCACGCCCTACGCCTTTGACAAGCAGGATCTGGTCCATCGGTTTGAGCTGCCCAGCGCCTCTCATCTTCTTGGCACTGACGAGTTCGGGCGGGATATGCTCACGAGAATCCTCTACGGAGCCAGAATCTCCCTCTTTGTGGGAATCCTCTCCGTCAGCGTTGGGTGTCTGGTGGGAGGAGCTTTAGGCGCCCTGGCAGCTTACTACGGCGGCAAGATCGACAACTATATCATGCGTTTTCTGGATATCTGGCACAGTATCCCCAGCCTTCTTCTGGCCATCTCCCTGGCATCGGCCATGGGACCGGGCATCGGCAACGCCATCATCGCCATCGGACTGACCACCATCCCGTCCTACGCCAGAGTGGTTCGAGCCTCCGTCATGACCGTCAAGAACACGGAGTACATCGAGGCAGCCAGGTGTCTGGGTGCCAATGCCCCCAGGATCATCTTAAGACACATCATCCCCAATGCCCTGGCCCCCATCATCGTCCAGGCCTCTTTGGGCGTGGCCGGCGCCATCATCACCACAGCCAGCTTAAGCTTCATCGGCCTCGGTGTCCAGCCGCCTACACCGGAGTGGGGAAGTATGCTGTCCAAAGGACGTCAGTACATCCGAAATTACTGGCATCTGGTTACATTCCCGGGAATGTTTATCATGATCACCGTAATTTCTCTGAATCTTCTGGGAGACGGACTCCGGGATGCCCTGGATCCGCGTCTAAAGCGATAAAGGAGGGAAAACGGCATGAAACAGTTGGAAGTACAAGGACTCCATGTCCATTACATCACCGATACAGCTGTGGTCAAGGCGGTAAACGGCGTCAGCTTTGCCTTAGATAAGGGGGAGACACTGGGACTGGTGGGGGA
This sequence comes from Hungatella sp., assembly GCA_022792815.1. Lineage (GTDB taxonomy): Bacteria > Bacillota > Clostridia > Lachnospirales > Lachnospiraceae > UBA3402. Next base: position 95,419 of record JAAWBS010000009.1, read on the forward strand.
GACCGGAGCGGGAAAGACCACCACGGCCCTGTCCATCCTGCGGCTGATCCCCAACCCTCCCGGAAAGATCATGGAGGGGGAGATTTTCCTGGACGGGTCCCCCTTATTAAAGATCAAAGAGAGTGAGATGCGAAAGCTTCGAGGCAACAAGATCGCCATGATCTTTCAGGATCCCATGACCTCCCTAAACCCGGTGCTGACCGTGGGAGACCAGATCGCCGAGGTCATCAAGTTTCACAACAAAGGGATCTCTCTGGCGGATGCCCACAAGCGGGCGGCAGAGATGCTGGAGGTGGTGGGCATCGAGGCCGGCCGTATGGGAGAATATCCGCACCAGTTTTCCGGCGGCATGAAACAGAGAGTGGTCATCGCCATCGCCCTGGCCTGCAACCCGGATATCCTCATCGCCGATGAGCCCACCACGGCCCTGGATGTGACCATTCAGGCCCAGGTGCTGTCGCTGATGAAAAAACTGAAAAAAGAGCGGGAGACCACCATGATCATGATCACCCACGACCTTGGGGTCGTGGCCAATATCTGTGACAAGGTGGGAATCATGTATGCGGGAGAGATCGTGGAGTACGGCACCTTAGAGCAGGTGTACCGAAATCCCCTTCATCCCTACACCAAAGGGCTTTTTGCCTCCATTCCGGACTTAAACAAGGAGGTCCACCGTCTGACTCCCATAAAGGGCCTGATGCCGGATCCCTCCAACCTTCCTGCCGGATGTGCCTTCTGTCCCAGGTGCCCTGTGGCAGAGAAGCAGTGCGAAACCCAGAATCCCGAAAAGACCGAGGCAGAAGAGGGGCACTTTGTAGCATGTTTCTGCTGCCAGACGAAAGGAAAGAGCCATGGATGAGATTTTGTCGGTAAAAGACTTAAAGAAATACTTTAAAACCCCAAAAGGACTGCTCCATGCCGTGGACAATGTAAGCTTTTCCATCAAACGGGGCGAGACCCTGGGAGTCGTGGGAGAGTCCGGCTGCGGAAAATCCACATTGGGGCGAACCATCATCGGCCTTTTGGAGAGCAGCGGCGGCCAGATCTTTTTCGACGAGAAGGACATCACCCGCCCGTCGGGGAAGGATGTGATGGTGCTGAGAAAGCAGATGCAGATGATCTTTCAGGATCCTTTTTCCTCTCTGAATCCCAGGATGAGCGTTCACGATGCCATCGCGGAGGGGATGCTGATCCACAAGATCTGCAGTTCCAAGGAAGAATTGGAGAAGAAAGTCGAGGAGCTGATGGATACCGTAGGTCTTGCCAGGCGCTTGGCAAACAGCTATCCCCACGAGCTGGACGGAGGCCGCAGACAGCGAATCGGAATTGCCAGAGCCTTGAGCCTCAATCCCAGCTTCATCGTCTGTGACGAGCCGGTGTCGGCTCTCGACGTGTCCATCCAGGCACAGATTTTAAACCTGATGCAGGATCTGCAGGAGGAGCGGAAGCTGACCTACCTGTTTATCACCCACAATCTGTCGGTGGTAAAACATATCTCCAACGAGATCATGGTCATGTATCTGGGGCAGGTGGTGGAGAAGTGCGGGTCCAAAGAACTGTTCGCCCACACCCTTCATCCCTATACCAAAGCCCTCCTGTCGGCGATCCCCACCGTGGATTTGGACGACCGAAGGGAACAGATCCTGTTAAAGGGGGAGATCTCATCTCCCATCAATCCCAAGCCGGGCTGCCGCTTTGCCAGCCGCTGTCCCTATGCCAAGGAGACCTGCACCAAAGAAAACCCGAAGCTGAAAGAGATCTGGCCGGGACATTTTGTGGCCTGTCACTATGTGGAGGAGATCAATAACGGTCAGGAGGGGGAAAAATGACCTACAATTTTGACGAAGTGATCGAGAGACGAAATACACAGAGTTCCAAGTGGGACAATGTGGGCGTGCGGGTGGGCAATGCCCAGGCCCTGCCCATGTGGGTGGCGGACACGGATTTTCCATGCCCGAAGCCGGTGGTGGATGCGGTGACGGCCAGAGCCATGCATCCCGTCTACGGTTACAGCTTTATCGTGCCCGAATTCTATGATGCCACCATCCGGTGGATGAAGAAGCAGAACAACTGGGATGTGAAGAAGGAATGGATCACCTTTGCCACCGGCGTGGTTCCGGTGATGAACACCATGATTCAGGAATACACGGAGGAGGGGGACGAGGTCATCGTCCAGCAGCCGGTGTATCATCCCTTCGGGTTTGCCATCCGGGACAACAACCGGGTCTTGAGCAACAATGAACTGATCTATAAGGACGGACATTACGAGATGGATTTTGAGGATCTTGAGAGGCGGGCCAGGAGTCCGCGGGCAAAACTGATGATCCTGTGCAATCCCCACAATCCCGTAGGCCGTGTCTGGACCGACGAAGAGTTGAGGCGCGTAGGCGCTATCTGCCGTGACAACGGGGTCATCCTGGTGTCTGACGAGATCCACTCGGATCTGATCTTTTCGGGAAACCGGCACATCCCCATAGCTACCCTGGAGGAGTCTTTTGGGGAAAACACCGTGACCTGCATCGCCCCCTCCAAGACCTTTAACTGTGCGGGCCTGAGAGGTTCCGGCCTGATCATTCCCAACCAGGAGATCAAAAAAAGGCTGGAGTCCCGTTTTCAGAGGAATCGAAGCATCCAGCAGAGTATCTTCGCCCTGCCGGCCTACGTGGCAGCCTACACGGAGTGCGACGATTATCTGGAACAGCTTCTCCCCTATCTGGAGGAAAATGTGGCCTTCGTGGATGCCTTTCTCAGAGACCATATGCCGAAAATCCGGCTGGTCAAGCCGGAGGCCACCTATCTTTTGTGGCTGGACTGCCGGGAGTTAGGGCTTACCCCTGACGGGGTGGCAGACTTCTTTATCAACCGATGTCTGGTCGCCGTCAGCAGGGGTGACGGATTCGGTCCGGCGGGAGGCCAGTTTGTGCGGCTCAACATCGGATGTCCCAGGAGCACGGTAAAGCAGGCTTTGGAACAGATTTATGCAAACTATCAAAAACTTTGATGAAACATGCATAGGAAGGAGAACAAGTACAATGGAACAGTCCGTTACAGTGGAGCTGTTAAGAGAATTTAAGGAAGATTTCGCCGCTGACAGAGCGAACCGGGCCGCCATGGCGGCAGTGACCAATGGGGGAATCCAGGAGGGGATGAAGAACCAGGAGGTATTTCGAAAGAATATCCATACATTTTCCCTTACCTTAGATCAGGGGAAGGTGACCTCCCAGAAGCAGAGCGGGCGCTGCTGGATGTTCGCAGCCATGAATGTCCTGAGATTCCACCTGATTCACAGCCTGAATCTGGAGGACTTCGAGCTCTCTCAGAACTATACCCTGTTCTACGACAAACTGGAGAAATCCAATCATTTTCTGGAAAATATCCTGGATACTCTGGATGAGCCGGCGGACGGACGGGTGGTGTCCTGGATCCTCACCTCTCCTTTAGGGGATGGCGGCCAGTGGGATATGATCTGCAGCCTGATCCAAAAATACGGTGTGGTACCCAAATACGCCATGCCGGAGACCCACGTCTCCTCCATGACCAAGGAGATGAACGGGTATCTGACAGAGAAGCTGCGCGGATTTGCCTGCGAGCTGAGGAAGAGACACGCAGAGGGCTGGGACAGAGAAAAACTTCAGACCGAAAAAGCCAAGATGCTGAAGGATATCTATCGGATGTTATGCATCTGTCTGGGAGAGCCTCCCCTTGTCTTTGACTTTGAGGTCAGGGGAAAGGACGGCGCCTTCCATCGGGACCTGGGGCTGACTCCCCAGGATTTCTACAAAAAGTACATCGGAGTCGACTTAGACGACTATGTCAGTCTGATCCACGCACCCACAAAAGACAAGCCCTTCCACAAAAGCTACACCGTACAATACCTTGGAAATGTGGTGGAAGGCCGTCAGGTGCGGTACCTGAATCTGCCCATAGAAGAGCTGAAGCGTGCCGCCATCGCCCAGTTAAAGGACGGCAATCCGGTATGGTTCGGCTGCGATGTGGGGAAACGCTCCTCCAGGGAAGGCGGCGTGATGGATCTTGACGTATACCGCCTGGAGGACATGTTCGGAACCGCCTTCCCCATGACAAAGGCAGAGCGTCTGGACTACAAACAGAGCAAGATGACCCACGCCATGGTATTTGTCGGCGTCAATCTGAGAGAAGACGGCACTCCCAACCGCTGGAGAGTCGAGAACAGCTGGGGAGATGACAAAGGGGAAAAAGGATTCTTCGTCATGGACGATGCCTGGTTTGATGAGTACATGTATCAGGTGGTGGTCCACAAGAAATATCTGACCGAAGAAGAGCAGAAAGAGTACGCCCAGAGCCCCGCAATCCTGGAGCCATGGGATCCCATGGGGTCGCTGGCGTAGGAAACCATTGGTTGTGACCATTGAGAACCGGGTAAAAGTATACAAAAAAATCTGTCGATTCATCGTTTTTGGTAGCAGTTAGGGGGAAAGTGTGATATAATGTCCGCGTAAGCGAAGAGCGGTGCGGAAAAAGTCGGCCAGGAAGCTGTGTTGTGCTCGCACAGAAGCAGCTTTCCCGGCCGACTTTTTTCGTAGGGCCCAAGGCCCGCCGGCAAAAAGGGGCGACGCGGAGCCAAGCCCAGGCACTGCAGAGTCGCCGCCTCCAACAGACTCAGGTCTTCCGGGCGGCCCTGTACCTGCGCAGCAGCTTTCAGCCGCGGCTCCTCGATCCCTCGCCGCCTCTCGTCGCCTACTACCACAGCCGGGTACTTCCCGGCGCGATCAATCAAGGAGGAACACGATCATGAAAAAAAGAATGTTGGCAGCAGTGATGGCAGCAGTCATGGTGACAGGCCTGACAGCCTGCGGCGGAGGCAGCGGCAGCGGGGCTTCCACCTCAGGGCAGGATGCCGGCACCACCGCAGCTGTATCTGAGACCACTGCGGCAGCCCCCGCGGAGACCCAGAAGGCGGCCAGTGCCCCTTCCGAGAACGGCTTCGAGCTGGCCTTGGTCACAGACCTTGGAACCATCGATGACAAATCCTTCAACCAGGGTGCCTGGGAAGGCCTTACCAGGTACGCCCAGGAGAACAACATCTCCTACAAGTACTATCAGCCCCAGGAGGGAACCACTGACTCCTACTTAGAGACCATCGGCCTTGCCATCGAAGGCGGAGCCAAGCTGGTGGTATGTCCCGGTTTCTTATTTGAAGAGCCGGTCTATCTTGCCCAGGACCAGTATCCTGACGTACATTTCATCCTTCTGGACGGCGAGCCCCACAGCGGCGACTACTCCGACTACCGGACCAATGACAACGTGATGCCCATTCTCTTCCAGGAAGACGAGGCAGGATTCCTGGCAGGCTACGCGGCGGTCAAGGACGGCTACACCAAGTTAGGCTTCATGGGCGGCATGGCAGTTCCGGCGGTGATCCGTTTCGGTTACGGCTTTATCGAAGGCGCCGATGCGGCGGCCAATGAGCTTGGCATCTCCGGCATCGAAGTGATGTACACCTACACCGGCGCATTTGCGGCCACCCCGGAGGCACAGTCCATGGCAGCTTCCTGGAACCAGAACGGAACCGAAGTAGTATTCGGCTGCGGCGGCGCCGTAGGCAACTCCGTCATGGCAGCTGCCCAGGAGAAGGGAACCAAAGTCATCGGCGTGGACGTAGACCAGAGCTTTGAATCCGAGACCGTCATCACCTCCGCCATGAAACAGCTGTCCAACTCCGTATATGACGGAGTGAAGGCTTTCTACGACGGAACCTTCCCCGGCGGCAAGACCAGCGTGTTCACCGCTGCCAACGACGGCGTGGGACTTCCCATGGAGACCTCCAAGTTCAATACCTTTACCCAGGATGACTATGACGCCATCTATAAGAGACTGGTTGCCGGTGAGTTTGAGCTGGTTCAGCCGTCTGCCGATAATATCGACCCGACTGTTGACTTAAACGTAACTGCAACCACCATCAATTATGTAGAGTAACACTTTACAGATCTTGCAGGGGTGCAGTTTTGCACCCCTCTTTTACATCATAGGAAATGACGTCCCGGATTCGCATTTGCAGCCTCAGAAGACAAGGGGGAACCTGATGGATTACGTAATCGAGATGCTTCACATCACAAAGAAGTTTCCTGGAATCATCGCCAACGATGATATCACCATTCAGCTGAAAAAGGGAGAGATCCACGCCCTGTTAGGGGAGAACGGAGCGGGCAAGTCCACGCTCATGAGCGTTCTGTTCGGTCTCTACCAGCCCGAGGAGGGCGCCATCAAAGTAAAAGGTCAGGAAGTAAAGATCAAAGGCCCGTTGGATGCCAATGCGCTGGGCATCGGCATGGTACATCAGCATTTCAAGCTGGTACACAACTTTACCGTACTTCAAAATATCGTTCTGGGCATGGAGACCGTGGAAAAAGGGTTTCTGAAAATGGATGATGCCCGAAAAAAGGTCATGGACTTAAGCCGGCGGTACAATCTGTTCATCGATCCGGATGCGCTGATCTCCGACATCACCGTGGGGATGCAGCAGAGGGTGGAGATCTTAAAGATGCTCTACCGGGACAATGAGATCATGATCTTCGATGAACCCACGGCCGTCCTCACTCCACAGGAGATCGACGAGCTGATGCAGATCATGAGAAATCTCACCGCCGAGGGCAAGTCCATCCTGTTTATCACTCACAAATTAAACGAAATCAAGGCAGTCGCAGACCGATGCAGCGTTCTGCGGCGCGGAAAATATATCGGAACCGTAGAGGTGGCCGACACCACCAAGGATGAAATGTCCGAGATGATGGTAGGCCGTAAAGTCAAGCTGACCGTGGACAAGACAGAGTCCGAACCAGGGGAGGTGGTTCTGGAGGTGGAAGGCTTGTCCGTGGATGCCAGACAGGAAGGCCATACAAAGAAGCTGGTGTCTGACGTAAGCTTTCAGGTCCGCCGCGGAGAGATCGTCTGCATCGCCGGCATCGACGGTAACGGACAGTCGGAACTGATACAGGCCGTCACCGGACTTCGACCGGCCGGCAGCGGAACCGTCCGGATCAACGGGGAGGACGTGACCCACAGATCCATCCGCTACAAGAACACCCACGGCCTGTCCCATATCCCTGAGGACCGGCACAAACACGGCCTGGTGTTAGACTACAATCTGGCCTACAACGGGGTGCTGCAGCAGTATTTTGAACCGGAATTTCAGAGCCACGGCTTCCTGAACAATGATGCCATCTACCGGTACGCCGACACTCTGATCAGCAATTTTGACATCCGAAGCGGAGAGGGAGCCGAGACGATCACCCGAAGCATGTCCGGAGGCAACCAGCAGAAGGTGATCGTGGCCAGAGAGATCTCCAGAAAACACGACCTGCTTCTGGCCGTGCAGCCCACCCGGGGCCTGGACGTAGGCGCCATCGAGTACATCCATTCCCAGCTGGTGAAACAGAGGGATCAGGGTTCCGCCATCCTGCTGGTCTCCTTGGAACTGGACGAAGTGATGAACTTAAGCGACCGGATCCTGGTGATCTTTGAAGGGCGCATCGTTGCGGAACTGGATCCTGGGCAGGTGACGGTTCAGGAACTGGGACTTTACATGGCCGGATCTGTGGGAAACGACAAATAGCTCCGGTGTTTCCCCGAAAGGAAAGAAGGTAAAACTGATGAAAACAAAGAAAAATAAAGATTATGCAGGGGTGCTTTCTTCTGTGTTCGCCATCCTCATCGGACTTGTGGTGGGGCTTGTGGTTCTCATCCTGTGCAACCCCTCCCAGGCTCTGCCCGGATTTCTCACCATCCTGACAGGGGCATTGACCCACGGCATGAGAGGGGTGGGACAGGTGTTCTACTATGCCACCCCCATCATCCTCACCGGCCTCTCCGTAGGCTTTGCGTTCAAGACCGGCGTGTTCAACATCGGGACCCCGGGCCAGTTTATCATGGGAGCCTTCGGCGCAGTCTACGCCGGGATCATGTGGGAGCAGCTGGGACCGGTTCACTGGGCTGCGGCCCTTCTGGTCAGCATCCTCATGGGAGCCCTATGGGGCCTGGTTCCCGGCATCCTGAAGGCATATTTCAATGTCAATGTGGTCATCTCCTGCATCATGATGAATTATATCGGCATGTACCTGGTCAACTGGATCGTCAGAAGCTACAAGCCCCTGTTCAACACCCTGAGAAACGAGTCCAAAAATGTGGCCGCCACAGCCGTGATCCCCAAGATGGGGCTGGACAAGGTGTTTCCCGGCTCCAGCGTCAACGGCGGGATCCTCATCGCCATCGCGGTGGTGCTGTTCATCTATGTTCTGCTGAACAAGACCGCCTTCGGCTATGAGCTGAAAGCCGTGGGCTACAACGGGGACGCAGGCAAGTACGCGGGAATCAACGAGAAGAGAAACGTGGTGGCCGCCATGATGATCGCGGGCGCCATCGCCGGTCTGGCGGGAGGGCTGTTGTATCTGGCCGGAACGGGAAAGCACATCGAGATCAAAGATGTCCTGGCCTCTGAAGGCTTTACGGGCATCTCCGTGGCTCTTCTGGGATTGAGCCATCCCATCGGCGTGCTGTTTGCCGGACTGTTTATCGCCTATCTGACAGCGGGAGGATTCTATCTGCAGCTGTTTGAATTCTCCACGGAGATCATCGATATCATCGTGGCCGTCATCATCTATTTCAGCGCCTTTGCCCTGATCGTAAAATCCTTCCTGGGAAAGATCAGGGAACATAAGGCCGGAGGAGAAGGAGGGAGCAAGGCATGAACGTCATCTATTTTATCTTTCAGCAGACCATGCTTTTTACGATCCCTCTCATGATCGTAGCTCTGGGCGGCATGTTCTCCGAGCGCAGCGGCATCGTCAACATCGCTCTGGAAGGCATCATGATCATGGGAGCTTTCACGGGGATCCTGTTTTTAAATCTGACCGGAGGCTCCATGTCCGGGCAGCTGCAGCTTTTTATCGCCATCGCCATCGCCATGGTCACCGGCACCGTCTTTTCCCTGACCCACGCCTACGCGGCCATCAATATGAAGGCGGATCAGACCATCAGCGGTACAGCCCTGAACATGTTTGCCCCCGCCTTTGCCATCTTCGTAGCCCGGGTCATCCAGGGAGTGCAGCAGATCCAGTTTGCCAACACCTTCCGCATCGAGTCGGTGCCTGTGCTGGGCAGGATCCCATTTCTGGGACCTCTGCTGTTTCAGAATACCTACATTACCACCTATCTGGGGATTCTGATCCTGATCCTCTCCGCCGTGGTCCTTTATAAGACCCGGTTCGGTCTCAGGCTGAGAGCCTGCGGAGAGCATCCTCATGCGGCGGATGCGGCCGGCATCAACGTCTATCGGATGCAGTATGCCGGGGTGGCCGTCTCAGGAGCCCTGGCAGGACTGGGAGGGCTGGTGTTCGTCGTGCCCACCTCCACCAACTTTAACGCGGACGTGGCCGGATATGGCTTCCTGGCCATCGCCGTGCTGATCTTCGGCCAGTGGAAACCCTGGAAGATCTTTGGGGCCTCCCTGTTCTTCGGACTGATGAAGACCATCGCGGCGGCTTACTCCGGCATCCCGTTTCTGGCCTCCTTGGGGATCCCAAGCTATCTCTACAAGATGGTTCCCTACATCGCCACCATGGTGGTGCTGATGTTTACGTCCAAAAATTCCCAGGCCCCCAGGGCTTCCGGCGTGCCTTACGACAAGGGACAGCGATAGGAGAGACAGCCGGGGCCTTCTCTGCTCAAAAGGGACAGAAGCCGCCTGAAAACATAAGAACAAAATTTGTAAAAATAGTGTTGACAATTTCGACAATTCGTATTATACTATCAAAGGTATCGAGGCGTGGCTCAGTTTGGTAGAGCGCTGCGTTCGGGACGCAGAGGCCGTGGGTTCGAATCCCGTCGCCTCGATTCTATGGTAGTATTACATAGGGCCAATTGGTCAAGCGGTCAAGACGACGCCCTCTCACGGCGTAAACCCGGGTTCGATTCCCGGATTGGTCATGAAACAAGGCGGGTGGAGTATCCGCCGGTTTCTGTTTTAAAGGTGCTTCCGTGGCTCAGCTGGTAGAGCAACGCATTCGTAATGCGTAGGTCGCCGGTTCGAATCCGGCCGGGAGCTCTGAGAATAATTGATCTTAAAGATGAAAAGGTGCGTGTCCGTTTTTTGTGGATTACGCACTTTTTTGTCACAATCATCTTTCTGACATAAACCAGCCGTCTTATTTGACAGAAGATTAAGTAAAGATAGGAGAGACAACATGATGATTCCCTTAAAAATGATCTGCGATGCCATAGAGATGGCAGATGACGCATGGAAGCATTATCTTGACATCGAAGAGATGAACGTGGTCAGCCTTCCGGATACTCTTTTTATGGGAGAGTACGATGAAGAGGACCAGGAACTAGCGGAAAGGATCGAGGAGGGATGGCGGACGCGGTACTTTGCTTTGCCGTCAAAGTTTGATATCCATGAGTACCGCATTATGGAGGAGTTTGTCTGGGAACTTCCCCAGGGCCGGGTTCAGGATTCATTGGAAAAGGCCATCAGGGGAAAAGGCGCTTTTCGAAGATTTAAGGATGGGGTTCACAGGTTTGGAATGGAACAGCAGTGGTACGATTTTCAAGAAGCGGCATACCGCAGGATCGCCGTCCGATGGTGCGAGGACCATGGGTTTGAGTACTGTGAGGAGGCGGTTAATGGAAGGAACGCTTCCGGCGGCGAGGCGAACGGGAGAGACTGGGAGAACCTGGCATGGAAGGAAATCCGCACAGAGCATGTGGTGCAGGATGAATGGATTGATTTTAGGCGGTCTGCTTATCGGTTCCCTGACGGGAATGTGTTTGAGCCTTTTTACAGCTACAGCCGAAAGGACTATGTTGTCATAGTTGCAACCGATGAGGGGGGAAGGTATCTCTGTGTCAGGCAGTTTCGGCAGGGCATCCGGGAAGTTACTACGGAATTTCCGGCAGGGGGAATCGAGAGGTCGGACGGCAGGGAGTATGGGTGTGACAGGGCTTTGGGGACGTCGGAGGAGGCGCTTAATGCGGCGAAACGGGAATTGCTTGAGGAGACGGGATATGTGTCAGATGAGTGGAGCTACCTGCTTACCGTGCCGTCCAATGCAACCATGGCAGATAATTACGCCCATATTTTTGCGGCCGGAAACTGCCGGAAGTTTGGAGAGCAGCGTCTGGACGAGACGGAATTTTTGAATGTGAGGAAGCATTCTGCGGCTGAGATTCAGGAGATGATTGATCGGGGAAAGTTTCAGCAGGCGATACATATTATGGCCTGGCTGTTAAATAGTAAAAAAACAAAATAACTGTTATACGGGGAGGGCAAGCAGTGAGAAAGTTATCATGGAACGAACAGCTTAACATCGGCGAGGAGGTGATCGACAAGGCCCATGCCAGGCTTTTTAAGATCGTGGGGAAATTGATGGATCTCGTAGAATACGAGGCCAACTGCGAGAATGCCTGCCGGGAAAGCATCCGCTTTCTGGAAGACTACACCATGACCCATTTTTCCCAGGAAGAGGCCTACATGCGCTCGGTCCGCTACAAAGAATACGAGAAGCACAAAAAACTCCACGACGATTTCAGGGATAATACTCTGGTCACTCTGAAGAAATACTTAGAGAGGTCCGACTATTCCTCCGCGGCCGTACAGCGCTATATCAGCGTACTGCTGGGCTGGCTGACAGGGCATATCATGATAGAGGACCAGGCCATCACGGGCCATGTGGAGGCGGAGAGAGTGTATGAGGAATCCCCGGATACCCCCAACGTGGCAAGTGCGGTAAATCAGGCCATGAAGGATGTATTCCATTTAGGAGCCGAGCTTACGGATGCGGATTACAACGGCAGCAATATCCGAAACGGATACTACTACCGACTCTGCTATGACATGGATAACGGCGGAAAAGTACAGCTTCTCATGGTGATCGAGGAGCAGCTGGCACGCCGGGGGGTCGGCCTGATGCTGGGGCTGTCGGCCATGCAGAAGCCGGAGATGGTCAAGGAGGCTTCCATGAAGATCGTGGAACAGTTTTTCCATCATCTGGGCAAGCTGTTTAAGTCTGACATCGAGTACCACATTGTCAAAGAAGAAGCTCTGACCAAAGATGAATTTCGGGAGGATTTTATGACCAGGTATCCCTGCAGCCTGCTGTTTGAGACAAGGCTGGGGAGTTTTGTCTTCTGTGCCAGAAAGTGGGAAGTGAAGAAGAAAAAATGACTGTCTAACTGACACAAGCAGCTCAGTTGTTTATCAATAATAAACATTGTATAATATACATAAAAAACTTTTTATTTCCTGGTAAAATTACCAATTGTATCACAGATTCCGATGGATTATACTGATATCAGAATCCCACAGATCAGCGACAGATAAGGCAGGCAGAAGGATATGGGCATGGAAGGCGAAGTAAAAGTTAAGAGTTTAAAGAAGGCTTTGGATATCCTGAGCTATTTTTCGGAAAAACCCCTCTTGGGAGTCACGGAGATCAGCACTCATTTTGGCATCAACAAAAGCTCTGTGCATAATATCCTGTCAACTTTTGAGGCGGCCGGGTATGTGGAACAGGATAAAGAGTCCGGCAAATACCGCCTTGGCATGCGGATCTTCAACCTGAGCAGGGCCTTGGGGGATAATTACGCCATCACTAAGATCGCCATGCCCTACTTACAGGAGCTGGCCAACCGGACAGGACAGAGGGTCTATCTGGCCATCAATTACCAGATGCAGGTCCTGTATCTGGAAGCCATGTATCCCAAAGCCTCCTTCCACCTGATCCGGAACATGCTTGGAAGCCGGGAGGAGCTCTACTGTACCGGCTTGGGTAAGGCGATGCTGGCATACATGCCCGCAGAGACCGTGGATGCCTATCTTACCAGATCCTTTCACGTCTACACGGACCACACCATCGTGGAACCGGACAAGCTGAGGGAGGAATTGGGGCTGATCCGCCAGAGAGGCTATGCGGTGGATAATATGGAGCGGGAATTCGGCATCCGCTGTGTGGCCATTCCCATCCATGACAGAAACAGGAAGGTCTACGCTGCCATCAGCGTCAGCGGCCATGCCACATTCGTCACAGATGAGAAGATCAGTGAGTGGGCTATTTTGATCAAGGAATATGTGATGGAGATTGAAAAGCGCCTGTAGCAGCCGCAGTGCGGGAGGATTCCGTCTGCGATAAAACTTGAATGACCCGATTCAAGTTTTATTTCTGTCCTTTATCATGAACACTATTTATTAATAATGAACAAATAGGAGGAGATTTTATGATGACGACGAAGATAGCGGGCCGAAGAAGACCGCTGGGAGGTGGGAGCCAAAAGTCGTGGTTCAGTCCAGGAAAAGGCGGCTCGGCAGGGCAGATCAGTCTGAGAACAGGGATAAAAAGGCACTGGCAGATCTATATCCTGGTGCTCCCCGCGGTTCTCTATACGGTGGTCTTTGCCTACGGGCCCTTGTACGGGCTTGTGCTGGCCTTTAAGGATTACCGCCCCTATTTAGGGTATCTGGAGAGCCCTTTTGTGGGGTGGAAGCATTTCATCCGCTTTTTCCGCTCCAACAAATTTGAACAGGTCATCGCCAACACACTGATTCTTTCCTTCTATCAGCTGCTGGCAGGTTTCCCTCTCCCGATTATTTTAGCCCTCTGCCTCAATTATATTCCGTCCCGGCCCTTTAAAAAGCTGGTGCAGAATATCACCTATGCTCCTTACTTCGTGTCTACGGTGGTGGTGGTCAGCATGCTGTCCATCTTCTTCTCCCAGAGCACGGGGATGGTGAACAACATCCGGGAAGCCCTCGGACTTGGCCGCAGGCTCTACATGGGCAGCCCCACCGCCTTTCGCCATATGTATGTGTGGAGCGGGGTGTGGCAGTCCATGGGGTGGAACAGCATCATCTATTTTGCCGGCTTAAGCAGTGTGGACGAGACCCTGCACGAGGCGGCCAGAGTGGACGGGGCCAGTATTTTTCAGAGGATATTGTATGTGGATCTTCCCATGCTGAAACCCACCATCGTCACCCTGTTTATTCTGAATACCGGAAAGCTGATGAGTGTAGGGTTTGAGAAGGCGTATCTCATGCAGAATTCGCTCAACATCGGGGCCAGCGAGATCATCTCCACCTATGTCTATTCCATCGGTATGCTGGAACAGCAGTACAGTTACTCCACGGCTATCAATCTGTTTAATTCCGTCATCAATCTGATCATGGTGCTTACGGTGAACTATATTTCTCAGAAACTCAGTGAAACCAGTATCTGGTAGGAGGGAACAGGATGAAGCACAGACATTCCGGAAATACATCTGACAAGATTTTTATGATCGTGAACCATCTGCTGGCGTTTCTCTTTCTGGTTATTTGCCTCTATCCCATGTACTTTATTCTGATCGCATCTGTCAGCAATGTGGGGATGGTGACAGGAGGAGAGGTGTTTCTCCTCCCCAAAGGCCTGACCACTGCCGGGTACAGGATGCTGATGGAGAAGAAGGAGATCTGGGTCGGATACAAGAATACCATCCTATACACACTCTTCGGAACCATGTTCAATCTGGCCCTGACCATACCTGCCGGGTATGCCCTGTCCATCCGAACCCTGCCGTTTCGGCGGGGGCTGAATTTTCTGTTTCTGGTGACCATGTTTATCAGCGGCGGCATGATTCCCACCTATCTGCTGGTGAATCACTTAAGGCTGGTCAATACCTTCGCCGTCATGGTGATCATAGGCGGGGTCAATGTATGGAACCTGACTCTGTGCAGAAACTTTTTCTCCACCAATATCCCGGCGGAACTGCGGGATGCCGCCAGGATCGACGGCAGCAGCGAATTTGGAATCTTCTTCAAGATCGTACTGCCGATCTCCAAGGCTATCGTGGCCGTGATGGTACTGTACTTTGCGGTGAGCCACTGGAACGGATACCACAATGCACTGATCTATCTGCGGGAGGAAGCCAAATATCCACTGCAGTTGGTGCTCCGAAATCTGCTGCTGCAGAACACGCTGTCATCGGAGACGGATGCCGCGGGCATGAGCCGTCTGATGGATCTTCAGAGCATGAAGTACGGGGTGATCGTGGTCGCAAGCCTTCCGGTGATGATTTTGTATCCCTTTGTACAGAGATACTTTGTCAAAGGAGTTATGGTCGGCTCGGTAAAGGGGTGAAGCACCTCGAAAAAATAAATTTAGGAGGAAGCAAAATGAAGAGAAACCGATTATGGAAACAGGCGATGGCGATGTTGGGAACCGCGGTTTTCACCGTTTCATCTGCGGCAGGCTGCGGTCCGAAGCCTCAGCGGCAGGCGGAGAGCAGTTCTGCGGCCGGACAGACCAAAACGGAAGCGGAGGCGGCTTCCCTTGCAGTCAATCATGCCAACAGGGAAGGACTTCCCATCGCAGACGAGGAGATCACCCTTGTGGTCGGTGTCAAGGCTCCGGCTGCGGCTTACCAGGGGCCATGGCAGGATTTGGACTGGGTGAAAGAGCTGCAGAAGGCCGCCGGGGTGAAACTGGAATTTCGAGTCTATAACGGCAATGAGGATGTGAATCTGATGTTTACGGGGAGAGACTACCCGGATATCTCATTCAACATCGGCACCGAAAAACAGATCCAGGACGCAGCCCTCGGCGGGGATGTGATCCCTTTAAATGATCTGATCGATCAGTGGTCACCTAACTGGAAGCGATACTTTGAGGAAGATGAGGTGGCACACAAGACCTGTATGCTGGAGGACGGCAGGATCTACAGCCTTCCCATGATCCGCAATGAGGCCAATGTCAGCGGCCTCAGAGATCAGTGGCTCATCAACAAGAGCTGGCTGGATGAGCTTGGCCTCCCGATTCCGTCTACCACCGTTGAATTTTACGAAACTCTCAAGGCTTTTAAGGACCACGGCGGACAGGGGAGCATCCCTCAGAATGTGATTCCCTACTATGTCTACGGCATCACAGCCAACATCGGCGGAGCCCTGGACATGTTCAACGCCTTCGGGATCCGGGTGTCCGGCGAGAAGTATATGGTGACCGTCGATGACACGGGGAGCGTGGAGTTCAACTATACGGATGAAGCCATGAAAGAACCTTTGCTGTATCTGCGCAGGTTGTTTGAAGAGGAACTGATTCCCTATGAATGTCTGACCGATGACAATGACACCTATCTGGTAAAGACCAAGACCATGCCGGGGATCGTGGGATCATTCCACTCCCGTCAGAATCCGGACACGGCCAATGAGATCGTGGTCGCCATGGCCCCCATCGATGCCCAAAACGGCAAGAAGCCTATGATCCGCAGTCAGGGAAACCGGATCACCAAGAATTTCTTCACGATTTATACCAAGTGTCAGTATCCGGAGGTGGCCATGCGTCTGGCAGATCTGATCGCGGAGCCGGACTGGTCCGTACAGGCCATGTACGGCATGATCGGAGACACCTACACGAAGAAAAACGAAGACGGTTCTTATGAACTGTATCCCTACAGCGCGGACGCCCAGGGAGCCGCCAGCGCTCCCATGAACCGGGTTCCCCTGCTGATCACCAGAGAGGTGGCGGACCGCTTAAGCTACATGGACGGCTCCTCCCAGGCCCAGCTGGCGACGGCTGTGGCGGAGGTCTATCAGGACTATGCCATTCCGTCCGTCAATCTTTATCCCGGCGTGATCTTTTCCGTGGAGCAGACGGACCGGCTTGCGGAACTGAAGAAGGATTTGACTGACTATATGACCAACACCTTTTCCACCTGGATGCTGGAAGGCGGGATTGAGGACGGCTGGGAGACTTATGTAAAACAGATGAACGACTTAGGGCTGGAGGAATATCTCTCCATCCTGCAGCAGGCCCTTGATGACTTCAACGCCAGATAGAAAGGAGATCAAAGCCTATGGAGAGGCACGCCATAAGAAACGGTATTTATCCTACGATGATCACTCCGTATACGCCCGATGGTACCATCGACGAAGAGGGAGTCAGGGAGCTGACCAGATGGTATGTGCACCATGGGTGTACCGGCATCTTCGCCTCCTGTCAATCCAGTGAGATCTTCTATTTGACCCAGAAGGAGCGGGTCCGGCTGGTGCAGCTGGTGAAAGAGGAGGCAGAGATGATAGCCCGGGAAAGCGGAAGAGATCCTGTGACCGTGGTGGCTTCCGGACACGTATCCGATGACCGTGATGCCCAGCTGGAGGAGTTAAACGCGGTCTGGGAGGCCGGTGCAGACGCGGTGGTGCTGATCTCCAACCGGCTGGACATCGAGGCCCGGTCAGAGGCTGCTTGGGCCGGCGACCTGGAATCGCTGATCAGCCGTCTGCCGGAAGGTATGCGCCTTGGGATCTACGAATGTCCCTACCCCTACAAGCGTCTTTTGAGCAAAGAGATGCTGCAGGCAGTGGCCGATACGGGAAGATTCTATTTCTTCAAAGATACCTGCTGCAGTCCGGAGCGCCTGAAGGAGCGGATCGCCCAGCTAAAGGGAAGCCGTCTGAAACTGTTTAATGCCAATGCCCAGACTCTGCTCTATTCCCTCCAATGCGGGGGGTACGGTTACAGCGGCGTGATGGTCAATTTTCAGCCAAAGGCCTATGTGTGGATGTATGACAATTATCGGCAGAAGAGACGAAAGGCAGAGCAATTGCAGGCCCTTTTGTCCATGTCCGCCTTCTCCGAGTCCCTGGCATACCCTGTCACGGCTAAGTATTATTTACATACCTACGAACATCTGGGGATCACCCACCTGAGCCGCTCCCGGGATCCGGATTGCTTTGGAAGCTATGACCGGATCGCCATGGCACAGATCAAGTGCCTGAACGACGGCATGGACCAATGGCTCGCCCAGGAGTAAATCAACACACGGAAAAAGAAGGGAGGAACATGAAATTGAACGGATATCATCAGTGGGGCTTTCGGCCCTACCTGCCCATGGCAGGATTCGACAGGACAACTCCAAGGATCTGTCGTCTGGCACCCTATGAGAATCGATGTGAGATAGCCTGGCTGGGAGAGGGGACATGGTTTACCGTCTCCTGGCGTGTGAGGGGAGCCGGAGGGTGGCTGAAGGAAGAGACAGAGGGAAGGACATGGATCTTAAGACACCTTGAGACGGAGACGGAATATGAGATCAAAGTGAGAGACAAGGCGGGGCGGGAAAGTCCCGTCCGCCTGATACGGACATCCCCAGTGGAGGGAACCGTCGTCAATTATCTTCACCCAGAAGACGGATCATATCGGTTTTCCGGAAGCTACCTGTGCAGCCCGTCTCTTGTGAAGCTTCCGTCGGGAAGGCTTCTGGCATCCATGGATGTCTACGGCAAAGACGCCCCGCAGAATCTGACCCTTCTGTTCGATTCTCTCGACGGCGGAACAAACTGGAATTATGTGACGGATATTTTTCCCTGTTTCTGGGGAAAGCTGTTCTGGCACAGGGACCGGCTGTATCTGCTGGGTGTCTCCAATGAATACGGGGATCTGCTGATCGGCTGCTCTGAGGATGAGGGGCGGACCTGGTCCGCCCCGGAGGTTCTCTTCCGCGGAAGTTCTCACACCTGGGAGCTGGGCCATCACCGGGCGCCTATGGTGATTCTGAAAAGTCACGGCCGCCTGTGGACGGGGACCGAATACGGCACCTGGAAAAAGCATGTGTTTTACAATGCCCTGCTGTCCGCAGCAGAGGACACAGATCTGATGAAGGCAGAAAACTGGGTTCTGACCGACTTTGTGGGAATCGACAAATCCTGGCCCCATATCCTCCCGGAGGCGGCCGGGGCCATCGAGGGGAATGCAGTGGAGACCCCGGACAAAGAGGTGATCGATTTCCTGCGGTACGGGGAAAACAAGGCCCTGGTTCTGAAAGCAGATCCCGGTGACCCGGGAAAAGGACTGGAATTTGAGGAGGTCTTGGATTTCCCCCTGGGGCATACCAAATTTGAGATCCAGAGACGGGAGGACGGCGTGTATTTCGCCATGGGGAACCCGTTCCCGGGCAGAAACGTGCTGACCCTCTATTCCTCCGCTGACTTAAGAGCGTGGAAGCGGGTATGCGACATCGTCTCTCACCCGGAGTGTGACATCAGGGAAGTAGGATTTCAGTATCCGGTATTTCTGTTTGAGGGAAGCCAGCTGCTGGTCTTGAGCAGAACCGCCTGGAATCATGCCCACAGCTTCCACGACAGCAATTATATTACCTTCCACCGGGTTTTACTGGAGTCCTAACCTGAAAATTGTTAAGAGAAAGGAAAAAACATGGCAAATCATCGGTTACCCAATATCATTGTGATTATGGCGGACGATTTAGGATGCTGCGATCTGGGATGCTACGGCAATCCCAGGGCGGTCACTCCCAACTTGGACAGACTGGCCAAGTCGGGAATCCTCCTCACCCATCACTATTCCGCCTCCCCCATGTGCGCTCCGGCCAGAGCCGGTTTTCTCACGGGACTCCATCCCCACAAGACGGGAGCTACCGACGTCCCCTCCATCCGCGGGCAGAATCGGGTGGATCCCGGTTTAAACACTCTTCCCAAGCTGCTGAAGGCGAAAGGCTATGACACCTGTCTCATCGGCAAATGGCACAACGGCGGAGGACACAGAAACTTTCACCCCAGCCGGTATGGATATGACGAATTCTGCGGATTTGAAGGGGGTGTCAGCCCCTATTATGATTACGACTTAGAGCGGGAGTTCGGCCAATATGAGCATGTGACTGACCAATATATGACCGACCGACTGACCGATGAGGCCGTCACATGGATCCGACGGCACAAGGACGGGCCCTTTCACCTCCAGCTGGCTTACAATGCCCCTCACCGGCCTCTGGAAGCCCCGGACGAAGAGACCCGATGGTTTGACCGCATGGAAGGGGTCACCACAGGGGTCCGGACCCTCTACGCCATGATCAAACGGATGGATTCAAACATCGGACGTCTCATCTCCTGTCTGGAGGAGGAGCACCTGATGGAGGACTCGGTGATCCTCTTCCTCAGCGACAACGGGCCTGACTTTGTGGGAGAGGGGGAACTGGCCATCCGCAATCGGCCCTGTCATGTGTTCAACGGTCACAAGGGAGACGTGCTGGAAGGCGGCGTCCGTGTGCCTGCCATCATCAGCTGGCGGGGAGTGTTGCCGGCGGGAGAGGAGAACAGCCAGCCTTCGGTGTTCATGGACTGGTTTCCCACCCTGGCAGGGCTGGCAGAAGCAGAGGAGGAGGAATTCGGTGAGACCGACGGGCATGACATCTGGCCTGTACTGACCCAAAATAAGCCCAATCAGGCGGATTATTACTGGCACTGGACCCGATATGAGCTGGTCAGCCATTCCAACATGGCGGTATTCCACGACGGATATAAGCTGTATTATCCGGTGTACGGGGACAATCACGCCTACCACAAGCCGGACAGCCCCTTTGCCGTCTTAAAAGGTCCTTACCGGATCTTTACCGACACGGTTTTAAGAGAACATCCTCCGGCCGATGTGGCGCCGAAGCTGTTCTATCTCCCCGATGATCCGGGGGAAAGCCGGGATCTGTCCGACGAGAAACCGGAGATCGTAAAGAAGCTGAAAGGGATGCTGGATTCCTGGTTTGAAAAGGTTCTTTCCCAATACCGGGAAGCCGCCAAAGTCACTCTGACCAATCCGGAAGACTGACTGTTTCATCAAAAAATAGGAGGATTATTCCATGAAAGTGCTTGTATTTGGTTCCCTGAATCTGGACCATGTATATCAGGTGGACCATTTTGTGCAGCCCGGGGAGACCATGACTTCCCTGGCACTGAACCTGTTCTGCGGTGGAAAGGGGCTGAATCAGTCCATCGCCTTTGCGAAAAGCGGCATGGAGACCTATCATGCCGGGGCAGTGGGAAGGGAGGATTCGGATCTGCTGATTGAGGCGTTAAAGGAGGCTGGAGTCCACACGGAATGGATCCAAAAAAAGGCCGGGCCAAGCGGTCACGCCATCATCCAGACCACGCCGGATGGCGAGAATTGCATCCTTCTATACGGGGGAGCCAATCAAAGTCTTATGGAAGAAGATGTGGACTCGGTGCTGAGCCATTTTTCCGAAGGCGACGTGCTGGTTCTACAAAACGAGATCAACCAGCTGCCCTGCATCATGGAGAAGGCGAAAGCCATAGGTATGACGATGGTTCTGAACCCGTCCCCGGCAGACGAGAATCTGTCCCGCCTTCCCGTCTCCTCGGCGGATTACCTGATTCTCAACGAAGTGGAAGGGGCAGTGATCAGCAAGGCTTCCGTGTCAGATGAGGACGGGATCTTTCGTGAGCTGATGAAACGGTTTCCCGACACCCGCATCGTGCTCACTCTCGGGGAGAAGGGTTCTGTCTACGGATATAAGGACAAGATCTGCCGGCAGCCTGCCTGCCCGGCAAAGGTGGTGGACACCACGGCGGCAGGGGACACCTTTACGGGTTTTTTCATGGGCAGCCTTCTTCGGGGCAGCAGTGTGGAGGAGGCACTTTGGACGGCCTCCGCGGCAGCCTCCATCGCCGTGAGCCGGCATGGGGCCAGCTCCTCCATTCCCACTTGGGATGAGGTGGAGAACTTTGCCGGAAAATAAGAGAAGAGAGACTGGGGCAACGATTGGACAACATCACCAATCATCTGTCTCCTTCTCCGCTTTGGCTGTAAAAAATGACAAAATATAAAAAAAATCGAAAAAAAGAGAAAAAAGTGCTTGCAAATTGGAGGGAAAGATGGTAAAGTATATCTCGCAAGGCCAATTGGTCAAGCGGTCAAGACGACGCCCTCTCACGGCGTAAACCCGGGTTCGATTCCCGGATTGGTCATAAAGAGAAGCCTGATAATCGGGCTTCTTTTTGCATTACAGGACATTTTTTTGAGGAGAAGATTGATCGGACCCCTTGTCCTTATACCCACCGATAAAGGAGGATCACCCTATGAAGCTTGAAAACGATCTGGGCCGTGACCGGATCAAGACTCTGGTTCTGAGGCTGGCAGTCCCGTCTATGCTGGCTCAGTTTGTCAGTGTCCTGTACAGCATTGTGGACCGCATGTACATAGGAAATATCCCCCAGGTGGGAGAGCTGGCCCTGGCCGGAGTGGGGGTGTGCGGGCCCATCGTGACTTTGATCTCCTCCTTCTCCGCCCTGGCAGGATTCGGCGGAGCGCCGCTCCTCAGCATCCGCATGGGAGAGAAGAATCAGAGGGCAGCCAGCCAGGTGGTGGCCAACAGCTTTCTCATGCTGACTGTCCTGGGAGTCGCTCTGACAGCTCTGTCCTTCGCTCTGAAAAATCACCTGCTCCGATGGTTTGGAGCCAGTGAGGCGATTTTTCCCTACGGGAACCGATACATCTCCATCTACCTGGCCGGTACTGTATTTGCCCTGTTTGCATCCGGCATGAACCAGTTCATTATCTGCCAAGGCTTTGCCAAGGTGGGGATGAAGTCCGTGATGCTGGGGGCTGTCCTGAATCTGGTATTGGACCCGATTTTTATCTTTGCCTTCCATATGGGTGTGGCAGGCGCAGCCCTCGCCACGGTGATCTCCCAGGCGGCATCCGCTCTCTTTGTGCTGGGTGTGCTTTTCGGAAAGAAAGTTCCGGTGAAGATCACGTTCGGCGGCTATTCCTGGGGAGTCTGCCGCCAGATCCTAAAGCTCGGCTTCTCCCCCTTTATCATCATCGCATTCGACAACATTCTGATCATCACCATGAACATGGTTCTCCAGGCTTATGGAGGTACGGCCAGGGGAGACATGATGGTGACCTGCGCCACCATCATGCAGAGTTTCATGCTCATGGTCACTATGCCGTTAGGCGGAATCACCGCCGGAACCCAGTCTATTCTGGGATATAACTACGGGGCAAAACACATCAAGAGGGTGAGACAGGCGGAGAAGGAGATCTTAAAGACAGCCGTGGCATTTACCCTGATCATGATGATACTGGCCCAGACATCAGGCAGGTACTTTGCCCTGATCTTCACCAGAAATCCTGAATATGTGGCCATGTCGGCGAAGGCCATCCGCATAAGCACCCTGATGATCGTGCCCCTCGCCTTTCAGTACACCTTTGTGGACGGATTCACCGGTATGGGAATCGCCGGTGTGGCCCTGACCTTGTCCTTTTTTAGAAAGGCTCTGTTTTTTCTTGTGGTGCTGATCCTGCCCCGATGGTTCGGCGCGGAGGCCGTATTCTGGACAGAACCGGTGATCGATCTGACCGCAGCGGCGGTATCGACAGTATTTTATCTCACATACAGCGGTCGGATCCTGAAAAAAAGGCTTCTTCAGGGCAAAGGGGACTCTGTCAGGACACCCCTGAAAGCCCTCTGATCACCTCGCCTGCCATGAGAAGCCCGGCCACCGGAGGGACGAAAGAGATGCTGGAGGGAGTGCGCGGATCCGTCTCTTCCTCCCCCGAAACCGGCAGGGGCTTTCGCGGACTTTCCCTGGAATACACCACCCTCAGATGCTCGATCCCCCTCTTTTTTAACTCCCTCCGCATCACTCTGCACAGAGGGCACACAGAGGTCTGGGCCAGATCGGCGATCTCAAACAGCTCCGGGTACAGCTTGTTGCCCGTCCCCATGGCCGAGATCAGGGGGATCCGATGAGTGTGGGCATACTCTGCGATGGCCAGCTTGGCTGATACCGTATCGACGGCATCCACGATGTAATCCGGTCTCCACGAAAGACCGCCCCAAACCTCCTCTAAGTTTTCCGGCAGGACAAATGTCTCCCGGGTCTCCACAAGAGCCTGAGGATTGATATCCGCGATCTGCTCCCTCATCACATGAGTCTTATGGCGTCCCACCGTGCTGTGGCCGGCGATGCTCTGCCGATTGATGTTGGAGAAGGCCACCTGATCCGGATCAACCAGCAGAAATCTTCCCACCCCGCTTCTGGCCAGCGCCGTGATACAGTGAGAGCCCACCCCTCCGACACCGAAAGCCGCCACACTGCTGTGTCTCAACCGCTCTAACCCCTCCGTCCCGATCAGACGCTCCGTCCTGGAAAACTCATTCATACCAAAAACTCCCTTTCTTTATTATCATGTTAGGATACTGCCTGCCAAGACCGCTGTTTCACCGTCCCTCCCTCAGCCGCCAGGTTCCTGTTCACAGACAATGTCAGCAGTAATTATAAATAAGAAAGTTAAAAAAGTAAACTTCCATTTTTCCCTCCACAGGTGTATACTGTGGGAAACGGCTGGTATTTACAGCCATATAAAAAGTCAGAATAAAGGAGTCAGCCATGAACCACGGATTTATACGAGTATCAGCTGCCACCCCCAAGATCAAGGTGGCCGACCCGGTCTTCAACGGGGAGCAGATCCTGACACTGATGACTGAGTCTGCCGCCAATCACGCACAGGTCCTGGTGTTTCCGGAGCTGTGCCTCACCGGATACACCTGCGGCGACTTATTTTTGCAGAACGCCCTGATTGAGAGCGCCAAAAACCAGTTAAAGCGCATCGTCGATGCCTCTGCAGCATACGACATGATTCTGTTTGCAGGCCTGCCGTGGCAGCACGGGGGAAAGCTCTACAACACCGCTGCCGTGATCTGTAAAGGCAGGCTTTTGGGACTCGTCCCCAAGACCCACATCCCCAACTACTCGGAATTTTACGAACTGCGGCATTTTACACCGGGATTTCAAAAGACGGTGATGACAGACTGGGAAGGCGGGAAGGTGCCCATGGGGACCAACCTTCTCTTTGCCTGCACCTCCGTCCCCGGGCTGACCCTGGCAGCGGAGATCTGTGAGGACGTGTGGGCTCCTTATCCTCCCAGCATCGGACATGCCTGCGCCGGAGCCACGGTGATCGCCAACTGTTCTGCCAGCGATGAGACCGTCGGCAAGGACAGTTACCGAAATTCGCTTATCTGCGGCCAGTCGGCCCGCTTGGTCTGCGGGTACGTCTACGCCAACGCCGGGGAGGGGGAGTCCACCCAGGATCTGGTCTTCGGCGGCCACAACATCATCGCGGAGAACGGCACAAGGCTTTCGGTGTCAAAGAGATTCGGCCATGAGACCATCTACGGGGACCTGGACTTAGAGCGCCTTGTGAGTGAGCGACGCCGCATGAACACCTATCCGGCCTTAAGTCCCCTGAACCAGACCCCCTACACGGTGACGGAGTTTGAACTGAACCCTGTATCATTCTCTCTGTGCCGCCCGATGGATCCTGCCCCCTTTGTGCCCCATGACCGCGAGGAGAGGGCGAGACGGTGCGAGGAGATCCTGTCCATCCAGGCGGTGGGCTTAAAAAAACGGCTGGAACACACCGGCGTCACCCACGCGGTCCTGGGGATCTCCGGCGGTCTGGACTCCACCCTGGCCCTTTTAGTGACTGCCAGGGCATTTGACATGCTGGGGATTCCCAGAGACCAGATCCACGGGGTGACCATGCCATGTTTCGGCACCACGGACAGAACCTACCGCAACGCCTGCGCTATGACCGAGAAGCTGGGAGCCCGGCTCTCGGAAATCAATTTAAAGGAATCCGTGCTCCTGCATTTTAAGGACATCGGCCACGACCCGAAGGACCACGATGTGACCTACGAGAACAGCCAGGCCAGGGAGAGGACCCAGATCCTCATGGACATCGCCAACCAGGTAGGCGGACTGGTCATCGGAACCGGAGACATGTCGGAGTTGGCCCTGGGATGGGCCACCTACAACGGCGATCACATGTCCATGTACGGAGTCAACGCCTCGGTGCCAAAGACCTTGGTCCGCCATCTGGTCCGCTACTTTGCCGATACCTGCAAAGAGCCGGAGCTTCAGGCCATCCTTCTGGATGTGCTGGATACACCTGTAAGCCCGGAGCTTCTTCCGCCCACGAAAGGAGCCATCTCCCAGAAGACGGAGGATCTGGTGGGCCCCTATGAGCTTCACGACTTTTTCCTGTACCATATCCTGCGGTTCGGATACCGGCCCGGGAAAATCTTCTGTATGGCAAACCTGGCTTTTGGCAAAGAATATGACCGGGAGACCATCTTAAAATGGCTGAAGGTCTTTTACCGCCGATTTTTCAGCCAGCAGTATAAGCGCTCCTGTCTCCCGGACGGGCCCCGGGTTGGCTCCGTGGCTCTCTCACCCAGAGGCGATCTTCGGATGCCCAGCGACGCCTGCAGCCGGATCTGGCTTGAGGAGCTGGAGGAATTGTCATGATCACAAGTACATCCAACCCCAAGGTGAAGCAGACTGCCGCCCTGGTCAAGAAGGCCAGATTCCGAAAGGAGACAGGCCTGTTTGTGGTGGAAGGCCCCAAGATGTTTGAGGAACTGCCTCCGGACCGGCTGGAGGAGGTCTATGTGACGGAGGCATTTTACCAAAATTCCTCCCACAAAAAAATCCTGGCCAGGGCCGGGAGGATGGAGATCGTGTCAAAAGAGGTGATGAGAGCCATGTCGGACACCCAGACTCCTCAGGGGGTGCTGGCCGTGGCAAGGCAGTATCGCTACACGATGGCAGACCTTGTGAGAGAGGACAGGCCGGCTCTCATCATGATCCTGGAGACCGTCCAGGATCCGGGCAACCTGGGGACTATCCTCAGGGCCGGAGAGGGGGCGGGGATCACGGGAGTCCTCATGGACGAGAACACCGCCGACATCTACAATCCCAAGGTGATCCGCTCCACCATGGGCTCCATCTACCGGGTGCCCTTTGTCACGGCGGCGCAGCTGCCCCAGGTCCTCTCTTCCTTAAAAAAACAGGGGATCCGGCTTTTTGCGGCCCATCTGGACGGGAAACAGGATTATGACCAGGCTGATTATAAGGGGAATACGGGATTTCTCATCGGCAATGAATCCAGAGGACTGTCCGAGGAGACTGCCGCCTTGGCGGACACCCTGATAAAGATTCCCATGGAGGGAAACGTGGAATCTCTCAACGCCGCCGTGGCTGCCTCCGTACTGATGTTCGAATCCAGCCGGCAGAGGCGAAACTCTTAAGATATTTTTCATAATCAATCGGTTGAAAGAACCTGTTTTTTTGAGTATAATAGAGATACAGCAATACCTGAAAGAGAAGAGGAGGGATAAGTATGACGTCTGTATATTGGCTCATCGCATTTGTCGTTCTGGTGGGAATCGAGGCGGCCACCCTTGCGCTCACCACCGTGTGGTTTGCAGGCGGCGCCATCGCGGCGTTTCTCTTGTCCCTGGCAGGCGCCGACGTCAATGCACAGCTGACCGTGTTTGTCATCGTCTCCTTTGTGCTCCTGATTTTTACCAGGCCGTGGGCAGTCAGCCATGTGAACCGGCGTGCCGAAAAGACCAACGCGGACAGTCTGGTGGGAAGACAGGCCAGAGTGACAGAGGAGATCAATAACATTCAGGGAACCGGCACCGCCGTCATCGGAGGACAGGAGTGGACAGCCAGAACACAGGAAGAGGACTGTGTCTGCCCTGTGGATGAGATCGTGGAGATCTGCGCCATACAGGGAGTGAAACTGATTGTAAAACGTGTGCAAAAGGAGATAACTTCATGATGGGATTTTTTGTGGGATTTACAGGTTTTATTGTTTTATTGATCATTCTTCTGATCATCTTGACCTCCTGTGTCAAGATCGTACCTCAGGCTCAGGCCATGGTGGTGGAGCGGCTGGGGGCCTACAAGGCCACCTGGTCCGTGGGACTTCACATGAAGGTTCCTTTTATCGACCGGGTCGCCAAGAGAGTGCTTTTGAAGGAGCAGGTGGTGGACTTTGCCCCCCAGCCGGTGATCACCAAGGACAACGTGACCATGCGCATCGACACGGTTGTGTTTTTCCAGATCACGGATCCCAAGCTGTTTACCTACGGCGTGGAGAATCCGATTATGGCCATCGAGAATCTGACGGCTACTACTCTCAGAAACATCATCGGTGATCTGGAGCTGGATCAGACCCTGACCTCCAGAGAGACCATCAACACCAAGATGAGGGCATCTCTTGATGTGGCTACGGATCCGTGGGGGATCAAGGTAAACCGAGTGGAGCTTAAGAACATCATTCCTCCCGCAGCCATCCAGGATGCCATGGAGAAGCAGATGAAGGCGGAGCGGGAGCGCCGTGAGGCTATCCTCCGGGCAGAAGGAGAGAAGAAGTCCACGATTCTGGTGGCAGAGGGAAAGAAAGAGTCTGCCATCCTGGATGCCGAGGCAGATAAACAGTCCGCTATCCTTCGGGCTGAGGCGGAGAAGGAGAAGCGGATCAAGGAGGCGGAAGGTCAGGCGGAGGCCATCTTAAAGGTTCAGCAGGCAACTGCAGAAGGCCTCAAGTATATCAAGGAAGCCGGGGCCGACGAGGCGGTGCTGCAGTTGAAAGGTCTGGAGGCCTTCATCCGAGCAGCTGACGGCAAAGCCACCAAGATCATCATTCCCTCGGAGATCCAGGGACTGGCAGGACTGGTGACTTCCGTGAAAGAACTGGCAAAAGATTAGAATCAGGGCGCCTGGATCCAGGCGCCCTTTTGGACAGAAGTCAGGAAGACCCGAAGCCGTATAGAAAACTGTAAACAGGAGGGATATCTGTTTGAAACTGAAGTTAGACCTGTCTAAGGCCTATGGCCTGGTGTTGGAAGGCGGCGGAGCCAAAGGCTCCTATCAGATCGGAGCCTGGAAGGCACTGCGGGAAGCCGGGATCACCATAGAGGGAGTGGCGGGGGCTTCCGTAGGAGCCCTAAACGGAGCCATGGTCTGTATGGATGACCTGGAGACAGCAGAATATCTGTGGGAGAATATCAGCTATTCGAAAGTGATGGATGTGGACGACTCCGTCATGGAGAGTGTGCGCAACAGAGATTTGAAGGCGCTCAATATGAGCCTTCTGGTCTCGGAAGCAAAAAAAGTGCTGAAGGATAAAGGATTCGACATCACTCCTCTTCGGGAGCTGATCGGTTCCGCCATCGATGAGGAAAAGATCCGCACCAGCCCCCGGGAGCTCTATATCACCACCTATTCTTTAAGTGACAGGCAGCTGCTGACAGTGGATGCCAAAGAGCTCCCCCCCGGAGAGATCGGCGACATGCTGATGGCCAGCGCCTATCTGCCGGTATTTAAGACAGAGAAACTGGGTGGAAAGCGATATCTGGACGGAGGAGGGTTTGACAACGTCCCTGTGGGAGCTCTTCTGGAGAGAGGTTATGAGGACATCATCATTATCCGGATCTACGGTCTGGGCTTTGACTCCGAAAAGGTGACCCAGATCCCGGAGGGCACCCGGGTCTATCACATCGCCCCCCGTCAGAATCTGGGAGGCATCCTGGAGTTTGACAAAAAGCTGGCCGCAAAAAATATGCGTCTGGGATACTTTGATGCCCACCGGCTTTTGTACGGACTGGAGGGACGGTGGTATTACCTGGATGCGGATTTGTCGGAGGAGGACTGCTTTGGGCAGCTGGCCGGCCGGTGGGAAAGGCTGGAACCGCTGCTTCCTGCCGAGTTTTCGGAGGAGAGCAAAAACCGGGAGGAAGACGGGCTGAGATATTTCACGGAGTACCTGTTCCCCGCCCTTGCACGGCAGTGGAAGATGAAGGAGGACTGGAATTATAGGGATCTGTACCTTGGAATCCTGGAATATGCCGCCAGAAGCCGAAGAATCAACCGATTTAAGATCTACACGCCCCAGGAACTGCTGGAGAAAATATACTTGCATGATATCTGATGTTATACTATAATTTGATGATACCAAGGGTCAAAACTGAACAGGGAGGATAAAGCCATATGGACTTGAAGGGGAGAAATTTTCTCACATTAAAGGACTATCGCCCCGAGGAGATCGAATATCTTCTGGATTTGGCGGCAAAACTGAAGGAGAAAAAGAAAAAAGGGATTCCTGTGGACACACTGAGAGGGAAAAATGTAGCTCTGATTTTCGAGAAGACCAGCACCAGGACCAGATGCGCCTTCGAGGTGGCAGCCCACGATCTGGGGATGGGGACCACCTACTTAGACCCTTCAAGTTCCCAGATCGGCAAGAAGGAGAGCATCGCCGACACGGCCCGGGTTCTGGGCCGCATGTATGACGGCATCGAGTATCGGGGATATGAGCAGGAGATTGTGGAGGAGCTGGCAAAACATGCCGGGGTTCCCGTGTGGAACGGTCTGACCAATGAATACCATCCGACTCAGATGCTGGCGGATCTTCTGACTGTCCGGGAGCATTTCGGAAGATTAAAGGGGATCAAGCTTGTATACATGGGGGATGCACGCTACAATATGGGGAATTCTCTGATGGTAGCCTGTGCCAAGATGGGCCTCGACTTTGTGGCTTGTGCCCCGAGACGGTATTTTCCGTCCCGGCAGCTGGTGGAGCAGTGTCAGGCATACGCCGCCCTGTCCGGCGGTTCAGTCACCCTGACCGAGGATGTGGAGGAAGGGACTAAGGATGCCCACGTCATCTACACCGATGTGTGGGTCTCCATGGGGGAACCGGATGAGGTGTGGGAGGAGAGAATCAGGGACTTAAGTCCCTACAAGGTGACGGCAGAAGTCATGGACCGGGCCGGCGCCCAGGCCATCTTCCTTCACTGTCTCCCTGCTTTCCACGACTTAAAGACGAAGATCGGCAGGGAGATGGGACAGCGGTTCGGGATCACAGATATGGAAGTGACGGACGATGTGTTCGAGTCTTTAAGGTCCAAGGTATTTGATGAGGCGGAGAACCGGATGCACACCATCAAGGCAGTGATGGCTGCCACGTTAGGAGCGTAATTCATGAGATACAGACATGGCAAGAGAAAAAGTCCAAGAAATACCACCCTGATTCTGGACTGGCTGCATATCATCACCGGGATTTTGGTGGTGGCGATGGCGGTGACCGCATTTATCAACCCGGAAGAGCATATGGTTTTATTTCCCCTGATTTTTTTTCTGGCTGCCATGCTGAATATGGTAAACGGAATTTACCGCTACCGACTTGCCGGGCGCAGCAAGAAGAAAAAGATTCTGGCCATAGGGCTTTTCTTGATCGCCCTGCTGCTTTTGATTGTGACTGTCATCAGCGGAATCAGCATCTGGGGGTAGAGCCATGAAAGCGGAGATCATCAGACTATTAAAAGATGAGAACGGATATGTATCCGGTCAGGAACTGTGTGAGCGGCTGGGTGTCTCCAGGACAGCCGTCTGGAAAGTGATCAAACAGCTGCAGAGCGAGGGATATACGATTGAGGCAGTGAGAAATAAAGGGTATCATCTGATCGAGACCGGGGACGTGATGACGGCGGCGGAGATCAAAAGCTGCTTGGGACCGGGTCTCTGGGGACAGGAAGTGGCATATTATCAGGAGACCGACTCCACCAACACCAGGGCTAAATATCTGGCCGAGGAGGGCGCCGGGGAGGGCACTCTGATCGTGGCGGAATCTCAGTGCGCCGGCAAGGGACGCCGGGGGAAAAGCTGGTCTTCTCCTCCTGGCACCAGTGTGTATATGAGCCTGGTTTTACGGCCTGACATCACACCGTCCCAGGCCTCCATGCTGACTCTGGTGACAGCCCTGGGCGTGTCGGAGGGAATTCGGACCGCCGTCGGCGTGACTCCCCAGATCAAATGGCCCAATGACCTGGTACTGGAGGGGAAGAAGCTGTGTGGAATCCTGACCGAGATGTCCACGGAACTGGAGACCATCCACTATGTAGTGGTGGGCATCGGCATCAACGTGAACACGGAGGGATTTCCTCCGGAATTGTCGGGCACAGCCACCTCACTCTTGCTGGAGACGGGAAGAAGTTTTTCCAGGGCAGCCCTGATCGGAGCCGTGGTACAGTCTCTGGAACAGTATTACAGAAAATTTTTGTCGGTAAAAGATCTGTCGGTCCTCAAAGAAGACTACGAGAGCCGATTGGCCAATGCCGAAAGGCCGGTGACGGTCCTGGACCCGGCAGGACCTTACAGAGGAATCTGCAGAGGGATCGACAGCCAGGGAGAACTTCTGGTGGAGCGGGAGGACGGTACCTTGTGCCGGGTCCTGTCAGGGGAAGTATCGGTCCGGGGAATCTACGGATATGTGTAGCACGGATCCGGCAGGAACACCCCTTATGTCAGCGCGAGAGTCAAAGAGTCCGCAGGGCGGGCTCTTTGTTTGCCGTCAGAAGAGAGAGGAAAACCTGAGAGCCTATGGAACATTTTTATGAAAAACTGCAGATACTGGAGTCAGAGAAAAAACCGCTCACTCCCACGGAGCGCCTTCGGGCCATCCAAGGTCCTCTTCTCTCCTGGTATGACAGCCATGCCAGAATTCTTCCCTGGAGAGAAACCCCGGACCCTTACCGGGTATGGATCTCTGAGATCATGCTGCAGCAGACCAGGGTGGAGGCGGTCAAACCGTATTTTGCCCGGTTTTTGGAGGCTTTTCCCGACGTACAGGCTTTGGCTTTGGCCGATGACGAGCGGCTTTTAAAGATGTGGGAGGGCCTTGGATACTATAATCGGGCCCGCAACTTAAAGAAAGCGGCCCAAATCGTGGTGGAAGAGTATCACGGCCGGATCCCCTCCTCCTATGAGAAGCTGAAAAAGCTTCCCGGAATCGGCAGCTACACGGCAGGGGCCATTGCCTCCATCGCATACGGCATCAAAGCCCCTGCAGTGGACGGCAATGTGCTTCGAGTCCTTTCACGTCTTCTGGCCAGTGAAGAGGACATCTTAAAAGCCTCCGTGAAAAAGAAGATGGAGCAGGATCTCACGGATACCATGCCAGGGGACAGAGTCAGCGCATTCAATCAGGGGCTGATCGAGATCGGAGCCATCGTGTGCGTCCCCAACGGACAGCCCAAGTGTGGAGAGTGCCCCCTGTCCTCCCTCTGTCTGGCCAGAAGGAAGGGACTTTTGGATTCCATCCCCTACAAATCTTCCAAGAAACCCAGGCGGGTGGAGGAGAGAACGATCCTGATCTTAGAGTCAGGCGGCAAAATCGCCATAGAAAAAAGGCCTGACTCCGGTCTTCTGGCCTCCCTCTATCAGTTCCCCAATCTCGACGGGCACCTTGGCGAGAAGGAGGTCCGGGCGTTTCTTGAGTCCTGCGGCTTTATCAGTCTCAAGATGGAGCCTGCGGGAAAAGCAAAGCATGTTTTCAGTCATGTGGAATGGCATATGCAGGGGTATCGGATCCTTCTGGAGAATACGGTTTCTGACCGGTATCTGTTTGCCGACCTGACAGAGATTCGGACAAAATATCCGCTTCCCAATGCATTTTCGGCGTATATAAAACTGATTAACAGAGAATCATGAAAGTGAAGGAGGAACGCCTATGGGCAGAATGCTCTTTATCGTTAATCCACGAGCCGGAAAGGCTCAGATCAGATCCAATCTTCTCGAAGTCATAGATATCTTTGTGAAGGCTGGCTGGCAGGTGGAAGTCCACACGACCCAGGCTCCCCTCGATGCCATGGGGACGGCAGAGGAACGGGGCAGTCAGATGGACATGGTGGTCTGCAGCGGCGGTGACGGCACTCTGAGCGAGACCATCTCCGGCATAATGCATCTGGAAGAGCCGCCTCTCTTAGGATACATTCCGGCAGGTTCCACCAACGATTTTGCCTCCAGCTTAAAGATCCCGTCCCAGATGGTCAAGGCGGCGGAGTATGTGGTGGGAGGGGAACCCTACGCCGTGGATATCGGGCAGTTCTGCCGGGAACGCCATTTCGTGTATGTGGCGGCCTTTGGCATGTTCACGGAGGTTTCCTACATGACTCCTCAGGAGAAGAAAAATCTTCTGGGCCATCAGGCTTACATGCTGGAGGGGATGAAGAGTCTGACCAACATAAAATCCTACTCCTTGAGACTGGAATCCGACGAGATGAGCCTGGAGGGGGATTTCATCTTTGGGATGGTGACCAACACCGTAAGCGTAGGAGGCTTTAAAGGGCTGGTGAAGACGGATGTGGCTTTGAACGACGGACTCTTCGAGGTCCTGATGATCCGCATGCCGAGAACTGCCATGGAGCTGAAAAACATATTGTCCTCCATGATCTTAAAAGAA
This sequence comes from Hungatella sp., assembly GCA_022792815.1. Lineage (GTDB taxonomy): Bacteria > Bacillota > Clostridia > Lachnospirales > Lachnospiraceae > UBA3402. Next base: position 129,321 of record JAAWBS010000009.1, read on the forward strand.
GAACTGAGCGAGTATGTGTACCGGTTTAAGACCTCCCGGTTATCGATCACCTTCGAAGATTCAGCCGACTGGGTGCTGGACGGAGAATTCGGCGGCTCCAAAACCGAGGTTGAGATCCAAAATCACAGACAGCGGATTCAAATTATGACCAACATCAACGGCTCTGACGATTTTTAGGAATTTTAGGAACTTTTTAGGAATTCATGTAAAAATCAGTTGAAAAAAAAACTATTGTAGTATATAATAAATTAGTTATATAGCAGCAATCAGAAACCATGGACGAAAGGGCGTTGTTTGGTGGAAAAAAATATCTTTTTAGAAAAACTGGGCAAACTTGTAGAAGTTGCAAAGGGAAAGCACAATGCGCTGGACGTAACAGAGATCAACAATTTCTTTACCGGTGATGACCTTTCCACAGAACAGATGGAACAGATCTACTCCTATCTGGAAAAACGGGGAATCGATGTCATTCCCATCATCGACGACAGCATTCTGGCGGAGGAGCCGCTGCTGATGGATGACGATGTGGATGACAGCTTTATGAAGGATTCCGACGAGGAGGATATCGATCTGGATGCCATTGATCTGCTGGAGGGCATCGGCACAGAGGACCCGGTCCGCATGTATCTGAAGGAGATCGGGACGGTTCCCCTTCTCACTGCCGACGAGGAGCTGGAGCTGGCTAAGCGAAAGGCAGACGGCGATGAGCAGGCCAAGGACCGGCTGATCGAGGCCAATCTGCGTCTGGTGGTCAGTATCGCCAAGCGCTATACCGGCCGGGGGATGAGTTTCCTGGATCTGGTTCAGGAGGGAAACCTAGGACTCATCAAAGGTGTGGAGAAATTCGACTATACAAAGGGATATAAGCTAAGTACATATGCGACCTGGTGGATCCGCCAGTCGGTGACCAGGGCTCTGGCCGATCAGGCCAGAACCATCCGGGTTCCCGTGCATATGGTAGAAACGATCAACAAGATGTCCAAGATGCAGCGTAAGCTGACTCTGGAGCTGGGATATGAGCCCTCTGTGGCAGAGCTGGCCGAGGCTCTGGAGATGTCTGAGGACAAGGTGATGGAGATCATGCAGATCGCCAGAGAGCCTGCCTCCCTGGAGACTCCCATCGGCGAGGAGGACGATTCCAACCTGGGAGATTTTGTGGCTGACAACAACGTGCTGACTCCCGAGGGCAATGTGGAGTCGGTGATGCTCAAGGAGCACATCGAGGCTCTGCTGGGAGATCTGAAGGAGCGGGAGCGCCAGGTGATCGTACTTAGGTTCGGGCTGGAGGACGGCCATCCCAGGACCTTAGAAGAGGTGGGCAAGGCCTTTAACGTCACCAGAGAGCGGATCCGTCAGATCGAGGCCAAAGCTCTCAGAAAGCTGAGAAACCCTGTGAGAAGCAAGCGGATCCGGGATTTTCTGTGATGTCTGGCCGAAAACCGAGAGAGGGAGAGCACGGTGAATCAGAGAAATTATCAGAGGGAACTGGACCAGATCCTTTCCGGATTGGAAGGGGATGGGACGGTTCCCCGTCTTTTACTTCACAGCTGCTGCGCCCCATGCAGCAGCTATGTTTTGGAATATTTGTCCCGGTATTTTGAGATCACTCTCTTGTACTTTAATCCCAACATCTATCCGCCCTCTGAGTATGAGCGACGAGCGGCGGAGCAGGAGAGCCTGATCTCCCGGATGACCTTTGTCCATCCGGTGACCATGATGACCGGAAGATATGAGCCGGATGAATTTTATCGGGCCGCGCGAGGCCTTGAGAAGGAACCGGAGGGCGGAGCCCGGTGCCTGCGATGCTATGAGCTGAGACTTAGGGAGGCTGCCCTTGCAGCCAGAGAAGGGGCATTCGACTTCTTTACCACCACATTGACGATCAGTCCCCTCAAATCTGCCGAGAAGCTGAACCAGGTGGGAGAGAGGGTGGGGGAGGAGTACGGGGTGGCTTTTTTGCCGTCTGATTTTAAGAAGAGGGACGGCTATAAGCGCTCCCTTTGGCTCTCCAATGAGTATCACCTTTACCGTCAGAATTATTGTGGCTGCATATACTCTATTCGTACTTGACACTTTTGGTGAATTGTACTAAAATTTACTTACGAGGGTTATACCAAAATAAGGATAAGAAGGAGAATGATATTATGCTTTCAAAGACATTGACAGTAGTGAATCCATCAGGTCTTCACTTAAGACCAGCAGGGGTGTTGTCCCAGACAGCCATGAAGTTTAAGTGTGATGTAATCATCGAGTGCGGTGAGAAGAGGGTCATCGCAAAGAGCGTGTTAAATGTCATGGCAGCCGGCATCAAGTGCGGCACAGAGATCAACCTGATCTGTGACGGCGAGGATGAGGCAGATGCCATGGAGACGATCTCCAAGGCCATCGAGAGCGGTCTGGGTGAGATGTAACCTTCCACAAATCAGAATTACACGGGGTTGCTGCAGCGCGGCAACCCTTCTTTTTGTTTTACTTGTGCTGAGATAAAAAATGTAGTAAAATTAGGGAAGTTTAGGAAAGCATAGGAAAATACATTATGACAGCAAGTTTACTGCACACCCCGGAGGGAGTCCGGGACCTCTATAACGGGGAATGCGCCGCCAAGCTGGCGGTTCAGGACAAGATCAGCCAGGTGTTTCATCTCTACGGGTATGAGGATATCGAGACACCTACGTTCGAGTATTTTGATATTTTCAACAAGGAGCGGGGAAGCGTCACTTCCCGGGAGATGTTTAAATTTTTCGACCGTGACAACAACACACTGGTCCTCAAGCCGGATATGACCCCGGCCATCGCCCGGTGTGTGGGAAAGTATTTCTCCGAGGCCTCCGTGCCTGTAAGGCTGTGTTATCGGGAGCGAACCTTTATCAACAGTTCCAGCTACCAGGGACGTCCCAAGGAGATCACCCAGACAGGCGTGGAACTGATCGGGGATTCCGCCAGCGGGGCCGACGGGGAGATGATCGCCATGGTCATCGATTCCTTAAAGGCCGCCGGCTTAAAGGAGTTCCAGGTGGAGCTGGGCCAGGTGGAATTTTTCCGTGGGCTCACGGAGGAAGCCGGCATGGACCGGGAGACCGGGGAGACACTCCGGGACCTGATCGAGAACAAAAACTATTTCGGCGTGGAGGAGCTGCTCTCACACCAGGACATGCCGGACTCTCTGCGGACCGTGTTTCTAAGGCTTCCGGAACTGTTCGGATCGCTGGATCAGCTAAGCCAAGTGGAAGCCATGGTGAAAAACAGCCGTTCCCGAAAGGCCATTGAGCGCCTTAAGAAAGTTCAGACTATTCTGGAGTCCTACGGCTTAGCGGATTATGTGTCCTACGACCTGGGTATGCTCAGTAAGTATCAGTACTATACCGGGATCATCTTCAAGGCCTACACCTATGGGACGGGAGAGTACATTGTCACCGGAGGACGGTATGACAAACTGTTGGTCCAGTTCGGCAAGGATGTGCCGGCAGTGGGATTTGCCATTGTCATCGACCAGCTGATGCTGGCTATGTCCAGGCAGAAGCTTGGGACCGAGACAGAGCCCCTTCACACCCTGGTTCTCTATGAAGCCCGAAATCAACACGAGGCGGTTGCCCTGGCGAAAGAGCTGAGAGGCCAGAGGAAGCGGACGGTTCTCTTGAGAAGATCCCCAGGCACGTCTCTTAAAGAGTACCAGCACTACGCCGAGGACAAGGGTTTTCTGAATATGATCTGTGTGGAGGAAGGAACAAAGACCGTGGTCTTTGACCGGACCACAAGGAGGGACACATGAGATATCTGACCATCGCTTTGACCAAGGGAAGGCTGGCCTACCGGACCCTGGAGCTGTTGGAGCAGGTGGGAATCACCTGTGAGGAGATGAAGGACAAAGACTCCAGAAAGCTGATCTTTGCCAATGAGGAGCTGGGCATCCGCTTTTTCCTGGCCAAGGCCAACGACGTGCCCACCTATGTGGAGTACGGTGCAGCGGACATCGGAATCTGCGGTAAGGATACGATCCTGGAGGAAGGACGGAAGCTGTACGAGGTCATCGACCTGGGGTTCGGCAGATGCCGGATGTGTGTCTGCGGCCCGGAATCGGCCGGAGAACTGTTAAAGCATCATGAACTGATCCGGGTGGCAACCAAGTACCCGGGCATCGCCAAGGACTATTTCTACAACAAAAAGCATCAGACCGTGGAGATCATCAAGCTGAACGGTTCCATCGAGCTGGCACCTCTGGTGGGGCTGTCCGAGGTCATCGTAGACATCGTGGAGACCGGCTCCACCCTCCGTGAAAACGGTCTGGCAGTGCTGGAGGAGATCTGTCCGCTGTCTGCCAGAGTCATCGTCAACCAGGTCAGCATGAAGCGGGAAAACCAGCGGGTCACCCGGCTGATCAAAGATTTAAAATCCCTACTTGAGGAGGAACAGACATGAGAATGATTACCTTAGACCAGGCCGCCGCAGAGACGATTCTGTCAGACCTTTTAAAACGGGATCCCAACAACTACGAAAGCTACGGGGACGCGGTCGCAAAGATCGTAAGCGATGTAAAGGAAAGGCGTGACGAAGCCCTCTTTGCATACACCAGACAATTTGACGGTGCGGACTTGGACGAAACCTCCATCCGGGTCAGCAAGGAGGAGATCGCCGAGGCCAGAGCGGAGGTGGATCCCGAACTTCTTCGGATCATGGAGAAGGCTATGAAGAATATCCGGGATTATCACCAGAAACAGGTTCGCCAAAGCTGGTTTGACAGCCGGCCTGACGGCGTTTTGCTCGGACAGAAGGTGACGGCTTTAGAGAGCGTGGGCGTGTATGTGCCCGGCGGAAAGGCGGCCTACCCCTCCTCTGTGCTGATGAACATCATCCCTGCCGAGGTGGCGGGAGTGAAGAACATCGTCATGGTGACTCCACCCGGAAAGGACGGAAAGGTAAATCCGGTGACTCTCACTGCTGCCTACCTGGCAGGGGTCACCCAGGTCTACAAGGCAGGCGGTGCCCAGGCAGTGGCCGCACTGGCATTCGGAACTGAGTCCGTCCCCAGAGTCGATAAGATCGTCGGCCCCGGCAACATCTTTGTGGCCCTGGCCAAGAAAGCGGTCTACGGCCATGTGAGCATCGACAGCATCGCCGGCCCCAGCGAGATCCTGGTTCTGGCAGACGAGACGGCCAATCCCCGATTTGTGGCGGCGGACCTTCTCTCTCAGGCAGAACACGACGAGCTGGCATCCGCCATTCTCATCACCACCAGCCCCGAGCTGGCCCAGCGGGTGTCTGCGGAAGTGGACCGATTTGTGAAAGAGCTTTCCAGAAAAGAGATCCTGGAGAAATCCCTGGAAAATTTCGGATATATCCTGGTGGCGCAGGACATGGAACAGGCCATTTGCACCGCCAATGCCATCGCCTCGGAGCATCTGGAGATCGTCACCAAGAATCCCTTTGAAGTCATGACAAAGATCCGTAACGCCGGAGCCATCTTCATCGGGGAATACAGCTGCGAGCCTCTGGGCGATTATTTTGCAGGCCCCAACCATGTGCTTCCCACCAACGGGACGGCCAAGTTCTTCTCTCCCCTGGGGGTAGATGATTTCATCAAGAAGTCCAGCGTCATCTACTACTCCAAGGAGGCCCTTGAGCCGGTCCACAGGGATATCATGGCTTTCGCCCAGGCGGAGCAGCTGACGGCCCACGCCAACTCTATCCGGGTGCGGTTTGAAGACACAGAGGGGAGAGACTGACATGACCGAGACGAACAGAGAACGGGACGAAAGGAAGGGGCAGGGCAGCCTTCCTTCCCGCACCGCCGTCGTCGAGAGGAATACGGCGGAGACCAAGATCCGCCTCGCCCTAAATCTGGACGGCAGCGGAGAGGGAGAGATCTCCACGGGAATCGGCTTTTTTGACCATATGCTCCACGGGTTTGCAAAACACGGCTTCTTCGACTTGTCCCTGAGGGCAGAGGGGGACTTGGAGGTGGACACCCACCACACCGCAGAGGACGTGGGGATCGTCCTGGGGAGAGCCATCCGGGAAGCAGTCGGCGACAAGAAAGGCATCATCCGCTACGGCACCTGTATCCTTCCCATGGACGATGCCCTGATCCTGTGTTCCCTGGACTTGTGCGGCAGGCCCTATCTGTCCTGGGACGTAAGACTTGACCGGGAGAGGGTGGGACAGCTGGAGACGGAGATGATCCGGGAGTTTTTCTATGCCGTGTCCTATGGCGGGGAGATGAACCTTCATGTGAAGCAGCTGGACGGATTCAATAACCATCATATCATCGAAGGTGCCTTCAAAGCCTTTGCCAAGGCCCTGGACATGGCAGTGGGCTATGACAGGAGGATCACGGGAGTTCTCTCCACCAAGGGAACCCTGTAGAGAGATCAGGACAAGAAAACAGGAGTGAAGAGGGATGAAAATCACAAATTTACAGTGTCCTTCCTGCGGCGGAAAGCTGGAACCCATGAAGGACAATCCAAAGATTGTAGTCTGTGAGTACTGTAAAAGCCAGTATGTTCTGGAGGAGGACCAGACCATCAATTATCATATCCACCAGTATGCCACACCCCAGGCAAACGCGGATACCGGCAGCAGTGGCGGAAGCTTTTCTCTGGGGACAGGAGCCGTGGCCGGCCTGATGTGCGCCTTTCTGGCTGCGGCAATCGGAGCCGGTATCTTCGTGGGCAATGCTCCCAAGGGCAGTTCCCAGCCAAGGCCGTCCCGCTCTGCGGCCGTATCCGCGGACCGTGAAAAAGAGGCGGACGGCTCCCGTCAGCCAGAATCGGCCGTATCCGCTGCCAGCCCTCTCTATGAGGCCATGATAACAGAGATGTTTCACAAATCTCAGGCAGATCAGGTCACTGAGGAAGATCTGGCCCGCGTCCGGTACATAAGCGTCAATCCAGGCTCCGAGTCAGTGATTGTGGAATACAGCTTTGAGGACCCCTACGGGGACAGCCGGTTTCAGCCTGAGACCCTGATCTTAGAGCCCCAGGTCTGGGACGAAGATAACCTCTCCTTTTTTACCGGTCTGAAAAAATTAGATATGTCCCACACCCGGAACATCGGATCTCTGAGAGAGCTGACCGGCCTTAAGGGACTGGTCTGCTCGGGAGTAGAGATCCAGAAGGCCGCCGAGCTGGTGGCTGACCCGGGACAGCTTATGGAGTTAAGCCTGAAGGATGTGGAAAGTCTGGAGGGAATCGGGGCCTTTGAAAACCTCCAAAGCCTTGTCATCGACGGGATTACATCCCCAGACTTAAAACAGCTGGTTCCCCTGAAACAGCTGAAAACTCTTACTGTCATCGAGGATGATGACAGCGATCCCTTCCGGCAGTCGGATTCCTCCCGTTCTCTGACCGATTACTCGGCCCTGTCAGTCTTAACAGGGCTTGAAGGTCTGACGGTGGAGTCTGCCGCCATCCGGGATTTAAGTTTCCTAAAGCCTCTGGTGAACCTGTCTCACCTCTCATTGTCAGAGACCGAGGCCATCAGCCTGGAACCTCTGGGAAGCCTCACCGGCCTCACCTCCTTAGCGCTGGCGGACAACGCCTCTGTCCTGGACTACGCTCCCGTGGGAAACCTCACCGGTCTCACCTCTCTTGTCATCGACAAGGGGACATCCCAGGAAGACCCGGATCTATCCTCCCTGACGGGACTTGAAAAGCTGGACATGAGCGGTTTCATCTCCGTCTCCTTTTTGAGAAACATGGGCTTTCTGAAGGAGCTGTCTCTCCACGGCTGCAATATCGACGAGATCAGCGCCCTCTCGGGTCTTTCCGGGCTGGAGCGGCTGACCTGCTACTCCGTATGGACCTATGCAGTGCCCCTAAAGAATGTGGATTTCATCGATCACATGCCTAACCTGACTTTTCTGGATTTCTGCGGAATCAGCCAAGGCGACGTCTGGGGCGGGTATCAGAGGAACACGGAGATTCTGGGAGATATCTCCAATGTATTGAATCATCCCGGATTGGAAGAATTATATCTGAACAACTGTATGTTTGAGATCGACTTTGGCAAGCTGAAAGAAAATCTTTCTCTGAGGAAATTGGAGCTGAGGGAGATCAAGTTAAAAGAAAATTTCTATGTGCAGTCCTCCAATGGCATGACGGATTTGTGGTACGACGATGTGACCCTGGATGAGCATACGGATTTCCTGGCCAATTATCCTAACCTGGAAGAGCTGTACTTAGACGGCAACCAACTGACCCAGATCCAGTTCACCGCTTCCTTAAAACACCTGACACACCTGGGCATCAACAACAATTATGTGACCGAGCTTTCCCCCCTAAATCAGGCGGAGAGCCTTCAGTATCTGGATATTCGGCAAAATCCCATCACCAGCACCATCGAGACAGACGGGAAGGTTCAAATCTTGAAATAAGGGACGGAGGAAAAATCTTATGGTTTCTTACACATGCGACCAGGTCTGGGAGATGATGAAGCTGCGTCAGGATGAGGAGTTTCTGACTGCCAAGGGACTGCCTTTTACTTATGTGATAAAAGGCGGAGAGCTCTTCATCAGCCGCCGCAGCAAGTCGATCACCAAGAGCACCTTTGAAGCGGCCTGGAGAAAGATTCTGGAAACCCCGGAAGCGATTACAGGGCCCAAAAAGCTGAATGTATTCGGAGCCCCCTATCTCTGGGCGATTTTTCGGGAATTAGGCCTGGTCGCCGGGGGAAAGAAATCCATGGAAGGAGGACATCGATGAAATCTCTTGTTATCGCCGAAAAACCTTCTGTCGCCAGAGACATCGCACGAGTCCTGAAATGTACCAGGCAGGGCAGCGGTTCCATAGAAGGAGACCGCTACATTGTCACCTGGGGGCTGGGCCACCTGGTGACCCTGGCAGATCCGGAAGACTACGACAAGGCATATAAAGAGTGGAAGATGGAAGACCTGCCCCTGATGCCGGAGCCCTTCCGCCTGGAGGTGATCCGCCAGACGGCCGGGCAGTATCACACGGTAAAGGGTCTGATTCACAGAAAAGATGTCGGTCAAATCATCATCGCCACGGATGCGGGAAGAGAGGGGGAACTGGTGGCCAGACTGATCTTAAAGAAAGCGGCCAGCCAAAAACCCATCCGCCGCCTGTGGATCTCCTCGGTGACTGACAAAGCTATCCGGGAAGGGTTTTCCGACTTAAAAGACGGCAGGGAATATGACTCCCTCTACGATGCGGCCATGTGCCGGGCGGAGGCTGACTGGCTCGTGGGAATCAACGCCACCAGGGCTCTGACCTGCAAGTACAACGCCCAGCTCTCCTGCGGACGTGTGCAGACCCCTACTCTGGCCATGATTGCCAGCCGGGAGGAACAGATCCGCCGTTTTACCCCGAAACCTTACTACGGTATCCGGGCCAAAGGCCAGGGGATGGTCCTGACCTGGCAGGATACAAAGTCCGGCTCCTCCCGCTCCTTCGACAAGGGGCAGACGGAAAACCTGGTGCGCCGCCTGACCGGGCAGAGCGGGCAGGTGACCGGGGTGAAACGCACCCCAAAGAAGACCACGGCCCCTCTTTTATATGACCTGACAGAGCTTCAGAGGGAGGCCAACCGCCGGTTCGATTACTCCGCCAAGGAGACTCTGGATATCATGCAGAGGCTCTACGAGAATCACAAGGTGCTGACTTATCCCCGCACCGACTCCAGGTATTTATCCGCTGACATCGTTCCCACCTTAAAGGAGCGTCTGAAGGCCTGTTCCGTAGGCCCTTACCGGTCTCTGGCGGGAAAATTGATCGGGCAGCCCCTGCCTTCCCGTCCATTTTTCGTGGACAATCAGAAAGTCCGGGACCACCATGCCATCATTCCCACGGAGCAGTTCGTCCAGCTGACTCACATGACCATCGATGAGCGGAGGATTTATGATCTGGTAGTCCGCCGTTTCCTGGCCGTGATGTATCCCCCTTATGAATATGAGCAGACCGTCGTCACTGTGACCGTGGACCGGGAGACCTTTTCGGCCCACGGAAACCTGGTCAAAACCCTTGGATGGAAGGCGGTGTATGAGGAGGATGCCTCTGACTGCGAAGATCCGGACCCTGAGGAGGAGACAAGCGGCAGAAGTCAGAATCTCCCGGCACTGAATCAGGGGGATGCCATCTATGGACTGACCTTTGCCATGACCGAGGGAAAGACCAGCCCTCCTTCCCCCTTTACAGAGGCCACCCTGCTCTCTGCCATGGAAAATCCCGTGGCCTATATGGAGTCAAAGGATCGGGCCATGGCCCGGACTTTGGGGGAGACCGGGGGGCTTGGAACCGTGGCTACCAGGGCAGATATCATCGAAAAGCTGTTTTCTTCCTTCCTTCTGGAAAAACGGGAAAAAGAGATCTTTTTGACCTCCAAGGCCAGACAGCTTCTCACGCTGGTGCCGGAAGACTTAAAGAAGCCGGAGATGACTGCCGACTGGGAGATGAAGCTCTCTAAAATCGCAGACAAAACCCTGACCAGAGAGGTATTTATGCGGGATATCCGGGATTACTCCAGACAGCTGATTGACCAGATCAAGGCGGGGGAGGGGAACTTTCGTCATGAAAATCTGACCAACCGCAAATGTCCTCAGTGCGGAAAACGGATGCTCTCCGTAAAAGGAAAGAACAGTCAGCTCCTGGTGTGCCAGGACCGGGAATGCGGATACCGGGAAACCGTCTCCCGTACCTCCAATGCCCGCTGCCCCAACTGCCACAAAAAGATGGAGCTCACGGGAAAGGGGGACGGACAGATCTTTGTGTGCCGCTGCGGCTATAAGGAGAAACTGAAGGCCTTCAAAGAACGCCGGGAACGGGAGGGGGCCGGGGTGTCCAAGCGGGACGTGAACCGATACCTAAACCAGCAGAAAAAAGAAGCCCGGGAGCCGGTCAACAACGCTTTAGCCCAGGCTCTGGCAGGACTGAATCTGGAAGACTAGAGAAAACCAAGCTGACTGAGGGAGAGAATCCGTATGGAAAGACGAGACAAGATCAATTACTATCTGGATCTGGCAGATGTGGTGGCCAAACGGGGCACCTGTCTGCGGAGACTGTATGGGGCGGTGATCGTAAAAAACGATGAGGTCATCGCCACCGGATATGTGGGGGCTCCGAGAGGGAGAAAAAATTGTTCCGACTTAGGGGTATGCATCCGCCAGAAGATGAACATCCCCAGGGGAGAGCGGTACGAGCTGTGCCGCAGCGTCCATGCCGAAGCCAACGCCATCATCAGCGCGGACCGGGAACGGATGATCGGAAGCGCCATGTTTCTCGCCGGGCGAGAGGCGGCTACGGGAGAATACATCGCCAACTCCTGCAGCTGTTCCATGTGCAAGCGGATGATCATCAATGCGGGAATCAAGACCGTCTATGTCAGAGACGACGAACATCACTACCGGGTGATCCCGGTTCTCGACTGGATCGAGAAAGATGAGTCCCTGACCGGGGATTTCGGGTACTGATCTATGGGGACAGTATCTGAGACGAGATATTATCTGGCCCCCATGGAGGGAATAACTGGTTATGTGTTCCGCAATGTGTATCACAGCTGCTTCCCGGCTATGGACAAATATTTCACCCCCTTTCTGTCACCGAATCAGAACGGGACCTTAAGCCCGAAAGAATATCGTGATGTGAGACCGGACCACAATGAGGGCATGCATGTGGTCCCACAGATCTTAACCAACCGGGCAGAGGATTTTATCGCCACAGCCAGGCTCTTAAAAAAGATGGGCTATGATGAGGTAAACTTAAACCTGGGCTGTCCTTCCAACACTGTGGTGTCCAAGGGCCGCGGCTCCGGGTTTCTGGCATCTCCGGAACAGTTGGACCGGTGTCTCTACCAGATCTTCTCCGGTTTGGATATAAAGATCTCCGTCAAGACGAGAATCGGAAAAGAGAGTCCGGATGAATTTGAACGGCTTCTCTCCATCTATAACCGTTATCACATGGAGGAGCTGATCATCCATCCCCGGATCCAAAAGGACATGTACCGCAATGTCCCCCGCATGGATGTGTTTGCACGGGCATGGACCCACAGCTTAAACCCGGTGTGTTACAACGGAGATATCTTCTGGTCAGGAGATGCCAAGGTTCTAAAAGAACGTTTCCCATCCCTCTCTGCCGTCATGCTGGGGCGCGGAATCATCGCCAACCCGGGGCTTCTTCTCACCTTCGGACAGTCAGGAGGGACTCCCGGGCTGTCCAAAGAGCGGCTGAAAGAATTTCACGACCGTCTCTATGAGGCCAACCGCCGGGTATACCTGGCAGAGGCAGGCCCGAAAGTCGTGCTGTTCAAGATGAAGGAGGTCTGGTGCTACCTGATCACCTCGTTCGAAGACAGTGAAAAACCGGGAAAAAAGATCAAAAAGGCACAGACCCTACAAGACTACGAAGCCGCAGTGTCGGCCCTGTTTCAGACCACGAAGCTTACGGACAGGGCCATGGGGCAGAAAGGAGAGTTTCATGCAGTTATATCCGGCAATTGATATGAAGGACGGGAAATGTGTCCGTCTCACCCAGGGGTCCTTTGACCATGTCAAGGTATACTCCGACACCCCGTGGGAGATCGCCAAAATGTGGGTGTCAGACGGAGCCACGTTTCTCCACCTGGTAGATTTAGACGGCGCACTGGCAGGAAGTTCTGTCAATGAACCGGTGATCCGCAGCATCTTAGAAGCAGTGGATGTGCCGGTGGAGGTAGGCGGCGGGATCCGCAGCCGACAGACCGTGTCGGCTATGCTGAGCCTCGGTGTGAGCAGAGTCATCATCGGCACAAAGGCGGTGAGAGAGCCGGAACTGATCCGGGAACTGATCCGGGAGTTCGGCCCGGATCAGATCGTGGTCGGTGTGGATGCCAGGGACGGGCTGGTAGCGGTGGATGGCTGGGAGGAGGTCAGCGCCCTGACGGCTCTCAACTTGTGCAGAAAGATGAAAGAATACGGCGTCCGCCATGTAGTGTACACCGACATCTCCCGGGACGGGATGCTCTCCGGTCCCAATATCTCCGCCACAAAAAAATTGGCCGAGGATACAGGGCTGGACGTCATCGCCTCCGGCGGAGTCTCCTCCATGGAGGATCTGCAGAGACTCTATGAACAGGGGATCTCCGGGGTGATCATCGGAAAGGCTCTCTATGAACAGAGACTAAATCTTCGGGAGGCCGTGGAAAGATTCCAGCACCCGTGTACTGACAACCTGACGTGACCGGCAAGGGAGGAAAAGGACCTATGACTTACAAAAAATTGATACCCGGGTTCGGATACAGGGAAGGGCAGGCCGTCAGCCTCGACCGAACTCAGAAGACACTTCACCAGGATCTGTTGGCACGGATCCGGCAGTGCGGAGATGACGGGGCAGACGAGCTGTTTTTCTATGATCTGTCCCTGACCGATGAGGACCATGAGAGAGCCATACTGACCATCAAGGAGGCAGCCAGGGCCGTGGATGTCCCCATCATAGCTGGAGGCCGGACCAGAAAGCTGGAGGACATCAAAAAATATCTGTATGCCGGGGCCAAAGCCGTATTTCTCGATGTTTCTGATGACGACAACATCGATCTGATCAAGGAGGGGGCCCATCGGTTCGGAGGCGAGAAGATCTACGCCTTGCTTCCTGATCTCTCCTACGTGAAACGCGGGGAGGAGTTTGGACAGCTGGGAGCTTCCATGCTGATTTTAAACCTCCCGAAAGAGACGGGTGATGGAAATTTTTCCCGGGAGCTGGCCGACGTCCTGAAACCTCACCATCTGCCGGTACTGGTTCTGTGCGGACCGTATCAGACGGGGACCGACGATTCCCTTCTTCAGATTCCATCCGTGGAAGGCATGATCTTTTCAGACTCCCCGGATGATCCCCAAAGCTGTATGGAGATGAAGCAGAACCTTCAAGAGAGAGGGATCTCTGTAGATACCTTCGAGAGCCGGATTCGCTGGGAGGACTTTAAGACCAACTCTGACGGGCTGGTTCCCGCCGTCGTCCAGGATTACAAGACCTCACAGGTACTGATGCTGGCCTATATGAACCGGGAGTCCTTCGAGCAGACACTAAAGACCGGAAAGATGACCTATTTCAGCCGGAGCCGTCAGGCCCTCTGGCTTAAGGGCGAGACCTCCGGCCACTATCAGTATGTCAAATCTCTGCACTTAGACTGTGACAATGACACCATCCTGGCAAAGGTGAAGCAGATCGGAGCCGCCTGCCATACCGGGAAGCGGTCTTGCTTTTTCAAGCCGTTGGTGCAGAAAGAATACCGGGACACCAATCCCTTAAAAGTATTTGAAGAGGTCTTTGCCGTGATTCTGGACCGAAAAGAGCATCCGAAAGAAGGGTCCTACACCAACTATCTGTTTGACAAGGGGTTGGATAAGATCCTGAAAAAGATGGGGGAGGAGGCCACGGAGATCGTCATCGCAGCCAAAAACCCCAACCCGGAGGAGATCAAGTACGAGATCTCCGACTTCCTCTACCACATGATGGTTCTGATGGCCGACAGAGGCATCAGCTGGGAGGAGATCATGGAGGAACTGGCTAACCGATAGGAAAGGACAAAATAAAAAGACTCACAGGAGGAATGAAATATGGATACAACCGTTTTGGAGCGTTTTCTCAAATACATCAAGGTGGACACCATGTCCAAGCCGGAACAGGAGTCTGTGCCCAGCACCGGGATCCAGAAAGACCTGGCCAAAATCCTGGAACAGGAGCTGCGCACCATGGGGGCAGTCGATGTGAAGATGGATGATCACGGCTATGTCTACGGGACTATCCCTGCCACCACGGACAAGAAGGTCCTCTCACTTGGATTCGTCGCCCACATGGATACGTCGCCCGCCTACTCCGGAAAAGACGTAAAGGCTCAGATCATTCGGAATTATGACGGAGGAGTTATCGTGATGAACCGGGAAACCGGACTTTCCATGGGACCGGAGCAGTATCCGGAGCTCTCGAATTATAAAGGACAGGATCTGATCACCACAGATGGAACCACTCTTTTGGGAGCCGACGACAAGGCGGGCATCGCGGAGATCATGGCTCTCGCCCAGTATTTATTAGAGCATCCGGAGATCCCCCACGGTGCTGTCAAGGTAGGCTTCACCCCCGACGAGGAAGTGGGAAGAGGAGCGGATTTTTTCGATATCCCGGGATTCGGAGCCGACGTGGCCTACACCGTAGACGGAGGCGCTCTCGGAGAGCTGGAGTATGAGAATTTCAACGCCGCCTCGGCCAAGGTCACGGTCCACGGTCTCAGCATCCATCCCGGCTCCTCCAAGGGGAAGATGAAGAATGCCATCCTCATGGCCATGGAATTTCAGAGCATGCTCCCGGTCTTTGACAATCCCATGTACACTCAGGACTATGAGGGATTCTTCCACTTGGATCACATCACCGGGTGCGTGGAGACCGCGGTGATGGACTATATTATCCGGGACCATGACATGGAGAAGTTTCTGGCCAAGAAGGCCTCCATGGAGCGTGTGGCCGCCTATCTGAACCAGAAGTATGGAGACGGCACCATCGAACTGGCCATGAAGGATTCCTACTTCAACATGAAGGAAAAGATCCTGGATCACATGTACCTGATCGATCTGGCCAAGGAGGCCATGGCCTCCCTGGGGATCGAGCCTGTGGTGGTGCCCATCCGCGGGGGAACGGACGGGGCTGCCTTGTCCCACAGAGGACTGCCATGTCCCAACCTGTGTACCGGCGGCCACAATTTCCACGGAAAATTCGAGTATATCCCCGTCCAGGCCATGGAGAAGACCACAGAGCTGCTTCTTGCCATCGTGAAAAAATTCGCCGACTTCAGCCAAGAGTAAGCTTATCCTTTTTGAAATACCACCTCTCCTCCTATGACTGTCATGGCGCAGTCGAGAAGAGCCTGGATATCCTCCAGAGGATCACCCTCAAAGACGGCAAAGTTGGCCCGCTTGCCCACCGTGATGGAGCCATGGGTATCCGTTACCCCTAAAAGCCGGGCAGCGTGGAGGGTGCCGCACTGAAGAGCTTCCATGGGGGTCATCCCGTTCTGAACCATGAGGACTGCCTCAAATGCCGTCTTGTCATAGGAGTTAAAGGGAGTTCCCGCATCCGTGCCCAAGGCGATCTTCACCCCCGCCTTGTGGGCACGGCGGAAGTTTTCCTGGTGGTCCGCTATGGTGCGCTCCACCTTCCTGACCATAAAGTCGGGGATCCCGGCCTCTGTGCCGTATTTTTGAATCCAGTATGGGGCGGCGAGGGTGGGGACATAGAACACGTCGTGTTCCTTCATAAAGTCATAGCACCACTGATCCATGTAAAATCCGTGTTCGATGGAATCCACGCCGGCTCTCAAAGCATTCTTGATCCCTGTCATGCCCTGGGCATGGGTGAAGGTCCTGGCGCCGGCCTTGTGGGCCTCCTCGATGGCTGCCCGAAGTTCCTCCTCCGTCAGCTGCGGGGAACCCGGCTCCACCCCTTTGGTCATGACACCGCCGGTGGCCATCACCTTGATCCAGTTGGCGCCGGCCTTCAGCTGTTCCCTGGCTGCCTTGCGGCACTCGTCAGGGCCGTCGGCCTCCCTCCCTTCTGCGTGGCCGTGTCCGCCGGTCATACAGATACATCGGCAGGAGGTCTGCATCTCCGGAGCCACGATATCACCTGCCAGCTGGGCATTGTGCAGATCCACATCAATGTAGGCGGGCGCTCCGGCATCCCGGATGTAAGTCACACCGGAGTTCACCAGAGTTCGGAGATTTTTCACCGCTCGAATAGCCTGGGCCGCCTGGCTGATCTGCTGGTGAACACCTGTCCCCGCATCCGCACACATGTGTACATGGCAGTTGAAGAGACCGGGAGTCATAGTCTTTCCTTTCAGGTCCACCACCTTGGCGCCATCCGGTGCCGGTATCTCGGTTCCGATCTCTCTGATAACCCCGTCCTCCGCCAATACGGAGCAGTCCGCAATCACCGTCTCCTGAATCACATCCACTATGTTTCCATGGGTAAAGATTGTTACCATATTCATCCCTCTTTTCTGTCGTCTTATGCCATAGATTGTATCATATTTCTCCCTGTTTGTGTGAGATTTTTGTGAGATCTCAACGACCTGCTTGATTGACTTTCCAAAAAAGACATGCTATAGTGTTGGCAAATAAAACTATCAGCATGAAGGAGAAAACTATGGCAAGTATTCTGGATGGGAAGACCCTTGTGGCGTTGGGAGACTCCCTGATCTACGGAAATCAGTTGGGAAATGATAAGACCTGGATCCATCTTCTGGCTCAAAAGCATCATATGAAGGCATATAACTATGGGGAAAACGGAAATCCTGTGGCATCGCAGACCACAGAGCCGGAGAGGATTCCCATGTGTGTCCGCTACCGGGATATGGTCGGAGAGGCCGACTATGTGGTGATTCTCGGAGGGGCCAACGACAAGCGGCTTGATGTTCCGATAGGTGAGATTTCCGTCTCAAATCCGGATATTACCACCTTTGCAGGTGCTCTGAACACTCTGATCGGCGGAGTCACAGCCAAGTACCCCAGGGCCAGGCTCCTTCTCATGACCAACTACAACCGCTGGCCAAACTCCAACCGATTAGGGCTTTCGGACATCGACTATGTGGACGCCATGCTGAAGATCGCTTCCTTCTGGTCCATTCCCTGTTTTGACAATTATCGAAACATTGGGATATCCTTCCAGAACCCCGCTCACCTCTCCTGGATCGACGAGGGTATCAGCCTTGGCCTGCCGAAGAATCACCATTTCTCGGAGGAAGCATATGTTTGGCTTTTACCACGATATGAGTCTTTGCTTGAGGGACTGTAGGCGGCAGGACGGCAAATGAGTCTTCTCCGTGAGAGATCAGTGACAAATGTCACTGCTTTCATGACAGGTGACATCTATGATCCCCTTTCCAGATTTTGTATCATATAAGCAGAAGATGAAAGGTAAGGCTGATTGATGATTCAGCCGAAATTTTCGTTTTGACAGTGACTGCTTTATGTACATGAAATGATATGGAAGGGGGATCGACATGAATTGGATTATCATTGTTTTGGTATGGCTCATCGCACCGTTTGCAGAATTGGGAATTATTATCGGATTGTGTGTCAAAAATGACAGGTATAAGCGGCAGATTGCGGAATTAACCTGGCAAAAGGACAGATTTCATATGCGCCAGCGGGCGATGGGAAATCTGAGGGAACAGGAAACCTCTCAAAATCAGACGGATCTCCAAGAGCAGACAGACGGCCAGAGGCAGACAAAACCTCCGGCACAGGCAGCACCCCAGGAGCTTCCCAAAGACCAAAAGTCTAATACCGGCTCCGACATAACAGAGAGTCACGGCTTTGGACAGAGGATTCTTAAGGGGACAGGAAATAATCTGGGGACCCTCGCTCTGGTTCTCGGGGTGGTGTTCATCGTTCTGGCCGGGCTGATTTTTGCCACCACTACCTGGCATGTGCTGGCAGATCTGTACAAAGCGGTTTTGGTCCTGGCCTGTGCGGGAGTGTTTTTCGGAGCCAGCTTTCTGGCCAAGAAGGTGTTTGACATCCGAAGAACCGGCAATGCATTTTATATTTTGGGCAGTGTATTTTTGTTTCTCACAGTGTTAGCCGGGGCATATTTCAGGCTTCTGGGGCCGGAGTTTATCCTGGAGGGGAAAAATCGGTGGAAGGTTCTGTGGGTCGGCAGCCTCGTGCTGGAAGGCGCTTTCTTTGCAGGGCTGAAACAGTTTGATGACCGGATCTACACCCAGGCCAGCCTGTGGGGGATGAGTGTCAGCATGTTCTTTCTGGTCAAATCCTGCTCCATGGATCTGGGCGGATTTGTATCGGTCATGATGATTTACTCTGGCGTTTTGATTCTGATCAGGGAATTTTCCAAGGGACGCACAGAGCGGGAAGGGGGCAGCGGATTTTGGGAGATCCTGGAGCGGGAACTGGGGACTTTTGTGCCGGTCCATTTCTGGGTCTTTGGGATCCCCACGTTTCTTCGCGGATTTTTCGCCATCGCAAAGATGCTGACAGACGGGTGGATGGGAGTGAACCGGACGGTTCTTTGCGAAGATTTCCTGTTCGCTTTCACAGTGCCTGGAATGTTGGCCCTGGTCGTTCTGTGGGGCGGAATCTATATCTTGGCGCGGGGGAAGGACCGGGAAGTATATGATCCTCTCCTGGACCTGGCAGCGGCGGAGACCATTCTCTTCGGAGCCGGGCTGGTAAGCGAAGACTTTGCCTGCCGCATGGCGATGGGGAATCTTCTGTTTTTACTCAGAAAAGGGCTCTGGTTCTGGAGGACAGGAAAGCGAAAATCAGTAAAACAGGAGGAATTCCATGAATTCTTCTGGGATATCGCCGGATGTGTCCTGCTCATCGGTACGATCTTCAACTTTTATACGGCCAGGACGGTCACCATGGGGACTCTGATACTCTGCCTGGCGGCTTTTGCCGGGTACTATGTCTGCTTTTACTTCGGACCGTGGCAGTGGACTCACATTCTGGCCAGTGCGGCCCTGCTGCCTCTTCCTCCGGCGGCAGTGTCCAGACTTCCTGTCAGCTTTGATCATATGGGGATCGCCGTGTTTGCGGTTCTCGTCATAAGCGGGGGAGTGGCACGGAGATTTTACCCCATCTTAAAACCGGATGACCGGGTTTTAGGAGGATGGCGTGCAGACTGGTTTCAGATTCTGGGGATCTTTGAGGTGTTTCTGATCGCCTCCCTGGGAAATCACTGGTGGCGGTTTGCCGGTACTTTGTTTGCCGCTCTGTATGTCCTCCAGTATGGGGCCGTGCCGTCTCTGAAAAAAGGAGCTCTGTTTTTATCGGCCTTTTTCCTGGCCCTTGCGTTCTGGGATCAGCCTCTGGTTCGGTGGCCCATGTTCCTGGAGCTGGAGTTCTCCCTTCTTCCGGCAGTCTGGATCGCCTGGACGGCGGGAAAGATCTGGAACAGGACATCCTGGATCCGGCCTGTTCAGACTCTCGGATATGTGATCTGTCTGCTGATCTTATGCGCAGATGCGGTGGGCTATGGCCGGGTGGAGGATTCCCTGGTGCTGGAGGGAATCTGTCTCTCCATCTTTGTGTGGGCACTGATAAAGGGATATTCTCTGTGGGTGAAGATCTCCGGTGCCGTCATCCTCTTCATCGTCCTGTTCATGACCAGGGATTTCTGGCTGAGCATCTCCTGGTGGGTGTACCTTCTGGCAGCAGGCATCGGGCTCATCGTCTTTGCAGGGATTTTGGAGAAGAGGAGAAGGTAAACCCTTTTGACAGAACCACCGAAAAAGGCTATAATAGATGCCGCAGAAAGATCGGGATACGGAGAAAGGATCGGTACTATGAGTGAAATTATGCTTCACTTCGCCTATTTGGCGGCCATCGGTTTTTGCGGCTTCAGCGTGGGCTGGCTGCTTTTATGCGGGGATAAAAACCAGACCACCCGAGCGCTGGCCGCCTGTCAGGTGCTTATCATCATCTGGTGCCTGCCTCAGCTGTTTCTGACATTTCCCTTGAACCTGACGATGAAATTCGGTCTGTACGCCGTCTCCTACCTGGGGATCAGCTTCATCGGACCCTGCTGGCTTTTATTCTCCTGCTTTTACTGCCGAAGACAGCCGAAAACCCGGGCGAAGATCCTGCTTTTTTCTCTGTCTGCCGGAGACTACCTCATGTTTCTCACCAATGATCTCCACCATCTGTTCTATCTCTCCTTTCGTCTGGAGACGGTGACCTACGGGCCTGCCTTTTATTTCCACATGGCCTGTACCTACCTGTGGGTGATCCTTGGGATAGCAGTGATTCTCTACGATTGCAGGAAGCAGAACTTACCCGGATACCATGGGGCAATCGTGATTCTGGCTGCCGCCGTCCCTCTGTGTTTCAACGCGCTCTATCTGTCAGGGACCGTGAAGGCCGGGTTTGACCTGACGCCTCCGGTGTTTGCCCTGTCCAGTTTCCTTCTTCTCTGGGCCGTGTTCCGCTATGATCTTCTTGATGTCAACGTCGTGGCTTCCCGGCACATCTTTGATGCCGTATCGGAGGGCGTGATCATATATAACAGGCAGGAAAATATCACCTACTGCAATCGGACCGCCAGACGCCTCTTTTTCGTAAAAAACGGAGACAGCCTGGAACAGCTCCGGAGACGGCTTTTCGAGTACGGGGCCGACTTGGAGGAGGAGATTCCCAACTTTTCCTCCCCCAAGGGGCTTTTGCTGACTCTTCCGGGCGGAGAAAAGGTACAACTGAAACAGTATCTCCTGCAGCCAAAAGAGGGGGAGAGACCGGCAGGGATCCTGCTTTTCACCGATGTGGGGGAATACTATGAACTGCTGCGCCAGAGTCGGGAGCTGGCGGTGTCCAGACAGCATCTGGCTATCGAGCAGGAACGGAACCGGATCGCTCAGGAGGTCCACGACACCACCGGCCACACTCTGACCATGATCCAGTCCCTGGTAAAGTTAGCCAGGATCCAATATGAAAAGGACCAGGCGTCGCCGGACCCCAAGACTCAGGAGGAGACAAAAGCCTATCTCTCAAAAGCCCAGGAGCTGGCCGGCGACGGGATTCGGGAGCTTCGGTGGGCCATCAACCATATGCGGCAGGGCTCTTCTCTCCAGCTGGTAAGCCAGGGCGTGTACCAGCTGACCGACCGGGTTAAGGAACTGGACATCCAGGTGGAGATCCAGGGAGAAGACGGGCCGGAGTATTCTCATCTCTCCGGAATTGTATACAAATGTCTCCGGGAGGCCATTACCAACTGTCTCAACTATGCCAAAGCCTCCCGCATGGATGTGATTGTCAAATTTGCCGACGACTCGGTCAGCGTGTATATCTTCGATGACGGCTGCGGCTGTGACTCCATCAAGGAGAGCCACGGCCTTTCGGGGATCCGAAGGAGAGTGGGAGAGGCTCACGGGCAGGTCCGCTTTTTCTCGGCTAAAGGCGAGGGCTTTCAGATGGTTTTCACACTTCCTCTTAAGGAGGAAGCCGACGCAGAACAGGGGGAAGCAGGATGATATCCGTAGTGATTGCAGATGATATTCAGATTTTAAGACAGGGGCTCAAGGCGATTTTAAGTCAGGATCCGGAGATCTCGGTGACCGGGCTGGCTGCTGACGGGAGAGAGGCCCTGGCGTGCTGCCGCAGAGGCCATGTAGATGTGGTGCTCATGGACATGCGGATGCCAAAGTACGACGGAAGATGGGGAATCACCGCTGTCAAGAAGGAATTTCCCGGAGTCAAGATCCTGGTTCTGACCACCTTTGACGATCAGGAAACCGTGGAAGCTGCCATCCAAAGCGGAGCCGACGGCTACATCTTAAAAGAGATGGAAGATGACAAGGTAATCCAGTC
>JAAWBS010000051.1 GCA_022792815.1 Hungatella sp.
TTAGCAATTGCGCATACTGCATCTTTTGCGTTTTGCCATGAAGGCGGATAAATCCAAAAATCTTTGACTGTTGTCCACTGATCTTCTTGTAATTTTCCGGATGTTCCCGTTTCCACGCTTTATATATGCCCGGCTCTTTTATCCTGCCTATCAGTTGGTAGCAATTCAATATTCTGTCAACTTGAAACCCCTGTTTTTTATATAAAGTAAGCGCCTTCTCATTATCCTGAATCACTTCCAGCTGATACACTCTGATTTTATTACTTATACATATAGCGCTGACCAGATTCATAATTCCCCCATAATTCCTGTTCTGCGAAAATCGGGGATAACTCCTGTTCCAAGGTCATAGACTGTTTTTTCATTATCCCACTCTCTCACTCCATTCAAGATAAAACCGACAAGCGTTTTATCTGCAAAGGCTCCAACTGAAACCTGAATTTGATAGACTTCAGCCACTGTCCATACGGCTTTTTGTCCTCATATATCTGTATTTCAGAAATCAATGCTTCCATAAGCTACCGCCGTTCTACTTCATTCATCACAGCATACAGCCTTTCAAAAAATCAATACCTTATAGATATTATCTCCTGTCAGTTTCTCAGCTTCAATCGCTTGCTTCTTTGCCCTTGTTTCAATAAGCTGTGTTTCCACATCCTCTATCTTATCGTACATCCGATAAAGGCGGTCATCAAGGTCAGCCTTTCGTTTGATATAATGTCTGCCATCCAGATCAAGAGACTCAATTTCCTCCGTCAGCTTTTACTTGACAGAATAATATTGCCGCAACTGCTTTTCATACGCTGCAAGCTCTCCGTCTATTGCGGCGGTATCCGCTTTGCTGTTAATCTTCTCCTGCATCATTGCTGCAAACTTAGGATTGCCGACTAACTTTATGATAATTTCAGCCACCGCATCATCTAACAGTTCCTCTCTGATCTGCCTTTTATAATCACACTTATGTCCGCGCGTCATAGTCCGATGCTTACAGCCATAATAATAAAAATCCTTGTATTCCGTTCCGTCTTTTTTGCGCTTGATGCTCTTATTACAATACATACCTGCTCCGCAGATCGGACATTTAACAATTCCCGAAAGAAGGTATGATTTTATGTCTTTGCTTCTGTTTACATGTTCATATTTCTTTGCCTGTGAGATGAGCTTTACTTGTGCCGCCTGCAGACGTTTTCCTCAATAATCGCATTATGCTGTCCATCCACCAGAATATAGTCATACTGCTCTACAAGATGATACCCGCATTTCTGACAAATCGAGACAACTTAAAAACAAGGACAAATGAAATGCCGTCTTTCCCTGACTTGATATCCTCCATCATGTGATTAAATCCTATTCGCCCCTCCCAATAGACTTGCCGGATTTTCCGGCATCCTCATATGTGCCAACAATTTCATAATCATTATAATCGGCAAACGCTTTCATTTTTGCTTTCTGTTCGTCTAATGAATGACCGTCTATCTGCATGGCTGCGGATACTCTTGTATATGTATAAACCTTGACTTTTCCTCTTTTCATATCAAGTTCTCCAATCTATTTTTTATCCGCCTTTTTATCCAACATTTTTATCGAATTCAAATAATCTTGTTCCACATCACTTAAAGTACGCTCTTTATATTTCTTATATTCTCCGGTTGCCTTTTTCACCGCCTTCTTATGTGTCACGCTTCCGTTTCCGGATAATAACTGTTCGCCGCTCATTGTCAGAATACGATCTAAATGTTTTGCCCAATCCTTCATGGTCATAGCCTGTTCCCGTTCTGCCTGACGCTCTGCAAAATCCAAATATCCCGACACAAGCTGCCCCATTGCACGAAGTTCTTTTTCATTTAAATAATTTTTGGCAATGACAGCTTCCCGCAAAGTCGGCTGGTTTCCTGCAAATGTAATAAGTCCCATAAATTCCTTTTCCGCATCCGCCCTTGTATAAATAACTTCCGCCGCCGTCTGTCCATGAATGGCATAATGAATCTTGTTTTGAACCTTCTGAAAAAACTGAATGGATATTTCGGCTTTCGGATCATAGTCAATGCTGGTAGCATAAATCTCCAAGACCTGTCTGTAAAATACCTTTTCAGACGCACGAATGTCTCTGATTCGTTCAAGCAGTTCCTTAAAATATCCACCGCCGCCTAAGTTTTTCAGACGTTCCTCATCCAATGCAAACCCTTTACGCATATATTCTTTCAAAATTCCGGTCGCCCATATTCTGAACTGCGTGCCCCGTTTTGATTTTACACGGTAGCCGACAGAAATTATTACATCAAGATTATAAAATTCTACGGGTTTATCCGAATTTGCAATGTGCAAAATTTGCACATTACCTTCTTTGGAAAGCTCGCCTTCTTCAAATATATTTTTTATGTGTTTTGAAATTACAGAGCGATCTCTCTGAAATAACTCCGCCATCTGCGCCTTTGACAGCCAAACCGTATCGCCATCGAAGATTGTTTCAATCTTTAATAAACCGTCTTCTGTTGTATAAATCATAATATTTGATCTTCCCATTTCCTCATCTCTATAATCCATAGTCACCTCATTATCTAATATTTTATCTAGCAATAGTTTGGACACTCTTATCATGTATATTATATCTCTTGTTACCATTATTAACAAGACACAGCTTTCAATTTTTCGGCAATTTTTCTCCTTTATTTCTTTTAACTTTCGCATGATTATCTCCTGTTATATCAGGTAAATTTTCTATATCTAAATCGGATGCATATTTTTCGATTAAATTTGCAAGCATATCCGCCAATCCGCTCCAATCACCAATCATCAGCATTTCTTCCATGAACACAAAAAAGACAGCTACAAACTATTACGTTCATAACTGCCCTTACGCTGTTTTAATTCTTAAAAATCACAAATTCCCCGTCAATTTTTCCTGTACTTTTATCCATAAACTTACATACAAGTGACAGGTCATTACGCTGCCCATATCGGAATCCCACCGTCATTATATGACTGAATTTCAATCAAAAATCCAGAAGTATCATTATCACAGATATGCTTCATCGCCCCACACAACTGCTGTACATTTTGTCAGTTTTTTATCGCTCAATGCCTTCGCTTCAGTAGTTTGTTTTCTATTTCTTCACATTTGCCTGAAAATGGGTTGAAGCGAGCATATATTTTCATTCATTACATCTTCCATCATGTCATTAAATAAATCTTTTCCTACATACAATTCCTATTACAAAATCTGTTCATAAATATCATTTTACTAACCTCATATGTCACTGTCGCAGGAGCTTCCGCATATTCTGCTGAATTCACTTTTAATCCTGCTGCCTGTATAGCTTCCACTACCAAATTTTTTTCTTCTACTACCTTACCACCCAACTTCTCAGCTATCCTACAGCTTGCTTTATTTGAACGAAAAGCATTCCAAACAATACACTCTACTGATTCATTTTCGAATACATTTACAAACAGTATCTTGGATGCTTCAAATGCATAGCCCTTCCCTTGATACTCCTCAAGTATTGCAATATCCACTTCCGGCATTTCCGCGTTACTGTAATCTAATTCAATGAAACCGACTCCCTGCAATGATACTTTTTCAGCTATCAAGTACCTTACTTTGCTGTCCCGCTTTCCGTTAGCATAATCTTTAATACGCCCACACGGCTGCTCCCAAAAATCAGGCATTATCTCATATACTTTTGAAAAAGCGGAAGCACTTTTATATGTAGACAAATAACCATTTACGATTGAATGATTCAAGTGAGATAATATAACTTTTGTTCCATATAAAACAAGTTCATTGTTCAAAACATAATCACTTCCTATAGTGTAGTTTATATTGAAAAATCTCTTTCCATTCGATACGAAATTCTAATGCATGACCTATCAAATCATTCGGAGCAACCTGAAACTCCTTTGCCAATTTTCTTACTTTATCATCAATTAAGTCCTTGATAAGTCGCCTTACTTTCCGCCTTCGTCAAATCCATCTCATCAAGGTTTACTTCTACCTCAATATGATGCTCGACATTCAGTCTGGACAACAAACACACCGTCTCGATATTCGCCGTCGAAGGGAACATGTCCACACAGCAGATCCGCTCTGCCTCGTAGCCGCGGGCCCTCAGAACTTCTAAGTCCCGCACCAGGCTGGTGGGCTTGCAGGACACGTAGATCATCCGGTCAGTGCCGAAGCCGATGATCTTTTCCAGCGCCTTGGGATGGATGCCGTCTCTGGGCGGGTCCAGGACTATAAGGTCTGGTTTGTCTTTTAGGTCTCCCACTACTTTCAGCACATCGCCGGCGATGAAGGTACAGTTCTTCAGTCCGTTTCGGGCTGCGTTCTCTCTGGCGGCTTCTACGGCTTCCTCCACGATCTCGACACCGGTTACTTTTTCGGCGACCGGAGCCAGAACCTGGGCGATGGTGCCGGTTCCGCTGTAGAGATCGAAGATCACTTTTCCTTTAGTGTCTCCTATGTATTCCCGGACAGTCTCGTAGAGTACTTCGGCTCCTAAGGAGTTGGTCTGGAAGAAGGAGAAAGGGGTGATCTCAAAGCGGAGACCTAAGAGGTCTTCATAGAAGAACTCGCGGCCGTACAGGACAGTGGTGGCATCGCTTTTTACCACGTCGGCCAGGCTGTCGTTGCGGATGTGGAGGATTCCGGCGTAGGTTCCTTCCAGGGGAAGAGATCGGAGCTGATCCGCCCAGCCGCTTAAGAGGGCCGTCTCAGGGGAGATCCCTTCGGTCTGACTGGTGGTTACCAGAGCTACCAGGATCTCTTTCGTCTTTGCGGCGCGGCGCACCAGAAGATGGCGGAGGTAACCTTCGTGTTTTATTTTTTTGTAGAATGGAACAGAGTTTGACTTAAAATAGGCTCGGGTGGCGGTGAGGATCTGGGTGAAGTCGGGGTGGACGATCCTGCAGTGGTCTGTGTTGACGATGTCGTGAAAACTGCCTCGTCTGTGCAGGCCGAGAGCCAATGGACCGTCTTTTTCTTCGTCTCCGAAGGAGAACTCCATCTTGTTGCGGTAGCCTTCGCTTTGAGGGCTGGGTTTTATGCCTTCAAAGGCGGGGGTCAGGGATAATGGGGACAGAAGAGTCTTGATCTGTTCTGTCTTGATGGTCAGCTGGGCCTCGTAGGGGATGGTCTGCATCAGGCATCCGCCGCAGGTCCCGGCATGGGGGCAGGGAGACAGGGCTGTCTCTAGGGAGGAGGGGCGGATGACGGATAACAGGCGGCCTTCGCATCTTCCGTTTCGCTTCTTGTTGATGACAAATTGGATCTCCTGGCCGGGAAGGGCGTTTTTTATGATGGCTTTTTCTCCGTCTATGGTCACGATCCCTTTGTTGGGAAATTCGATTCGCTCTACGATTCCTGTGTAAGTTTGGCCTTTTTTCATGATCTTGGGGACTCCTTTTGGAAAACAATCGGGCATGGAAGAGGGGCTCTCTGCCGGCTGCGCGGGGCGCACCCTTTACTGGGAACAAATTTTTCTGTCGGTTCTTCTGCGCAATCGAGCAGGGAAGAGTTTTCCCCTACTCGCGCGCCGGGTCCTGGTCAGCTTTGCTGACAAAATTCATGTCTGGGCCCGTGTGCATAAACATGGGACATCGCGGAGGCAATGTCCCTGGGTGATTGGCTGTGTTTACTTTTTATTTTTCTTCGTCAGACTCGGTCTCGTCTTCGAAGAAATCGTCGTCGAAATCATCGTCAAAGTCATCTTCGAAGTCTTCTAAGTAATCCGGGGTGAAAAAACGGTATACTCCGTAGGCAATGGCGGCTACGGCAGCTACGGCTCCGATGATCGCCAGGATCCACAGAATGTTGTTCTTCTTTTTGTCTTCTTCTTCTTTTCTGTGGAGGAATTCGTTGAGTCTGGTGGAATTCATGATGTCTTCTACTCGGTTGATGGCATCTTTGCTCATCATGTCAAATTTATTCATGGTTTAATCCTTCCTTCCTTTTTATTCTTTTTGATAAATGGCGGTAGGGCTTTGAGCTGAGGGGCGAGAGGGGGGGACGGGCTCGCTGGCGCTTCGCTTGGCTTCCTTTCGGGACTGGCGGTTTTTCTCCGCAGTAGACCTCTCCTCCGCTTACGCTTCGGCTCGGTCACGGGCTGTCGCCCTATAAAATAAGCCATAACCAGATTTTCTTATGTGCTAGCACAACGAAAATCTGATTCAGTCTTATTTTGCACTGCTCATTGCTTACGTGGACATTATACCAAACTTTTGTCTATTTTACTATCTATTTTTCCTGAAATTCTGGTTTTTATTCGCCGGTGTCTGCTTTCTTTAAATTTGCAAAGGACGCGAACATCTTCTTGACTCCTACACGGTCGAAACGGACGGTCACCTCGTAGTCTTTAGGGCCGTCTTTGATGGATTCGACGGTTCCCGGGCCGAATCTTATGTGGAGGACCCGGTCGCCTTCCTCGTAGGACAGGGTCTTGGATTTTTCTACAGTGAAAGACTTCCCGAAGCCCGGCGTGGAGGAGCCCTGGGTGGCGTAGGGGTTTATGCCGGGGGCAAAGCCGCTGCTGCCGATACCTCTCTTTCGGCCGTAGGCGGCTTTCTGGGCGGCCCCTCCCGGAAGGCTGTCGGCTCCCTGATTCCAGGGAAGGGATTCTTCTTTAAGATCCAGCCTGGGGGCGGGACGGCCTGAGCTTAAAAGCTCCTCGGGGATCTCCGAGATAAAACTGCTCAGCTTGCTGTACCGGGTCTCCCCGTTGACCATCCGCAGCCGGGCGGAGGTCAGCGTCAGGTGCCTCTTGGCACGGGTGATGCCTACGTAGCATAATCGGCGCTCTTCTTCTAACTGGCCGGGGTCCTCGGACATCAAGGTCATCCGGCTTGGGAACAGGCCGTCCTCCATGCCGCTTAAATATACGTCCTCAAACTCCAGCCCCTTGGCGCTGTGGAGGGTCATCAGGGTGACACGGCTCTCCGTGGGATCCACCTGATCGATATCCGCTACCAGGGAGACTTCCTCCAGAAATTCTTCCAGAGACGGGTCCTCGGCGTCCGTCCAGTAGCTGACGGCCTTACTCACCAGCTCCTGGATATTCTCCAAGCGGCTCTCCGACTCTACCTTGCCCTCTTCCTCAAGCTCTGCCTTGTATCCGGTCTCCTCCAAGATGTCCTCGATCAGCTGACGAAGGGTGTAGTCCTCTTTGCCGAACCGACAGCGAAACGACTCGATGAGATCGACGAAATGGCCGATCTTATCTGAGGCCTTTCCAAGGCCCGGGATGACTCGGGCTCTGGTCATGGCATCGTAGAGACTTAAGTCGTTGGCAGAGGCAAAGATGGTCACCTTTCCTATGGAAGTGGCGCCGATTCCCCGCTTGGGCACATTAACGATACGGCTGACAGCCAGATCATCCTTGCCGTTGGAGATGGTCTTTAAGTAGGCCAGGATATCTTTGATCTCTTTTCTCTGGTAGAAATTGATTCCTCCCACCAGACGGTAGGGAATGTTGCAGTGAAGACACTGTTCCTCCAGGAGGCGGGACTGAGCATTGGTGCGGTATAAAACGGCGCACTCCTCATAGGGCACCTTCCTCTTTATGATGTCCTTGACGATAAATTCTGCCTCGTCGGCAGCCTGGTCGAACTGGCGGCAGGTGATGATATCCCCTTTGCCGTTGGCAGTCCACAAGGTCTTGTCTTTTCGCTCCCGGTTGTTTCTGATGACAGCGTTGGCCGCATCCAGGATATTCTGGCTGGAACGGTAGTTTTGCTCCAGCTTAATCACCGTCGCCCCGGGAAAAGAATCCTCAAAGCTTAAGATATTTTCGATGTCAGCTCCCCGGAACTTATAGATGGACTGGTCGTCGTCTCCCACCACACACAGATTGCCGTACTTCTGGGCAAGAAGGCGGACCAGCTCAAACTGTGCCTTGTTGGTGTCCTGGTATTCGTCCACCATAATATAGCGGAACCGCTCCTGGTAGTAGTCCAGAACCACGGGCTGGGCCCGAAACAGCTCCACGGTTTTCATGATCAGGTCATCGAAATCCAGGGCATTGTTCTTCTTTAAAAATTTCTGGTACTCTTCATAGATTCTGCCGATGGTCTGTTCATGGACATCTCCCCCGGCATACTGCCCATACTCTCCCGGGGCGATCAGCCGATCTTTGGCCCTGGAGATCGTGTAGAGGACCTCCCGCTCCTTGTAGAGCCGGTTGTCGATTCCCAGTGCTTTATAGACCTGCTTCATCACCGTCTTCTGGTCATCGGGATCATAGATGGTAAAATTGGTCTCATATCCCAGAAACTCGATGTGTCTTCTCAGGATCCGGACACAGAGGGAGTGAAAGGTACTGACCCAGACGCCTTCCGCCCCGAACTCCACCTGCCGGTCTACCCTCTCTCTCATCTCCCCAGCGGCCTTGTTGGTAAATGTGATGGCCATGATATTCCACGGCTTCACCTGCTTCTCCTCGATCAGACAGGCAATCCTGTGGGTCAGCACTCTGGTCTTCCCCGACCCGGCCCCTGCCAGGATCAGAAGCGGGCCTTCGGTACATAACACGGCCTCTCGCTGCATGGGATTGAGCATCTCATAGTTGTTCATCTGTCACCGCCTTTTCCTTTTCAGACAGGGAAAAAAGGCCCTGCCGTCTCTTTCCTGACAGGACCTTTCTGAAACCACTGCCTTTTTATCTGGATTCGTCATATGCCTGCCGCACCACTCTCGCCAGCTGGTCGGCACAGGATGTGTTCTTTTTACCGCAGGTATTGCCTCTGAAATACCCTTCGATCTGCTCCACGGTCATGCCGTCGATCACCTTGCTGATGGCCTTCAGATTGCCGTTGCAGCCGTTGGTAAAGGAAACATTGGTCACCACATTTCCGTTGAGATCAAAGCTGATCTTGCTGGGACACACGCCCTGGGGTTTTACTTCATATCTCATAGGACATTCTCTCCTGTCTGTCATGGCTGCCTGCCGGATTATTTCCCGCAGTAAACAACCGCCTCTATTTCAACTAATGCACCCTTGGGCAGTGCTGCCACTGCAAATGCTGCTCTGGCCGGGCATTCTCCGCTGAAAAATGTAGCATAGACCTCATTCATGGCGCCGAAATCACCGATATTCTGCAAGAGAACCGTGGTTTTGACCACATTCTCCATAGACAGACCCTCGCTCTCCAAGATGGCCTTAATGTTGGTCAGGGATTGTCTGGTCTGGCTGGCGATGTCAGCTCCGGCAAACTCTCCGGTAGCAGGGTCGATGGGAAGCTGGCCTGACACATATACAAAATCTCCTGCCTGAATGGCCTGGGAGTAGGGGCCGATGGCTGCCGGTGCATGGGGGGTTGCGTATGCTTTTTTCATAGGTTGTTCTCCTTCTCGTTGTTTTCTCATAACTTGTATTATACAAAATCCTGTCGGGGATTTCAATTACTTTGTGGAGGAATCTTGTTTTCCCTCCTGTTCCCTCTCAGCTCTCCTAAAATCCCCACAGATTTACCGTTTTCATCAATAACGGCGATTGATCCTGGAAAAATCAAAAAACCCCTTGACAGTAACGTTACGTCACCTTATATAATGGCTCTAAAGTAAAAAATGGAGGACATACTATGAAAGGCATTATTTTAGCAGGAGGCTCCGGCACAAGGCTCTACCCTCTGACCACGGTGACATCCAAGCAGCTGTTGCCCATCTACGATAAGCCCATGATCTACTATCCCTTATCCGTGCTGATGACTGCCGGCATCCGGGAGATTCTCATCATCTCCACTCCGGAGGACACGCCCCGGTTTGAACATCTTCTGGGCAATGGCCATCAGTTCGGCTTAAGCCTCTCCTACGCAGTCCAGCCCTCCCCCGACGGACTGGCCCAGGCATTTATCATCGGAGCGGACTTTATCGGCGACGACCATGTGGCCATGATCCTGGGAGACAATATCTTTGCGGGGCACGGACTGAAAAAGAGGCTTCTCAGGGCTGCCAACAAGCAGGAGGGAGCCACCGTGTTCGGCTACTACGTGGACGACCCGGAGAGATTCGGCATCGTGGAGTTTGACTCCGACGGGCGGGCCGTATCCATCGAGGAAAAACCGCCCCATCCCAAATCCAATTACTGTGTCACAGGCCTTTATTTTTATGACAACCGCGTGGTGGAGTACGCAAAGAATCTGTCCCCCTCTCCCAGAGGCGAGCTGGAGATCACGGATTTAAACCGGATCTATCTGGAGAAAGGCAAGCTGGAGGTGGAACTGCTGGGACAGGGCTTTACCTGGCTTGACACGGGAACCCACGAGTCCCTGGTGGATGCCACCAACTTTGTCCGCACCGTAGAGTCCCACCAGCACCGGAAGATCGGCTGCCTGGAGGAGATCGCCTACTTAAACCACTGGATCACCAGAGACCAGCTGCTGGAGAACATCGAACCTCTGAAGAAAAATCAATACGGGCAGTATCTTATGGATGTCCTGGCAGGCAAATTCATCGACAATTAGCAGTGAACCAAACAGGAGGAATAATTCTATGAAAATTTTAGTCACCGGCGGCGCCGGATTCATCGGCGGCAACTTCGTCCATCACATGGTAAACAAGTACCCGGATTACCGGATTGTGAACCTGGATCTGCTGACCTACGCGGGAAACCTGGAGACCTTAAAGCCTGTGGAGGACAAGCCCAACTACAAGTTCGTCAAAGGCGACATCGCCGACGAGCCCTTTATCATGGACCTGTTTGAGAACGAGCGCTTTGACGTGGTGGTCAACTTCGCCGCCGAGAGCCATGTGGACCGGTCCATCACGGATCCCGGCATCTTCGTCCAGACCAACGTCATGGGGACCAGAGTTCTTCTGGACGCGTCGAAGAAATACGGGGTAAAGCGCTATCATCAGGTGTCCACCGACGAGGTCTACGGGGACCTGCCCTTAGACCGGCCGGATCTGTTCTTCACCGAGGAGACCCCCCTTCACACCTCCAGCCCCTACAGCTCCTCCAAGGCCAGCGCAGACCTGTTTGTCCTGGCCTACTATCGGACCTTCGGCCTGCCGGTGACCATCTCCCGGTGTTCCAACAACTACGGACCCTATCATTTTCCGGAGAAGCTGATCCCCCTGATCATCAGCCGGGCCCTGGCCGACGAGGAGCTTCCGGTGTACGGAAAGGGAGAGAACGTCCGCGACTGGCTCCATGTGTCCGACCACTGTGAGGCCATCGACCTGATCATCCACAAGGGACGCGTGGGGGAAGTCTACAATGTAGGCGGCCACAACGAGCGGACCAACTTGGAGGTGGTAAAGACCATCCTCCGGGCCCTGGACAAGCCGGAGAGCCTTATCCGCTTTGTCACCGACCGTCCCGGACACGACATGCGCTACGCCATCGACCCCGCCAAGCTGGAGACGGAGCTGGGCTGGAAGCCCCGGTACAACTTTGATACCGGCATCGCCCAGACCATCGACTGGTATCTGAACAACCGGGAGTGGTGGGAGCATATTATCTCCGGGGAATACACAGACTATTTTGAAAACATGTATGGAGAGAGACTGGAATGAAGATCTTTGTGACAGGAGTAAAAGGACAGCTGGGCCACGACGTGGTAAATGAGCTGGAAAAGAGAGGCCATCAGGCGGTTGGGGTGGACGTCGAGGAGATGGACGTCACCGACGAGGCGGCCGTGAGAGACGTGATCACCAGGGCGGCCCCAGACGCGGTGATCCACTGTGCCGCCTACACGGCCGTGGACGCGGCGGAGGATCAGGAGGATCTGTGCCGCCAGGTCAACGCCCTTGGAACCCGGTATGTGGCCTCTGTCTGCCGCGACTTAGACTGCAGGCTGATGTATATCAGCACCGACTATGTATTTAACGGTCAGGGCACCCGTCCCTGGGAGCCCGACGACGAGAGACAGCCTCTCAACGTCTACGGTCAGACCAAGTACGAGGGAGAACTCGCGGTGGAGGAGCTTAAGAAATATTTTATCGTCCGCATCGCCTGGGTGTTCGGCGTCAACGGGAAAAATTTCATCAAGACCATGCTGAACCTGGGACAGACTAAAGACAGCCTGACCGTGGTGGACGACCAGATCGGGTCTCCCACCTACACTCTGGATCTGGCAAGGCTTCTGGTGGACATGATCGAGACGGACCGGTACGGGCGGTATCACGCCACCAACGCCGGGCTGTGCAGCTGGTATGAGTTTGCCTGCGAGATCTTCCGGCAGGCCGGCATGAAGGTGAAGGTCAGCCCGGTGTCCAGCGATCAGTATCCGGCAAAGGCCAAACGTCCGTCCAACAGCCGGATGGATCAGAGGAAGCTTCGCGAGAACGGGTTTGAACCGCTGCCGCCGTGGCAGGATGCACTGGGAAGGTATCTGAAGGAGATCGGAGCGGGAAAGGGCTGACGGAACGCCCTTCTCATTAAAAAACAGGGAATGGCTGCCACGCCATTCCCTGTTTCCACCTTCCCGAAATCCAATCATTTCCTATCTTTGTTCCTTCTCAAGCCTCTCGATCACGCATTCGTGAAGCTTTTTCCTGGAGTCGTAATGGATCCCTACCAGAAGGATCTCGCCTGTGTATCCCTCGATCCACGATGCATACCGCTGCTTTTTAATCTGGTTGATGGCTCCTGCTGCCGACTTGTTCCATTTTAGTTCTACTACCAGGGCCGGCCTGTCCACATTGCGCTTTGGGAGATAGAATTTTCGTCGTTATATTTCAGGATGGAGGCTGTCTCATCATGAATTTTGGCCACGCCGTCTGCCACCGCTTTTCCATCAAGTTCCCAGGTACTCCTAAGAAGGCTGGCGGAACTTTGAATTGACTGAACGACTCCGTCCCAGCCGGGACCTTCCACTACATTCAAAAACTCCTGGGACACTTCCTGATTTGGAATAAAGGTTTCCTCTGTCTCTTCATCAAATGTCAGATATCCCAGGTGAATCAGAAGGGTGAGGACATCGTCTTTCGTCACAAATGTGGTCATATCATTTTGAAATTTTCGTGGATTGATCTTACAGCGACTATTGCCGAGCATTTCAACCACTGCTTCTTTCAGGCCGTCAAAATTCTGCTCAATATATACTTTTAAGGCCTCATAGGTCTCCGTACCGGTCCAGTAGCTTTTGTATTTTTTCCATGTGATCGCATCGGCAACGGACTTGGGATTATACATGTGAATTTCGCCCAGCTGATATCCGTCATACCATCTTTGCATTTCTGTATAATCCAACCCTCGGCGGGCGCACTGCTCCTCCACCTCTTCGCCGGTAAATCCGAAATATTCCCCCATATTTTTGGGATCAATCATAGAATATTCATCAAACATATTGATCGCCGAGTGCTCTCCGTACTTTTTAATAGGGAGAATTCCTGTCATATATGCCAGCTCTACATATTCTGCACCCTTAAACAGCCCTCTCAGGAAATCGAGATATGTCTTCTGTATATCCCCGCGTTCTTTTGCAAATCGAAATACACAGTCCCATTCGTCGATAATGAAAATAAATCCCTCTTTCGTGCGTGCGTAAATCCGCCCAA
Source organism: Hungatella sp. (assembly GCA_022792815.1). Taxonomy (GTDB): domain Bacteria; phylum Bacillota; class Clostridia; order Lachnospirales; family Lachnospiraceae; genus UBA3402. The sequence continues at coordinate 13,496 of JAAWBS010000051.1, forward strand.
GAACCCCGGGCAGTCCGTATTGGTCTGCTTCAAAGCAGGAACCGTATTCTTCCTGCAGCTCTCTGATCACCGATTCCTGTATCTTATCAATAAAAATGTCAAGATGAGCGTCATCAAACAGGAAGCGCTGTATGTCAAGCCTTATGACGTTGTGCTGATTCAAATGGAGTTTGAATGACTCTTTGCTTTCAATCTTTTTTCCGGCAAACAGTTCTTTGGAGTCACAGCCTCTTCCATAATATGCCGCCAGCATATCTGCTGCCATGGATTTTCCAAATCGGCGCGGACGGCTGACACAGACATGTTTCACTCTGGATTTGTTGATCTTTTGATTCAAGAGAGCGATCATCTCTGTCTTATCAATATAGACGTCGTCCGTCACTGCCTGTCGATACGCCTCATTTCCCGGATTCAGATATAATCCCATAATCTGCCAACTCCCTTCTCATGCCTCTCGATCACGTATTCATAAAGCTTTTTCCTGGAGTCGTAATGGATCCCCCGACAGTCGGAAAATATTTCTGTGACATCCTCCGCCACCATGTGCCCCATGTCTGCCATAAAGACGTCAGGATCCCGCCCTGACTCCACGTCTTTCTCTGCAGCAATGTCAGAAAAACGAGACATCTCAAAGGCAGTATTTCTCGGATTGACGTAAATACCCATATGTTTGTCCTCCTTTTGCGGTATCGATACGGCGGCAGGCTCCTTTCCTCTATCTTACCACAAAAAAACCGGGGCAGAAACCCCCGGTTCATATAAATGCTTTCCCAAGCCACTTTCCGCTCCTCAGCCGCCCCGTAAAGACCGCAGCCCGAAACGTCCAGTCCAGCCCCATGGCCATCCAGACTCCCAGGACTCCCACGTCCAGAATCTCCCGAAACAGGTAGCTGCATCCCACCCGGAAGACCCACATGGAGAACACGGAGACATAGAGGATAAAGGTCACGTCGCTGGCGGCGCGGAGCACGCAGGGGACGTTGAAAGCCAGAATCCAGGTCAGGCCGCAGATGAGGGCGTGGAACCGGATCAGCCGTCCTGCCGTCACGGCGGTCTCCTCGGTCAGGCGGTACAGCCTGGTGATCTCACCGGCCGCTCCCCAGGTCAGGGCCGACAGACCGGCCGCTATGAGGAAGGATGCCATGAGGATCTTCCTGGCGTACATTTGGGCCTGCTCCTTTTCTCCTGCGCCGATGCACTGGCCCACCACCGTGGTCAGCCCCAGGCCGATGGCGTAGGCCGGCATCTGGGTAAAGTCGGCGATGGTCAGGGCCACGGCGTTGGCGGCGATGGCGGAGGTGCCGAAGGAGGCGACCACCCCCTGGACCAGCAGTTTGCCCACATGGAACACTCCGTCCTCCATGGCCATAGGGACTGCCAGGCGGAGGATGTTCCTTCTCATCACCCGGTCTTTCGGCAGGCTTTTCCATTTCCTTATGCTGACCGCATGATTTCCTCCGGCCAGGACTGCCAGAAGGCAGCAGACTCCTGCGGCCTTGGCGCAGAGAGAGGCGAAACCGGCCCCGAAGACTCCCCACCGGAGGCCGTAGATGAAGATTCCGTTTAAGATCACATTGCCCACACTCATGACCACCGAGCCCAGGAGAGGGATCCTGGTGCTGCCCATCCCGCGAAACAGGGCGCCGCAGGCATCAAAGATCATGACGCAGGGGTAGGACAGGGCCGCCAGGTAGAAGTAAGTCACTCCCTCCGACAGCACGTCCGGCCCGGCCGTGGGGAAGAGGCCGGACAGGACCAGAGGATTGGCCAGACAGCAGACAGCCGCCGCCAGCACCGAGAATCCTCCGGCCATGAAAAACAGCTGCCGGCCGGCCTGATTGCCGTGGTCTTCCTCCCCTCTGCCCAGATACTGGGTGCAGAGGATCCCTCCGCCCACTGCCAGGGCGGAGAAGATGCTGTGAAACAGCATGTTGATGGAGTTGACCAGGGAGATCCCCGATATAGCCGTCTCGCCCACCGGGGCCACCATCAGCATGTCCACGATGCCGATGGTCCCCAGAAACAACTGCTCTATGATCAGCGGAACCATGAGATCCACCAGTTTTCTGCGCGTGAACATCATAACTTATGTCAGCTCCTCCAGGATTCCGGACAGGAAGGCAAGGCTCCTTCTGGCAGACTCCCTCTCGTCGGGGAGGCAGTTGGTCTCTAAGGCCAGAGCCCCCTCATAGCCGATGTCCTTTAAGGCCTGAAGGGTCTCCCGGAAATCGTAGTGGCCGTGGCCGGGATACCACCGGTCATTGTCCGCCACATGGACATGGCTCACATATCCTTTGGCGGACCGGATGGCCTCTCCGATGTCCGCCTCCTCGATGTTCATGTGAACCGTGTCCAGGTGCAGGCCGATGCGCCGGAAGGAGTTGGCCTTCAAAAACGCCACCCCCTCCTCAATCCGGGTCAGGAAGTCGCTCTCAAACCGGTTCATCAGCTCAAAGCCCAGCTTCACGTCGTGGCTCACCGCCAGCTCATCCAGGCGGTGGAGGCTGTCGGTAAGATACTTTTTAAAGTCTTCCAGGTTTCCGTCACAGTCCGAGACCCTTCCCGCCACCAGCCCCAGGATCACCAGAGCGTGGTCCGGCTCCGCGGTAATCATGTGCTGTTCCAGATGGCGCACGGCCGCCTTCCTCACCGCCGGATCCCCTGCTCCCAGGCTGTAGTGAAGCCGCTCATAGACAGAGCCGGTGCCGATGGAGGTCAGGACCATGGAATGGGCCTTTAAAAGGTCCCACAGTTCCTTCCGGTCGATCTCGGCGGAGTCAAAGATATGCATCTCCACGCCCCGATACCCGTCCTCCGCCATCTGAGGGATCGTGGTCCCATAAGGTCCGTGATATACCAGAAAGGTGCTTCCCGTAGTCAGCGTGCCTGTGGTTGCTATGATCATCGAATCTCTCCTCTCTCTTCTCCGTCCAAAATCAGGCTGTCGATGTTGTGGAGATCAAAGGCCTCCCCCTCATTTCCCCGGATGCTCACCTGGTTTAAGATCAGTTTTTTCGCGTTGTTCACATAGAGTCCCATCCTGGCCTTCTCCCCTAAGTCGTCCATCATGGCCGGCTCCATGGGAAGCGCCTCCGCGGCATAGTCGACGGACACATGGTCAAACTCGATGCAGTCGATCTTCTGCTCCGGCAGACCGTAGAGAAACGCTCCGGCCGCGTGGCAGTTGGTGCAGGTGATGTTGCGGAAGGTCAGCTGATTCACCGCCGGCGTCCGGTCGTCTACCGGAAGAGGAGTCTTACATTTTACATAGTCCGAGTGGGCGTCCGGGTCGCAGCAGTTATAGTAGGAATTGACCACAAAAGGAGTCCTCACATGGTCCATGGAGATGTCCTCAAAACAGATCCCCTCCACCACCGCATCCTTGCCGCGGCCCCGCCGCGTCTTCACTCTCAGGCCCCTGTCCGTGTTGCTGAATATGCATTTGCTCACGTGAAGGTTCTTCACCCCTCCCGCCATCTCGCTTCCTATGGTCACCGCACCGTGGCCGCTCTCCATGTAGCACTGGCGGATCTCCAGGTTCTGAGAGGGAGTCTTGTAGGCGTGCCCCATATAATATTTTCCCGACTTGACGGCGATGCAGTCGTCTCCCACGGAAAAATGGACTCCCACCACCTCCAGCCCGTCCACCGACTCCGGGTCCATGCCGTCGGTGTTGGGGGAATCCCATGGGTTCTTGATGGACAGACCGATGAATCGAATCCGGCTGGAAAAATAGGGGTGCAGGTTCCAGGCCGGACTGTTCTGAACCGTAATCCCCTGGACCGTCACGTTGGTACAGCGATTCAAAAAGATCATCCTGGGCCGAAAGGCGACGATCTTGGCCCGGTCGTCTTCCCACCAGTTGTCCCAGGAAGCGCTGCCGTCCAGGGTTCCTCCCCCTGTGATCACCACGTCGGACACGCCGATTCCCGTGATCATGCTGGCAAAGCAGTCTAAGGGATTGCCCTCCCAGGTCCCCAGGTTGTAGTCGCTCTCCTCGTCATAGCTCTGGATCATGCCGGGGAGCACCGGAATATCCTTCCGCTCCGTGATGCCGGAGAGCACTGCCTTCTCGTCGATGTCGATGCAGATGCTGCTCTTCAGAAACAGGCTGGTGACCTTATACACTCCCTCCGGGATGTAGACCCTTCCCTCCGGCGGGCAGGCCATGATGGCGGCCTGGATAGCGGCCGTGTCATCATGAACCCCGTCCCCCGCGGCATGAAACCGCTTCACATTGAGGGTCACGGACTCCCTGGCGGTCCGAAACTCCGCCTTTGCCTCCATGCCTGTGTCCGTGCGGACCGTGACCTGATACCGGGAGTCCGGCGCCAGCCCCTCTATGGTCTCCACCGCCTTGTCCGAACGTCTCCAGAAGGCTCCGTTTACCAGGATCTCATAGGCCTCCTCTGTGTTCCATATACCGAAATCCTCCACCTCCATCACCGCTCTCCGGGATGTGATCAAAATCATGGAAATCTTCATCTCTTCTCCTCCTTATCCTTTCACGCCGCCTGCGGCGATTCCCTCCACAAACTGATCCTGAGCCATGAAAAAGACGATCAGAGTGGGAAGGATGGAGATCACCGACAGGGCCAGGATCTTGTTCCACTCAAAACCGGTCTCGCTGTCGGCGATGAGCCGCAGTCCCAGGGACGCCGGATATTTGCTGACCGTGTTGATGTAGATTAAGGGACCCTGGAAATCGTTGGAGGACCACATAAACTGGAACAGGGCGCAGGACACGATGGCCGGCTTCACGATGGGGGTCATGATATAGATCAGTCTCTGGAAGGAATTGCAGCCGTCGATCTCCGCCGCCTCCTCCATCTCTCTGGACACGGAGCGCATAAACTGCACCAGCATGAACACAAAGTAGGGCTCATTGGCAAAAAATGCGGGGACGACGAGAGGCTTGTAGGTGTCCACCCAGCCGATGCCCGTAAACAGCAGGAACTGGGGGATGTTTAACACCACCTGGGGCAGAAACAGGGTGCTCATCAGCACGGCAAAGAGAAAGGTCTTGCCCACAAACTGAAACCGGGAAAACCCGTAGGCCGTGATCACCGAAGATACCACGGCTCCCACCACCTTGGGCAGCACGATCAGATAGGTGTTGATCATAAAATGGCTGAAGTTAAACCCCGTGGCCGTCCACCCCTTGACGTACGCCTGAAAAGAGGGGTGTTTGGGGATAAAGCTGATGGTGGAGTAGATCTCATTGTTGTCCGCCTTCAGGGAGGCTCCCACCATCCAGAGCATGGGATAGAACATGACGACGCCCACGGCAATCAGGACGGCGTAGCGCAGCACAACGGATATGGTCTGTCTTGTCTTTTTGCTCATATTCTCACCTCTCATCATCAGAATAGTAGACCCAGTATTTCTGGCTGACAAATGCGATCAGGGTAAATACCGCCACGATCACAAACAGGATCCAGGCCATGGCGCAGGCCAGACCCATCTCATAGGACTTAAAGGCGTTCTGGTACACCAGCAGAGAGATCAGGGTGGTGGAACCTAAAGGCCCGCCCTTGGTGATGATGTAGGCACTGTTGAACTCCTGGAACGCATTGCACAGCTGAGTCACCAGATTATAGAAGATAACCGGGGTGATCAGGGGGACCGTCACGCTGAAAAACTGACGCCATTTCCCGGCACCGTCGATGGCCGCCGCCTCATAGAGATCCTGGGGCACTCCCTTAAGCGCCGCCAGGAAGATGACCATGGCGGAGCCGAACTGCCACACATGGAGAAGGCTGATGACCCACAGGGCGTACTTGGGGCTTCCCAGCCAGTTCACGGCCTCCCCTCCGAAGAGCCCCAGGATCTTGTTGATCAGACCCTCGGACTGGAACAAAAACTTCCACACGATGGACACGGCCACAGACCCGCCCAGGATCGACGGGATATAGTAAACAGTCCTGAAAAATTTCACAAACTTGATCCTGAAATTCAGGATATAGGCGATAAACAGAGAAAAACCCAGTTTCAGAGGCACCGTGAGAAACGCATACTGAAACGTAATTTTATAAGCCGTCACATACTTCTTCGTCTCCAGGATCGTCTTGTAATTGTCCAGGCCGACAAAGGGCGCCTCCCCTTTAAACAGATTAAAGTCCTTGAGACTGTACCAGAAAGACGACAAAAACGGATAAAATTTAAAAAACAGAAACCCCAAAAGCCAGGGCATGATGTAGATCAGCCCGTGATTCTTCTTCCAGAATCTCTGCCACGGCGTTTTCCTGACTTCACTTGTCATCATCATTCCTCCTCATGTCTGCACAACAGATACTCCCCGTAAGCCATCATCAGCACTCCCTGGGCCTTGGGATCGTCTTCCACCACCGGCTCCGACAGATAGTATTCCACGCTTCCGTTTCTCTCGTGTCTGGGCCCCAGCCCCGCCACCTCGCAGGTGCGTCCCAGGTGAAGCCTTCCGTCATGGTCCGTCACATGCCGTTCAAGGACTGCCTCCAGGATCTCCTCCCCGGTCCTCTGATACTTATCCGCCAGCAAAAGCTCCAGCCTGCAGGCCTTTAAGACAGAGTAAGCCACCATCAGAGACCCTGACGTCTCCAGGTAGTTCCCGGGCTCCTGCGCCAGCACCGGCAGCTGATAAAACAGCCGGCTCTCCGGGTCCTGCCACCGAAGCATCCCCTTTACCGCCTCCCGGTACAGATCTCCCAGCTCTCTCTTCACGTCATACAGTTCCTCGCTGGCCAGCTCATAGCAGTCCACCAGGGCCATCAGATACCAGCCGATGGAGCGAAGCCAGAAATTCGGCGACAGCCCGGTCTCCTTATCCGCCCAGTCCCTCTCCTTGTACTCGTCATAGGCGTGGTGATAGAGTCCTGTGTTCTCGTCATACAGGTACTTCCTCACGCTCTGGAACTGACCCGCGATGTCATAATAATTCTTCCGCCCGTTAAACCGGTTCTCATACTCCATATAGAAAGGCTGGGCCATATAAAGCCCGTCCAGCCACACCTGAAACGGATAGATCAGCTTGTGCCAGAAATTTCCGATCTTCAGTCTGGGCTGATACCGGAGCTGCTCCATCAGCGTCCCCGCCGCCTTCCGATACCGCTCCTCCCCCGTCTCGTCATACATGAAATAAAACAGCTTCCCCGCATTGACAAAATCCAGGTTATACTCCCCCATCACATAGCTCTCGATCCCCCCGTCCTCTCTCACATAAGGGTCCATGAACCGAACCACATAATCCCGATAAAACCGGTCCCCGGTCACCTCGTACATCCTCCTGCACCCCAGAAGCAGGCAGCCGTCCTCATAATTCCACTGATTGAAAGCCCTGCCTCCCCGGTCCTCCTTATAGATGTCCAACCCCTTATAATCCCTGATATAATCCTTAAAAAACTTCTGCACATCCATCATACATCCCTCACTTTCTCTCATTCCTTCCATACCACGCCCCAACGCCCAAAAACAGCCGCAGAATCTGCTTCCCAGTATTTCTGCGGCTGTTTCACTTCCTTTTTAATATGGATTGGATGCGTTCACATCATTGACAGAGTCGATCAGATACTGAGCCAGATCCGCCGGATCTCCGCCTGCACTCAAATTGTCAAACACTTCGTAATAAACGCCGGTCCTCTCCTTCAGAGCAGAATTCTCAAAGTTGGGGTCAAAGGAGTACGCACAGGTGGAAGAGGTGATGTTGCTTGCCTCCGCCACGTAAGGATCCACCAGACCTTCGTCCTGAAGGATCTCCAGAGCCACAGTGTTGCAGGGAATTCCACGCTCCGTGGTCAGCAGCTTCACGCCGTTTTCGTTGGAAGTCAGGTATTCCAGAAGGAGAGCCGCCTCTTCCTTGTGCTGTGAGGTCTCCGTGATGGCAAATCCCTGAGACACCTTGCTCATGCCGAATCCGTTATTGCCGGCTCCGGTCATGTATCCGCCCATAACCACTTCCATTCCCTCGTTTACAGAGTTCACGATGTTGTTGGCCGCAGAATCATACTCCAGAACTCCCGCATAATGTCCGTCCATCCACTTGGGGTTGGATAAGAAGCTCTCCGCCCCGTCGCCCTGGATGGTGGCAATAGACGGCTCCACATGGTTCTCCTCCAGAGAATTGATGAAGTTCAGGCCGTCGATGACCTCGTCCACCGTGTACTGGACCTCCATGTCCTTCACCCATTCCTTGCCGTACTTCTGCTGCAGATACCACACCATGATCCAGAATCTCTCATATCCCTCACTGGCACAGGGATAATAGTCGTCTCCCAGTTTCTCCTTAAATACCCGTCCGGCTTCCAGCAGCTCATCCCATGTGGTGGGAACGGCGATTCCCGCCTTATCAAACGTGGTCTTATTGAACATATACAGCTTGCTGGACACGCTGATGGGCACGCCCTGAAGCTTTCCGCCCACATTCATGGCAGCCAGATTGGTCTCCGGGAAATTCTCCAGAGAAATGATGTCCGAATACTGGTTTAAGTCCACGAACTTGGAGCCGTCGCCGGAATACTGATACAGCCAGTTCCAGTTGATCTGCATGAGATCCGGAGCCGTACCGCCTGCCAGCTGAGTGGCCACCTTGTCCTGCCAGCCGTCCCATGCGCTGTACTCGCACTCCACGGTGATCCAGGGATATTCCTTCATAAACTCGTCCACAGCCGCCAGGGTCGCTTTATGTCTGGACTCGCCGCCCCACCAGCTAAAGCGGATGGTCACCGGCTCCTGTCCCGAGGCCCCTGTCTCCGAAGAGGCTGCTTTGGTCTCCCCGCCTTCTGCCGCCGCGGAAGCCTGTGTCTCGGTCGGCGCCGCCCCGGTCGTACTCTGACCTCCTCCTCCGGAACCGCCGCACCCTGCCAGGGCGCCTGCAGTCAAACCAGCCGCCAACCCGATCGCTGCCAATCTCCTCATTCTCATAATCGCATTTCCTCCTCATTAAAATTTATAAATGTTCGGATCAAAATTTATTCTGATCCAAATGATGCACACATGACGCTTCCCCGCCGCCGGCCTCGCAAAAACTTATTTCTGTCCCTTCGGCACCTCGATCTCAAACCACACATAGTTCACATTCTCGTTCTCGTCAATCTCGATGGCGTGCTCCACATTGATGGGGATAAAAGCAAAATCCCCTTCTGCCAGCTCGATCTCTTCTCCCCCTGCCCGGTAGATAAACTTTGTCCCAGGCATCCCGTAGTACCACTGATACAGATTGTCGTGGCTGTGAGGCTCCGCCTTGTTGGGCCCCTTTCCGATGATGGCCCCCATGGTCATTCTGGTGACCCAGTGGGTATCCAGGATCGAGTAAGCCTTGATGGCCTCCGGCCGGAATCCCTCATTGTAGGGGATGCACTGGCTCAGGGGGCAGAATCTGGGAAGGGAGATATGCCATTTTCCCCACCACTCATGATCCTCGGGAAGCATAAAGCAGGTCAGCTGCAGATACTCCACGTCCGTCACCGCATGGAACATGTTGGTCTCCTGGTCCATATTGGGGATAAATAAAGACGGCTCCGTCACCATAAACGCCTTGTCCCTGGTGGTGATGTATCCCTCTCCCGAAGTGATGTAGATCAGCTGCGTGGTATCCCCGAAGGTCTCCAGCTCCACCGTGTCGCCGGCCTTGATCCGGCACTTGTAAGTCTTCACGCCATCTACCATGCCCGGCAGCATCTCGGCTCTCTCCACTCTGTTCGCCATGACCTCAAACGTCATATTCTCCTTTTTCTGATACTGAATGATTCCCATTGGTCATTTCCTCCTCTTTCTCATTAATCTGCTGCTTTCATCCTTTCAGCATAGGTTTTCCAGTATTCCTCACACGCGGTCAGGAGTCCGGCCCGGTCAGTCTCTCCCGTGACGTATCTGGCCCAGTCTTTTCCCGTAGCATCTGTCATCTCCCGAGGAAGAAGACCGGTATACTCCCCTGTCATCTCACCGTTTCTGTAATACCTGTAGGTCTCCTTTGCTATAGGGCCAAGCCCCTCTTCACATGCAGACTTCACTACCGGCACGATGCCCATGACCTGTTTCTGATATTCCAGAGCTTCCTCATCGCTCACAAGCCATGTGAGAAACTCTCTGGCCTCTGCAGGATGTTCGGCTTTCTTTGTGATCCCCAGACGCACCACATCCGTGAGAAGTCTGTTTTTGTCCCTGTCGTCGCCGAGAAGCACAGGACCGATCTGAGCCCACTGTTCCACCCTCTGGCCGGCCCGGCGCATACCGTCCACAGCCCTGGCGCTCTCGCCCACGATCATGGCGTATCGGCCAATATAAAAATAATTCCTGGCCAGATCCGTATCCAGCTGCAGAAGTCTCCGATTGCCGTACCTCAGAGTCAGATCCGTGAAATCCAGAAGCGCGTTCCACTCCGGATCCTTCCCTATGGGTCTCTGGTTGGACTTTTTCAGATGCTCCACATAGAGTTCCGGATTATCTTTCATGGAGATCATCTGAAGCATACCATATTCCACCCATGTGGAGATCTCGTGATAGGGGTTCATAAATTGCCTAATCCCTGCCTTCTCCAGATCCCGGCACAGCGCTTCCAGCTCTGTCCGAGTCTCTGGCAGCCTCTCCCAGCCCGCCTCTGCCAGAAGCCTGGTGTTATAGAGAATTCCCATGCCGTATATGGCCTGAGGCACGGTGTAGCAGCGGCCTTCTGCCATGCCGTTATCCAGAAGCTCCGGAAAAATCAAGTCCAGAACCGGCATGTCATCCAGTGCATCCAGGTGGGGATACCACTGTCTCAGCTCCTCCCCTGCCCTCACCTCCATGATGTCCGGCAGAGTCCCCGTGGCCAGCTTCATATTCATCAGATCCCAGTAAGTATTTCTCTGCACCAGGGTCCACTGAATGGACTCCACCTCCGGGTGGCTTTTCAGATAGAGAGCTGTCAGTCCGTCGATAGACTCGTCCCACTGAGCCTGTGCGATGCAGATAGTCAGAACTGCTCTCTCACCTGCCTTAGATCCCTCTTCGATGATCTCCGGTTCCGGGCCTTTACACCCTGACAGCAAAAACAGCAGACCCCAGACTGCCAGCCGAAACCATCTGCGGTTGTTCTTCTGCCTTGACATGGTACCCTCCTGCTCTCTACCTGCTTCTGTCACGATTTTATCTTTTTCAACCATTTTTTTACACCTACAGATTTGCTTTTATGGTGGACAATTTTAACTTTTTCCCCTGTCTTTCGTATATTTACCGGTTGATTTCTGCTATAATACTGATTTATGATAGGATTAATTTGACATGAATTACAAAATACGACAAGGCAGGTGTTCCATGGATACGAAACCCTATTTCAGCATGCACACAAAATTAATCTGTTTTCTGTCTGTCTGCCTTCTGATCCCCATGCTTGGCTACTGCCTGTATTCTTACCAGTATACCCGGACCAGCCTTGGGCGAAACTATCAGTGTCAGACCACGGATACCATGGAAGCTACCGCCCAGTCCATCAGCTCCTATATGGAGATCGCCGACGGCACTGCCAGAAGCCTTCATTTCAACACGGAGATCCTGCCGCTTCTGTCTCTGAACGGACAGAGGCTGTCCCCCAGCAGCCAGCTTCAGATCACAGCTCAGCTGTTTAACTACATGCAGCAGCTCTACGGCATCATCCCCGATGCCTCCCAGATCCACATCGATGCCTACTGCCTGCGCCGGATCCTGCTGCTGACAGATACCTTTCAGCAGTACGAAAAAGAACATATTTACGTCCATTCCGAGCGGACCGCACCAGTGCCTCCCTATGAGACCATGGTGATGCCCACTCATCTCCAGTATGACTATAACTTTACCAACACGGAGCTGAACACCTATTCCCTGGTAGTCACTCTGGCCCTCCCCGTGTATGAGATCCCCTCCCTTACCCGCCTCATCGGCCGGCTGTCCATCGACATTCCCATCGAGGTCATCGGGGAGATGTGCGCTCCTCTCTACGGGCCGGAGGAAGGATTCTTCATCCTGGACTCCAACTACAATATCATCTTTTCCTCCGACCCGGCTTTCACCGCCTCCTACTGCAGGAACCCTGCACTTACCCGCCTGGTAGAACAGGCCCGCCTTTCCAAGGACACGGTGATCGAAGGAGCCATGGAAGAATTTCATTTCTGTGTGCCTGTCCTCGATTCTCCTGTGGACTGGTATCTGATCAAGACCACACCCAAGTCCTACGTCTACCGGGATGCGGACCGATTTTTCCGCCAGAGTCTTCTGGTGCTTATGCTATCCATTCTCTGCGCCCTGACCTTCAGCTTTTTCATCATCCTGAAGCAGACCCGGCCTCTGCGTCTTCTGACAAGATACACGGACACCATCCAGAAAGGCAAGCTGGATGAACATCTGTCCGACTACATTGTCTACACAAAAAACGACGAGATCGGCAGTCTGATCCAGAGCGTCCAGAAAATGATGTACACCATCAACCACTTTGTCATCCGTGAGTACCAACTGGAGCTGGCCAACAAATCCAGTCAGCTGAAAGCCCTTCAAGCCCAGATCAACCCTCATTTTATCTACAACACCCTCCAGTGCATCGCCGCGGAATCCTTAGAGACCAACAATCTGGAGGTCTATCGCTCCATCACCACCTTGGGGCATATGATGCAGTACTCCATGGATACCCGCCGCAGCTGCGTAGAGCTGAAAGACGAGATCGCCAACTGTGTCAGCTATGTCAGCCTTCAGAAGATGCGGTTTGTCCACGCCGATGTGGAGCTTCGAACCGAGGCCGACCCGGACACCCTGTCTCTGCCCGTCCCCAAGATGATCCTCCAGCCCCTGGTGGAAAATGCCTTCAAACACGGAAATCTTCTGAAACTGCCCGATGCCTGTGTGGTGCTGCGGTCCTGTATCCGGGACGGCATCTTCCACATCCTGGTGGAGGACAACGGAACCGGCATTCGATTTGATATTCTGGAACAGGTCCGGGAACAGCTGAAACAGGCCAGAGAAGAGCTGACCTGCCAGAATGCAGGCAACTCCGACCGCATCGGCCTGTGCAATGTGTACATGCGGCTTCTCCTTCTGTATGACGGACAGAGCAGCCTGTCCGTACAGCCCAACGAAAACTGCGGAACCACGGTTCACATCGAGATCGCCGTCAACGCCATGGCCCATGTGACCACGGAGGAGCCTTTGTCCAGATAAACCTTGTGAAAGGGGGATTGTGTCATGAAACTGCTGATTGTAGATGATGAATATCATGTGATCAGAACCGTAAGGTATCTGCTTCGAATGTCCTGTCCTGAGATCCAGGAGATCCTGGAGGCCGGCTCTGCCCGGGATGCCATCTGCATCATCGAGCAGGAGCATCCAGAAATTTTGATCACCGACGTGGTCATGACCGATGCCACCGGCCTGGAGCTGATGAAATACTTAAAACATACCTCCCTTCCCGTCAAGGTCATCGTCATCTCCGGTTATAATAATTTTGAGTATATCCGGGAAACCCTGAGAGGGGGAGGGGTGGACTACCTCCTAAAGCCCATCGACGCGGACCAACTGGCGGACGCCGTGAGAAAAGCCGTGGAAGAATGGGAGAGAGAAGACTCTCAGAAAAAACAGACGATACAGCATCTGGAGATGATAAACAGCATGAGCGCCATCTGCAAAGAAACTCTGCTGTACCGTCTCCTGACCCAGCCTCTGTCGGAGAAAACCTATCAGGAGCTTCTGGGTGTGGCTCCCGGTTTCAGACAGTGCCGCAATGCCATAGCAGGCTACTATGACTGCAGACCCTTTGTGAAGGACCGAAGCCAGCTCTCCTACAGCCTCTTGACAGACCGGATCTCGGCCCTGAACCGCTTTCTCGAGGAACAGAACATGGGACTCTGCTTCTTCGGCCCGGACGACGGCTGGGAAGTCTTTCTCTTCCTCCACCGTCACACCTCTGACTCCCTGCGCCTTCTGGAAACGGAGATTGAGTCCTCATGCAGCAGTCTGCCCATACCGCTGACCTTCGGTCGAAGCCGTCCCCTGGCCTTTCCTCTTCTGGCCTCTGAGGCCCTCACCCAGGCCAAGGACGCTTTTTTCGGACAGGACATCTTCTCCCCCTCTCCCCCCATGACAACCTGCAGCCATGTACAGGACACGGAGAGGACGACCGAATATCCGGCTTTGGAGCGGGAGCTGTTCTCTGCCCTCATCACCGGCAACGAAAAGCTGATTGACCAGTCCATCGAGTTCTGGATTCAGGCCCTGTTTCCCGGCCCCGTCTGTTCTCTCCACCACGGGCTGGCTGTCATAGACCGGTTTCTGGCGCTGATGGAGGCATGGCGGAAGGAGCTGACCGGACAGTACCCCCACTTACAGCTCCCCCCGGCAGCCGCCTTTTCCTACTGCCGGTTTCTAAACCGACAGGGACGTTTCTCCCTGGACTCCTTCCGAAACAGGGTGAAGATGGAGATGGCCCAGCTGTCCGGAGAGCTGACCTCCCCCACCTTCCATCCCCAGAACGATGTGATCTATCAGATCGCCCACTACATCCGCTTAAACTACGACAAGCCTTTCAGCCAGTTTGCCTGCGCCCAGCTGTTTTTTATCAACAAAAACTACATGTGCCGGAAGTTTAAAAATACCTTCCATGTGAGCATGATCTCCTATTTAAACCAGATTCGCATAGACCGGGCCAAAGAGCTGCTGGAACATCCCGGTTTCAAGATCAAGGACGTGGCCAACCTGGTGGGATTTGAGGACGAGAAATATTTCTCCCGCCAGTTTCACAGGACTACAGGCATGTCGCCCAACGAGTACCGGGGACAGGCAGGGTCCCCCTCAGATTAATCCCGGGGAGAAGTCCGGATTCTTATCAGTCATAACCGACAGACAAACATGCCGGCCATTTTCGTGATGCGAAGGGCCCCCCGATCCTGGATCTTTTTCCTGACAAACCGCTTAAACTCCAGTTGCCTCTGGCTTAAGATCTCGCTCTGATTGCCGTGGCAGGACAGGATGTAATCCAGGAGGGGCTCCGCCTCGTCCACCAGAAGATAGTCGTCGTACATGATCTTCTCCACCCGGCTGAAGGTCTCCCTCAAGAGCCCCTCCCCGTTCTCCAGGCCAAACAGCTCATAGAGCGCCACCTCGGACAGTGTGATTCTGGGGTCAAACTCCTGGACCAAGGAGGTGATCTCCTTCATGTGCTCCCGGCCGTAAGTGCTGCAGTAAAAGACTCCGCCCGGCCTTAAGACCCGCCTAATCTCCCTCAGGGCTTTCGGCAGGTTCTTCACATAGAACAGCACATGGTTGGCTATAACCCCGTCAAAACTGCCGTCCTCCCATGACAGATTCTGGCAGTCCTCCGTCTCGAAGATCAGGCCCTCTCTCCCGCTCTTTCTCAAAAGCTCCGCCGCATCCTCCACCATGCCGGAGGACACATCCGTCACATGGATCTCCTTGTCCTTGAGAAGTTCTGCCGGGATCTCCCGCCATAGCTGTCCATTGCCGCAGCCCACCTCCAGGATCCGCTCCATCTCCTCCAAGGGTATGTGGGAAGCGATCCAGGCAAACCACGGCACCGGGTTGTGGGAAAACCTCCGGTGCAGATCGATGCGGGCGCTGATGTTGACGGAGGTCTTGTACTGGTCCACCACCGCATGCTCCATGTTGGTGATGTGGATCAGATTCAGGATGCTGTTCCAGTCCATCTCCCCCGAATCCTCCGCCATCCGGGAGGTATCCTCCAGAGTCTTCTCCATCATCTCAAGGTGACGGATCTTCTTGCGGATCAGCTCCTTTTGCAACTTCAGGGAGTTGGCCATATCCTCCCGGTCGTCGTTGATGGTCAGAGCCATGATCTCCTCCAGAGAAAAGCCCAGATATTTTAAGGACAGGATCTTCTGGAGCCGGCCGAAATCCTCGTCCGTGTACAGCCGGTATCCCGCCTCGCTCACCTTGCTGGGCTTTAAGATCCCCTGTCTGTCATAAAACCGGATGGTCCGGATGGTCACCCTGGCCTTCCTGGCAAATTCCCCGGAGGTGTAATACCCGTCAGTCACTCTGCTCGTCCTCCACAAGCCGCAGCCCCGCGGTGCTGGTGACCGGAAGGGAGAAGATGATGGATTTGGCTTTGCTCTCCATCCCCGCCTCCTTCATCACCGCCTTCATGATCCCGTTCCTCTGCCCGGTTCGGCTGACGATAAAGATAATCTCCTTCTCCGAGGCCAGGGACACGCCGAAAAAGCTTTCCGCCCTCTCCATCCCCGTCCCTCTGGCATGGATCACCGTGCCGCCGCCGGCCCCTGCGCTCTTGGCCGCCTCCATGATCAGATTGCTGTATCCCTGGTTGGCGATGACCACCAGAAGTTCATGGGTCGTATCTTTCAATGTCCCTTCCTCCCCTTTCACAAATTCCTGCTGCTCCGTGAGAAACTTAAGCTCCCGCTTTCCTCCTATGCTGGCCAGAGGTACCGTAAAGGCGATGCCCGTCCCCGGCACGTCGATGCGAAACCGGTTCTGGAGCCCTTTTTTCAGGCTTCTCCAACTGTCGTCAGTGACCACCCCGAAGAGTACCGCCTTCTCCGCCGACTCCAGGCCGAAATAGTCCATCACCTCGCTGGCAGCCGTACCCCGGCCCAGAGTGATGAGATTGACCAACACTCCCTGCTCCTGGTAAAATCCAAGGAACTTAGGCAGCATATTTCGGTTGGCAATGGTCGTCATCAGATAAAGTCCGCTCATCTGCCGGATTCCTCCTTATAGTTCAATGATATCGTAATCTCCATAGGCCTCCAGCCCCAGATCCGGGCCTTGGGCCGCCACGGGGATCCTTCCTTTCCTGGTCCGCAGCTGATAGATCAGCCCCAGAGTCTGGATGGTGATCAGAGGCGTCATGGCCACCATGGCCACCACCCCAAAGGCATCCCGCACCAGGTTGCCCCCCACTGCCTGACACACTCCCATGGCAAAGGGAAGAAGAAAAGCCGCGGTCATAGGGCCAGAAGCCACGCCTCCGGAGTCGAAGGCAATGGCCGTAAAGATCTTCGGAGTAAAAAGGGTCAGGATCAGGGCCAGAAGATATCCGGGGATCACATACCAGAGAATGGTAATCCCGGTCAACACTCTGGTCATGGCCAGACCGATGGACACCGCCACACCGATGGACAGGCTCATCTTCATGGCAGTGCCGGACACGGCTCCGTCCGTCAGCTCCTCCACCTGCTTCATCAGCACATAGACCGCCGGCTCTGCCAGGACGATAAAATAACCGATCACCATGCCTACGGGGATGACGATCCATCTCACGGAAAGCCCTCCCAGGGTCTGGCCCAGAAAGCTTCCCGCCGGCATAAATCCCACATTGGCCCCTGTGAGAAACAGCACCAGGCCCACATACGTATACACAAGCCCCACCAGAATTCTTCCCAGGGACCTCTTGTCCATCTTGAGAGACACCACCTGGAAGAAGGCGAAAAATGCCAGGACCGGCACCATGGACATCCCGATCTCCATCATATAGTGCGGGATGGAGGAGGTGAACATCTGCCTGAGAGCCACGGAATCTGCGGCCTCCACATGCTGAGTGACCGCATAGTCGCTGCCCTCCGGATGAAAGATCATGCCCAGCAGCAGCACCGCCAGCACAGGACCCACGGAACACAGAGCCACCAGGCCGAAGCTGTCGTCCGCCGCATGTTTATCGTTTCGGATGGAAGCGATACCCACACCCATAGCCATAATAAAGGGCACTGTCATAGGCCCGGTAGTCACTCCGCCGGAGTCAAAGGCAACGGCCAGAAAGTCCTCGGGCACGAAAAAGGCAAGAGACAGAGCCGCCATGTACAGTGTGATAAGCATCGGCGCCAGTGGGATTCCAAACAGCATACGCACCAGGGCTGCCACCAGAAAGATCCCCACTCCGCAGGCAACGGCCAGAATCAGGGTCATATTTGGAATCGACGGCACCTGGCCGGCCAGTACTTGCAGATCCGGCTCCGAAATGGTGATGACGAATCCCAGGATAAAGCCCAGGACCACCATAACCCACAGCTTTTTGCTTTTGGTCATGGTGCTTCCCACCTTCTCTCCCATAGGGGTCATGGAAAGCTCCGCCCCCAGGGTGAAGAACATCATACCAACGATCAGCAGGACCCCGCCTGTGAGAAATTCCATCAGGATGCCGGGCGGCACCGGAGCCACGCTGAAACATAAAAACATCACGATTCCCATGACCGGCAGAACTGCTTTGAAGGCTTCCTCCAGTTTTTCCTGGAGTTTTGTTTTATACAGTCCCATGGTTCTCCTCCTTATTTCAGTCAATGTATTCATTATACATGACACCTTCGGGAATCCCAAGTTGTTTTATGTTAAGATTGCGTTAAAGATATCTTAAAAGAAAAACGCCAAAGAGCTCTCGCTCTGGCGTTTTCCTCCCCTGAATATGTGATCTTATGCCACCGGCTTCTCATCATCAAAAAGCACCACGCCTCTCTCGGCCAGCACCTTCTGGATCTCCTTTGCCGTCACCTGTCTGGGTTCACATCCCTTCCCGGCGCTTAAGGCAGCCCCCACGCCTGCCGCCTCTCCCACAGCCATACAGATGGCCATCACCCGGTAGGATGCATGGGCCCTGTGGGTGCCGGAGATACACCGCCCGGCCACCAAAAGTCCATCTAAGCCCTCCGGAATCAGGCATCCGTAGGGGATATCATAGGGGACGGCCGGCTGGGAATGTCTCTCCGCCTGTCCTCCTCCTACCGGGTTGTGGATATCGATGAGGAACCAGGCCTTGTGGACCACCACATCCTCAAAACGGGCTCCATGCTCCACATCCCCGTCCTGAAGAGTGTACTCGCCGCAGATCCTTCTGGTCTCCCGAACCCCCAGCACATCTGCCGACGACTTGACACGGCAGTTCTCGTAGCCGGGCACGTTCTTTCGCAGAAACTCGACGATGGGACGTGTCTGACCCCGCAGGATATGGGCTGCCTGAGAGATTCCCTCCAGAGAGAGGGTATCAAACCGGTTGGCCTGGGAGGCATTGACACTCCTCTCCCCCGGATAGTGGGTCTTGTGGAGCCGGACCACCGCCACGTTCTCAGGCAGTTCTCCCCGCTCATTGGCCTCATTGCACAGCTTCACATAGCCCCGGCCGTCGGGCAGACAGACCGGATCGCTGCCGCCGAAGCAGGTGAGAGCGCGGCTCTCATCCACCTGATCGATGACAAATTCCAGGGTACAGGGCTGACAGTGGCCGTCGCTCTCTCTTCCCACATGGAACTTAGCTCCCGCCATGGCGGCCACATACCCGTCCCCGGTGGCATCGATGACACATTTGGCTCTGACTGCCATAAGCCCTCTGGGGGTGGTCAGGATCACTCCCTCCACCCGGCTGCCGTCCTTGATGACATCGATGACAGAAGTCTGGAGATACAATCTGGCCCCGCTGTCATGGACGAGATCGGCGAGCAGCGTCTTGGCCTCCTCCGGGTCAACCGGAATCTCCCGGCCGTTTCGGGTAACCTTGGGGACACTTTCCGGGTGATTTCTGGCCAGCAGTGTCACCACCTCGTCGTACATAGTCCCCTCCGACACGGCCCCCAGAATCGGGTCCACATGGCCGGCGGTCATCATCCCTCCCACTACGCCCAGACGCTCGATTAAGAGCGTGTCTGCCTTCTGGCGGGCAGAGGACACGGCGGCGCAGATTCCCGCCGGTCCCCCACCCACCACCACCACATCATACTGCTCTTCCTGCTCAATCTTCTTATAATATTCCATAGATCCCTCCTAAACTTTGTTGCTGTTCTCAGGTGCCCTTTAAACAGCAGCGAAACTTTCCTATTACTACTTGCACTATATCTCATGTTTCTTGACTTTTCCACCTGTTTTTTTTATACTGGAAAAAAACAGACGGAGGCAATCGGAATGGTCACGATCATCGATGTAGCGAACAGAGCCGGCGTGTCCCGCAGCACAGTATCCCTGGTCATCAATGACAGCCCCCTTGTGAAAACAGAGACCCGGATTCTGGTGAAAAAAATCATTGAGGAAATGGGATATGTCCCCAACAACAATGCCCGCAGCTTAAGCTCCAGCACTACCAACAACTTAGGTATCATCTACATGCAGGACAACCAGAGCTTTCCCGCCACTTCCTATGACTATGACCAGTCCACAGGCCTCTACTCCATGAATATCGTCAACGGGATTATGCTTGGCCTTTCCGATACCAACTACGGCATCGTCACGGAGCGCTTCTGCTCCCTGGACTCCGGTCAGGATCTGCCTCTCTCCGTCAAATCCTGCCGGGTGGATGGAGTGATCATCGTAGGTTCTCCCTGCAGCAGCCGTCTGATCCGCAATCTCCAGAGGAGAAAGATCCCCTTTGTCCTGGCGGGAGCCGACTATATGGATGATTCCGTGGACTCGGTCTACGCGGTCCCCGACGAGGGAGTGCGCCTGTCCTTCGAATATCTGGTCAAAACCGGACATCACAGGATCTGTCTGCTCAACTGCCCCGAAACCTTCGGCTCCTTCCAAAAACGTCATGACGGCTTTTTAAAGTCTGCCCGAGATGCAGGCACAGCCCTCATGGACCCCTGGGAGATCATCAGCCGGACCAACCGCGGAGAAGGGGGATACCTGGCTTTTAAGGCCTACTGGGAAGCCGGGAACCGCCCTGACGGCGTCATAGCCGCCAACGACAAGCTGGCTCTCGGCACTATGCGGTATTTCCACGAGGCCGGCATCCGGGTGCCTCGGGATATCTCCATCATCGCCTATGAGGACAGCAGTCTCTGCGGCTACACCATCCCCAGCCTCACCAGCATCAACATCCAAAAAGAACAGATCGGCGAACAGGCCGCCCGGTGCCTGGTGGAACGCATCTCCAATCCTGGCAAGCCGCCCATGCAGATCCCGGTGACCCCCTACCTGGTATGCAGGGAAAGTGTCCTGAGCCGTCAGTGACCGGCTTTGTACCCCCCTGCCTTATCCTGGTCCTTTATCGGATCCGGCTTGAGCCGTGGTCTCCCCTCCGGCACGCGGAAAATACTTCCGTGATCCCCGGCATTGGTATTGACCAGAAGTGTTCCCTCATAAAATGCGCAGCACTCCGGCTCCTCCTGTTCCAGAGCCGCATCCAGATCCGTGATATGGGCCCAAAGACATTGTTGATTCAGATCAAAGATTAAGATGTGGAGGGGATACCCGGCATGAGGGCAGCCGAAGGTATAGTAAAGCCTGCCGTCCGCTATGGTACCTCCCTGGGTAAACATCACCTCCGAGTCCACCGTAAACTGATCCAGGATATCTTCGGGTGTCAGCCTCACGAAGCCTCCCTGCCTCACATCCGGCAGAGCAAACCTGGTGATGATATAGGTATTTTTCTCCCCCTCCGGTACACACTCCCTTTTGGTCCGATATTTGGCGGAGAAGATGTACAGAGCCCTCTCCTCGGAATCGATCAAAAACGCCGGACACCCCCAGCAAGGGGGTAAAAAGTCCGTCTTCTCGATTCCGTCCGGGTGATAGGTGATGGTCTGAACAGTCCGGGCAGTGTAGGATTCCTTTCCCTCTGAGTCCCGGCTGCAGCAGATACTCTCCACCGCACAGCGGTAGAAATAGCCGTCCCGGTCAAATCCTGTCCCGGTTCCGACGGTTACATACAAAAGCGGAATGGGATTGCCCTCACAGTGTATGTCGCTGAACATACAGGAATTAGCATGATTTCGATAATCTTTCGAAGGCGTTCCCTCATTCCAGGAGCCCAGCGGAAACACACATAGAGGCTCCTTTTGCTTCCCCCTCAGGTCATGGACCCCGCAGATGCCGGTGTCGTGAAGGACAAATGCCCGGTCACCCCAGATGCCCATGCCCTGGACCGAATGGCTGCCCCTCCAGATGCGCATAAGCAGCCGGCTGCCGTCTTTCGCGTCAATCTTTTCTTCCATCCCGTTTCCTCCTTCTCCTCTCATCCCTTCACGCCGGAGGTGGCAATGCCCTCCACAAAGTATTTCTGACAGCACAGCGTCAGGATAATCACCGGAACCACCGTGCTGGTAGCCGCCGCCATAGTCAGATCATAGCGAACCGCCTCATCCTGTAAGTACCACCGAACCACCTGGGAGATGGTGTACAGGTTCTTTTTGGTCAAAAAGATCAGAGGAGACAGGTACTCATTCCAACAGGAGATAAAGGTCAGCACCATCAGGGACACCAGTGCCGATTTGGTGAGGGGCAGCAGGATGCGGACAAAAATAGCCGGATGGCTGGCTCCGTCGATCTTGGCCGCCTCCATCAGATCATTGGGCAGCCCCATATAAAACTGGCGGAGCATAAAGATAGCCGTGGCGCTGAACCAGTGGGGCAGGATGATAGCCCAGTGGTTGTTGTACAGACCAATGGTCCGAAACAGCATGTACCGGGGGATGATGGTCACCTCCGCCGGAATCATCATGGTGGAGAGGAACAGAAAAAACACCACATTTTTGCCGCGGAAATTGATTTTCGCAAACCCGTAGGCGGCCATGGACGCAAAGGAGAGCTGAACCAGGATAGAAACTCCCGTGATCCACGCGGTGTTCAGATAGGCCCTGACCATACTCACTTCATCGGAAGTCCAGATTTTCACATAGTTTTTCCACTGCAGCTTTTCCGGAAACCAGGAGAAATCCATGGCAAACACTTCCGGAGCGGTCTTTAAAGACGAGCTGATCATCCACATAAGGGGAGCTAAGAACATCAGTCCGATGGCAGTGAAGACGATGGTCTTGATTATCGCCACCAGCTGCTGTGTTTTTTTCATACCTAAATGCATACGCTCATCTCCTCTCAATAGTGAACCCATTTTTTCTGGCTCCAGAAATTAAATCCTGTAATGAGCAGAATGATCACAAACAAAACCACGGCCTCCGCGGACGCATAGCCGAATTTATAGTTGGAAAACGCGTTGCCGTAAATCTCCGTGACCACAGAGGAGTTGGAGGACATGGTGGTTCCCATGGTAAAGATGTCTACGGAGCCAAAGACCTTAAAAACCGCGATCATACGGACAATCACCAGGTAAAAGGTGATGGGGGAGATCATGGGAAGCGTAATATTCACAAACTGGCTCAGACTCCCTGCCCCGTCTATGCCGGCGGCCTCATACAGATTCTTCGGTACATTCTGGATCGCCGCCATATAGATAATCAGCTCATAGCCCAGGGAAGTCCAGATTAAAATCAGTATAATAGGAATCTTGGTAAATCTGGCGTCCACGGTCCACTTCACCGGCTCGGAGACCAGGCGGATACCCATAAGTACATTGTTGATGATCCCGTCCTCGCGAAACAGAAATTTAAAAACCGCGCCGATAGCCACGATGGAGCACACATATGGGATAAAAAAGAGCATGTGCAAAAATCTTTTTCCGTAGATCCGGTCTTTCAGACAATACGCCAGCACCATAGCCAAGAGGATGGAGAGAGGCACACTGCCCACCACATAGACAAAGGTATTGACCAGAGCCTGCTTAAATCTGTGGTCGCCTATTAATTTGACAAAATTTTTTAATCCCACAAATTTCAGCTTTTCCCACCCGCCCAGGAAATTCCATTCCGTAAAAGACAAAAACAGGGAAAAGAGAAAGGGAAAGGCGGTCAGCACGATGAAAATCAGCAGTACTGGTGCGATAAATGCCCAGCCTGCAATATCCTCTTTTAGCTGCCGCCGGTTTGTTCTGCGTATTTTTTTTCTATCTTTCGGCATATCTACCTCCACATCTGCCACAACGGCGGAGCAGACATATCCCGTAGGGATATGTCCGCCCTCAAACAGGAAATCTCTCCTTCCTGTGCCGTCAGCGCCGGAATCGTTACTGGGCGTCTTTGATAAACTGATTGGCATTCTCCGCTGCCTCGGCCATAGCCTCCTCGGCGCTCTTCTCCCCGTTGATGGCAAACATGACCTGCTCGTTGAGACAGGAGTTTACATCGGAATAAGCGGTCAGCTCATCCTCGTAGTAAGCCGGCTTGGAGGGATCTCCCACGACTCTCGTAAAGGACTCCACGTCGATCCACTTCTTGGCCTCTTCCTCAGAACCGTAGATGACCTCAATGGCAGCGGCCGGGTCGTTGCCCTTCCAGCAGGACTGATGTCCGGCTGCGGGAAGATATCCGACTCCGTAGGTGGAATACCACTTGACGAATGCCCACGCAGCATCCTCATCCTGACAGTTGGTGGCGATTCCGGCATGGGAGAACGTGGGAACACCTGACATATAGTTGGTCTGTCCTTTTTCCACCACCGGATAGGGTGCAAAACCTGTGATCCAGTTCACATTGGGATAGGTCTCTTTGTCATGAAGGAAACGGGTCACATTGGTGATGACGGTCGATGCGGTCTGTCCCTGGCAGAAAGTCATCTGAGCCTGAAGGTTGTCGGCGCGGTAGGTCGCCTTGGGGAACCAGATCTTCTCCTCCAGCTCTGCCTTCAGTTCCCGGGCATAGGCTTCTACGATGATGGGGTCATCAAAGCTGGCCGTCTTGTCTTCTTTATAATAAGGATTCTTTCCCTTTACCTGAGCATAGGGGAAGGTCATATAGTTGACAGAATGATAGTCGGATCCTCCGTAGACCAAGACATTGCCGCTGTCGTCTTTCTTGGTCATCTTCCGGCTGGCCTCCAGGTACTCGTCCCAGGTCCACTCTGTGGGAAGGTCACCCAGCCCCGCCTCGTTCCAGGCATCCATGTTGATGGCTATGTAGTAGCTCAGACCGCCGCAGGGGAAGGTGTAGATGCTGCCGTCATACACATAGGCATCGGTTCCCCAGTTGGCTGCCAGATCGATTCCCTCTTCTTTGCAGCGGTCTGTCAGATCCATATACAGGCCGTTGGCCCATCTCTTGTAGGTGGTGCTCAGTCCGAAGGAGGCCAGAACATCCACTTCCCCCGCGTCCATTGCCACATTGACGCTGACATTGCCGTCGGAGTTATTGTTGTAAGAATTTAGGTTTACCTTGATGTTGGGATAAATCTCGTTAAACGCTGCGATCATGGCATCCATGCCCTGGCTGCCCTTAAAGGGAATCCAGAAATTCACCTCTCCCGCGATGCTGGTGTCATCCTCCAGAATCCAGGAGGTGATATCTCCCTCTGCCCCGCCGGACGATTCCTGTCCCGCTGCCGTCTCTCCGCCTTTCGTCTCCTGCCCGGCCGCCGCCGTGGTCGTCTCAGCCGCCGGCTTCGTCTCTTCCTTGGAAGAAGATCCGCACCCGGCCAGCGCACTGCCGGCCATAACCAACGCCAATGTCGATGCAATCCATTTTTTCATCTTAGTTCCTCCTAAAAATTAAAATTTTTATTGTTACGATCCACAGTCATATGAGAATCGTAACTTTTTAGAACGTTCTAAAAATTATGCTAAAAATAATCTTTATGCCATTCTATCTGATTTTTTTAAAAAAGTCAATAGCTCTTTGTATATAAATCACAAAAGCCTCCCTGTAATAGATTTTTTCATGTTCAAAATCCACTACAGAAAGGCTTTTCGTTTGGGCTTAAATCCTCTTATTTTTTAAATTTTTCCTCATCCGTAAAGTGCTCAAACCACACATAGTACACTTCTTTTCCCGGCTCCGACACCAGGTCATGGTCTGCCCCCGCAGGGATAAAGCTCCAGTCCCCGGCAGTGTGATTGATGGTCTCCATGTTGTTTTCTTTCTTATATCCAACGCTCATGGAGAAATCGGAATCGCCTACGCAGTAGTTCCACTGATGGACTGCCGGATGGCCCTCCTCCACGGTCCCCTCGCCGTTTGCTCTGGTGGTTCCCATAATCACGCGGCCTACCCATTTCTGACACAGCACCATCCTGGCCTCCGTGTTGGGACCCTTGCAGTCCTGGATATACTGGACACACTCGCTGTGGAGACGGAAATAGGGAAGGCGGATATGCCATGCATCGAAGGCGGCCTTATCCCACTGATTCATCTCAATCACATTGACGATGAATTCCATGTCCTCCTTTGCCCGGATCTCATAAGCCTCCTTGTCCATGTAGGGCACATAGAAAGCCAGCTCGGTGATGGCATGAACTCCGTCGCAGTCCTTCAGCTCTCCCAGACCCTTTCCGAAGATGATCACCACACTCTCCTCGGCGTACAGCTTGGGAGACACCTTGCTTCCCGCCTTCAAAAAGCACTTGTAGCTGCGGATGCCGCCGTCGTACACTCCCGGCAGAAGCTCCGTCATGGCAAAGCCGTTTTCATCGTAGCTGTGCTCGATCTCCCCTGCCTTCACCACATAGTAATTCTTGTCATACTGCTTTTTCATGATTCCTGTTCTCCTTTTTCATCATAATAGGATCTTTTGACCCTTCCATCCTCTAATATGCTCCGTCATACTCCTCGCCCTTGGCCAGGGTGATGCAGAAGTCTTTCTCCCGGGTGTAGTGCTCATACCAGACATAGAATACCTCTTTGCCCGGGTCCGCCACCAGGGCGTGGTCCGGTCCCGCCGGGATGAAGCTCCAGTCTCCGGCCTTATGGTCCATGGCCGGTTCCTCCCCCACCTTCAGGTGGAAATCCGCATCTCCCACGCAGTAGTTCCACTGGTGGACCTTGGGATGGCCCGCCTCCGTGGTGCCCTCGCCCACGGCCCGGACCACGCCTACCATGATGCGGCCCAGCTGTTTGGGGCTTAGGATGTGCCAGGAGGTGGTGTTGGGTCCCTTGCAGTCCTGATCATAGACCACGGCGTCGCTGAGCTTCATGAAGAAGGGCAGGCGCACATGGCAGGATTCGTAGATCTCCTTATCCCACTGGTTCATCTCCACCACGCTGAGAACGAATTCCATATCCTCCACCGCATGGATGGTGTAAGGCTCCTTGTCAAAGTTGGGTGCGTAGAAGGACAGCTCCGTGATCCTGTGCATCTCATGCTCCGACGTGATGTAGCCCTTTCCTTTGCCGAACATCAGAAGCACCGTGTCCTCCCCGCGAAGCTCCGGAGAGATCTCGCAGCCCGCTTTCAGGAAACATTTGTAGTTGCGGATTCCTCCGTCGTAAGTCCCCGGAAGCAGCTCGCTGACGGCAAATCCGTGTTCATCGTAATTCTGAGGGATATCCCCGCTTTTTACAAGATAATATTCCGCCATTTTCATCCCTCCTCTACTTTTTTTCCGGAAGCGGCTTCACGATGAAATCTTTCTCTTTCGTGAAATGCTCAAACCACACATAATAGACTTCCTTGCCCGGCTCCGCCACCAGGGAGTGATCCAGACCGGCGGGAACGTAGCTGAAGTCCCCCGCTCTGGTTCTGACCGTCTCACCGTCCACGGTCAGGCTGAAGTCGGAGTCGCCTACACAGTAGTTCCACTGCTCCACCGCCGGGTGGCCTTCTTCCGTGGTTCCCTCTCCTACGGCCCGCACCACGCCGATCATGATGCGGCCCAGCTGGCCGCCGGTGATGACGAACCAGGATGTGGTGTTGGGTCCCTTGCAGTCCTGATCGTACTTGACGCACTTGCTGACGGTGCGGAAGAAGGGAAGACGGATATGGGAGCCGTTGTACACCTTCCAGTCCCACTGATTCATCTCCACGATGCACATCATGAACTCCAGATCCGTGACGGCGTGAATCTCATAGGAAACCTTGTCAAAATGGGGAGCGTAAAAGCACAGTTCCTCTATATGATAGGCATCGGCTGCGTCCGACACGTATCCCTTTCCTCTGCCGAAGAAGAACAGCACCAGCTTGTCCGGGTAAAGCTCCGGGGACACACTGCTTCCCGCTTTCAGAAAACATTTATAGTTCCGGATTCCCCCGCTGTAAGTTCCGGCCAGAACTTCCTCTCTGGAAAATCCCGCCTCGTCATATCTGGGAATCACATCCTCGTTTCTGGCAATATGGATCGCCATGTCTCATCCTCCTTATCTCACCCCGGGCGCTACACGCCCGGCGGCCGGTTATTTATTGGCAGCGTAATTGGTCCATACTTCCTGGTAGCGCTTGAAGAACTCTTCCCTGTCGATCTGTCTTCCCACATACAGAGACCACACTTCGCCCAGGCTGTCCTTTACCTCGTCGGGAGTCCAGGGAGTCATAACCTCATGGGTCCTGCCCTCCTGCAGCAGAGCAAATACATCCTGACCCAGGCAGTTTAAGTTCTCGGACACCTCCACGCTTCCCAGCGCCGGGATGTTGCCCATGACTTCCTGATTCCAGGTAGTTGCATACTCGCTGGATGCCAGGTAGTTTAAGAACTTCTTGGCCTCTTCCACTTCGGGGCTGTCCTTGTAGACCGCGGCATAGATGGTAGCGGTCTGCAGCTTGTTCTTTCCGGGCTCGTCGGAGATGGGAACCATGCCCTGAACCACATGGTCGGCCAGTTCCGGATTCACATCCATGATGTTGGGGATCTCCCAGGAACCTTCGTCGTCCACCATGGCGGCCTCCTCCAGGAAGAACGCGTTTCTTCCCACCCACTTGTCTGTGGCGATGGCGTCGTCATTGCCGTAGGGGATCACCAGATCATAGTAATCCAGCATGGCATTTAAGTCGGGATCATTGGCCAGATCCATGTCTTTTCCGGATTTCAGCTCCTCAAAATATCCCAGCGGGTCATCTTTTACGGTGATCCAGGTGCTGCCCAGATGGTTGGTCAGACTGAGAGAGGTCTCTGCATAGTGATGGACAAAGGGTTTGATCCCCGCTGCCTCCAGATCCTTACACAGCTGCTCCATCTCGCTGATGGTATCGGGAGTCTTCTCCCAGCCCACCTGCTTTAAATACTTCATGTTGTAGAGAATGCCCCAGCCTTCCATGTGGATGGGGAATACCTGAACCGTCTTTCCGTCCACGGAGCACATGGCCACCTGGTCGGCGCTTAAGTCGGGGGCAGACTCCAGGTCGCTTAAGTCCGCCAGATACTCGTTCCAGTTGGCGATCTGCTCACCGACTCCGCAGCCGAAGATGTCCGGCATGGTGCCCGCGGACAGATACCCCTTTAACAGATCCCAGTAGGTGGAGGAGCTGGGGAACTCATACTCGATGGTGCCGATCTGGGGGTTCTCCGCCTTGTAGGCCTCGATGACCGCATCGAAGTTGTCGGTCCACTGTCCCAGAGCCAGCATGATGGTCAGATCGACGGAGCCGGGTGCCTTGTCGGAATCAGCTGCCTTCGTCTCCCCGCCTGCCGCCTGGGTTCCGCCGGAAGCAGCCTGGGTGGCCTGTGAGGGCTGTGCGCCGGAATCCCCGGAACTGCCCGTGCTGCAGCCTGCCAGAG
The DNA here is from genome assembly GCA_022792815.1 of Hungatella sp. Classification (GTDB taxonomy): domain Bacteria; phylum Bacillota; class Clostridia; order Lachnospirales; family Lachnospiraceae; genus UBA3402. The sequence continues at coordinate 42,693 of JAAWBS010000051.1, forward strand.
ATGTCGCCGTCATAGTCAGAGCCAGAAGAATTGCCGCGGTTTTTTTCATAGTGTTTCCTCCTTTGATTGAAAAATGTTTATCATATGCCGGCAATAGCCGGCACTGGTAACTCGGTGATCCCCTTCTCTATCCTTTCACAGCACCTGCCGAGGCGCCTGCCAGCACCTGTTTCTGGGCGATGACAAAGAAGACGAAAAGAGGAAGAATGGCCAAGGTCAGGGCCGCCAGGGCCACATCCCAGGCAAAAAACGCTTCGTTAAACAGAGCCTGCATGGAGATCTGGATGGTCCTCAAAGACTTCTTGGAGAGCATCAGCTGGGTCATCAGATAGTCGTTCCAGAACCACAGGGTGTTGATGGTGGCAAAGGTGAAGATGGAAGCCTTGATTAACGGAAATACGATGATCCAATATGTCTTAAAATGAGAACAGCCATCGATGAGGGCCGACTCCTCGATCTCCACCGGCACGCTCTTTACGGCTCCTGCCGTGATAAAGGTGCTGATGGGCACGGTGAGGGCCCAGAAGCACACGCTCAGCCCCCACAGGCTGTTAGTCAGCTTTAAATTGCTGGTGATCTTGGCAAAAGGGATCATCAGTGCCTGGAATGGGATTGACATAAAGGCGATGAGCACAAAATACACCAGCCTGGTCAGCCTGTTGGGATGCCTGGTGATCCAGTATCCGCACATGCTGGCAAACACCACCCCTCCGAAGTTGGAGAGCACGGCGATGACAGCCGTATTTTTCAGGGAATTGGCAAAGTTCAGACGCCTCCACGCCTCCGAATAATTTCTCAGCGTAAATTCCTTGGGGAGGGCAAAGATATATTTTGCGATCTCCGAGTAAGGCTTAAAGGAGTTGGACACCACGATATAGAAGGGGACCAGCACCATGATCAGGCTCAGTGTCAGGGCGATGACAACGGCCCAGTGGATCAGATTCTTTTTGGCTCGCATTACAGCTCCACCTCCTTTCTCGTGGTGACGGCCACCTGGATTAAGCTGACCGCGGCGATGACCAGAACCAAAATCAGAGCCTTGGCGCTTCCGTATCCCATCTTGTTGGAAGAAAATGCGGTCTGGTACACGTTCATGGTCACTGCCTCCGACAGGCGGAAGGGATTGCCGTTGGTCAGGGAAATATTTAAGTCATAGACCTTTAAAGAATTGACCATACTCAGAAACAGGCACTGGGTAAAGGCCGGCATGAGGAGCGGCAGGATGATGTACCGAAGCACATGCCCCGACCTGGCCCCGTCGATGGTAGCCGCCTCGATGTAGTCGCTGGAGATGGAGGTGAGGCCTGCCACATAGATGATCATCATGTACCCTGCCATACTCCAGGTCATCACGATGACCATGGCCCAGAAGGAGGAGGACTCGGTCTGGAACCAGGCCTGAGAAAACCAGCCGATTCCTGTCACCTTCCCGATCAGCGGAAACAGCTCCGTGATGATAAACCGCCAGAGGAAGCCTAAGATAACGCCTCCCACGATCCTCGGAAGGTAGAAACCGGCCCGCATCACGTTGCGGAACGGAATACTCTTTGACAGGCCGTAGGCCCACCAGAAACCGATGAAGTTGGACAAGACCACCACACACACGGAAAACTTGACAGTGAACCACATGGAGGTCCAGTACTTGCTGTCATTTCTGATCACGTCCAGATAATTTTTCAGTCCCACAAAGTTATAATCGCCGTGGATCCCGTCCCAGTTGGTAAAGGAAAACCAGATCTCATAAAAAAACGGAATCAGTCCGATCACCACAAACAGAAGCACTGCGGGACCCATGAATAACAAGTAGTTGCTGATATTTTTTAGCTTTTTTTGTGTTTTTGACGGCATGGATACATAGTCCCTCCCTGTTATTTGTATGTTCTGTTTTATTTCTTCTGAATATTATCATACTAAATCAGTCATTTTTCACACACTTACATTTTTGACAAAAGAGTGGACATTTTTGACCTTTTCCCGTTTTGTATATACACAAGCTCTTTTTTTTGCTATCCTTTATTCCATAATATCAGGGTCAAAAAGGGTAGTTTGACCCCTGTGATCGGAGAAAGCCTATGAAACCAACATTTAAGAGCATCAGCTATAAGCTGCTGTCCACTCTGCTCCTTGCGGCTATCCTCTCCATGGCCATCTACTGTGTCTTCTTTTACTCCAACATGCGCACGTCGGCCCTGGAGCGATACATCTCCCAGACCGAACGGGCCTGGCAGGCCGCGGCGCATAATATCCAGCACGCCATCGACACCACCGTAGATGTGGCCAACAAGGGGATCTACTTAAACAGGTCCTTGAGGGACCTTCTCTTTTCCCGGAACCCGACCACGTTCTCTCACACCGAGTCCTCCAATTCCTCCCTGATGTTCTCCTATATGATGAACATCTATTCCGTCACCCCGGATGCGGTCCAGATTCGGGTAGGCGCTTACAAGTCCGGCAATTCCCTTCTGCTGACTACAGAGAATCTGCAGCGGTACCTCAGACGGCAGGAGTTTCCCGAGGCAGACTCACCTCCGCCTGCACCCATGTTCCAGGCCTATCTTCTGCCTCCTCATCTGCCCTCCAGCTATGGACACCAGTTAAGCCATATCCCGCCCCCGGATCTGTCCGCCTCCCCCGGTCTGACCAACCCGGAGAAGTCGGTCTTCACCATCTGCCTGCCCCTGTACCACCTGCCCAACCCCAGTCAGCCTGTGGGGGAAGTGTCTATAGATATCTCTCTGAATCTGATGAAAAAGCTGTGCGGGTATCTGTATGACGACATGGAAGAATTTTATGTCATCGATTCTGACGGATATGTGATCTTCTCCTCCGACTCCTCTCAGATCGGACAGATCCAGTCAGAAGGCTGGCCAAAGGATATGACTCAAAAGGCGAAGCTCCTGGAGGACAATCCATTCTTTGCGGACAGAAGCCACCCGAAGAATCTCCATATCTGCCGGAAGATCTCATCCTCCAACCTGGAATGGTATATGCTCCAGTCCATCCCCAAAAGGGAGATCTATCTTGAGACCAACCGGCAGCTGGCCACTCTGTTATCCGCCTATGTCCTCTGCCTGATGGTGGCCACGGCGGTGGATGCCCTCTCCATCCTCCGGTTCACCCGGCCTCTCAAAAAGGCATCGGAATTTATGAAATCCATCAATGTAAAAACGGTCAGCGCCCCCTTTTCTGACTATGTATCCTACCGACACCAGGACGAGATCGGCGTTCTCTTCCACTCTCTGGAGGACATGATGAGCACCATAAACAATTTCATCATCCGCCAGTACGAGCTGGACATCCTGAACCGCACCACGGAACTGAAGATGCTGGAGGCCCAGATCAACCCCCATTTTATCTACAACACCCTCCAGTGCCTGGCCACCAAATCCCTGGAGCACCACGACAAGGAGCAGTACGACTACATCTCTTCCTTCGGACAGCTGCTCCAGTATTCCATGGATGTGGACCACACCCTGGTTCCTCTCAAGGAGGAGGCTGCCCACGTAAACCGCTACATCTCCCTGCAGAAGATCCGATTTCCCAACCACCTGTCCGTGGAGTGGAAGTTAGAGCCTGCCGCCGCCTCTGTCACCGTGCCCAAGATGATCCTCCAGCCTCTGATCGAAAATTCCTTCAAACACGGCTGTCTGATGAGAAAGGACCGGGGGCATCTCACCATAGGCGCTTCTCTGAACGAGGCGGACCTTTTGTCCGTCTATGTGTCCGACAACGGCTGCTCCCCTGACCCTGACCAGCTGGAACAGATCAATGACCGGCTTCTGGAGCTGAAGCGGGTCTATGTAAACCGGCTCTTCACGCCTCCCCACTTCTGTCTCCTAGAGAGCGGCTTAAGGGAGCCTCAGGACAAAGAAAGCCCCTATGCGGCCAACAATATCGGCCTCTCCAACGTACTTCTCAGACTGCTGTTAAACTTTGGAAAAGGCTGTGATCTGACCCTGTCAGCCAACGAAGAAGGGGGAACCACGGTCCATCTGACTCTCACCTACAAGACCCTTTGGAACGCCCACCCCTGCCAATCATTTCACGAGGAGGACCGAACATGAAAGTGCTGATTTCCGATGACGAATACCATGTAATCCAGGCCATCCGGCTTCTGGTGCCCTGGGACCAGCTGGGCATCCACCAGATTCTCACCGCCGGGAGCGGAAGAGAGGCCATGGAGATCATCGAAAGGGAACAGCCTCAACTGGTGATCACGGATATCGTCATGGACGACAAAAGCGGCCTCGACCTGATGACCTTCATCGCGGCCAATTATCCTTCTACCAAAGTCATCGCCGTCTCCGGCCACAATGACTTCGAATACGTGCGGGCCATGCTCACCAAGGGCTGCACCGATTATCTCCTGAAGCCTCTGGAATCCGATTCCCTGATCCAGGTGGTAGAAAAGGCTGTCCTAAACTGGAGGGCAGAGCACGAGTCCTCCTTGCGGCACCAGAATCTGAAAGAACAGGTGCAGTCTCTCTCCCATCTGTACTCGGGGATTCTCCTATCCCAGATGCTCCGGGAACCGTCGTCTGAATGTTACCGGCAGCTGATGACTGTCAATCCCTTTTTTGCCGCTCTGGGCGGCTGTCTCATCGCGTTCTATGACACCGGGTATCTCCCCGCCGCCCCCAAAGACAGCCCTGCTCTTTTAGAGCGCTTTAAAGAGAGCTGTCAGGTGTATCTGGAACAGTCGGGAAGCGGCATCCTTCTCTCCAATCCCGACGCCCCCGGGGAAGTGGTCCTGTTCCTCTACGATAATCCGGACTCCCTGACCTCGTTCCTCCTAAAGACTGCCCAGTCTGTGTTCTCCCCCTATGGATACCCCTTCCACATAGGGATCAGCAGGAAATACGAGTTCCCCCTCTTTGTCTCCGCCGCTTTCGAGGAGGCCCGCGAGGCCTTCTTCCTCCACCGGACAGACGGCCGCTGTCCCTTGATCGCCGCGCCAGACAAGACATGCCCGCCGGATACCGCCGCCGGATGTTGGGACGGATCTCCCCCAGGCCTCCACGAGATCGAGAATCAACTCCGCTCTTCCCTTCTGACCGGCAATCAGAAAGAACTCTGCTCCCTTATCTCCCGGTGGCTCTCCCTGTTTCTTCCCGAAGAAGACTCCCTGCTCCTCCACGTCCGGCAGGCTATGGACGGCTTCCTGGCCTTTTACGGCGAATGCATCTCCATGCTGTGCAAAAAAAATCCCCGCTTCCGCCACGCCCCGGAGAACTGCCGCTTCTCCTATGACCGTTTTCTGGACAAACACGCTTTATTTTCCAGGGAACTCCTAAAAGAAGCCGCCCTTTCCGATCTCCTGCTTCTGTGGGAGGAACTGAAGAAAAGCAGTTCCAACAGGGACCGGATGCATCAGATTGCCCAGTATATGGAGCTCAACTATGACAAACCCTTTGTCCAGTCCCAGTATGCCAGGCTTTTCTACATCAACAAAGACTACATGTGCCGGAAATTTAAGGACACCTTCGGCGTCAGCATGCTGACCTATTTAAATCAGATCCGCATCCAACATGCCAAGGCCCTTCTCTCAGACCCTAACATGAAAATCCGTGACATCGCCTACGCCGTGGGATTTGAGGATGAAAAATATTTCGCCCGACAGTTTAAAAAGATCACCCACATGACCCCCGGAGACTACCGGGCTGCCCGGTGACCGCTCCCGAACTCAGACAGAGAGCCATCGAACGGGCACACGCCTGCTTACCCTGACTCTGTCCGGTCAAGAAGCAGCACTCCCAGGACCATCACCGCGGGAAAAATCACTGCCATACCAAACCCGGACCGGATCCCGCGGGAGGCTTCCGCGGCCAATCCCACCGTCCCGGGTCCCATCATGCACCCTAAGTCTCCGGCCATGGACAGGAGAGCGAACATGGCAGTCCCGCCTCCCTTCAGTCTGGCTGCCGCCAGGCTGAAGGTTGACGGCCACATGATCCCCACAGATAATCCGCACAGGGCGCATCCGGCCAGCGACCATATGGGGCGGGAGGCATATGCCGCCGCCGCATAACCGGCCAGACAGAGACTGCTGCCCAAAAGCATACTCTTTTTTACGGAAACTCTTCCGCCCATCCTCGCATACAGGACCCTGGAACATCCCATAAGCGCCGCAAAGAGACAGGGCCCTGCCAGGTCTCCCACTGTCTTGGAGACCCCCAGTCCCGATTCCGCAAAGACGGAAGCCCATTGGCTCATAGCCTGCTCCGCCCCGCCGGCCCCCATCATCAGCAGTGCCGATATCACAAACACCCGCCCTGTGATCCAACTTCGCCACGGGGCCGATCCTCCCTCCTCCTTCAGGGAGCGGACCGGGACTCTGGCAAACCGGACCGCATTGCAGGCAGGAACCAGAGCCCAGAGAAGGCACAAAAGTCTCCAGTGCTCCCTCCCCACTGTCCCGAAGAACAGCGTGGACCCCAAGACCACCAGCACATGGCCCCAGCAGTAGAAGGAGTGGAGAAGACTCATGGAAGCAGATTTCTCTTTTGTGGGGCAGGCCTCCACGATGGGACTCAAGAGCACCTCGATCAACCCTCCTCCCACCGCGTACAGAACTGCCGCCGCCATGAGACCTCCAAAGCCCGGCAGCACTGCCATGGCCCCGATCCCCGCCGCCGACACCACATGGGCAAAGACGACGGACCGCCGATACCCCACCCTCTCCACCGCTGCCGCCGACATCAGATCGATCAGCAGCTGTATGCCGAAATTCATGGTGATCATCACCGTGATCTGGCGGACCGTAACACCGTAGGTTTCCTGAAATATCAAAAACAACAGAGGAGCCAGATTATTGACGATAGCCTGAGTGACATAGCCCACATAGCTGGCTCTCAGAGTATCCCCATAATCCGTGGTTTTCTTCTTCCACATATCCAAGGCCTTTCTCGATTTATCTACTGATAGGATATGACGGCAGAGGCAAAAGGTCATGGTCAGTAGACAAATCGGCCTTTCTGCGCTATAGTAGACACGGGATATTCCCCCGACACTATCTTACATAAGGAGACATGATCAAATGAGCAGACACATCACCCAGGAACACCTGGGGCAATACAGTGATCGATTTAACAGCGACCGCACAAGCCGCGTGGCCCGGGATGCCGTCATGGCCGGCGGGCTCCTCAAGTCCTGTCAGAACCCGATGACAGCCAGGAGAGACAACTACGAATTCTCCGTCTCCCTGAAGCAGGGGGCCATCACTCACCAGAAGCAGAGCGGCCGCTGCTGGCTCTTTGCGGCCACCAACGTGATGCGGTTTCGGATTATACAGCACTATCACCTGGAAAATTTTGAACTGTCTCAGAACTATCTGCTGTTCTGGGATAAGCTGGAGAAATCTAACTGGTTTTTAGAGAATATTCTGGACACCTTAGAAGAGCCTGTGGACAGCCGGATCCTGTGCCACCTCCTGTCCGACCCCATCGGAGACGGAGGACAGTGGGACATGATGGCCAACTTAGTCCGCAAGTACGGCGTGGTTCCCAAGTACAGCATGCCGGAGTCCGCCGTGTCCGGCAGCACCAGGGAGATGAACCGGATCATGACCGAGCTTCTCCGCGGCGATGCCTGTGTGCTGCGCCGGGCCCACCGGGACGGCTCTGTCCGCCAGGACTTGGAGGAGAAGAAAGCCCTCATGCTCCAGGACATCTACCGCATGCTTTGTATCTGTCTTGGGGAGCCGCCGAAGACCGTGGATATGGAAGCCAGGGATAGAGACGGAAACCTGATCCAGGACATCGGCCTCACCCCCCTGGAGTTCTTCAAAAAATATGTGGACATGGATTTAAGCGATTATGTCAGCCTCATCAACGCTCCCACCCAGGACAAACCCTTCCGCCGCAGATACACGGTCCATATGCTGGGCAATGTGAAAGAGGGCAGCCCGGTGTGCTACTTAAATCTTCCCATTCAAGAGCTGAAACAGGCAGCTATGGCCCAGCTTAAGGACGGGGAGCCGGTGTGGTTTGGCTGTGATATGGGGCCTTTTGTAAACCGGGATACCGGAATTATGGATCCTGATATCTATGATTTTCAGGATTTCCTCCAGGTGGATTTCCCCATGGACAAGGCCCAGAGGCTGGACTACGGCCAGAGCCTGATGACCCACGCCATGGTGTTCCAGGGAGTCAATCTGAACGGGCAGGGAGAACCCACCCGTTGGAGAGTGGAGAACAGCTGGGGCGAAGAGCCCGGGAAAAAGGGATATTTTGTCATGAGTGATGCCTGGTTCACGGAGTACATGTACCAGGTGGTGGTGAACAAGAAATATCTGACCAAAGAACAGCTTGATCTCTTGGAGACCCAGCCCATCGTCTTAAAGCCCTGGGATCCCATGGGATCTCTGGCCTGATCCCCGGCGGAAGGTGAAAGAAAGGGACGGGAGTCAAGCGCTCCCGCCCCTTTTCTCATGGCTTTTTCCTGTCTCCCACCGGCACCTGAGCCAGGATGATGGCTCCAAACACCAGCAGACAGCCGCCAAGCTCCTTGGGTGACAGCTTCTGTCCCAGGATCACCCAGCCGGCCAGCAGAGAGAAAGCGGATTCCAGGCTGAGGATCAGAGATGCCACCACCGGATCCGTGTTCTTCTGGGCTACCACCTGGAGGGTGTAGGCCACACCGCAGGACATCACCCCCGCATATAGGATCGGCGCCCAGGCCGCTGTCATAGCCTGGAGTCTCGGCGCCTCAAAGATGCCGCACATCACACAGGAGATCACTCCAGCCGTGAAGAACTGCACGCAGGAAAGCGCCACCCCGTCTGCTCTCGGAGAAAAATAATCGATGACCATGATATGAAAAGAAAAGCAGATGGCACAGAGGAACACATACACGTCCCCCTTCCCCACCTTCAGCCCTTCGGTCATGCACAGGAGATACATCCCCACAGTGGCCAGGACCACGCTGGCCCACACACTCCAGGCGATCTTCTTCTTTAAAAAGATCCCGAGAAGGGGCACGATGACAATATACAGGGCCGTGATGAATCCCGCCTTTCCCACCGTGGTGTGGGCCACTCCGAACTGCTGAAATGAGCTGGCCACAAACAGGAGACACCCACAGCAAAGGCCGCCGCGCCGCGTCATCTTCTGCCGCTCCTGGTCCGTCTTTCGCCCTTGTTCCCTCTTTCTAAGAAACAGGAGCACCGGGATCAGCACCGTGCCTCCGATCAGAAATCTGCAGGCATTAAAGGTGAAAGGACCTACATAGTCCATCCCCACACTCTGGGCCACAAAGGCCACACCCCAGATCAGTGCCGTGAGTACCAGCAGCAGATTGCTGCCTTTTGTCTTCCAGTCCATCTTCTATTCCTCCTCGGTTCGTAAATCTCCGTACCATCATAGTCCTAAGCCCCTGGGATGTCAACCCAGAATATCCTGAAACTGGGCCCGATACAGCTGATAGTAGGTCCCCCGCTGCTCCAGAAGCTGCCGGTGGGTGCCTTCCTCCAAAATCCTCCTGTCATCCACCACAAAAATCCGGTCCGCCTTCCGTATGGTGGACAGGCGGTGAGCGATGACAAAGGAGGTCCGCCCCGCAAGCAGCGCCTCGATCCCCCTTTGCACCACCAGTTCCGTGTGGGTATCGATGCTGGATGTGGCCTCGTCCAGAATCAAAATCCGCGGTTTTGCGATGAGAATCCTGGCAAATGCGATCAGCTGCCTCTGTCCCACCGACAGGCCGCTTCCGCTCTGAATCACCGTGTCATAGCCCTTCTCTGTCTTTCGGATAAAGTCGTGGGCACCTACGGTTCTGGCCGCCCACTCCACCTCCTCCCGGGTGGCATCCAGCTTTCCGTATCGGATATTGTCCGCAATCGTCCCGGTAAATATGTAGTTTTCCTGGGTCATGATGCCCATCTGGCCCCGCAGGCTCTCCAACGTCACATCCTCCAAGGGATGGCCGTCGATGCGGATCTGGCCTGCGGTCACATCGTAAAACCTGGCGAGAAGATTGATGATGGTGGTCTTTCCCGCTCCCGTGGGACCCACCAGGGCGATGGTCTCCCCCGGCGCGATGTCGAAGGAGATGTCCTCAATCACCGGCCTCTCCGGCTCGTCCGGGTAGGCGAAGGTCACATGGTCAAACTCCACTCTCCCGTCCGCCGGCGGCAGGATCGACGCCCCCGGGCTGTCCCTAAGCTCCGGCTCCGTGTCCAGGATGTCGAAAATCCGCTCCGCCCCGGAGATATTGTTGACCACCTTGTTGTAGAGGCTGGCCAGGTTGCGGATGGGACTCCAGAACATGCTCAGATAGGTGGCAAAAGCCAGAAACGTCCCCACGTCCGCCTTCCCCATATGGAGGAACCGGACGCCGATATAGTACAGGAGAAACCCTCCCATCCCCCAGGTGACATCCACCGTAGGGCCGAATCCGTCCGCCAGCCGGACCGCGCGGATAAAGGACTTCTCGTGTTCGTCCAGGATCTGCCCGAAAGTCTCCCTGGATTCCTCCTCCCCGCAGAAGCTCTGGACCACCCGGATCCCGGAAAAGTTTTCGTGGGAAAATGCGTTGATATTGGAATTCTTCTTTCGAAACACCTGCCAGCGCCCGTGCCCCTGGATCATCACCCCATACATACCTGCCAGCAGAATGGGGAGCGTGGCGATGGCAGACATGGCCAAAGGCGGGCTCTTGATCACCATGATGGTGATCACCGCGGCCACGGTCACCATGTCCGGGATCAGGGTGGTGACGCTGTCGGACATCATGTCCTTTAGGGAATTGACATCGCCGATAATCCTGGCCAGGATCTTCCCCGTAGGGCGCCCGTCGAAAAAGGAAAGCCCCAGAGACTGGATATGGGTGTACAGCTCCTCCCGGATCGTAAGCACGATCTCATTGGAGATCTCCGCCATCATGACGGTCCGAATCTTGACTCCCAAAAGCCAGATCCCGTTGAGAGCCAGGGCTCCAAGCCCCAGGCGAAACAGCCCTCTTATATCTCCTCCCGCCACATGGACGTTGACCGCCCTCTCTATGAGAAGGGGATTTAACAGGGCGATGGCGATGGTGACTGCCATGATGCACAGCACAGCCCCGATCTTTTTCTTGTAGACAAAGAGATACCGGTACAGGCGGATCAGAGTCTCCCCCTTGGACACCTCTCTCTGAAACTCGTCCTCGCGATATGAATTTACAGACATAGCATCAACTCCTCCGGCCGCTCATACTGGGCCACAAATGTGTCGTAATATCGTCCTTTCAGCGCCATCAGGCTCTCGTGAGTTCCCCTCTCTGCGACCTTCCCGTCCTCCAGCACCAGGATCTCGTCGGCATGGCGGACCGCGGAGATGCGGTGGGCGATGACGATCCTGGTGACTCCCTTTAACCTGGTAAGCTCCTTTTGGATCTCATGCTCCGTCTCCATGTCCAGCGCCGAGGTGGAATCATCCAGAAACAGGATAGGAGCCTGTTTTGCCAGTGCTCTGGCCATGGAGAGACGCTGTTTCTGCCCGCCGGACAGCCCCACTCCCCTCTCGCCGATGACAGTCTCGTACTTGTCAGGAAGACGGTCCACGAAACCGTGGGCCCGAGCCTGCCTCGCCGATGCCTCCATCACCTCCCTGGTCATGGAATCCCGGCTGCCCAGGCGGATATTCTCCGCCACCATGTCGGAGAACAGAAAGACATCCTGCATAACCACGGAGATATTTTTCCTCAGAGACTCCAGGGTCAGACTGCGGATATCCACCCCATCCAGGGTGATCCGGCCCTGGCTCACATCGTAGAACCGCTCTGCCAGATTGACGATGGTGGTCTTGCCCGAGCCGGTGACCCCCATGATCCCCAGTGTCTTTCCCGGCTCCACAGTGAAGGTCACATCCTCCAGAATCTTCTGCCCCTCCAGGGTCAGGCCCACATGAAAGAAGCACAGCCGGCCTTCTGCCCGTCCCAGATCCTTTCCGCCTTCCGGGGAGGCGATAACCGGCTCCTCGTCCAGAATCTTCCGGATCTTCTTGTTGGACGCCACTGCCGCCGCCATGGCATTGGTCACCCACCCCAGAATCTCCATGGGCCACACGATGTTGTTGGCATACTCGATAAAGGCCCCCAGATCCCCCAGGGTCAGCCTCCCCCTGACTACGAACATGCCGCCCACCGTCACGGAGAGAAGCAGCATGGCCTTGGTGAAAAAGGAGATGTTGGGATTGTACTTCGCCATGGTCTTCGCCTGCTCCATGTTCAGGTCATAGTACCGGCTGTTGTGGCTGCGGAACTTCTCGATCTCATGCTGCCTGCGGTAAAATGCCTTTACGGTCCTGACACCGTTGAGATTCTCCTGCGCCACCCCATTGAGCTTGGCGTTCTCCTGGGTGATCTCGTCATAGACCTTATCCAGCCCGTTCTCCAGTCTGACTGCCAGAAATCCGACTATGGGCATGATACACAGGGGAACCAGAGTCAGGACCGGGTCTAAGCGTATCATGGCAGTCAGCACCATAATCGTATGGACCACCGCCTCCACACACAGAAGTCCGATAAATCCCATGGCATCCCAGATCCGCTCCGCGTCGTCCTTGACTCTGGTCATCAGCTCACCGGTATTGTTTTTCTCGAAAAATCCCACTGACATCTTCTGAATATGGTCAAACAGGCTGCGCCGGATATCCTCCCCGATCTTCACTCCGATGCAGTCTCCGGTAAATTCCTGCAGATATTTAAAGATTCCTCTGCCCAGACCGATTCCCAGAAGGCCGAGAGCCAGCCTCAAAAGCTGCCCGGTCTGCCCTCCTACGATCACGTCGTCGATGATCCGGCCGATGATCTTGGGGGACTGAAGGTCTAAATAGATGCCCAGGTACAGGCATACCAAGGCGAAGAGGTAGTACCATCTGTATTTCAAAAAATAGGTTCCAAGTCCTTTCATAAGGTGCCTCCTTTCGTATCTTTCCCAAAGCCTGCACAAATAAAAATGAAAAAGCTGCAGTAAAATGCCTCTTGCTTTAGGCACTTCTGCTGCAGCTTATGGTTAGTCTCCTCCTGTAGGGGGGACAAAAATGCTGCAGTCTCACAGACTGCAGCGTAAATGGGGTCACTGATCTTATGGGTTGCAGAATCAATGAAATCTATACGGAAGCAGGCCGTGTTTCTTTTTTATGAGGTTTGCGAATCCGGTTCTCTCTTTCTTCATCATGACGGCCTCCTTTCTTCCGGCTAAACTCGATCGTTTTTAGATTCTTTGTTACTATACCACTGTTTTGACGGCCTGTAAAGCATTTTTTCATTTCTGTCTTGTTCTTGCCGTATTCTTTCGCGAGGCAGGTAGGGCAGCTATTCTTCCGCCATAAACCCTCCGAACCCGGAACTGGACTTTTCTGTGCCATCCTGAAAGATCCACAAAGCCTCCACCTGATCCATGGATTCTACCAGGGCTTTTCCGTCCTCGAAGTCCATGTTGAACAGCGCGGTGGACAGACAGTCGGCCAGCCCGGAATCACGGCACAGGACGGACACGGAGTCGTACTCGTCCCATGGAGTCAGAAGCTGAGGGTGGATGATATGATGGTAAGTCTTTCCCTCCACCGTATAGTATCTCTGGTAGGAACCGCTGGTCACCAGGGACATATCCTCAAGCTCTATGGTGTGCAGGTACTTGGTCTGGCTGGATAAGTCCGGGTTCTGGATTCCCACTTTCCACATGGTTCCGTCTCCCCTGGTTCCGATGGCACGTACATTGCCCCCCACGCTGATAAGACCATATGACAGGCCGTCCTCCTCTAATGTTCGGCACACCATCTCCGTGGCATACCCTTTGGCGATAGAACCGACGTCCAGGCTCATGTCCGGGTCCGCAAGATATACCGTGGAGGCGGCCTCGTCGATCTGCACTTTAGTGATGTCCATATGCTCTGCCGCCTTCAGGAGCGCTTCCCGGGGCGGAAGAGCGGCTGTCTCGGGGTTATAGATCCCGTCGGTCCGATACTCATGCCAGATGGAGAGGACGCTGCCCATGGCTATGTTCATGTAACCGTTCGTCTTTTCATCCATCAGGGCCGCCTCTTTCAGCATGTCGATGATCTTCTTGTCCACCTGCACCGGCCGGATCCCCGCGTTGTCATTGATGGTCTTGATGTTGGCGATTCCCTCATAGTCATTATAAATATCGTACAGTTGATGATACACAGCCAGTTCATCGTAGAGCTCCTGGACATAGCCGCGGAAGGTCTCCTCGTCCTTTGCATATCCCACGATGCTGGTCACTGTGTCAAATAAGTCCAGAAACTGGGCATCAAAGCGCTTCAGCTCCGGCTCCTTTTTCTTGCAGCCTGTCAACAGGCATGCCCACATCACCAGCACCGCTGCCGACAGGACCACAGCTGTGATCTGTTTTCTTTTCAAAAAAATTTTTTTCATCCATGTCACCTCTTTTTGAGAGTCTGAGAGCCTTGCAGCGACAGACAGGCGTGGCCTGCATGGCCTTCAGCCCCTGCTAGTATGCTGACACGTTTGCATTACGCCAAATGTGTCGGCACACTAGAGTATATCACAAAAATTATTTTTCTGGAAGTTTTCTTAACATTTCTTAAACACCCTTGTTCTTGGCAATTGATTGTGCTATAATCCATGTTCAAGAGGCGACAGCCGCAAGGAAACCGGAGAGAGGAAGACATCGGGGGACAGACTGTTTCCGGAAATAAGGCCGCCGTCGGGAAGGTGAGGATTATGAAATCGTTTTTGACCCGCTATAAACATGCGTGGATCCTGTGCTATGGCTTTGTCTATCTGCCATGGTTTCTCTACCTGGAACGGACAGTCACCAGGAATTATCACATCATACACACCTGGATAGATGATCTGATTCCCTTTAATGAGTATTTTATCATCCCTTATCTCTTGTGGTTCTTCTATGTGGCAGGTGCCATCGCTTATTTCTTTTTCAAAAATAAGCAGGATTACTACAAGATGTGTGCACTTTTGTTCACAGGCATGACCATCAGCCTGATCATCTGCACCATCTATCACAACGGTACGGATCTTCGGCCCATGG
Organism: Hungatella sp.; assembly: GCA_022792815.1. Lineage (GTDB taxonomy): Bacteria > Bacillota > Clostridia > Lachnospirales > Lachnospiraceae > UBA3402. The sequence continues at coordinate 57,703 of JAAWBS010000051.1, forward strand.
TGGACCCTGACAAGAACGTGTTTACCTGGCTGGTATCCCGCCTTCATGCGGCAGACACCTCCACCAATATATTCCCCAGTGTCCATGTGTTCAACTCCATCGTTGTCCACATCGCCATCGCAAGGAGCAGCTGTTTCAAGAACCGGCCCTGGATCGTGAGGCTGTCCTTCCTTCTGGCCGCTTCCATCTGTCTGTCCACCGTATTTTTAAAACAGCATTCCGTGGTGGACGGATTTGGTTCCGTCATCATGTGCTATGCCCTGTATCCCCTGTTCTACGGTGAGGGGTACGCGGCCAACAAGAGAAAACTGCCGAGAAAAGCTCTGGGTTAATCCCCAGAGCTTTTCATCGCGGCAGCTTCCGTCTTCTCCACTCACACGCAGAATCCCACAGACTTCAAAAATCTTTCAAAAAATCTCCGGCCCTCCGCCGTGCATTTGTAAACCCCCGAATCCTCCAGAACCCGCTCAAACACCAGTCCCACTTCCGCTTTCAGGATCTCCTGTACATTCTCCCTTGTCACATGGTCATATCTGGGGAGGAACTCCTCCACCCATGCCCCGTGTTTGGCGATGGTCTCGTCGGAGCTTATATCTTTTCCCTCCACAATATACTCGCCCAGGCGGGTCAGCTCCTCTTTCAGCCTGGACGGCAGTACTGCCAGTCCCATGACCTCGATCAGGCCGATGTTCTCCTTCTTGATGTGGTGCAGCTCCTGGTGGGGATGGTAAACCCCCAGAGGGAACTCTTCTGTAGTGATGTTGTTGCGCAGAACCAGATCCAGCTCAAAATAATCCCCGTTTTTTCTGGCGATGGGTGTGATGGTGTTGTGAGGCTCTCCGTCTGTCTCCGCATAGACAAATGCCTCCTCATCCGTGTATCCTCTCCAGGCCTTTAAGATGATCTCACCTAAGTCCACCAGGCGGTCCGGATCCTTCGCCCTGAGACGGATCACCGACATGGGCCAGTGGACGATGCCTGCCTCCACATCCTCAAACTCTTTCTTCTTAAATTTCTTCTCCATCGGAGCTTTGGCCATGGCAAAAGTATAGTGACCTCCCTGGAAATGGTCATGACTCAGGATGGAGCCGCCTACGATCGGCAGATCCGCGTTGGACCCCAGGAAATAGTGGGGGAACAGTTCCACGAAATCAAACAGCTTGATAAAGGTAGCCCGCTCGATCTTCATAGGCACATGCTGACCGTTGAACACGATGCAGTGTTCATTGTAATACACGTAGGGAGAGTACTGAAATCCCCATGGACTATCGTTGATATTGATGGGAATAATCCGGTGATTATTCCTGGCCGGATGATTGGCTCGTCCGGCATACCCTACATTCTCCATACAGAGGAGACACTTGGGATAACCGCTCTGCCTGGCCAGTTTGGCCGCGGCGATGGCCTTGGGGTCCTTCTCAGGCTTGGACAGATTGATGGTAATGTCCAGATCACCGTACTTGGACTTTGCCAGCCACTTGATATCCTTGCAGACCCGATAGCGTCTGATGTAGTCGGAATCCTGACTCAGCTTATAGAAATAATCCGTGGCTTTTCTGGGAGACTCTTGATAGTACTTCCAGAACCCGTGGACCACCTCCACCGGTCTGGGCATCAGGCAATTCATCAGCTTTGTGTCAAACAGATCCCGATAGGTGATACTGTCCTCCTTCAGCACTCCGGTTTCATGGGCAAAGTCCAGCAGCTCTCTCAGCACTTCCTCCAGAACCACAGGCTCTTCTATGGCTCCCGGATCCTCGTACTCATCCAGGCCCAACACATCCAGAATCTGATTGGTGGCATAGATCCGGTCCACTTCCGTGATCAGCCCTGTGTCAAGTCCATACTGCACCAGTTTCTTAATCCCGCGATTTACCATCTTAAATCCTCCCGACAGAATGATTGTAAAACTCCTCTCCCATCTTCGATGGGCTCTTCCACCCTATTATAATACATTTTTCTGAGGAAAGACATGGAAATTCCATAGATTTACTTATAATTTTTTCACAAAATTCCGAATCCGCTCTGTCACAAGACCGCCCAGCAAGCCGATGACCGCCCCGGCCACCACCCCGGCTGCCATCAAAAACGGCAGGTAGTAGAATACCCCCGAAGTCTGAACCACCAGAGCCGCGATGGAAAGCTGTCCGATATTGTGGCCGATCCCTCCCAGGATGCTGACTCCCACCTGACTGAACCAATTAAACCTTCTGGCCAGTATCATGAAAATCAGGCTGAGAGTCCCGCCTGCCAGACTGTAGATCATGCTGGATGCATTGCCAAAGGTAAACCCCACCAGCACGATCCTCACTAATGAAACCGCCACGGTTCCCCGGATCCCAACCGTATAGAGACCGACGATGGTCACCAGATTAGCCAGCCCCAGTTTCACTCCCGGGATCGGGATGGGGATGGGAATGATCGCCTCCAGATAGCTGAAAATAAATGCCAGACCGATGAGCATCCCGTATGTAGCCACCCAGGCCCCTGTCTTCTTCGAATTCATAGATGTCTCCTGTCATATTCTGCAAAATAACTGTGGCATAGGACGGGAGACACATCCTCCCGTCTCATGAGAAAAGAACAGGCAGTCCCCGCTGCCTGTTCCCTGCTATTCTTTTTATTGCTTTTATCCTCACGGCTCCGCTCTATTTGGCCTGGGACAGCGCCGCCTCTACGGCCTTCATCGCCGCCTCGCTGGTGACCGTGCTTCCCGAGACCGCGTCCACCTGAGCGCTTCCCGCTTCCTTAAAGGCCGGAGCCAGGGTCTTCAGGGCATCCAGACCTAAGCCCGGGGTCTCGTCGTCTCCTGTCAGTTCCACGGACTCGATGCTTCCGCTCTCGCCCACTGTCACCACTGCCTTGATGTCTCCTCCAAATCCCTTGGCAGTCCCCTCATAGGTTCCCGGCTTGAACGACCCGGCTTTCGCTTCCGCCTGGTCTGACTGAGCCGCCTCACTGTCATCAGCCGCCTGAGACAGCGCCGCCTCTACGGCCTTCATCGCCGCCTCGCTGGTGACCGTGCTTCCTGAAGCCGCGTCCACCTGAGCGCTTCCCGCTTCCTTAAAGGCCGGAGCCAGGGTCTTTAGGGCATCCAGACCTAAGCCCGGGGTCTCGTCGTCTCCCGTCAGTTCCACGGACTCGATGCTTCCGCTCTCGCCCACTGTCACCACTGCCTTGATGTCTCCTCCAAATCCCTTGGCAGTCCCCTCATAGGTTCCTGGCTTATAGGTCTTGGCTTCCGCTGCCGGCTTTTCGGCCGCACCGTTGCCGGCCGCCTGATCCAGGGCTGCCTGTACGGCCTCCATGGCTGCCTTGCTGGTGACTGTACTTCCTGAGACCGCATCCACTTGGGCACTCCCTGCCTTCTCAAAGGCCGGAGCCAAGGTCTTTAAGGCATCCAGACCCAGACCCGGGGTCTCGCCGTCTCCCGTCAGTTCCACAGACTTGATACTTCCGCTCTCGTCGATGGTCACCACTGCCTTGATATCGCCGCCGAAGCCCTTGGCGCTTCCCTCATAGGTTCCCGGCTTATAATTCGCCGCCGCCCCGGCTATATTCTCTTTTGCGGCTTCTGTCTCCGCCTCACTCTCCGCTGCCGGTCTGTCTATGATGCCGAGCTTTCCGGAAGCTTGGTCCAAAGCCTGCTGCACAGCCGCCATCGCTGCCTCGCTGCTGATGGTGGACCCGGACACCGCATCAACCTTGGAACCGTTTACTTCCACAAACATAGGGGCAAGCTGCTCCAGAGCCGTGCCTCCGAGAGCCGGGGTCTCTCCCGCTCCGGTCAGGGTCACTGCTTCGATTCCCTTGTTTCCCACAGTAACCGTGGCAACCACCTCACCGCCAAAGCCCTGAGCGCTTCCCACATAAGTTCCCGGTGTATAATCTACCTTCTCTGCCGTCATCGTGTCAATGGCCTTATATAATGGTTCGGAACCGAAGATCGTTCCCACTGCCAGTACCAGCATCGCACCAAGACCTGCATACCCCTTTTGTTTTTGTGTCATTCCTATACTCCTCCTGCATGGTTATTGGCCGCCGTAGAAAGACCCACGGCCCGCTTTTGCATTGATGAAGTATATTCTATCATATTTCTCAGGGCACTTCAATCGATTTTACTGGTTCTCATATTTTTTCCATCTAAAATTAGGGATCACATCGGACCACTTCTCGATGCCGATGATCTCCTTGGCAAATTCCGTCACCTCCAGGGAACTTTTTTTATCGATCACCCGATAGACAGCCCAGGCCTTTTTGCGCATGGCCTGCTGTACCTTGTCAGGGGAAGACATATCACACTCCCAGAGGCCGAGAGCCACATATTCCCTCGTCTCATACACATTGTCCACCTGACGATTCATGAGAATGGCATCGATATAGGGATTGCTGTCGGCAATGTAGTAGGCATATGCCAGAGCCGCCGCCTGGATATCTTTTACATCTCCCCTGGTAGCGCTCTTGGACGTAAATCCCTGCTCCGACAAGATGATATGTCTCACGCTGCCGTCCGGGGCTAAAAGCTCCTGCCTCTGCATATAGTCGGTCAGGATATGGAGATTGCGGAAATTGACAATCCTGGTATCCACACTGTCCGTAGCCCTTCCGTTCTGATCGTCATCCCAAAATTCCGGCTCTGTCAGCGGGTCCGGATAGGGATGGTATGCCAGTCCCCAGCTGATATCTCCCCCTTCCCGCACCATGGCGCCGAAAGTGTCAATCACATCCCGCGCCCCGTATTTTACCAGAGAGGCCTCCGGCTCCGTCCAGAAAAAATCTGTGGAAAAATAGATCCGGTCATTGCTGCTGACACTCTTGATCGCCGTGTAGAAGACGCGGAACGCTTTCATGTATTCCTTGATATAGGTGTCCAGATCCTTCTCACCGGCATAGTTCCAGATCTCATTGTTGTTGATCTCATTGCCGATGACCCAGTTGGAAATCTTCCCCTTGGAACCGGTCTGGCCAGAGTAGCGCTGGGCCAAAAAGGAGGCGACAGCCTTGATGGTCTCCACGCCCTCCCTGGTGTTGGCGTTGAAGCTGTAGTAACTGGCCTTGGATTTCTTCTCCACTCCGGGTAAAAACAGCTGAGGCGTCCTCTCATTCCACCCGTTTAAGATAATCGCCGTGACCATAATATCCTTGCCGGACATCGTGTCCACAATCTTGTCGTAGCTCTCCACCAGCTCTCTGTTGAAATGGTAGGTCTTCCCGTCATACTGATAATCGATCCCTTCCCCTAAAATCTGGTGAAAAGCGATGTTGATCGAGGTGTGTTTCACCCCCAGCTCCATGGCATCCGCGATCAGACCGCCGTCAATGAGGAGTCCCTTCTTGGTCAGAGGAGTCTTAAACTCCGCCTTGTTCCCCGCCACTGCCTCCGGATTCGTGATGTAGGACGGCGCACTGACGGCATGATACCTGGTTCCGTCAAAAACCGCCAGCACATACTTGGAATACAGCCTGTCGCTGTCAAGGCCAAAATTCAGGGGAAGAGAATAGCTTATGGCATCCCCCTTGGTCCACCACGCTTTATAGTCTGTCCTATCCCCCAGCTCATCCTCATAAGGTTCCATCTCAAAGAGATACCAGTAATTGTCAAAGACCGCCGGGTCCGATACCTCACCGGACACAGCTCCCGTGATGTTCACATTGGTTCCGTCTGTGGTACAGGAAAGAACGGCCTTTTCCGTGGGAGCCGCTGTCAGAACCTCCCCGGTCTCCTCTTTGCCGTCTGCTCCCGAAGCTTCAGAACCTGCCGCTCCCGTCAAAGTCTCCGCCTGCCGAAAGGCGAAAGAAGCCGCCTGTCCCTTGATCCCCATGCCGGCACTCATCCCATATATGACCAGAGCCATGACCGCAGCTGACCACAGCTTTCTTCTCGAATCTCTTCTCATGTTTCAACCTCCTGTCTTCTGCCTTTATCTGAAAAGATATGCATGATGTTAACTCATTATATCGATTCTCTCAGAAAATACAAGGTTGAAATCCCTTACTTAGTATTACGGTTTTCTTAATGGAGGATCAGACTGTGATTCCATAGATCTTCCATATGTTACTCTCCCGATCCCCTCTCGTATAGGAATCCAATATGCTCATAGACCTCCCGAAAATCGATGGCAAAGCCGTAATCCCAGAGCCCCACCGGAATCCGGGCATCGAACCCGTAGATCACGGGATACTCCTCCTTCTCAAACCGGTAGACCAGCACCTTTTTGTGGTCCGGGTCGATCATCCAGTATTCCCTGACCCCGGCAACCAGATATTTGTTCAGCTTTATCACCGCATCTCTCTTGATGGAAGATTTGGAGATCACCTCGATGACAAAATCCGGCGCGCCGTAGATACAGCGCTCGATGACTTTATCCCTGTCACACACGATCACCACATCCGGCTGTACCATAGTCCGATGATCGCAGTCAAGCTGTACATCGATGGGGGAGATCATGGGAAGGCAGCCCTCCTTTTTTTCAAGGACATGGTTGAGCAGTTTCGTATAGATCAGCCCGGCGATCAGCTGGTGAAAGGACGTAGGAGAGGCCATGTCATAGATCACTCCGTCGATCAGCTCTACTCTTCTGTCCTCCGGAATCTGATAGTAATCTTCCAGGGTATAGTCACCCTGCCCTTTCACGCCGTAAAGGGCCCGGGGCTCACGGATATGGGACGGACCGGGCGGAGCAAGCACTTTCTCCAGCTCTGTCAGGGTATCATATCTGGGGGAGGCTGTCGCTCCGCTGAAGATCTTCTGCACAGTACCGAGGGGCACCCCGGACAGCCGGGCGATCTGGGCGTAGGTGTAGCCAAGCTCTTTCTTGCGCTCTCTCATCTCTTTTATGGTCATATTATGGCTCCCTCCCGGATAAAAAACGGTCTTTTTGTTGTTTTATGGAAATTATATCATCAGCGGCTCTGATAGTTAACCGAAAAATATCCATATTTTATCAAAATATGGATATTTTAAAGCCAATGATTTAAAAAGTTTGTCCCTCACTCTGTGGTGTCGGTTCTTTCCGGTTCCCAGGTTCTCTCACTGATTATGTATCTTGGTCTCCGCTTCACTTCCATATACACCTTACCGATATATTCACCGATGACGCCCAGGCAAATCAGCTGTATCCCGCCGATGAAACAGATCAGACACGTCATACTCGCCCAGCCGCTGACCGATTTGCCAAACAATCTTACTACAATGGACCATACCACGCCCAGAAAGCTGAATAAGGCTACCGTCATACCGATCCCGGTTATCATCCTTATGGGCTTTACACTCAGACTTGTGATCCCGTCAAATGCCAATGCCAGCATTTTGGAAAGAGGATAGTGGCTCTCCCCTGCCAGCCTCTCATGTCTCTCGTAATAAACCGACGTGCTGTGAAACCCCACCAGAGGAATCTTGACTCTCTTAACCAATGCCGGGATTGTAAAGTCGTACATAGAACAGAGAAACACCCAGTCCGTATTATCATGAAACACGATCCAGGGATTATCATGTTCTCTTTTTACTGCCTGATATTCATCCGCTGTCCTGGCCTTCAGGTACTGAATATTTTTACAATCATTCCGAAAAGACAGAATAAGGTTGACAAGCATGAAACTTGCCATGATTCCCGCCACAGCAGACGGCACATCTATCTTAGGAATCGGGATTTTCGATATCAGGAACTCCAGATCATCCCTCAGCATCATCAGAAATGCGATGAGAATCAGTATAGCTGAAGACCACAGGTACCGTCCTTCTACGGAAGGCTGTGTATGAATCACAAAGACCGAATAGGCTGCACTTGACAGGACCGACAGCCAAACCACCGCTTCCTGCTTCTTCTGGATGATGTAGATGACTGCCGCAGCCGAAAAAACCATAACGGGAATTACAAGATTGTTCCCCGCCGTCAGATGGCTGATAATCGTACGCACAGCCTGGCCGGTCTCTGCTCCCAAATCCCCGCCGGCGAAGATCTTCTGAACACTTGAATGTCCTTTGGAGGAAGTATTCGCAAAAATATTGATAAACCAGTTGGGGAATAACACAGTCGCCGCCCCCAGAGACAGCAGCATGGCAGCAGCATAACCCACAGCTTTTTTTATCCTGTGGTCATGTCCCTTCTCTGCCAGAATAGAGATCACATAAAATGCAGAAAAGAAAGCCAGCCAAATCCAAAAGTAGAAATGCGTCAGGATCCCAAATAATGCTGCCAATCCAAGCTTAACATAACTTTTTCCGGAAAAGTCGTTCTCCTTCACGGCCAGAAGCATCATCACCTGTGCAAGTGTAAACATCAAATACATACGGATGGTTAACGCTTCTGACAAGACAGTCGGATGCAGGAGACAGACCATGGACAGTACAATTGTCAGACTTTTTTCCTTCTGTTCTATACCCCTCCCCACAATCTTTCGGTCAAAAAGTCTTCTGAGGCAGAAGAATAATACAAAATAAAAAATGATATTAATGCTTAGTCCAACCCATTTAGAACAGGAGCCGACAGCAGCTATAGAAGCAATCCTAAACAGCCAGAAATAAAGCGGAACATGGTCTGCAAACAGATATCGGGATATCTCTCCAAAGTTCAGTGATCTGTCATCGGCTCCGAGATACCGTGTCACATCGGCTCCCGTGATCCACACATTGCTCTCCCGAAAAATAGGATTGTGAAAACTCTGGGCATTGGCTGAGGTATAGGAGTAGACCTCGTCGCAAAACCATATATCTTTTTGTATTCCAAGGAAAAGAAAGACGCCGGTCAGTATCACAACCGCGGCAATCATCCATATTCTTTCGGAGCTTAACTTTTTACTGCGATTTTTTTCCATCTTCGATTCTACCCCCTCAGTATTTTTACTGTCTATAAACGGTTTTATTCCGTCATTTTTTTCCTCAATATGTCTATTTCATCCTTGCTCACACCGTGATCTAAAAAATAGTTTTGAATCTTTTCCTGAAGACACTCCCCAGGATATCCTTTTATTGCCGCAGCCATAGAATCATATCTCTCGTCTTTTGTCCTATTTCCAAATATAGAAAAGGATGATAATTCATAATCTTTAATAAGGTCTTCTTCCGGCACCCCAAGTAATCCTAAAATCAACCAGGAAACTGTTCCGGTTCTGTCGCATCCTGCATAACAATGTATGTATATGACCTCATTATCTATCAAGGTGTTCATAATAGCCTTTAAATTATCACCTGGTTCTGTAATAAACTCTCCATAGGCTGTAATCGGAATACGAATATAATCAATTTCGTTCCCCATGGGTGACTCTGTAAGATATAAACTCTCTTCCTCTTCTCTTAAATCTAAATCCGCAGTTATTCCTAATTGATTTTTTAATATATCTTTGTCCGTCTCAGATATATTCATATTCTGCGCACTATTCATTCCACTTCCTCTATATATTTTTCCATATACAACACTTTTTCCATCCTCTGTCTCCCAGCCTCCCAGATCTCTGATATTATATAGACTGTCTGCTTTAATCATTCGATTTGCTCCTTCGGATTTTACAAATCCAAAGCTGTCAAATTTTGATTGAGTCTCATTAAATGCGTAAATCTTATACAGATACCATTGATCGGGGATGAGATTATAAACAGAAACCGCATCGGTATTCTTATCAATGCTGAACTTAAAAGAATGTCTGTCCGATAGACAGTTTAACGTTACTGTATAATGATTAAATTCTGTATCTGTAATATTCTTCAAAAAAATATCAACACCATTGGGCTGATCATACCGCAAATCTTTCATCTCATAACTCTCTATATACTCATCGATATTGATCTCGTGAGATAAGAATAATTTTACGATAGAATTTTCTGCTGATGCTCTGTATATTCCTCCAAAAAACAGCTTCATAAAAACACTGAATATACAGATTATAAGGATTACAAAAAACATATATTTTTTATATTTCATTTTTTCTATCACTTTTCTTCTCAAAATATTTTTTTATTTCCGTTTTTATTGTTTTCTTTTCTTCTATGCTAAGAATATCCCGCAAAGCCGCACCTTTCAAAATAGTAATTCCAAGTCCTCTGGTATCTTCATAAGTTAACGGCATTATCACCTGAATTACTATTTGTGTAATTAAAGTGGCAAAAGCAGCACCAACAATTCCCGCTTTTGGGATCATCATCATATTCAGAACTATATTTACAATAAAGCCTGCAAAGAAAAATTTTTTAATATATCTGTTTTTATGTTCATTGGCAAGATATACTCCGTTTAAAGTGCCTATTGTAGATATCCCATAATACCATACAACAATCACTAATGCTTCAATCGCGCCTAAGTATTCCTCCCCATATAATAGCAAAATAATATTACGGGCAAAAATGGTACAAAATACTGAATATACTGTATTAAGCAAAAAAATCATGGCATAAGTCTGTCTGAGCCTTCTTAAGTATACTTGATAGTTTTTCGCTGCCAGATCATATAAAAGAGGGATTACAGATTGAATAAATGCAGATGGAATCAGCGACCAGAGAGATGAAATTGACAATGCCGCTGAATACAGCCCAACAGAACTGTTATCAAGCATATGTCCTAGCATGATTCGATCTATTTGTGCACATAATATCGTGATAAGCCCTGAAATTAAGTAATGATAAGATTGCTTTAACAAATTTTTACCAAGGTTCCGATTAAATACTGGCCTGAAGCCTTCACATTTAATATAAAATATCAGTAGAAATATTGTCAAAAGAATCATATCTGTTGATGTTGCAAAGGCAAACCATATGATGTCAGCCCCTCTGATCAATAAAACGATTCTATAAAAAGACATGCCAACATAGGCCAGTATACCTGCTATACTGCTCCACTTTGAAAGTAGTTTAGCCTGAAAATAATAGTTGATCGTGTCAAATGCACTAAATACAATTGATACGGACTCTAACAGCGCAATTTGAACAAGTCTGATGTCCTTACCATTAGTAATCCACATTAACACAATAATACAGGTGGCAGAACATATAGCTGTTATAAAGCGCATCCAGATAGCTGTCCAAATTATCTCATTGCTGTCTGAATTCCCTAATGAAATTTCCTTAATTACAATAACCGAAAGACCTAACGAGGCGACAGAAGAAAAAAAGCTGATGTAGGCAGCTACATAGTTAATAAGGCCAAAATTTGACGGTCCTAGATACCTTGCAGTGGCAAGTGCAACAATAAACTGCAGAATCATATTTAAGATTTTTCCTGCTATCAGCCAACTCATATTGCTGAAAACTCTTTGATAACTTTCCCGCATATCATCCCTCTTTTTCACATCGTATTCTGTGCCAGTCCTCCGGATAGAAATCTCCTCTGCACATTCCTGCCTCCGGACAAATGATGCATCTCTTTTCATTCTGGTTTAACCATGCTGCCCACCAGCTATATGTACTGTTTGCTGTGATGATATGTTTGCAATTGCTCATGAGAAGGAAATCATCAAATGTCTTATTTTCAGATTCATACTGCAAAAAGCGCACATTCCCTCCTTCGTACTCGTTAAAGTAATTCTTGCAGAATTCTAAATCATCGGAAAAGACATATATGACAATATTTTCATCATGGATTATGTCCTTTAACTTCTTGACAGCCTCATCATAATAATTCATCTTAATTTGGCTTCCATTTTTTAGATAATCTCCTCTTCGAACATGCAAAGCAACACTATTGCAGTTTTTTACTTCAGATAGTAAAATCTCCACATTTGGCGGACGTCTTTCGACAGGAACCAGAATTTTCATCAATTCCTCACGATATTTAATAAAGTATTTTTCATTTTGCCAATATCCCCGAAAATATGTATCACCGGTAATATGAAATACCCCCTCATCATATTGGGTAGGTTCCTTTTCCAGATAAATTTTTGTATTGAAACCTATCATCCGACGTTTTCTCAATTTATTAAAAACTGCGCGATTAATCATATCCTTTTTATATTTATAAAAAATTCTGTCATCATATTTTATTTGTAAATTTAATAATTGTAATTCTCTTGTGATCCTATTATCCTGCATACTTGTATCAATCATTAATCTGGCCCCTTTTTCTCTTGAAAGAGCGTACCCAAAACAGTAACAAAAAAGTTGGTTTCCAAACCCTTCTACTACATCAACCATGATCCTCATATTATTTATCTCCTTTGAACTGTCTACCAGTAGCATCCGTCTTCTACCATTTGTGCATTTGCAGGTCTCTCCGAACTCTCCGGATATATCCAGCTGTCATTATAAAAATTTCTTATTTCCTGTTCATGGGGATTTTCATCCCATCGCTTGCCTCGAATCCCAAAAAGCAACTGTGTTGCTCCCCCTAGATGTATGACTTGTCTTCCCTCCCTCTTCAGCATAGCCGCCAGAGGAAATCCGTAAGCTCCACAGCCCAAAATAGCTATATCAAAATCAATCTTCATTGACTGTTCATACATCCAGTTCAATGCTTCAAACCATGTTTGGAATCTGCAGTCCTTCTCCCCCGCAATTGTCTGGACTGCTTTTAAGACAGTCAGGTCAAATTCCGGAAGGATCTTTGTGTCTGGAAATAATTCATTCCGCCTCTGGTATTGTCTGTAAATCGAATTTACAAATGGATGAATTACTAAAACTTTTTTATGTTCAAGCGCTTCCGTCCATGGACATTCGGGGTGCTTCCAGGGCCTTAAATTTGATAAATCCGTAATGTTCATATGTTTATCTGCATATTTTTTCAGATAATATCGCTCAAATGGCAGATTCCATATTCCCATAAAGTCTGTAGCCCCGATGGAGTTTATCATTAAATTCTTAAACTGGCAGCCGCTTGAGATATCTTTTGGAAAGAAACCGGACCACTCCATCAATTGTGAAAGAGTTTTTTCATATTTTGACTGGATCTCAAAGTCAAATACCATTACTGCATTCAACTCTGTTGCTCCAAATCGTCCTGCCATAAATGGCTTTCCTGATTTGATTCTATCTTTTATAATTTGATTAGAACCTTTGCTGTCCAGGACTTTTTTTCCATTATAAGAAGGAAGGCTCAATAGATACTGTTCCCGTCCCATTTGGTTCATTTTCTTTTTTCGAATTTTATCAGAAATATAATTCACAAAAAATATACCATGTCTTTTCATTTACTTTTCCTCTTTATTACACATAAGTTTCTCTATTCTTCTTTATACATATTGTCATATACAACAGTGGATAGAGCATATTATTAATTCCAACCAAAATTTCAGTCTGTCCAATAACCAGATATGCTGTAATCAGTAAAAATACAATTTTACCCAATTCCGATTTTTCATTCTTTAAATAATAGGCGGCATACAGAAAAATCAAAATATTTAGAATCAGATACACCCATCCCCCACTAATGAGTAAATGTAAAATAAAATTATGTACATGATTTACAAGCAGATGGTCTCTTGAATCCAAAAAGGAAACCGTCACATTATTGCCATATCCATAAAAAGGCATCTCTCTCATCTTATCAAATCCTGCCAGCCACATATCACTTCGCCCTGTAAATCCCACATCCCTCCCCATCTTTAATAACAAAAATGTAAGAAGTCTTCCAATATACTGTCTATAGATAACAAAATAAAACGCAATCGCATCAACAATTAAAACGAAATATAGATTAAAAACAGAACTTTTCCCATTGGGCATCAAGATAAGGCAAAGTAAAAAAAACGCGGCAGCAACCCCAGATGCAGACGATTTAAGAGCCATTATCATAACCGTCAAAAAAAGTACACTGATAAACAGAAAACCTTTCTGTTTTTTATGCTCTTTTTCCATACAATATACAGATAAACCCACCGCAATCAGATAGATAATCATATGATAATTCTTATGCCCTAAGAGTCCGATATCTGCATTGCTGTAAGTTCCGTGCAGAAGGTCGTAAAACACCAAAACAATATCAGCTGCAGACAGTCCCAGAAAGAAATTACGCATTGTCCGGATATAGCGATCACCTTGTTTTAAATGATGGTTGATGAGACACATCAGAGAGAATATAGACAGAAATCGAAATATATTTTCTTTATGGACTTCCCCGTTTAAAAAATCCGAGCAGGTCACCCAGATCTGGCTCGCCAGTATCAAGAGGGCATACCGATTTCTCAACAGGCTTCTTCCATAATTGGCAGCGATAATAAATGATAAGATGAAAATAACCACATAGTAAAGGTGTCTGGTGAAAGACCATATATAGAGAACTTCTCCCACCATAACCAGCAGCGAAACATATTCAAAAAGATATTTATATGATATTCTCAGTCTCATTGTCACGGTGCTCCTCCTTGCTACAGCCTCTTTTCCCCAACAGCAGAACAGCCTTTTCCCCATCAGAAAGATCAAATTCTTTTTCGTAGCAAATATCAAAAAAGTTCCCAAAAGCCTTCCTGACTGCGGATAAGCCCTTCTCCTGATCCGTACTTTCATGGCAAGTGATGCAGCAATACTTTTTTGATAGCTTTGAAATGGAATTGATCAGAGAATCCACCTTCCAGGCCTGATAGATCTCTGCATGATTGGTAATGTCAACGGCAGTTACCAGGTCCGCCATAACACAGTTTCTGCTCTCTTCATCGGCGCCATAAATATAATTGTACAAAAAGGTATTTATAGGAATCTGTTTTTCTCTCAGTCGGCAGTAGGCTATCTCCGAATCCCTATCGCGATAATCCGCGGCAATGACTTTGACCTTAAATTCATGGTATATGGCTTCCGCCAGATTCCCAAAATTTCCACCGATATCTGTACAGGACTCAATCTCCGGAATTATCTTTTTAATACCGGAGATCACTTCTTTTATATCTCTGTCTGCCTCTTTCATAATACCAACAGCCCCTTTCTCTTCCCTTAAGTTTTTATTATTGAAGAGAATGGATATATACTCAGGACGGACATCATATAAATAAAAAATTTTCTGAACCAGCAGATTATAGAGCGGGGCGCTGTGAAGTACATGATATCTCATGAATTTACTCCGCATATGCTTATATTCAAGCGCATCCGTATCATAGTACATCGGTGCAATCCAGATCTCGTTATTTTTTTCGTCATAAACCTGAATTCGTTTCAAGATACTGTTGTCCAGATTCCAAAACAGCAATCGATAAAGTCCTGCAAAGACAACTGTCAGACTTTGTCCCAGGTGCAATCCGTCGTCGACGACAAAAGAACCAATATCGATAAACACACACCGTCCGTTATCAAACGTAATATTATTCAAATGTCCGTCATGTAACTTAAATCCGAATGCGTTGCAAACCCTCTGAATCACAGTCATCATAATGCAGGCATCCTTGATCATTTCATAGTTCCACATCTTCGAGGAGGAGATCGAAATTCTCTGATGTTCTATGATGATCGGATATTCCTCTGTAAAATAATCGGTTATAGATGTCTCCGGTATATACCCGTGCAGAGCCAAAACCTGTAAGATTCCGCTCTTCCACAATCTCTCAAAATAAGAACAGCTCTCTTTATAGATTCCCCGATAGATATGTCCGTCCTTTTCAATCACTTTTCCAAGGAAATCCCCATTATAACTGAGAAGGCGAAAGCCGGATAATTGGACGGTCCCCATGCCCACCGTAAGTGCGTCCGTCAGCTGAAACCTTTTTATCTCATCAGTAAGTTTGCTAATCAGCCGATCAAATTTATCTCTCTCTGTCTTTAACGTCCTATACGAAATCCACCTTGGACATAATTTCCTGTCTTTTAATTTTCTGTACAAACGGACCTTTTGTTTTACCCTATAGACCAAAAATTCCTTTATTTGTGTTTTTGACATGACAAATCCACCTGCCGAAGCTGTTCTATAAAATCATTAACATCAGAAAAACTTTCCCCGTGATCTCTGAGCCACTGTTCTTCCCGATTCCACCATTTAAATTCAAGTAGCTGCCTTCTTATTTCATCAGAAAATCTGTATCTGATAATCCTGGCAGGAACTCCTCCCACAATCGCGTAGGGAGGAACATCTTTTGTAACCACTGCCCCGGCTCCAATGACAGCCCCATCCCCTATTCTCACGTTCTCTAAAATAGTTACTCTGCTCCCTATCCAGACATCGCTTCCTATTAGAATAGAAATCTTATGAGTGGGATCAATATATTTAAAATCCGGGAATTTATCTTCTTCTACATAGCTGAGTTCGCCGTCTTTCTCAGAAGAATAGAACGCAGGATGGATAGAAACATAATTGACAGGGTGATTTCCTGCAATGGTTATAACATCAGAGGCAATGCAAGAATACCTGCCTATGCAGGTGTTCTTTATAAAAGAATTATCGCCGACATAAGAGCTATAGCCTATTTGGGAATTTAAAAAGGTTACATCATCTGTCAATTTGTTATTTCCCTCGAATACACAGTGTGAATCAATAATGACATTATGACCAAATCTGCATTTCTTCCCCACCCTCATTCTATTGATAAACTGCTTTATAGATCTGCAAACTCTATAGTCCAAATCAATCCTCCCCGATATCATCACCACTAACGGTTCTTATCCTTTTAGCGGGACATCCACCCCAAATCTCATTTGATGGAATATTTTTCGTCACAACGCTTCCCACGCCGACGATGCTCCTTTCTCCTATGGTTACACCTTTACATATAATACAATGTGCGCCAATGAATGCACCGTCTCTGATGATAACCGGTTTGCTGTTTCCACCCGGTTCTTTCATTCTCCTATGAAAATCCAACCAATGAAAATCCGTATCATATATCTTCGTTCCTCCGCCAATCAGTACATCGTTTCCGATCTCAATTGAAGCCGCTGCAAATAATGTAGAATTTGATATTCCGCAATTGTTCCCTATTCTTATTTTACCGCAGCCCTTCGCAAATAAAATCGTCCTTCTGTCTCCTCCGATCGGATTGCTTTCTAAACTGGAATTTATACTGACATTATCACCTATAATAATTCCATCTCTTCGATTCGATACACAGTAGATCTTGCCAAGTATCTTTAAATTTCTTCCGTATTGAACCTGGCGATATCTTAAAACCATAAAATTATATAACGTATCTGATATTCGAAATATCTTTTTGATAAAATTTTTCATAATGTATTTCCTCAAAACCTAACAGTCACAGGTATATACAGATCACTTTTTTAATAAAATTCTAACATATGGTGATATGCTATAACCAAGCGCAGTGATCAGATTATAATTTTTATATAAAAAATGAAACCATTCTTTCCCAGGCAATCCCTTTGGTGATTCTTTTAATTTCAGCCTCGTCATTCTCGGCAGCGTTTTATCATTCCAACTTCCGGCCACCGGATTGTCATTACATATTCCGACATAATCAGATGAGACTTTTATTTTTATTCCCATTTTTTTTGCACACAGGCCATAATCAAAATCGCCTAATGCGTGTGTGTATACAGGGTCAATATTTCCTAATCTTAAAAACAGATTCCACGGAATCAAGACACAATTGGCATTGAATGTATCGACAATTTTTCCTTTCTCTTTCTCAGCTTTAACAGTCTTAAACCTTGGAATCCAATCAGACTTTTTCTCAATTCCCCCATAGGATAAGATTTTATTTCTATCACATACAGGACCTACCCAAATACAATTTTTTTCTCGACCAGCGAGGGTTTCTATTGCCCTGTGAAAGAATTCCACGTCATCGTTAAATAGCAGTACATATTCATATGACTTTTTATCCTTTCTCGCAGCATTAATTGCAGCTCGCATACCTCCACTGTAAAAGAGTGAACCTTCTCCGTGTAAAACTTTCACACAGTCAAATTGCTTTAAGGCCTCTGCTGTTCCATCGTTACTATTATCATCAACAACAATAAAATAAAACTGTATATTAGAATTTCCTTCCACCAATTTATTTATTACTCCAACCGTCTTTTCCTTCCTATTAAAGCAGGTCAGCAATCCCAATATCCGCATGATTGACCATTATTCTCCTTTGTCAGCCTTCCTTGAAGAGTAACTGTTTTGTTTTATCCACCCATCGAACTTCCAAGCCGTCTGCTCCCAGGAAAACTTCTCGGTCACCCTTCTCCTGACATTGTTTTTATCCAGCTTTACACCGGACAAGATAATTCTCTTCATATCAGCCCCCGTATCTACCAGATATCCGGAAATTCCGTTTTCAATGATGGAATCCGGGCCGGGCGCATGACAGGCCAAAACCGTACACCCCTGATACATTGCTTCCAATATACTCATTCCAAATATTTCATCAGAATTAAAATTTAAAAAGAAGTCACTCGCCAAATAATACTGGTGTATTTCATAATTTGGCATCTGACTAATCCGCCGAATATTATCTTTGTAAGGAGAGCTGCGAATTTTTTCTTCTACCTGACGGTTCAGATTTCCAGTGCCTACCATAATCAAATAGAAATCTTCTCCCAGAGAATTCATCAGCTCTATTGCGTCGAGAGGCCTCTTATATCCATCCATTCTTCCAACAAATAGAAGTGCGGCTTTATTTTCAGGGATTTTTAATTCCATACGAAGTTTCTCTTTCGTCTTATGTATCGATGGTATGATATCCAAGTCCAACCCCACTGGAGCAATCTCCACATTTCTTATTCCCTGCCTTGCCATCTGAGTTTTTACAGACGGAGTCTTTACAAAACATTTATGCCTTTTATAACATCTAATATTTCTCTGATATAAAACATTCAACAAATTTCTCTTGACTTTATTTTTTGAGTCACTTGCTGTTGTTCCTATATAACAGTAGACAGGGATTCGATTCCTGGCACAAAAATGGATTACATCCGGGGCAAACAGTTGATTATCACTTCCGACTTGGACAATCTCTATTTGGTATTCCAGCAGTATGTTCCAATCGTATTTTGAATGAACTCCAAATACTTTTGCGGGCGTATAAATAATCTGTATCTGCTTTTCTACAGGTTCCTCCTTTGGTCTGGAAATATCTCTGCCAGGATAAAAAATGTAAACGTCATATCCTAACTTTTTCATCGCCTTTGCGAGGCCTATTTCCTGACTATTATAAAATCCCTTTTTACCAGATGAACCGCAGTACAATTCAACTATCCCCAGCTTCACTTAAGATTCCTCACTTAATAGAAATAATCATTTAACTTTTCTAAGTCTATAACATCTGAAAGATACTTTATCTTCAGAGCAGCAAAATGTCTCTGTAAAAATCCCATGATCAGGTTGCTTGATCTGACCAATCTGTCTGGACTAAAATCTACCCCATAATCTCTGACAAGAACTTTTCGAATATGTTCTATTTCTCTCATATACGGAATATATATGGTATATTTCAATTTCTGGTCCTTTGTCTGCGATTTAATGTTCACTTTTCTTCCGGACAGATATCTGATATTCTGAAAATGGTAAAAGATCAGAGGAAACTCTTTCCCTGAATCATCACACATCCGAATCCTTTTTCCGTCCAAAACAGTTATGGCATACTGTTCCAAATTCCAGGGTGCCACTCCCCCACCTAAATGTTCTAACTCATACACACCCTTAAAAAGGATCTTGAATTGATCCAAGTATTTTTGATCCCCCATCCTGTTTGGCTCCGGAATATCATAACACCACTCCAGGCATTGATCTCGCCACCATTCCAAGACCTTTCGGCCGTTTTCACTCTTCCGAAAATAGTTAAATTGAACGCAATATTTTCCATTTCTCTTCTCCAGCTTTTTTCCATATGCATTATCTTTAAACCTATGGGGCACAATAGTCACATCTGCGTCTGCAGCGTGAATTTCGTCAAAGAGAATCTGTGGATCATCAAAAAAATAGAGGTCTGAATCGATATAGGTACAGCTGTCAATCTCATGATTTTTCAAAGTATAGTCTATGATTACAGGAGTACATGTCCAACAGTATTCCGCTTTTGATCGCTCCCTCTTCTTTCCCAGCAATTCCGGTGTCTCAAAACAGCTGTGATGATGTACAATCATATGCGAAAAATTCATTCCCTTTAATATCTCGTAGGACCGGTCATCAAAGCAGTATGTAAATAAAGAAAAATTGTCAGAGACCTTTTCTAAAGATTTGTACAATGCTATCCCTTTATCCAGATAATAACTGTCAAACAAGGTACAAAAGTTTATCATCTCATTTTCTCCATTTCTGTTAAATAGTCCTTGTAATCACGGATATATTCTTTTCCGTTATAGTGAGTACTTGCAAGCACCAAAAGAACCGAATCCGCTGAAAAATCGTACATATCCTTCCAGATCATTGAGGGAATATAGACTCCCATCATCGGTTTATCCAACTGAACGATAAATTCTTCCTTTCCGTCTGTGATCCTCACCTTGCTCTTTCCGGCTACATTGATCAGTACAAATTCGGATTCCTTATTGGCATGCTGTCCACGCACCACCGTCGAGTCTGACTCATAGATATAAAACACTCTCCGAATCTGGAAAGGAATGGCCATCCCGCCTTCGATGACCACAAGTTTTCCTCTCTCGTCACCCAAATCAGCAAACTGCAGTACAGGACATCGTTCTTCTAATGTCATCGTTTGTCTTCTCCTTATCTGAATTTATTGACAGCCTGAATCACATACTCCTGTTCTTCATCCAGCATCCCATTGTAGAGAGGGATGGAGAGCACGGTTTTCGCTAAATGTTCCGTGATTGGAAGAAATCCTTCTTGATGCCCAAGATATCTGTATGCTTCCGCGAGATGAGGCGGAATCGGATAATGGATGATCGTATGAATACCCTTTCCATTCAGATATTCTATCAATCGATCCCTCTCCTCACATCGGATTACGTATTGATGCCAGACACAGCTTGACCCTTCCGGCACCTTTGGCAGCTGAATGACAGGGTTGCTGATCTGAGCGGAATATCTCTTTGCAATCCGTATCTTTTCCTCTGTCAACTCTCGCATGTGAGTAAGCCGAACCCTCAAAAATCCCGCCTGCAGTTCGTCTAATCTGGAGTTTGCACCGACTACTTTGTTGTAATAACGTTTCTCGCTGCCATAATTTCTGAACATTCTAAAATCATCGGCTAACTGCTTCTCATTTACGACCACCGCGCCTGCGTCTCCGAAGGCCCCAAGATTTTTGGAAGGATAAAAGGAAAAGCAGCCCACATCTCCGAAAGTACCTGTCATTTGACTATGAAAACAGGCTCCGTGCGACTGTGCACAATCTTCCACCAGACGAAGGTTATATTTTTTACACAGCTCAACAATCCGATCCATTTTAGAAGCAACTCCATAGAGATGAACGACCAAAATTGCTTTCGTCTTATTCGTTATTTTTTCTTCGATCTTATCAACATCAATTCCAAAATATGGATCTGGTTCTACAAAAACAGGAGTCGCTCCATTGATCGTTATCCCCATAACACTGGCAATATAGGTATTGCCCTGGACGATTACTTCATCCCCTCTCCTGATGTTTAAGAGTTTGAAAGCAATCCACAGGGCATCCAGCCCGCTGGCTAATCCGACGCAATACTTTGCTCCCGTATATGCAGCAAACTCCTCCTCAAAAAAACTGACTTCCTTTCCCAGGATATACCACCCTGAACGCAGAATCTCCAATGCCTTCTTCTCAAATTCATCCTGATACTGATAGAACCCTCGATCCATTCTGTTTGCTGCAATCTCCATAACTATCTCCTCCGTCTTAGAACCGGCAACAGCGATCCTAATTCCTTTTTACATATGTATACCAGAGAAATTTCGTATTGGTTCGAAGATATCTCCCCAATAACCTCCCCGGCTCCTGCAAAAGTCTGTAAAACCACTCCAGATTATGCCTCTGCATCCACTCCGGAGCCCGCCTGATATTTCCCGCAAAGTAATCGAACCCGGCTCCGACTCCGACCATAAACCCCTCCACCTTTCCCTGATGGTCTGCCATCCATCGCTCCTGTTTCGGTGCTCCCAGCCCAACCCAGATAAAATCGGCCCCAGCTTCATTGATCCTCTGGGTGATCCGGGCGTCTTCTGCCTCTGTCACAGGCCCGAAGGGCGGGCTGTACATACCCACAATCCGGATCCAGGGATAATTGCTTTGGAGAGCAGATTTCAATCTCTCCAGTGTTTCCTTTGTAGATCCATAGAAATAGTGGCGATACCTCATTTTCCCGCTGAGTTTGAAGATCTCTTCCATATAAGAAGGGCCGGGAGTCCGCTGCATGTTCCGAAACCCCCGTTTTCTGCCGACAGAGGAGAGAGGACCCCCGTCAGGAATGGCCATGATCCCGCCGTTTTGGATCGCCTCATAAGCAGGGTCCTCAGAGGCTGTGACGACCGTATGTACATTG
Organism: Hungatella sp.; assembly: GCA_022792815.1. Lineage (GTDB taxonomy): Bacteria > Bacillota > Clostridia > Lachnospirales > Lachnospiraceae > UBA3402. Next base: position 79,967 of record JAAWBS010000051.1, read on the forward strand.
GATACACACATGTAATCCCCGGAAAGCTGTCTGATATTTTCATCCGTGAATCGAAGCAGCCAGTCCATGTCGACAGCCGCGATATCCACTCCCATGATCCTGCATGTGGGGATCTTGGTTTTATCTGCTCTGTGTACAAACTCTCCCATCCGGCTTATCCCCACTTCTCCATCACCAGCTCTCTGGCATACTGTTTCATACAGTTGTCCTTTAAGTCTTTCGGTGTCAGCTTTTTTTCAATCCCTGCCAGCCTCCTGTATTTGTCAAAGATTCGAATAAACATCTCCATGGACAATGGTTTCCCCAACTTGGATAAAATGAGACGATCCTGGTACTCTCCTGCCTTTTGAAAGGATTTTCTCTCCTCCAGCCACATCCCCATCTTCTTTTGAAGTTCCTGGGAGAAAAGACGAATGGTAAGGTCTTTTCCTCGCTTTCTCCGGATCATGACAGTTCCTTCTTCCCGGTCATAGTCCTGGATCTCCAGCCTCAGAAGCTCGCTGATCTCGATCCTGTGATAAAAGAGAAGTTCCATCATCACCATGTCCCTCAGGCAGATACGCCTGCGGAAATCATTGTCCAGCCCTTCGTACTCCCGCCTCATGGCTTCGAAAAACCCATCGGCCTCTCTTCTTGAGAGCAGATTTTGTGACGGCTCTGTCTTCTTCTCAGCCAGCCCCTCTATAGGCCTCAATGAGCGGCAGCCAGAGATCACCCCCTGCTTGACCAGGTAGGAGAGATAATATCCAAGGACTTTGTTCGTTCGGTAAATGGTGGAAACGCTTAAGTTTCTTTCTCTGTTCAGGTAATTCAGATAAGCCTCCATCCAGTCTTCCCAGCTGTTCATAACCTCGACAGAAGCCTGCTTCGCCCTGGCGGCGCTTCTCTCAGTCCCTCTCTGTTCCATACTCTTTTGCTCTGCCCAGGTATAAAAATGCTCTAAATCCAGGCGGTATGCTTTCTCTGTACGCCGGTCCAGACCGTGACCTGCCGCACGGCTTCGTATAAAACCGTCTATTAAACTTCTCGAATCCAAATCATGTTCCGGCAATCTATTTACCTCCTGATAATTTTTATTATTTTAAGATAATTGCAGAGACATATGATGTGGATTTCGTCCACATCTCGTTTCACTTTTCTTCTAATTATTTTTATTATTTGAAGTTAATTGTTTGTAAACAATATGCCATGGAGGCATACGGATCCCTATCCTCTCATGACATCAGGCCTTGTCAGCTGTACCAAAAACTACACTTTTTGGCCAATCTGATCTTCTATAAGAAACGTCTATAAGATTACTATGAAATTCACAAAAAGTCAATACAAATCCATCTTTTTTGTCTGGTTTTTTTGTTCATCTTTTCCAATCCCAAATTTGAACCAAAATCTGTAGTTTTTGGCACAAAGAGAAGCTGATATTAAGTCGTACAAGCGACGAAAGACCCCGGAGCGGCAATCTCCGGGGCCTTTTCTGTTCTCTGTTTTGGAGTGGCAGGGCTTATTTCCACAGGCTAGTTACCGACTATTTGTTGCTGTCTGACCATTTGATGATATAACGGAAGATTACACCGGCCATAACCGCAGCGATAAGAGAAACCTCCAAGCCCACACAGCGCTCGCAGACATCAGCCTTGCAGCTGATAACAAATTATGCTATACTCTTAGGTGCTGTATTACACATTACATGAGGAGTGAATCTGATATGATAAAAGACAAGACAGCCCTGCGCGACCTGATACTGGCAGTCAGCCTTATCCTGATCGCCGGAGGATTCTACATCGGCAATCGGATCATGAACCGAAAACCGGCAGTCATTGTGGAAGTAACCGTAGACGGAATCATGGTGGAGGAACTGGATCTGAGCAAAGACGGTGAATTTGTCATAAAGGGCTACAATGGCGGAACCAACACCCTGATCATAGAAGATGGTGGGGCGTACATCTCCGATGCCACCTGCCCGGACAAGGTGTGTATCCACCAGGGAAAGGTGAACCGCTCCGGAGAGATGATCGTCTGCCTGCCTAACCAGATGATCGCCAAGATCGTGGGAGAGGAAGAATAGGGCGGCAACACCTTTCATTAGGCGGCCGCACTGATATCAACTCTGCATGAAAACTATGGAAAAGGCCCACGGAACGCTTATCCGATTCTTCCGTGAGCCGTTTTTATGTGATTATTGATCTGCCGGGAGCACTTCCACTTTGCAGCGGTGAATCTTATCCTTTTTGTTGTAACCGATTCCCACCAACAGGATCCTTCCGGTGTATCTCGGCTCTTCTGCTGTCTTTCCCCGAAATTTCTCCGTGTACCTCCGGTCCTTGATCTGTCGAATGGCCTCATCCGGCGTGTGGTCTGCTTTCAGCTCCAGAACCATACAGTCCATGCTTCGGTCCCGCTCCGGATAAAAGATAAAGTCCACATAGCCGATCCCCGCCTTATCCTCCCTCTCCACACGATAATCATCTCTGGCGGCAAGATAGACCAGATTCACCACTGCCGACAGCTCCGTCTCGCTGTTGTAGCTCAAAAGAGGCGTTTCTGTGTCATGGGCATATTCCAAAATCTCTGCCATGGTCTCGGTATCTCCCATCTGGGTCGCCCTCACCATACGCTCCGATTCTTTTGCCAGACGATACACATAGCCAAGAGATTTCTCTTTCCTCAACAGCACCTCAAATTGACTCATCAGCTCACGGTTGGGGATTGACACAGACCCGTTGTCAAAGCTGAGGAAACCATAGACCACCATAGCGGAAAAAATCTCCTCCCGCGTCTGCAGATTCATGGATGTGGCCGCATATTCCTGAACCCTGCATCTTACCCCTTCCCCCGACACCATCAGAGCTAAGTCTGCCCTTACATCGGCCGCATTTTTCTCGATATAATAGTAGATTTCGTCATACGGTCCTGAACTGGTCCAGTAATTTCCCAAATTATTATTGGATAGAGCCGCCACCACGGACCTGGGATTATAGACCCTGCCTCCGCCAAACGTGTGATAGCCGTCATACCAATCCTTCAGGCCCTCTCTGGTAAGCCGGGGGAAGTCATTTCTGGCCAGATAGCGCTGAAACAGCAGATCCACCTCCTTCTCCGTAAATCCGAAGCTGTCGCTGAAACGTGCCTCATTGGTCATGGTGTACTCCCAGAACATGTTCAGCTCCGACCCGCTGGAATATTTTGCGATGGGGAGAATCCCCGTCATATAGGCAAAGCGTACATAGGGCTTGTCTTTTAAAAGGTTTCAAAGAAAAGAAAGATATTTCTTTTTATCATTATCCGTCATAAAGTTCTGATGAAAGACATAATCCCACTCATCCAGCACAAAAACAAACTGTTCTCCTGTCTCCACACAAATTGTAAAGAGAATACTCCACAGCGAGTCGTCCTCATCGATCTCAATCTGGGGGTATTCCTTTATCAAATCAGAGATTAGACGGTTTTCAATGGATTCTATATACTGTTCATAACCGGTACATTTTCGCGGCAATTCGTTAAAAGAAATGTGTATCACCTGACATTGATTCAGGTATTGGCGATAGATGTCTGAAGTTCTTATACTTAAAGAGCGAAACAATCGTTCTCCGTCCTGCCCTTTCATCAAAAATGCAGACAGCATATTGGCAATCACCGTCTTTCCAAACCGTCTGGGTCTGGTAATGCAGATATAATTGTTATAGTTTTCAGCCAGCAGGATAATTTCTTCCAGCACTGTGGTTTTATCCACAAAATATGGATTTATGGCTATCTTTTCATAAGTCATATACGCTGCAGGACTATTCAGATATCTTCCCATCATTCCACCCCATTTCACACCTCAAACGTTCACTCAAGCCAATCCTTTCGATATAAAGTGTAACACACCTTTTCCTTCCCATCAAGGCCAACAAAAATAACCCTCAATCCGGCGGCTTAACGTGTTATTGGCTCACAGGTCCCCTGTGAACGTAACTGCATAGAACGGGCCAGGATATGCTACCCTGGCCCGTTCTTAAATCTCGTGCTGCTGATATAAAGATGTGGGGACAAACAGCATTTTGACCCCTATGACAGAAAAACTGCTTCCTGTCCTACAAAATCACCTTCACAGGACACTTAGCCGCGCACTTGCCGCAGTTCGTACACTTCTCGTAGTCGATGACCGCTACATTGTTGTCCATATGGATAGCATCGTCCCCGCACTGCTTGGTACACAGAGTACAGCCGATACAGCCGTTGTCACACTTGGCCTTCACATCTTTGCCCTTGTCATGGGAGGAGCACTGAACCAGATGCTTGGCGTCGTAGGGCACCAGCTGGATCAGATGGTTGGGGCAGGTCTGTACGCACTTGCCGCAGGCCACACACTTCTCCTTGTCCACGACAGCCACGCCGTCCACCACATGGATGGCGTCAAAGTCACAGACCTTCACACAGGAGCCGTATCCCATACATCCATAGGCACAGGCCTTCTCGCCGCCGCCGGGAACCACAGACACCTGGCGGCAGTCGTCTATGCCGAAATAGTTGTACTGAACTCTGGTCTTGTCGCAAGTTCCCTTACACTTTACAAAAGCAACCTTCTTGACGGCGGTGCCGCTCTCCACACCCATGATGGCGGCAATCCTGTCAGCCACATCGGCTCCGCCTACAGGACATCCGTTTACCGGGGCCGTCCCCGCGGCGATGGCGTTGGCCAGACCGTCACAGCCGGGAAAACCGCAGCCGCCGCAGTTGTTGCCCGGCAGCTCCGCCCGGACCAAGATCTCTCTCTCGTCAACTTCTACGTTAAACTTCTCACTGGCAATTCCAAGCAGTACACCGATAATGATACCGATCGCACCGATGACGCCGGCTGCCATAAGCAAACCCATCATATATGCTGCCTCCTCTTCCTTAGATCAGTCCGGCAAATCCCATAAATGCAATGGCCATCAGACCTGATGTGATCAGGACAATCGGGGATCCTTTAAAATTAACCGGGATATCATTGTCTTCGATGCTCTCGCGGATGCTTGCCAGAAGGATAATGGCAAGTGTAAAACCGACAGCCGTTCCCAAGCCGTTAAAAATACTGAACAGAATGCCGTATTTCTTCTGTACATTGGTCAGGGCCGCTCCCAGCACCGCACAGTTGGTAGTGATCAGAGGCAGGAATACGCCCAGGGCCTGATACAGGGAAGGCATACTTTTCTTTAAAAACATCTCCACAAACTGAACCAAAGCCGCGATCACCAGGATAAATGCGATGGTCTGCAGATAGGTAATCTTAAGAGGATCCAGGACAAATTTGTAGATCAGGCTGGTCACAAAACTGGCCAGAGTAATAACGAATATGACTGCAGCACCCATTCCGGCAGCGGTATCCGTCTTCTTGGACACGCCCAGGAAGGGGCACAGGCCCTGGAACTGGCTCAGGATAATATTGTTCACCAGAGCAGCGCCTACAACGATTAAAATCAATTCTTTCATCTTTTACGCTCCTCCTTAATTGTCTTTTTTATCCAGTTTTGCGGAAAGCTCTGCCTGTGTCTGTGCCACATCTGCCTTCTTGGCGGCCAACGCATCCTCCTGAGCCTGAAGACGTCTGGTCTCCAGCTGAGCGTGATTGGCCATACAGGCGGAACCGGTGCAGTTCATGCAATTCCCGCCGCAGGCGAGGACAGAACCGGAGGCCGAACCGTTGGTGGCGGACGGCATCTTCAGCTTGTTCTGGAGAGCGGTAAGACCTGCCAGGACGAAAAATGCGCCTGGGGCCAGCCCGAAGATGGCGATCTTGTAAGCCTCCGGGATGATGGTAAACCCGAAGACAGTGCCTGCGCCCAGAAGCTCACGAAACACGGCGATGCAGGTGAGGCCCAGAGTGAAGCCCAGCCCCATGCCGATGCCGTCAAAAGCAGACTCCAGAGGGCCGTTCTTGGCCGCATAGGCCTCGGCGCGTCCCAGGATGATACAGTTTACCACGATCAGCGGGATAAAGATTCCCAAGGATTTATCCAAAAACGGGATATACGCCTTTAAGAACAGCTGAACGATGGTAACCAGAGACGCCACGATGACGATATACGCCGGGATACGCACTCTGTCTGGAATAATCTTCCGCAAAGAGGAGATAATAAGGTTAGAAAAAATCAATACGGCAGTCGTGGTGAGACCCATGCCCACGCCGTTGACGGCGGTGGTGGTGGTGGCCAGAGTCGGACACATGCCTAACATCAGCACGAAGGTTGGGTTCTCTTTGATAATGCCGTTATACAAACGTTCCATACATTTATTCATGTTTCCCACCTCCTACTGATTCACGCAGCTGTTCACAAAATAGAGGGCCGAGTTCACTGCTCCCGTCACTGCGTTGGATGTAATGGTAGCGCCGCTTAAGGCGTCGATCTGGTCATCGGCCGAGGCGCCGGCCTTGGTTACGTTAAAGCGCTCCACGGTCTTGTCGGCAAACTGACCTTTCCACTCAGGAGTGTCCGCGTTCATGCCCAGACCCGCCGTCTCTCCTATGGTCAGAAACGCGATTCCCTTGACCTCGCCCTCTGTGGTGATTCCCACGGATACGGTGATATTGCCGCCGTAGCCGTCGCCGGAAGTGGCGGTCACCACATATCCCATAGGATTTCCGGATGAGTCCACACCGGTAGCGCACTCGTCCACCTGCACATTGCCGAAATCATCCATGCCTGCCACATCCGTGTTGGCTTTCTCCAAAGCCGCGGAATAGTCGTCCAGCTTAAAGGAATCCGCGTCCGCCAGAACCGTGCGGAAGGCATCTTCTTTCGCCGCCAGCTCCGCCGCCTCGATGGGCCCCTTTGTGATCTCGTAAGCACCGCCCAGACAAGCTCCGGCCACCAGTGTGATGGCAAACAGGATCAGGGCGTCTTTCATAAATCCACCTTTACTCATGCCTTTTTGCCCTCCTTTCCAAACGCAACGGGAAGGGTCACCTTCTCAATCAGCGGCACCATCAGGTTGCTGATGATGATGGCATAGGACACGCCCTCCGGTGCGCCGCCAAAGAGACGGAACAGTCCCGTGAGAACTCCCAAAAGGATGCCGAAGACGATCTGTCCGTTGGGAGTGATAGGGCTTGTCACATAATCTGTCGCCATGAAGAAGGCGCCGAAGATCAGCCCGCCGCCGCACAGATGAGCCAGCACAAAGGCCGGGTCATGCTGCCCGAACAGGAATACAAACACCGCGAAGGAGAGCAGATACGCTGCCGGAATCCGGATGGAGATCACCTTCTTACAGAGCAGATACGCTGCGCCGATAAGCAGGGCGATCACGGACACCTCCCCGATGGTCCCGGGGATCTTTCCCACAAACATGGCCGCCACATCTACGGATCCCCCGTTTTTCATCACCGCCAGGGGAGTCGCTGTTGACACGCCGTCCAGCTTAAAGGCAGAACCGGACATATGGCCGGCAAAGGAGATCAGAAGGAAACATCTTCCCGCCAGAGCCGGATTCATAAAATTCTGTCCCAGACCGCCGTAGAGCTGCTTCACCACGATGATGGCGAAGACTCCGCCCAAGAGAGGAATCCACAGGGGGATCTCCGGCGGCATGTTAAGCCCTAAGATCATACCGGTCACCAGGGCGCTGCCGTCCATGACGGTGATGGGCAGGCCCATCAGGCTCTCGTACACATACTCGCTGAGGACACAGCCTGCAACCGTCACCAGCAAAACACACAATGCCTTTAATCCAAAATGATATACACCATACACAGACGCAGGAATCATGGCAATGGCCACGTCCAGCATAAGATTCTGTGTCAGCACATTGCTTCTTGCATGAGGTGATGATGATACGTTCAATAATTTATTCATGTTTCACCCCTCCTACGCTTTTTTTGCGCCGGCTCTCACCGCCGCGCGCATCTCTCTGAAGGCCTGGGTCAGCTGAATTCTGGCCGGGCAGCCCCAGGAACAGCTTCCGCACTCCACACACTCCATGCCGTTTAACTTCTGGAACATCTCAAGATCATGGCGTTTGGCCGCTCTCATCATCTTCTGGGGAACCAGATTCTCCGGACACGCCGCCACACATCGGCCGCAGCGGATACACGCCGTAGACTCCATCTCTGCCACTTGGTCCTTGGAGAGACAGGTAAGGGCGGAGGAAGTCTTGGACACCGGAATCGTCACATCGAACAGTGCCTGTCCCATCATGGGACCGCCTGAGATCACCTTCTCCGGCTCTGTCTTAAATCCGCCTGCCTCATCGATCAGTTCCTGATAGCAGGTTCCCAGCCTTACATTGAAATTCTTGGGATTTGCGATAGCATCTCCGGTAACGGTGATGATCTTTCTCAGAAGCGGTGTGGTCTTGCACACTGCCATATAAATACTGAGCACCGTGTCCACATTGTCCACGATACAGCCTACATCCGCGGGCAGCATGGAGGAATTTACCTTTCTCCCGGTAACCGCGTAGATCAGCGTGCGCTCACCGCCCTGGGGATATTTGGTCTTGAGAGGACATACCTCGATCTTCGGCTCGTCCTTCACCAGCTCTGTCAGCTTGGCGATGGCCTCCGGCTTGTTGTTCTCGATTCCGATGATGCCTTTGGCGTGGTCAAACAGCTGTAAGATCACCTTCAATCCGCCGATGATCTTCTCCGGTTCCTCCAGCATCAGCCGGTAGTCGCTGGTCAGGTAGGGCTCGCACTCCGCACCGTTGACGATGACATAATCAATTTTGGAAGGATCCTTCGGCGCCAGCTTCACGTGTGTGGGGAATCCGGCGCCGCCCAGACCCACGATCCCCGCCTCTTTCACGATGTTTAAAATCTCGTCTTTGGACAGCGAGGACGGATCCCGGTCCGCTCCCATCCCCTCTACGGTCTTGTACTCGCCGTCATTGTCAACCACAATCGAATTCACCATATTTCCGTTGGCCATGCGGCGAGGCTCTATGGCCTTTACCGTGCCGGACACGGAACAGATGACATGAGCGGATACGAAGCCGCCGGCTTCAGCGATCTTCTGTCCCACCAGAACCTGGTCGCCCTTTTTCACCAATGGCTTCGCAGGCGCACCGATGTGCTGGGATACCGGATACACCAGCTCCCCCTTCGGCATCAGGACTTCAATCGGCTGATTCTCGGACAGTTCTTTTCCTTCATACGGATGAACGCCGCCTTTAAATGTAGCCAATCCCATCTCGTTAACCCTCTTTCTATTCATTTTCGATATCCGTTGGCAGAAACGTGGTACCTCTTCTTCCTGCCATCTCACCAAGTATACCATAAATTATGCCTCTCCACAATTACCAATCTCAACTGTTTCGCCAAAACTCACCAAAAATAACCTGGCATTTATGGAATTTTCTTGTTAAAAAGTTATCATAATCAAAAAATCCAGGAAATCAACATGCTCCACAGCGGGATCGCTGCCATGGACAGTACCGTGGTAAGCACCACACATTTGCTGGCAAACTCCTCGTCTCCATGGTATTTTGCCGCGAGGATAGCCGTAGTGCTTCCTGCAGGCATCGCCGCAAGGATGACGGAAACCCCTGCCACCACGGAATCGACACCGGCCGCGAAACAGCCTGCCAGCACTGCCAGAGGGATCAGCGCCAGCCGGATCAGAGAAAATGCCGCCGTGGCCTTAGTCACCATGGTCCTTAAATCGGCACCGGCCATAATGGAGCCGATGAGGAGCATGGTAACCGGCGTGGTGCTGCCGCTGAAACTTTTCAGAGTCCTGGTCAAGAAGTCGGGGAGAGGAAACTGGATCACCATGAGCGCCAGACCGATCTCCACCGCGATGATGCAGGGATGCCTCAGTACCTTTTTCACCACTTCTTTTCTGCTGGGGCTCTCTGTAAAATAGGAAACTCCCGCAGACCACATGACGATCCTCTGGGGAATCAGATAGATGGATGCATAGAGAAGCCCCATGGGGCCAAACAGCCCTTCTGCCACAGGATTTCCCAGAAATCCCGCGTTGGAACAGACGGTCCCATACTGAAGCACCGTCCGCTTCCTCCTCTCCACCCGGTTATAACAGGTGGCGCTGACGGCGGTACAGAAGATCTGAAGGAGGATGGATATGATCAGAATCTGCAGGCCTTTCATAAGGATTTCACCGTTTAATTCGATCATAAAGGACTGGATGATATTGCAGGGAAGGATCAGGTCGATGACCAAGTCGGTCAGAACCTTCTTCCCCTCCTCCGTGATCAGGTTTTTCTTCTTCAAATACCAGCCGATGGCGATCTCCAAAAACATCATCAGCTGAAGGTTCATCACTGCCTGAAGTTCCATAGCCCTATCTCCTTGTCTCCTGTCATATTGCGGGGCTGTCCGGGATACACGGACTGCTCTTCGTCTTCCGGTATCCTGCCCCTGTCCGGCAAACATGTTTTATTATATACAAAAATCTGCCGTCCCGCAAGAGGAGCCGGATACCGCAGACAGCCTCCTGTCTCTCCCCACATTATACTACGTGGACAGAGATCGGATCCAGGCTTCTCTCGGTTTTGGATAAATAAGGCACGGCCTGCGGACGGAATCTGCGGATAAGAAAGAATCCCGGGGAAATACTATAGAACACGATAACTAGATCGGAAAAACGGAAGGAGATTTCTATGGTACTGTCCCTCACTGCCTATGCAGTCATCCCCATCTATACCCTGATGTTTGTCAGCGGTACCAACTGGTTTACGTCCAATCTGTCGGTCATCGGCAGCTGGCCCGGCCGCCGTCTGTCCTTTTTCCTGCTGGGGATCATCATCGGAATCTACTATCTGGTGGTATTAAAAAGGCTTTTGTCCTGCCTCCCCCGGCACCCCTTAGAAAGCCTCCTTCTCTATACGGCATTTTCCCTGCTCGTGCTGGCCGTCACCACCCCCTATCTGCCTGACTCCGTCCCCTTCCAGGCCTTCCTCCATGTGGTGTTTGCCTTCAGTTCCTCCGTCCTTTTGGCCCTGTGCCTGTGCCTGATTCTGTGGCGCCTCTCCGGACTCTCTCTATCCGCCCGGCGGGCCCTGCGCCCCTACCGTCAGGGCCTGGCCGCCATCCTGGCCGTCAGCGCCCTGCTGCTGGTGATCGCAGGCATCATCAGCAGCGCCCTGGAGATCTTTTTCGTGATCGCCACCACGATTTTGGTCCAGAGGCTGTATGTCAGACGGTTTCGGCTCTCGCCTTACGGGAGCAGATGAAAAGGTGTAAAGCCTTTCTTGCCTTTCTCCTCTTGCATTTTCCCTGATTCCGTTTACAATAGAAGTTACAGTTCGCGGGGCGGGGAAAACCGGGCAAAAAGATCCCCCTCCCCATGAATAACAACCAATACGAGGAGGTATCTGATATGAATGCTGTGATGGAAAACCTGCTGACCCGGCGGAGTGTCCGCGCCTTTGAGGACCGGGAAATTCCGAGAGAAGAACTGGACGAGATCCTGAAAGCCGCCCAGTATGCCCCCAGCGCCATGAACCGCCAGACATGGCAGTTTACCGTGGTGTGCAGCCGCTCCAAAATCCAAAAGCTGGCGGAGGCCATCGGGAAAGCCTTAAACCGCGACAACTATACCATGTATGAGCCCCAGGTCATCATCATCACCACCAACCTGCGAAATGCCCGGTTCGGCGTGGATGATAATGCCTGCGCCTTGGAGAACATCTTCCTGGCCGCCCACTCCTTCGGCATCGGTTCCGTGTGGATCAACCAGCTGAGGGATGCCTGCGACGATCCCAAGGTAAGGGAAATGCTCCGGGGATTCGGCATCCCGGACGATCATATGGCTTACGGCATCGCCGCCCTGGGATACGCGGCGCCGGCGCCGGAAAAGGAACTGGTGAAGAACGGGAAGATTGTGTTTGTAGATTAGAAAATCTTGTGACAAAGCCGCCGGCTCTGATCATGCGATCAGAGTCAGCGGCTTTGTTTTCTATTTGGGAAGCAGCGAAAGTACCTTCGGCCTTGCCCCTTTTCCGTATTTAAACTTCAGCGCATGTCTTATGATCTCCGGCAGATAGTGCTTATCATTTTCTATCCTCAGATACCCCTCCTGCTTCATAACTTTTTCTTCTGCCTGGGTAAGATCAAAGGTATCACTGTAAAACGGCAAGATTTTTTTCTCGGAAGGCGCGTTTTCCAGCTTGTCAAAGATCGGTTCCAGCGCTTTAATCTCCTGCCGTATCTCACTGATCTTCTCAATGGAACAGTTGGACACCGCTTTTTTTATCTCTGCGGGCATCAGATATCGGTCAGCATAGAACGGGCGGCCCGTGTCTTCTGTCGCCTTTGCCAGGAACCGGATGATATCCCGGGCCTGAAGCTGTCCGTTAAAATCAGATAAAGCAGCCAAGATCCATCGGGATGAGTTGGCTTCATTGGAAGTGGGTTTTCCCAATTTTACTCCCCACAATGTTTGAAGGGTTCTGTCAATTACCTCTCGGGGAGCCATCTCGATCGGTGCCTCTTCCTGGTAGAAACCCGGCACTGCCTGATTGACCAGCCAAATAACCAGCCTTAGTGCCTCTGTGCCCGACCACTGCAGCTCCATCGGGGAATGCTGAGAATAGAACTGTTCAAAATTGACTGTGATACAATCTCTTGCCATATCCTTTCTCAAAAATATCATCAACCCGAAATGGGTGTACTTGATCATGATCTCGCTGATTACATCTCTGCACAGGGCCGCAACGGCATTTTTCTCGTTTTCCGATGATATGGTCTGCAGAAAGATCTCCTCCAGGCCATCTGCCAAAAATACGATCCGAACCCCTCTTCTCCCCAGTGCCTCATCCAGCTCCTCTAGAGAGTCGTAAGCCTCATGAAAGGTGGACAAAATAACATGTTTCCAAATCTCTTTCCACTCTAACAAATCATGCGTTTCCCTGGCATATCTGGACAGACTGTCTCGGTTATCAATGTACACGGATTTTTTTATCTTATGATTCATTTGAAAATGATTACAATTTTCTATGGCATTTTCCAAAATTTCATGAAGTTCCCCGATATTGCCGGAAGCAAGCAGCGGGACAGCAAAAATACGGTCTTCATCAGACGAGGCGCTTCTCTCCCCTGAACTCTTTTTATCCATGTGAGCGACAAACTTTTCCCAGGACTGTTTTCTCAAAATTTCCCTGTATAAAAAAGTCTTTCCCGACCCTTTCGCTCCCATAATCACGGTATTCGGAACGCTGTTTCGATATCTCTTTATCAGGTTTTTAACCGGTTCTGTCATCAATACTTCCAGCGCCTCGTTGCCCTCTGCAGTGATCTGCCGCTCCGCCAGACGATGAATCCTCTTTACAGCGGTTTCTCTCGTCAGTTCATCTGCCCTCTGACTCTGTCTACTGCCGGCGCAATAACTGTTTCTGACAATCTTTTCTATGTTATTATAGAAATCCCTTCCGCTTAAATTCTTCATTATCTTCTGCAAAGACTCTAAATGTACAAGTTCACTTGCAAAGGGAAGTTCTGTCACAAGATTGTCTGTGATCGAACGGTTTTCATCTGATATATATTTATCATAAACAGACACCAGCTGACTGATCATATCCGTAGTATTGACATGTTCCTGGCCCATAGTCAGCAAAATCTCCGGCACGATGGAATTTCCATCTAAGGGCAGTCCTTTGCTGAGCTGATGCAGTAATAGCTCTGTTCCCTTTACAGACTGGTAGGATGTCGAGGTCACCAGATATTTTTTAACCCGGGGGTCAAAGAGCAGCGGGGCAGAAAACTCACTCAGCCCGGCTCTCAAGTCAACTAATACCATCTCTGCGTCTACCCGTTCCCCCAATTTTGACAGCACTTCCGCTAAAATGTATTTTTTATTATAACTGAGAGCAAGGCTTTCCGGACTCGAATACATGTCCAGCAGCTGCTCGATATAACGATAGGTAGGCAGCACAATATGTTCCACCATACTTTTGTCTGTCTCGATATTAATTGTCAGCTCCGAGAGTCTATCAGCCGCTGCCTCAATCACTTCTTCCACATGATCTTTTTCCTGTGTGATCTCCAAAAGGTCTAAAAAGCTAAAGGCCGCCTCTTCCTGCCCCGATGTGAGCCATGTGATTCCCGGAGCTTCTATATCGGCATCTACAATCAAAAGCCTTTTAGGACTTTTTAAATCCTTGAGCACGGACCATGCCTTTACAAAGGCCAGAAGCGATAACGTGCGTCCCACACCGCCTTTGTAGGAATGAAAGGCAAGTACCGGCACTCCTGGAAGCTCCTTGTCCAACAATTCACTATAATATGCTGATTGCTGATACAGGACATTTTTGAAAAGAGGAATCATCACCGCAGACTTTTTCGTATCCTCCTGCACGTCAAAGCCGACCGTTAAATATTCCCCCTGCAAGTCTAAAAAAATTTTTTTCTCAATCCCATCATATTTTTTCCCCAACAATTCTTCCAGTATCTTTTCAGCAAAGCTTTTATCCTCTTCTTTTCTCAAATTGATGACCAGCTCGTCTGTATAAGTCTCGATATCGAGAATCGTTGTCCCCCAACGCTTTCTGTTCAATAATAAGTATCTCTCTACATCTTTCCAGGTATACAACAGCATAGACTCACATCCCTTCTTCAATCCAATCGGCTATATTTCTCAATGTCTCCTCCAGCTTTTCTTCCTTTTCTCTGTCCTTTTCCTGAGTTCTGATACAATAACGATAAAGCTGATGATAGGACTCGGAAGACACGAAATCCTTATGTATCGTTTCTAACTGGGGAAATTTAAAATTTCCCTGCTGTCCTAATTCCTTTATTATTTTCTCCAAATTGTGGGATGTTAACACACTCTTTTTCTTTTCATCTTTGCCGTCTAATACATTTCTCGGGTCGTTTTCATTCCACTTATCCAGCAGCTTATATTTTAATCCGCACTCTACGCTGTAGATCAATATCATTCTTCTGCTGTTCAGATCCCCGTTCTCCTGATGCAGTTTTTTGTATAATCTAAAATGTTTGTAATACCCGTTCCTATAATCCCTTTTATCTGCATGCAGCATAATGGAATATCCGAACCTTTCCGACAAATTAAGCCTCCTGCCATTTCTGACAAGAGGCTTTCATCATTTGAATCAATCATCTGGCTGTTATTTATTATATGAAAAGTCAAAAACAATGTCAATAACTACAGCCACTTTTACTCTGCTACTTCACCCACGCTCCCTCGGCGTCCACCCGGTACCCGTCGGGTGTGACGGTATCTCTGGCCATAGCGCCCTGGTCTGCGCCCTGACTGGGATTGAAATAATACCATTTCCCGTCGATCTCATGCCAGCCGGTATACATGTGTCCCATGGTGTTGTCCGACAGGTTGTGGAGGAAATAGCGTTTTCCCTGCCACTCCATCCATCCGGTGATCATATATCCGTCCTTGTCAAAGAAGTACCAGCCTCCTGTGCCATTCCAATCCAGGTATCCCCAGCGGTCAATGATATCCTCCCCCTTGGAATCCTTAAACCGCCATCCTCTGGCATCCCGGCTCCAGTCTCCGCTCTCCGTCGGGATGGACCCTGCGGCTTCTCTTCCCATATCGTAGGAATCGTCGTCGGAGTCATCGTCGTCGGACCAGGTTTTCTCCTTCAGACTGTCCACGGCCCGATACAGATCCTTTAAGGCCTTCTCCACCTGCTTCTCTGTGGCATTCTCGTCCTCCAGCACTTCTCTCGCATTCTCTAAGGCCTTTAAGAACCGGTTCCAGCTGGCCATGGTGTAATTGTCATTGGTAATCCGGCCGCACTCTTCCACTGCTGCCTTCAACTCCGACTTATCCACCGCCTGACCCTCTTTCACCGTCACATTAAAGATGGCCTTAAAGTCCTCCTCATACGTGACTGTGACCGGAGATTTGCCTGCCTTGTCAAAGCTGTAGCTTAAGTCATAATCCTCTATGGTCTCCTCGTAGGAGGCGTTGCTGGAGCTGGCCTTCATGACGGCTTTCACCACCAGGCCCTCCGTGTCCAGTTCCTCCCCTATGTAGTACTCGGTCTTGTCGGGCAGGTTGGCCACCCGGATTTTCTCTACATGGAAGGTATCCTCGGTCACATGAACCGTAAACCGCTTTACCAGGCGATAGACCCTGTCTCCCATGGCAGTCTCCACGGTGACGGATACTGTCTTGTCTCCCGGCTCCTGGGAGTCGAAACCGTCCACCTCATATTCTCCTTCTGCCAGCACTCTGGACTGAGCATTATTTGACGTGGCTGTCACCACCATACCGGTCAGATCCAGCTCCTCGCCCACCACATAGTTGAGCCGGTTGGGCTCCTTCACTTCGATTCCTGTAAAGTACTCCTCATTTTCTCCGTTCTTGGTCAGGACCAGATCGCAGAATTCAATATGAGAAGCCTTCAGGCCATTCGCCACATCCCTTTTGCCATTGCGGTAGATTCCCCACTTGGGACGATTGTACTGGTCAAAGCAGGCCGGATAATCCAGTTCTCCTACCCCATTCTGATAAGGCCTTCTCCAGGTATCATGATTTCCCGCATAGTCCATCAGCACCTCTCCGGTCTGGGAATCTGTAATCATGACTTTTACCCATCCGTCGTCTGCGTGAAGCATCTCCAAGGACACATCGATCCATCTGCCTCTGACTTCGTTCATGGGAATCGACACTTCTTTTCCGTTCTGATCCACAACCACCTTATCCTCGCTGCGGAACTGAAGTCCTTTCGTCACTGCCGTAAAGGAAAAAATCGCCTTTCCGTGTTCCTGAACCGGATCGGTAAATCCGGGCAGGGTTTTGTTTCTCTGTCCGTTCACCGCCTTCAGCTGGAAGATGTGATTGAAACTTCCGCTGACCGGATAGTCATCCGCCAGGCGCCACTTCCACTGATACTTGGTCACATCGCCATCCACGGCTACCAGCTCCATGCCGGAGTCGGTGCTGGGGCGGATCTCGATCCTCTGTCTGCTGTTATCCCCGTCCACCAGCTCTCCCGTGTCCTTGTTGTAATTGGCCTTGTGGGCATAACAGCCGATGCTGCAGTCATTGTCATGAGCCTGAATACTCATCACAAACCTCCCCAGCTCCTCGTCAAACAGGTTGATCATATGGCTCTCCGCCGCCGGAAGTGCGGCCCGGATCCTCTTGGTGGCTCCCTCCACAGGCTCGTCGGTTCCCAGTCCCTCTCCCAGCACGGTGAAGGGAGAGATCCCCGGCACCGCATTGATGACGGATGTGGTGCCCGACTTGCTGGACACTGCCACGGTAAACAGGCTCTCCTCTCCGGACTCGAACCTGACGATAAACTGATTGTCCGCCGGCGGCAGACTCATGAGATATACCTGGTCAAACACCAGGAGATTCCCCAGAATCTGATAGTCCGTCCCTTTCTTAAGGCGCACGATGCTCCCCGGCTTTTCCTGCCCGTCACCCTTTTCCAGAGCTCTCTCCAGGGTGATGTGGCTGACGGATTTCACCTTCTCGTCCTCCGGAAATTCCGTGGACACGTCGGAGGCGATTCCCCGGAAATAGTCCGCCCGCTCCGGGTACAGCTCCACTTGATTTTTCACCGCGTCATATCCGAAAAGCTGTAAGTCCACCAGACCCAGGTCATGTTCCGGCACCAGGTTGGCATCTCCCAAAAGGGTGATGGAGACCATCACATACCTTGCGGTAAATGGATGGTGGAAAGTCTTGGTATCACAGGCCCAGTCCTTCCCGTTCAGCCTGGCATTGGACCACAGGCCCTCCGTCTCCGTGCCTCCTGCCAGATTCCACCCGTTTTCTTCCCATGAATACTCGCACACCTCATTGGAAGCCTCCGGGAGCTGATCCCAGATCCGGTCGTCACTGGTATACACGATCTCAAATTTGTTGGACAGATTCTTGGCGTTTACTTTGTCCAGAGTCAGATTCAGGTGCTTTGCCTCATTGGCCAGAACGATATAGGCGCTCTCTATGGTCTTCTCTGCCCCCAGATCCACGGCCCAGAACAGGGTCGAGGGTTCATAGACATCCTTGTATACCCCCCCCCCCGAAATCTCCGCCATGTTTCCAGTAGTGTACCCCGTCTCCGCACAGGGCATCCGTCCCCGGATAGTCCGGGTCCTCGGAGCTGACCTTGATGTTGGTCTCGTCAGGGGTAAACTCCGCCTCGTCCAGCAGATCCCTCACCTCAACCTCATCCTTCACTGCCGCCTGAGTCTCCTGGGGATAACACATACAGCTTCCGATCCCCAGCACAGCGGCAAGGACCAGAGCAGTCCTCCGCCTCAAGCCTTCACTCATTCCTTTTCTTCTCATCGATCCCATCTCCTTTCTCTTTCTTTTCTATTTATAGGCATTCGCGAAACCCAAAACTTGGCTGAATATTCTGACAATATGTTCCAGGAAAAGCCATTACGCCATGGAGCTGAGGCCATAAAAAACAGGAGGACCCTCTGCCCGAGTGTTTTTTGCTTTATTGGGCTCAGCGGAATGCTTGGCGTACGAAGGCTTTGTATGGAATATATTGTCAGAATATTCTCTCAACTTAGACTTTCGCAATTACCTATCTAGCTTTCTATCCCCCACTCGACAGTGATCTTCCCCTCAAGGCCTCTCCCGTCTTTTTCCCATATCACCCGGGTCTTCAGGCGGCCTCTGGGGGTACTGAACTCCCTCTCTTCCGGTACCGCTTCCACGCGGCAGGTGTCATACCCCAGCGCCGACAGTCCCTTGATCTCCCCCCGGTCAAATACCACCCGACTCTCCTCTTTCTCAAGTCTGGGGCCTGTGGAATAGACCAGCTGGGTCAGACGGATCTTCTCAAGTCTCTGTCCCGACACCAGTTCAAATTCATCCTTCCTGGTGATCCGGCCGCTTCGGAAGAGATATTCTGTCACCACCCGGACTCCCTCTGCCGCCTCGGGCCCCTCACCTCCCATGAGGCACAGCTGCCTCTGCCGGCAGATAACCAGAAATGCTCCCTCCTGCTCCTTCGTCTCGATGGAGTCAAAGAAAGAAACAGGTCTCAGCACCCGGCCGTCCTCCATGACCAGCTCCGGCACCAGATTGCCGTGGCTTTCGTCCGGCACCTGGTCCAGGACCAGATTCTCCTGGGGGATGGGAAGGTAGGGGTCCATGCCGTAGTACTTCTTCCCTCCGCCGATCATGGGCAGAGACCACACATGGCCCTGGTCCCTTACGATCGCCAGCCCTCTCTGGTACTGTCCTCCGGCAAAGGGGACAAAGAAATATTTTTCGATCCCAGCCACCAGATTCCCGTACTCCCGGGTCACCTCCCGCTCCTGCCAGCCGGCCCTCACCCAGTGCTCGTAGGAATTTACCATCTGCATAAACAGGCTCATATTCTCGCCCAGGATCCGGTTCTTGTTCCGATACCCGTCGGTCCGGCGCCCCTTTTCCCACATGTTGACGGACTGCATCTCCCGGTCATACCAGAAATCCAGGAGATTCTGCAGAATCCTGACGCTGTAGCCGTAGGCCAGCTCCTCCTCGTCCCCCTCATAGATCCCTCCGGCCTCCGCCGCTGCCGACAGAACCTCCATGGCCGCCGTATCCCCGTAAGCCCCGATGCTGCGGCCGTAGGAAAATCCCAGCCCCTTCTCGTCCGCCAGGTGCAGAAAGATCTCCGCAGATTTTCTCAGCATGGTGCGGATCTTCTCCGGCGCTTCCATCCCTGTGGCCATGATTAAGGAGATGATCTCCCCGGGGATCAGGATGCTGTAGCGGTCAAATCTTCCGTCTCCCGCCGTCTCGTCCATGTATCCCACTCCGGAGTATCGGTCGATGTGCTCCATCAGCCTCCTAAGAAGCTCGCCGCTGTGGCCCCCCTTCTCCCATCCCAGAAGCTCCCTGTACTTGGCGATGCCGAAGGCAACTCCGTAATAGTTGGTAGGCTTGCCGATCAGCCGGTAGTGATCCTCTATGTCCACAAAAGTCCGCCAGTCCAGAGACCGCTTCAGACGCTCCATGGTCTCTCTCGTCACTGCCTGCTCCAAAAGCCCTGCCTGTCTCAGCCGGTAAAGGCCTGTGACTCCGTTTAAGATCCCCCAGGTCTCCATGGGGAGATCCGCCGCCATGGAGATCACCTCCTTCAGGGTCTTAAGGCCTCTCTCATAGTCTTTTGTGCCCTTTAAAAGCTCCAGTACCACGTAACAGCTCATGTTGATGACTTTGCCGCCTACAAACTGGGCCTTGTCATTGTACACCGGCACTCCCTCCATGACGAAATCCCGTCCCCCCTCGGCGGTCCGCCAGAACAGGGACACCATCTTGGGCCGCAGGTTCTCATAGATCAAATCCTTCATTCTGTTTCTTACACATTCCACAGGTCGTCCTGCCTCCTTTTACCAGATCATGAATCCTTTTTCCAAAAGTCTCAGGATACCCTCCACGAAGAAATAGTCTCCGTAAATAATGGGAATATGGGTTCCATCCTCTTTTCCGTAGGCCTCTGTCCCATCCTGAAGGATCGAGTCCCGCTCCTCATCCCAGTCACAGTGTCTCTCCTCCAGAGCCGTCAGCATCTTCACTGCCGCCTCCCGATAAAGGGCCTTTTCCGGTTCAGGCACCGCTCCGGCGATCTCCAAAAGGCCGCAGGCGGCACAGGCCGTGGCTGTGGTGTCCCAGTACACCGGTTCCCTGGGCGCCCGAAAATCACAGACAGACACAAAGCCGGTGAGAGCCGTGTTGGCGATGAAATAGTGAGCCGTGTTTTTCGCCGTATCCAGATACTCTTTCTTCCCCGTATGGCGGTATGCCAGCGCAAACCCGTAGATTGCCCACGCCTGACCTCTGGACCAGGAGGAGCCGGGGCCGTACCCCTGACCTCCGGGGATTTCAAGCAATTCTCCCGTAGCCGGGTCACAGATTGCGATGTGGTTGCAGGAGCCGTCCTCCCGCACCAAAAGCTTCATGGCCGTGTGGGCATGGAGGTCGGCGATATCGGCGAATCTGGGATCCTGCAGCTCCCTGCCGGCCCAGTAGAGGAGCGGGATATTCATCAGGCAGTCCACGATCATCCATCCGGTCTTATCCAAGTTCCACGCCCGGATAAACTCACAGGCAGTGTTAAACCTGCCTGCCAGCAGAGTGGCGGCGTGAAGTGCTCTGACTCTGGACTCTTTGTTCCCCGTGAGCCGGTAGTCGGCCACCGCCGTGTGGAGAAACTGAAATCCCACATCGTGGTGGAGCCCCTCAAACCTTTTTAAGGCCTCGTCCATAGCCTTCTCTGAATACTCTGCCGTCTTCCGGTACAGATCTCTCCCCGTGGCGCTGTACATCTGCCAGAGCATCCCTGCCCAGAACCCGTTGGTCCACCAGGACAGGTTCACATCCCTCATATCGGTCTCATATCTGCCGTTTTGGGTGGTGTAGGGGATCTTCTCCCCCACCCGCCCGCATTCCGCCTGAAGTTTCCGGTCGATTCGCTGTAAAATCTCCTGTAATTTCTGTTCCATATCTGCCTCCTTACTCCTTGACTGCCCCTACCATAGTCCCCTTGGTAAAATATTTCTGCAAAAACGGATACACGCAGAGAATGGGGATAGTGGCTACCATGATGGTGGCGTATTTGATGGTCATTCCGATGGCCTCCGTATCCATAGCGCTGCTCCCTGCCGCCATAGAACTGACATCGTTCTGAAGAAGGATCTCTCTCAAGATGATCTGCAGCGGATACATCTCACGGTTGCGGATGATGGCAGACGCCCAGAACCAGGAATTCCAGATACTGACGCCGTAATAGAGGACCATAACCGCCAGAATCGCCTTGGATAGGGGAAGTACGATCTGAAACAGGATGGTGATGTGTCCCGCGCCGTCGATCTGGGCCGCCTCCACCAGGCTTTCGGGGATGCTCTCAAAAGAGGTCCGCAGGATAATCATGTTGTAGGTGGTGATGAGGAACGGGATAATGAGTCCCCACAGGGTTCCGGTCAGGTGAAGATCCTTTAAGTTTAAGTAAAAAGGAATCATACCGCCGGAGAAAAACATGGTAAATATGATAAACATCATAATAGGTTTCTTAAACATCACCCGTTTCCTCGAGAGGAAATAGGCGCCCAGGGAAGTCATGATCAGATCCAGAAACACACCTACCACCAAGATAAACATGGTGTTCATATAGCCCTTGACGATCATGGGGTTCTGGAATACCTTCATGTAGGCGTCCGTGCTGAATCCCAAGGGCTTCAGCAGGATGCCCATGTGCTGGGTCAGAAGGTTGCTGTCGCTGATGGAAGCCACAAACACATACCACACCGGATACAGACACACCAGCATAATCACCGTCAGAAGCGCGTAGTTAAAGACTTCGAAAATTCTCTCTCCTTTAGAACGTTTGACTTTCATAGTCCCTGCCCCCTTTACCACAAACTGGTCTCGCTGTAACGTTTGGATATCTTGTTGGTGATGATGAGAAGTCCAAAGTTAATCACGGAATTAAACAGACCGATGGCGGTAGAATAACTCCAGTCCTGATCTAAAAGGCCGATCCGGTAGATATGGGAGGAGATGATATCCGCAGTTTCATAGGTCGATGGGTTATATAACAAAATGGTCTTCTCGTATCCCATATTCATCAGAGAGCCCATTTTCATAATCAGCATAATGATAATGGTCGGCGCGATAGCCGGCATGGTCACATGGATCAGCTGCTTCCATTTTCCCGCTCCGTCGATCTGGGCCGCCTCGTACAGCTGGCTGTCCACTCCTGCCAGCGCAGACAGATAGATGATGGAACCCCAGCCTACCTCCTGCCAGATGCTGGAGGCCACATAGATGGTCCGGTACAGCTTGGGATCCTGCAGAAGAGGCGCTCTCTCACCTCCGAACAGCGCGATAATATCGTTGAACAGACCTGTGGTCATACAGAAGTTGGTCAGCATACCGGTTACCACGATCAGTGAGATAAAGTGGGGCAGGTATGTGATGGTCTGGGTGATGCTCTTAAAATGCTTGTTTCTGACCTCATTGAGCAGAAGGGCCAGAATAATCGGCGCCGGAAACCCGAAGATCAGGTTGTAGACGCTGAGAAGTATGGTGTTCTTGATCAGCCGCGTGAAATACACACTTTTAAAAAATCTTGTAAAGTTGGCAAATCCAACCCACGGGCTCTTGGCCACTCCCAGAGCCGGGGTGTAATCCTTAAATGCGATGATCGCCCCGTACATGGGCTTATAGTGGAACATCAGATAAAAAACTACCACCGGAATCACCAGAAGGTACAGGGAACGGTTGCGGATCCAGTCCTTTCTCATCCGGTAGCCGAAGCTGCCATTCATTTTTTTATCCTTCATCATACATCATCCTTTCCTTTTTCCTTTCCCTTTCCGAAAGCCTCGAAAGTCCCGGCAGCCGGACCCCGGCAGGGTCCGGCCGGGAGTCCGGCTGACCGGCCTCCCGCTTTTCTCCCTGTTAAAGGATGTCACTCCGGGCAGTTCTCTTCCGGTCTATCTGGCGTTGTAGCGCTCCAGGGCTGCGTTCTGGATCTCCAGAGCACGGGAAAGTCCCATGTTCTCGATGTTCTTCACATACTCGTCAAAGTTGTCAAGGCTCTCTGTCCCGAAGATAAACTTTAAGGTCATCTCGTCCCGATAAGTATTGATCTCGTTCATGATGGTGGAGAACTCTCTGCTCTCATCAGAGGTGGGAGTAACCGGAGGCATCACATGGGCTTTTCCGTTGGAATCTCCCCAGGTTCCGCCTGTGGCCTTCTGCTCCTCCAAGGTGTAGTACTGCTCCAGGTAGCGGATATCCTGGACAAAGGGCCCGTTATAGTTGCCGCGGATGTAAGCGGACATAGCCTGGGATACGGGAAGCCCTTCCGGGTTCTTCATGATCGTATCCGTGTAGGTGGGGTATCCCTCTACCATATTGTAGGATTCTCCCTCGGTTCCGAAGTTGAAATACAGATGGCCTGCCTCGCCGTAAGCGTAATCCATCAGTCTGGCGGCTCTCTCCACATCCTTGCAGGAGGTGGTGATGGCAACACTGGCTCTTCCTGAGTACTTGTTCTCGATCTGTCCGAACTCTGCCTTCGCGCCTTTTTCTAAGGTTGGCGGCGGAGCTGCCACCAGTTTAAAGGTGGGGTTGCTGCTTCTGGCAGCGGTGGTCCAGGTTCCCATACGGCTTCCTGCCTGGCCCATGGAAGCGCCTGCGGTTCCGTTGGTGATCTTCGCGCTTACCTGGTCATTGCCGAGGGTTGCCAGATCCGGGTCGATGAGGCCTTCTGCATACCACTGAGCCATAGTAGCCAGGAAATCTTTATAATTCTCCTCAGCCGCTCCGAAATGGGCCTTGCCGTCGCTTCCCAGATAGAAGGAACGGTTGGTCTCAAAAGCATAGGCGAAGGGGTCGGAATTCAGATACTGAGCATTGGTGTACTCGAAGCAGTAGGGAGCCGCAGCACCTTTCTTCTCTTTAAATGCGGTCAGCACCGTGTGCCACTCATCGATGGTAGTAGGCACTTCCAGATTCAGTTCTTCAAGCCAGTCCTCCCTCAGCATAAGACCGATGGTGTTGCACAGCTTATCCTCGCCTCGGATGAAGGGGAACACATAATAGTGGCCTTCGTCTGTCTTGATCATCTTGTCAATGTCCGGGTTTGCTTTTAAGTAAGCCGTCAGATTGGGGCAGTACTGCTCAAACACATCATTTAACGGAAGAATCACCCCATCCTTGATAGCCTTCTCCGGTCCGCCGGGATAGTCCACCATCCAGTTGTACTCCATCAGGTCCGGAAGATTGCCGTCTGCCAAAATCAAGCTGAACTGTTCTTTCAGCTGGCCTGTGGGGGGATGAAGGAACTCGATCTGGGCTCCTGTCTCTTTCTGCCAGCCCTTTGCAAATGGAGTGTCTCCCAGGCTTGCGTAGTTGGCAGAAACCGTGGTGGTCAGCTCGCACCAGTAGGACAGCTTGTCGCCCGCCGCCATAGGATAGGAAAACTCTGCCGCTCCTGCCCCGGCTCCCTCCGCTTTGGTCTCTCCTGCACCTGTCGAAGCTCCTGCCCCCGAGTTGGCGCCCTCTGCCTGGGTGCTCTCTCCTGTGGTGGTCTGGCTGCCGCCGCAGCCGGCTAATGCAGTGGCTGTCATGGCCGCTGTAAGCAGTAATGATAAGGTTCTTTTCTTCATTGCGTCTCCTCCTTGTATATTGTTGTTTGGTTTGTTTTTTCGCTTCCCCGTGTTTTTTCGCCGGTTGGCTTGATGACCCCATCTTACCCGAATTTCAGCCGATTGAATATAGAAAAAATGCAGACTTTCATTGACAAAATTGCCAATGTGGGTCCGCATTTTTCTCCGTCAATACACGAAATTATGGATTTTTCTAAAATTTCTTCTTAAATTGCCCCGGAGTCACCCCGGTCTTCTTCTTAAACGCCCTGATAAAGCTGCCGCTCTCCCGAAATCCTGCCATCGGCGCCACTTCCACCACGCTGTACCCCTGCTCCAAAAGCTCCTGGGCCCGTTCGATTCTCATGGTGTTGATGTAATCCAAAAGGCTTCCCCCTGTCTGCTTTTTGTAGATAGAAGAGAGGTAGGCTGGGGTGATGTCAAAATGCTGACTGGTGATGGCGATATTTAAGTCCGGATCCCGGTAATTCTCCTGGATATAGGCCTCCACCTTCCTGCTGAAGGTCTTGTCCCCTGCAGCCTCCTTCTTCATGCCCAGAATCTTTTCACAGATCTCATCCAAAAGCTCCTGGAATCTCTGTTTTAACTCTGCCACCGGCAGCCGCTTCATGGAAAAGCCGTCGGGGAAATCCAGCTCCCTGGCCGCCGACGTGTAGCCTCCCAGCTTTGCCCCCTTTACCAGAGTCCCCACCATGTCGTAGACCAGATGGCGATAACTGTCCGCCGACACCTTTCCCGACAGATTGTGATCAAAGATCTGTATCATCAGCTTTCCCGCCTGCCGGCTGTCCCCTGCCTCGATGGCATTGATGATCTTCTGCTCTGCTTCTATAGAATAGTCATAGTGAAGCTGCATGTTCTTCACGTCGTCATAGATAATTAAGTCCGCGTCCAAAAGCACCACATACTCTTCTAAGGATCCTGCCTGGAGATAGGAGGTGTGGATCCCCTCCAGCCCCTGACACGCTGCCCCGATAAAGGCGATGCAGGAAAACTGGAAAGCCTCCTCTGTCATGGCCTGAAGATTTTCCACCTTATCCTTTAAGATCTCCATATAGTCCTCCGACATGCCGGGAAGATTGGTGATGGCTGCCACCCTCTCTCCCAGTTCGATCATCTCCACATTGAAATGATCCTGACACATCTCCTCAAAGATGTTCATGACGATAAATCTCCTGAGAGCGGCCTCCCCGCCCTCCTCCTCCTTCCTCGGCTCAAACAAAACCACCACATTGACGTCAGAGTTGAAATGGATTCCATACCGGTCAAGCTCCTGCCCGTCCCCATAATAGTAGTCCTGCAGAAGCTGGAGAAGATAATAATTTTTCAGTCCCTTCTGATTGGATTTGATAACCAGATTGGCATCCACATGCTTTTTAAAAAACTGGTCCATCTGTGTGTTCAGCCACTGGTATTCATTGTCCTGCTCCCCGATCTCCCCCTCGCTGTGTTTTTTGAAAGTGTCCATGAGGGCCTTCAGCGGATTGTAGTTCTTTCCCGTCAGATAGCAGGAAGCCCCAAACCCCAGAATCCCGCAGCCGAACAGACAGACCATGGTCAGCGCCCGGATCTGTTTGGCGCTTTTCTCGATGAGAGTCATGGGAAACATGGCTACGTATTTCCAGTCAATGACCTGGGATTCCAGCACGGAAATCATAAATTGTCCGCCTTTTGTGCCGTGGACCACATGGTTTCCCGCCTCCAGCTCGTCGAATTTCAGGTTCCCCACAGGATTGGCAGGTTCTGCGGAGTGAATCTGCCCGTTGTCTCCGCTGACGATCACCGCGTCCATGGAATCATCCCATTTTAAGGAAGAAAGTCTGTCTTTCAGCTCCGCAAACTTGATACCGATTCCGATGGTGGCTGTCCCCGTCCCCCCGTAGGAGTCCAGGGTAGTCATAGTAAAGAGGAGCATGTCCTTTCCCTCTCCTCTGGCGATTCGTAAGGTGTCGTTGTAGTGAGGTTTTTCCATGTATTGACAAAACTGACTGAAGGGATATTCCTCGTTTCGGTAATACAGATCATAAAATAATTCTGCCGACATATTCCCGTTGATTCCGCACACGGTCTTCGTGTTGTGGAAATAGATAAACACATCGTCTATGAAATCCTCTGACATGGCCAGGGACAGAAGATCATTGTAGAGGTAGTACAGAGACATCTGATCCTCCGTGCCAAATCTCCCCTTCACCTTGGAGGCCGCCTGAACACTGGTGTCCATGGCCAGCCTGGCCGCGATCTTCTGCACATCGCTGATCTGCTGATCCAGCTCCCTCTGAATCATCTCCAGCAGCGTGTCGTTCATCCGCTCTGCCTGGCTCCGGATCACCCGGCTGCTGTAGCCGTAGATCACGGCCGCCGCCACGATGGGAATACACAGCATTCCCAGGTAAGACAAAAACATCCGGATATATACCTTCGGTCTCTTCTTCATCGGTCCCACCCCTTGTATGTTAGATGATACTCATTTTACAAAATTTGTGGGCAATTTGTAAAGAGTTTGATAAATTTGCCCATAGATTCGACATTTTGCACATTGTACCTGGGGGAAATATGGAGGTGTAAAAGTTATAGAGAAAATGCAGACTAAATCGACAAAACTGCCGATTTCTGTCTGCATTTTCTAAATTCCGTATCACCACACGGAGGCAGGTTTCACCCCAATCTCCCTCTACTTCTTCTCCCGGATCACCCCGTTCTCGTCGATCACTGCGTTGGCAGAGATCCCCTCCAGGAACCGAAACACCTGCTGCCGTCTGGCCTCATCAGTGATCAGCGTGGTCCTGCACCCGGACTGTAGACAGGGTACAAACCGAAACTCCACCAATCCCTCGGGGGAGATATCCGCCTCCACGATCCCCGTATCCCTGGTCTTGCTGTTAAACCAGAAATTGCCCAAACTGTAGAAAATCGGCACCCCTTTGTAGTACTCCACCCCCTGAAGGCAGTGGGGATGATCTCCGATGACAAGGTCTGCCCCAGCGTCGATGTAGGCATGTCCCAGCTTCTGCTGGTCTGCCTCGAACTGATTGACCCCCTCGGTGCCCCAGTGGACATAGACCACCACAAAATCGCTGTTCTCCTCGGCCTCCCTGATCACTTCCACAAAAGCCGTCGGGTCGTAAGTCCTCAAAACTCCCGGGGACGTGTCGGTGGCCTCTTTCGTGAACACATAGGACCGCTCCACCTGGGTGGCGCTGACATAGGCGATTCTCTGATCTTCTACCTGAAAATAGACGATCTCCTTGGCCTCTTCCAGATTCTTTCCCGCCCCCACATAGGGAATCCCCTGCTGTCTCAGGGTCTCCATAGTGTCCAAAAGAGCCGTCTCCCCGTAATCATAGACGTGGTTGTTGGCCAGAGATACGATGTCCGCCGACAGGACGGACAGATTCTTCACCGTCTCCGGTTTGGCCCGGAAGGTGAAGGTCTTGCCGGAGAGCGGGGTCCCTCTGGTGCTGTAGGTAAATTCATTGTTGACCATCATGATATCCGCTGCGTCCATCCTGGCGATGACCTCGGGGGCGATACAGCGGGTGATATCGTCTCCGCTGCCGTGGTAGTAGGCCATATTGGCATAACCTTCCGCAAAGCTTATGTCCCCCGCAAAGGACAGTGTTATCTTGTCCTGAGACTTAGGCTCCTTCTCGTAGATCTGCATACCGGCTGTGTCCTGGCCGTCCTCCCTCTGACTTTCCTGTGCCGCCCCGACGGCGGGCTGTGCAGGCCCGTTGGCAGCCGCAGCCGTCGCCGGATGAAAGACCGCACCTGCCAGTATCATCACTGCCGTCAACGCCGCCATGTATCGATATCTGCCTGTATGTTTCATATTGATCCTCCTCATACAAGATGAGCCTCCTCTATCACACATTGGTGTTTTTTGGTTCTCCTGCTGTAATTGATGCCCACCAGCAGTACTTCTCCTTGATACCCTTTCAGGGCCTGAATATACTGTTTTTCTTTGATCTGTTTGATTGCGGCTTTTGCAGACCGGTTCCATTTCAGTTCCACCACCATAGCCGGTTTCTCACTGCCTTTTCGCGGAAAAAAGACAATGTCTGAAAACCCTTTTCCCGCCGGAAATTCACGCACCAAAGTATAATCTTTCCTGGCACTGAAATATGCAAGAGAAATCACACAGCTGAGAGCGTTTTCATCGTTGTAGCTGAGTATGGATGTCTCCTCAGAGTGGAATTGATCCAGCTTTTTGGCCACAGATTCTGCATCTCGGTTGATCGTGTCCTTCAACAATTCTTCAGACACCACCAAAAGTTTAGCCACATCCCCCCAATGCCCCAACCCCTCAATGGCATCTTTAAATTCTTTTGCAATCTCCAGATTAGGGATCAAAACCGTTTGTCCCTCCCAGTCATATGCCAGATATCCCAGATGGACAAGCAGCGTAAACACATCATCTCTGCTATGGAAGGTTGTCATATCATTCTGGAATCTCCTCGGATTGATCCTGCATCTTCCGCCGCCCAGCATATTGGTAATCCCGTCTTTTAAACCGTCAAGATTTATCTCCAGATAAATTCTCAGCGCTTCATACGTCTCCGTATGAGTCCAATAACTGTCCAGCCTCCCTCTTCTCATAGCATCTACCACTGACTTGGGATTATAAATATGAGCAATCTCCCGAAAATGATATCCGTCATACCACCTTTGGACCTCTGTAAATTCCAGCCCATATATCTCACACAGTTCCCTCACCTCCGCCTCTGTAAATCCCACATAGGGGGCCAAAACCTCCGGATTTGTCATAGAATATTCGTCGAACATATTTAAAGCGGAGTGAGTTCCATACTTTTTGACAGGAAGGATCCCGGTCATATATGCCAGACAGATACACTCTGCATCTTTCAGCAGATCTCTTAAAAAGTCCAGATATTTGGCCTGGACAGCAGTGTCATGGCGGTATTCACGAAAAATGCAGTCCCACTCATCGATTATGATGACAAAAGATATCCCCGAACTGGCATAAACCTGTTCCAGCGCCTCAGCCAGATATCGCTCTGTTCCCCTTACTACTGTCGGATACTCATCTCGTATCTCCTCGATCACTTTCTCCTGCAAATACTCAACCATAGATTCCAGAGAATCCGATCTGGACAAAAATTTCTGCATATTCAGAAAAATCACATGATACTGATTCAAATGAGTCAGAAAAGCCCCTGTCTCTCCTATAGCGCGATTCTCAAACAGTTCCCTGGAATCACAGCTTTTGTCATAGTAAGCCGCCAGCATCCTCGCTGCCATGGACTTGCCAAACCGGCGGGGACGACTTACACAGATATATTTCTGTTCCGTCCCTAAGCTGTGGTTGGTATATTCCAGCAGACCTGTCTTGTCAATATAGATCTCCGACTAAACTGCCTGACAAAACGCTCCGTTACCCGGATTTAAATAGACTCCCATCGTCCCTCCTCTCTGTCCCACACAGGTTATCTCCCATACTCCTCTTTCACAAACCGCTCCAATACGGGAAGGGACCGCTTCACCTTCTCCGTATCGATGCAGTAAGCCATACGGAAGTATCCGGGCACCCCGAAATTATCCGACGGCACCAGGATGAGGTCATACTTCTTAGCCTTCATGCAGAAGGCACCTGCGTCCTCCTCCAGAGCCTTGGGGAAGAGATAGAAGGTTCCCCCCGGCTTCACCACAGTAAACCCCAAGTTCTTAAGACTCTCGTAGAGCAGATTCATGTTGGTCTCATACACCGACAAATCGCTGGTCTGATCCAGCATGCGCGCCACCGCCAGCTGCACGCTGGACGGCGGACAGTTGTGGCCGATCCCCCGGCTGATCTGGCCGCACATCACCGCCAGGATGTCGCCATCCTTGCATCTGGGATTCACCGCCACATAGCCGATGCGCTCTCCGGGAAGACTCAGGCTCTTGGAATAGGAATAGCAGGAGATGGAATTGTCGTAAAATCCGGACACATAAGGGGAGTCAGCCCCCTCAAACACAATCTCCCGGTAGGGCTCGTCACTGATGAGAAAGATATCATGACCGTACTCCCTCTGCTTTGCCCTGAGGAAATCTGCCAGTTTTCGGATGGTGTCCGTGCTGTAAACTGCCCCGGAAGGATTATTGGGGGTGTTGACAAGGACCGCCATCACCTTCTCGTTCATCACCTCCTCCAAAGCCGGGAAGTTGATCTGAAACTGCCCGGTATCCGCAGGTACCACCCGAAGCCGGGCTCCGGATAAGTTTACATAGGGTCCGTATTCCGGAAAATAGGGGGCAAAGGTGAGAATCTCGTCTCCCGGACCGGTGACGCATCGGAAGGCATGTGCCAGGGCCCCTGCAGCGCCGGAAGCCATAAAGATGTGCTTCGCCTCATAGTCCATGGCAAACCTGCGGTTTAAGCTGTCCGCCACCGCCTCTCTCACACTCTCGATCCCCAGGGAAGGGCTGTAGCCGTGGACGGCCATAGGGTCCTCCTCCCTCAAAAGTTCTATCATGCCGTCGGTGTAAGCCTGGGGACAGGGCACGCTGGGATTGCCCAGGCTGTAGTCAAATACATGGTCGTAGCCGATCTCTCTCCCTCTCGCGGCAGCGTATTCGCTTAACTCCCGGATGATGGATTTGCCTTGGAGCATGGCTTTGTAAGTCTCGTTGATCATGGGTTTGTCCTCCCGCTTCTATATCCTTTTATATTCTCTCTTATACCGGCTGTCTGGCAGCTCGACTGATTAACACATTTTACCACAAATTCTCTGCCTGTACAATCACCCAGTCATCTGACTAAAATCTACAATCTGGGTATAGATAATGAATTTGAGGCTCTGCGGCTTTCCTCACCTCAGCCGGTCCAGGATCTCCTCAAAGCAGACTCCGTCGGTGAGGGGCACCTCCATCCTGACGGATTCGATGATGCAGTCCTTTATAAACTTCGCCGCCTTTTCCACCGACCGCTCCAGAGGAACCCTGTGGATGCTGTCCGCCAGAAGGATGGCGGAGAAGATATCGCCGGTTCCGCACCGGGTCTCTCCCACCTTCTTCGTCCTCTTTAGGGTCCCTCCTGCCTGCCGGTCATAGCAGAAATTGCCCAGATAGCTGCCCATGGGCACTCCGGTGATCACTGCCTTTCCCGGACCCAGGCGGCACAGCCTCTCAGCCATGGTCAAAAGCTCCTCTGCCTTCCACGTACCCGGATGGTAGGGGATGTCTGCCAGGATACACCCTTCCGTCACGTTGGGCGTCACCAGATCGGCACAGGAAACCAGCTGTCTCATCTCCCGGCACATCTCCTCATTGTAGGTAGCATAGGTTCTGCCGTTGTCTCCCATGACCGGATCCACCAGCACGACGGTGTCCTCCCTGCTAAAATCCCGGATAAACCTCTCTGCGATGGCGATCTGGCGTTTGGAACCCAGAAACCCGGTGCCGATGCCGTCAAAGGTCAGCCCCAGCTTCTTCCACTCATGGATATAATCCTCCATGTGATCCGTGTAATCGTCAAAATAGCTGCTGGGGTAAGCGGTGTGGTTGGACAGGATAGCCGTGGGCACCGGGCAGCACTGCACTTTCAGCTTTGAGATGACCGGCAGGGCCACGGTGACGGCGCAGCGGCCAAAACCGGTGATATCGTTAATCAGAGCCGCCTTCTTCTGCCTGGAACTTCCCGGGGCCTGGGTGGATGGATTCTGGTTCATAATCGGATTTCCTTTTCTTTCTATCATCATTTGTCCCCTATGATACCACGAATCCTATCCGCCGAAAAGCCTTTTCTTACCTCTCTTCTACCCCACCAGTGCCTTCAGCTGCTCTAAGAGGGCGCCTCCGCCTACCTGGATGTTGCCTACCTGTGCGCAGATGCGCTCTAAGCACTCCATCTCCTTCAGCTTATACAGAGTCTTGTTCTCGTCCATCAGCCTGGCGGTATTCAGAAGGGATCTGGTGGAGGCCACCTCCTCTCTCCTGGTGATGACATTGGCCTGGGCCTTCCGCTCCGCCACCAGCACCGTGTTCATGATATCCCGGATCTCACCCGGCAGGATGATATCCTTGATGCCCGCGCCGCAAAACCGGATACAGTAGCGGCTCTCCTCCTCCTTCAGCCGATCGAAGATAAACCGGGATATGTCCTCCTTCTGGGCCAACAGCTCGTCAAGCCGATATCTGCCCACATACTCCCGGATCACCAGCTGTACACAGGCGTAGACCTGATTCTCCAGATTTTTAATCGTCTCAATCATCACCCTGGGCTCCACCACCTTGTAGGTGCACATCAGGTTGATCCGCACCCCGATCCGGTCCGCCGTCAGGATCTCCTGCCCGGTGATCTCCAGAGGGCGAACCTTTAAGTCCACCACCCGGCACAGCACATCCTTGGAGTAGACCCAGAAGTAGTAAGTCCCGGTCTCAAGCTCCCTCACCACCTGGTTGTCGTAGTATAGAATCCCCACCTCTCCGGGCTGGATCTCCACTTTCTTGTAGTACTTAAGCGGGATCTGGGACAGATAAGCCTTGGACACTCCGGCCGCCGTCTCCGGCTCCCTCATATCCAAAAGCTCTACCTCCAGCCGGTTCCACACATTCCAGTAATAGTACTCCGTCTCCGTCAGCACTTTCTGTACCGCACCGTCCTTTTTCAGAATCCCTATGTACCCCTCCGGTATGATCACATGAAGCACCTTCTCGGCAAATGCCTGATCCTGGTTCATGAGGATCTCCTTGGGAATCCGGTTAAATCCCACTAACCCTTCCATATCCTCCGTCACCACCTCGCAGCCTGCCATCTTTAAAAAATGATAGGTCCCGCAGAAAAGGGTCTTTATAAAACAGCCGTTTTTCAGCAAAAATCCGCATTGATTCTGATTGATCTGATATCTCATCATTCTCCCTCCTATTTCTTACCTTTTCTTTCAAAACTGTCTGCGATTCCGACCCGGAATCCGCCGCAGAAAATTCTGCGGGCCGTTCCTCGGATCAAACCGGCTCCTGTCCGGCTGTCCGGCTTCTTCCTTTCCGCCGCACCATGGGACAGCGCCCTGTTTTTCTCCTCGGAGGGCACTGGCAGCCCTTCTGCCGCACCGCTTCTCCACTCCGAAGCGATACCGGCAGATTCCGAGTCTTCTTCCTTGAGAGCGACACGTGACCGGTGTCGGGATTGAGCTTTATCCACTAAGCAACGGTTTTCACCGGTGGGATTCGAACCCACGTAATCAATCGTTTTGACCGTATTCAGTCCCTAACTGAACGTCAATCTGTCTCCGGCGGCATACCGCGCTGCAGTGCAGCCGGCACCGTCTGGCAACCATGCCATAACTGTAAGCCGGAACCATCACCCTTTCGGTGACTCTATCCTACCACGAAAGAGAAGAGCCATCATTTCAAAAACACTGCGAAGTTTTCAGAGAGACTCTGGAGAATAATTGTGATATACTTATGGCAATTACCAAAGGTACACAGGAGAGCCATCATGTCAGAGTACAAGGAGCTGATCAGACAGTTCGACAAGATCCGGTCCTATGTCCGGGACTTCTATGTCTACGGATTCAAGACCAGAGAAGATTTTCACGATAAAAGCGGCAGGACCTACGACAACCACCGGAGGCGGATGGAGAGCTGGTTCTCGGACTACATATGCACAGACCAGAAGGGACACAAAAAATTCGTCTTCCTGACCATGGATTCCGGAAGGATGGCCGTCAATCCCCTGTATCAGGCCTGGAAATCCAAAACATTTACAGACAATGACATCCTTCTGCGCTTCTTTGTGCCGGATCTTCTGGCAGACGGGCAGCCTCGCAGCCTGGAGGCCATAGCCGATGAGATCCAGGATAAGTATCAGTGTCTGTTGGACACCCAGACGCTCCGGCGGAAGCTTACAGCCTGGGAAAAGGAAGGGCTGATTGTGAGAAAAAAAGCGGGAAAACAGTTCCTCTACAGTCAGGCGCAGCCCGTCTCCTGGTCCTGCCCCGGGATGCCGAAAGCCCTGAGCCTGGCCGCGGCATTTTTTCAGGGCGCTGCTCCCTTCGGGTTCATCGGCAGCACCATCCTGGATTTCTGGAATGAGCGAAATGATTGGTTCCGGTTCCGCAGCGATTATCTGGTCCACACCCTGGAGGACGAGATCCTTCTCCCCCTGCTGACTGCCATAGAACAAAGGTCCATGATCCGCATGACCGTGAGAGGCACGAAGAGACACCGGATCACCTCTGTCTGCGCCACCCCTCTGCGGATTCTCACCAGCACCCAGACAGGCCGCAGATACGTCTGCGCCATGAGGCCGGACTCCCGGCGTCTTGCCACCTTTCGCCTGGACTCCATCGAGGCTGTAAAGATCCTGGGGGAGGATCCCTGTTTTGAGCAGCACGGGAAAAAGCTTCAGGATACTCTTCCCTATGTCTGGGGCGTATCCTTCGGCAGCTCCCAGAAGCCGGAGAAAGTGTCCATGGAGATTGTTCTCGACGAGAAAACCGAGCCCTATATCCTGAGCAGACTTGAGCGGGAGGGACGGGGAGGCTCCCTCAAGCGGCTTGAGCCCGGCGTGTATGAGTACACCCGGCTCTGCCTGGACGGGGCGGAGCTTCTGCCCTGGGTAAAAACCTTTACCGGCAGAATCCGGTCCTTCTCCTGCACCAACCGGTCCGTATCACAAAGACTCCTGGATGACATGAATCTCATGAAATCCCGGTACCTTTCTTCCGAGGAGGAACCTGTTTATGAAGACTCCTGAATGTTCCCTGTTCTCAGAGCTCTATACCTGCTACTACCAGGTTGTGGCCCGGATTCTTAAGGAAGCCGCCGATCACCCCGTCACCCGCCGCCGGATCGAGGACATGGCCAGGGAATACGGATATGACGAGAGCGCTCTCTCCATCGCCCCTAAGCTCCTCAGCGGAGACTGGCCCTTTCTTAAGCAGGAGCCGGACGGCACTTACGGGTCCGTCTTAAAGCATCCTCTGTTCCCTCAGCCTCTGACTCTGCTCCAAAAGGCTTGGCTGAAAGCACTTCTGGGAGATCCCCGCATCGGCCTGTTTTTTACGGACTCTCAGATCATGGAGCTGAACCGGTTTCTCTCTGACGTCACCCCCCTCTACCGGACCGAAGATTTCTGTCTGTTTGACCAGTACGGGGATCATGACCCTTTCTCCTCAGTGATGTACCGGGAGCACATGCACCGGATTCTCGCAGCCATGGAGGAGAGGCGGTTTCTCATCGTATCCTACCTGTCAGGCAAGGGAAACATCCTCACTCACAGCTGGCTTCCCTGCCGCTTAGAATACGGGCAGCGGGACGGCAAATTCCGCCTCTACGCCATGTCGGTCCGGAGAAGCGGAAAAAAGCGGATCGATGTCCTCAACTTGGCCCGGATCCTGTCGCTTAAGGAGACCGAGTCCTTCTGTCCCTCCCCTGTGGATGTAGACCGCTGTCTGGACCAGGCCATGTGCAGACAGCCGCTCATCCTGGAGATCACCACAGAGCGCAACGGCCTGGAGCGGGCCATGCTCCATTTTTCCTGCTATCAGAAACAGGTGGAGCGGGTCAGCGAGACAGGGACCTACCGCTGTACGATTTACTATGATGTGCGGTGGGAGACCGAGCTTTTAATCCAGGTGCTCTCCTTCGGGCCGGTGGTGAAGGTCCTTGGACCGGAGTCCTTCGTGAGACAGGTTCGGGAGCGGGTAAAGCGGCAGGCCGAGCTCTTCTTGTGACACAGGAACCTTTTCCTGCGCTGCCAAAAGCCGGACCTCCCTGGATAGGGGGCCCGGCCCGGGACTGTCTGTCACAGCGTCTCTGTCTTTGTATCGGTTTCTGCTTTTGTCGTTGTCTCTTCGTTTGTCTCCGTCTCCAGTTTCCAGATATCTTTGTTATACTGGGCGATGGTCCGGTCGGAGGAGAAGAAGCCTGCCTTGCTGATGTTCACAAGCATCTTCCTCATCCAGGCATCCCGGTCCTCAAAGTCCTTGTAGGCCTGCTCTTTTACCTTCACATAATCCTCAAAATCAAGGAGAGTCATGAACCAGTCTTTCTTCAGCAGTTCCTCGGACAGCCTCTCCAGATTCTCCTTCTGTCCGATCTTTAAAAGCTCTGGACCTGTGATGAAATCCACGGCTCTCTTGATGTCTTCATTCTTCTCGTAGTAGTCCCGGGAGCAATAATCTGCCTTCTCATAGTGGTCGATGACGGTCTCACTGTTCTCCCCGAAGATATAGATGTTGTCCTCACCCACCAACTGGGCGATCTCCACATTGGCGCCGTCCATAGTCCCCAGGGTCACAGCCCCGTTTAACATGAACTTCATATTGCCGGTTCCGCTGGCCTCCTTGGATGCCAGGGAGATCTGCTCGGAGATATCGCAGGCCGGAATCAGTTTCTCCGCCAGGGTCACGTTATAGTTTTCCACCATCACCACTTTCAGGTAGGGGCTTACTTCCGGGTCACTGTTCACCAACTGCTCTAAGCACAGGATCAGATGGATGATATCCTTGGCGATGACATAGGCAGGAGCCGCCTTTGCGCCGAAGATGACCGTGATGGGCCGTGTGGGCACATGGCCTCCCTTGATCTCTAAATATTTGTGGATCACATAGAGGGCGTTCATCTGCTGTCTCTTGTACTCGTGAAGCCTCTTCACCTGGATATCCAGGATGGAGTGAGGATCGATCTCGATTCCCTGAGTCGAAAGAAGGTAATCCCTCAAAATCTTCTTGTTCTCGTACTTGATGGACTGGACCTGTCTCAGAGCTTCCTCGTCCTCCACCAGGTCTCCCAGTTTCTCAAGCTCTGCCGCGTCCAGCTTATACCCGCTGCCGATCCTGGAAGTGATCCAGTCTGCCAGCAGGTGGTTGCAGTGGAGGAGCCAGCGGCGGAAGGTGATGCCGTTGGTCTTGTTGTTGAACTTCTCCGGATAGATCTCGTAGAACTTGTGAAGCTCGTTGTTCTTTAAGATCTCCGTGTGAAGATAAGCCACCCCGTTGACGCTGAACCCATAGTGAATGTCGATGTGGGCCATGTGTACATTGTCTTGCTTGTCGATAATCGCCAGACTGGTGTCGTCAAATTTCCTTCTAACCTTGTCGTCCAGAATCTCGATGATGGGCACCAGCTGAGGAACCACTTTCTTTAAGTAGCGGACAGGCCACTTCTCCAGGGCCTCCGCCAGGATGGTATGGTTGGTGTAAGCGCAGGTCTTAGACACGATGTCAATGGCCTCATCCAAATCGATGCCGCGCTCCGTCAAAAGCCGGATCAATTCGGGGATCACCATAGTAGGATGGGTGTCATTGATCTGAATCACCGCGTAATCCGGCAGATCATACAGATTGGACCCCTTTTTCACACACTCGTCCAGGATGTACTGGGCTCCGTTGCTGACCATGAAGTACTGCTGAAAGATCCGCAGCAGACGGCCTTTCTCGTCGCTGTCGTCCGGATATAAGAACAGGGTCAGGTTCTTCTCGATCTCTTCTTTGTCAAATGCGATTCCCTCGGTGACAATCCCCTCGTCCACTGTCTCGATGTCAAACAGGTGAAGCTGATTCGTCCTGTTTTTGTAACCTGTAACCGCGATATCGTAGAGGCGGGAGTGAACGGTCAGATTGCCGAATTTCACCGGGTAAGACACCTCTCTTTTGGTCAGCCAGCTGTGGTCCTCGATCCAGGGATTCACCGTCTCCTTCTGCAGATTGTTCTCAAATTTCTGCTTAAACAGGCCCAGATGGTAGTTTAAGCCGATGCCGTCCCCGTTGAGTCCCAGAGTGGCGATGGAATCCAGAAAACAGGCGGCCAGACGACCCAGTCCCCCGTTGCCCAAAGAGGGCTCCGGCTCGAGCTCCTCGATCTGAGCCAGATTCTTCCCCGCGGCCTCTAACTCCTCCTTCACCTGGTCATAGAGACCCAGATTGATCAGATTGTTGGACAATAACTTACCGATCAGAAACTCCGCTGAGATATAGTACAGCTTTTTCTTACCCTGACTGCTGGCCTTTTTCCCGGCCGCCTCCTGAGTCATATCCAGAAGGGCATCGTACAGCTGACGATCCGTGCACTGGCTGATCTCTTTGTGATACAGACGTGTTACATAATCCTTTACCAAACTCATGGCTACTCCTTCTCTCTCCAAAACTTTTGGGTGGAACCCTGTTCCCATATCCCGTGTTCTCAAACATGGTGCTGCTATCAGTATAACCATATTCCTGCTGTTTTTCTTGTCATATCATGGCAAAATATGGTACAATCCTATCAATTCTATGATCTCACAATATCCAAATATATAGAAAGGTACTGTATTTTATGAATATCACAGAGTACGAAAACTATCAAGAAAAAAAAGTCCGGTCCTCCTCCTCCTTCCCCTATGTGACTTACCCCTGCTCCATCCCTCTGGATTTCTCCAGAGTGCCTCTCCACTGGCACGACGAGATGGAGTTCATCTACATCAAGAAAGGCGGCGGTGCGGTCACCGTGGATTTTCTCACCTATACGGTCCGATCCGGAGACATCCTGGTGGTCCTGCCGGGACAGCTTCACTCCATCGACCAGGCAGACGGCCGGACCATGGAATATGAGAATATTATCTTTCACACAAACATGCTTTTCTCCCGGCAGGAAGACGTGTGCTTCAACCAATATTTTCTTCCTCTCATGCAGCGCCAGATTCAGATCCCCCTGTACCTGTCCGGGGACTGGGAGGCCTACGCTGAGGCCGCCGCCTGTCTGGACCGGGCCGACAGCCTGTGCGGTCTGCGCCCGCCGGCCTACCAGCTGTCGGTAAAAGCCCAGCTGCTCCAATTCTTTTACATATTATTTTCCCACTCGGTCCCCGCCGAAAGACCTGTCCGTCCCGCTAAAAGCAGCTCTTTGGACAAGGCCAAACTGATATTAAAATATATAGAGACCCACTATGCCGACAATCTGACCATAAAGGAAATGGCTGAAGTCTGCGGCTTCAGCCAGTCCCATTTCATGAAATTCTTTAAAGCCTCTTTCGGCACTTCCTTTGTGGCCTATCTGAAAGAATACAGGCTGACCATGGCCTCCCGGCTTCTGCTGGCCTCCTCAAGCTCCATCCTGACCATCGCCCAGGAGACCGGCTTTGACAATCTGTCCTACTTCAACAGAAGCTTCAAAGCCATGTACGGAGTCACACCCGGACAGTTCCGACAGGGCAGCTGACACCATAAAACCGCTCCCTCCCCGGCCCGACGGCTGAAGGGTCAGTCATCTGTCATGTATCCCAACAGGGTACGGAAACCGCAGGTTCCCTCATAGTCTGTGATGCACAGGTAATTGCCCCTTTTGACCGTGAGAAACTCCGAATCGGCTCCCATGACGAATTCCGTGCCGTCGGTCTCATAGAGGACAGTTCCCAGACTGTCTATGACCGTTTGACCCTCCTGAGTGCCGATGATGAAAAGTCCGTCCGATTCCGTCCAGTGAGGGTATTCTCCTTCCATGATACATCGATCGCCCTGGTAGATATATCCCTTCGTTTCGTTCCACTCGGAGTCATAGACATAAAATACATTTCCTGTAACATGGCTGGCAGTGTAGCTCTCCGGGCAGGAAATCTCATACTGCTCTTGTGTGGACGGATCTTTTATCTTCAGAGTCCCCGCCTCCCACATTGCGCAGAATCCTCCTCCCACAAACCGGTCAAAGGGAGCGCCGGAGTCGGAGAGAACTGGCTGCCCGTCCTCCTGGCAGATGATCTTCTCCCCGTCCCGGGACACACAGAAATATCCGCGGCCATTCTCCGTATCGATGCTCTCGATCTGATCGCTCTGCTGAGTCAGCTGCCGGCCCGTGGCCAGATGATAGATATAGGACTCCTTGGTTCCCGCTCCCGGCTCGGATATCCAGACCCACTGAGGACTGAAGCCGTAAACCCTCATCGGTCTCCCCAAAGTCTCTTCCCCGAAGAGAAGAGTGCCGTCCTGGCTATAGACTTCCCCGCTCTGGTCCTGGAATATCATGACATAGCAACCCTGGTTTGTGTACCCGTAACGAAATGGCCTCTGAGAGAAATCCAGCAGCTTTTCCGGAATCCCCCCCTGTCCGGGAAAGGTCTCTCCCCTGTAGATCTGGTAAGTGTTTCCTTCCTCCTTCCACCAGTACTCCCCCAGCCTCTCGTACAGGCCTGTGGATTCCTCGTAGGATCCCGTCTTCTCATTCCAAAAGATCCTGCATGTCTGTCCGTCTCTGTAACTGTACAGCGTGTTGTCGGTATCCGAAGAAGAAATATAGTCATAAACCGGCTCCAGAACCCACCGGCCTTTCTCCACATCGTACAGCCCTGTCTTTTCACTGGCCTCGTCGATCAGGGGCACCGGCTCCCCCTCTCCCAGCAGGACCATGGAACTGTTGATCCTCTTGTCAGTCATGAACTCTTTC
Organism: Hungatella sp.; assembly: GCA_022792815.1. Taxonomy (GTDB): domain Bacteria; phylum Bacillota; class Clostridia; order Lachnospirales; family Lachnospiraceae; genus UBA3402. The sequence goes on from JAAWBS010000051.1 coordinate 121,362, forward strand.
TCGACCAGATCACGCCCCAGAACCAGTACCCCGCCGACACCTTTGGCATAATCTCCGTCCAGAAGGACCCGGCTTTTCTCCCTCAAGGTCACTGTCCCGGGCGCGGGGTCCTCCATCACCTGACGGTCCACCTGGATCGACTTTGTCTCTCCCACACCTACATATCCGACTGACTCCACCAGGGCCTGGCCGTCCTCGGTGGTCAGCCACTGAAACAGTTGGTATGCCGGGGAATCCTCGGGCTCATCCTCCCGGACAGCTGCGTAGAATTCATTGACATAGGGGTAGGTGCCTTCTTTGATGTTCTCCTTATCCGGCATGACCCCGTTCACTGCCATAAACTTAAGTCCCGGTTTCTGGTACATGTTTCTGGCATAGAAATACACCGAATAGCCCAGGGCATTCTCCTCATTGTTGTAGGACGCCACCTGGTCAATCAGCTCTCCCATCTCTCCCACCACCCGGGTCTGGGGAGCGGCGGCCATGGGAAGCCCCTTCATCACCAGCTTCTCCATCAGAGTCTGACTGCCTGAGCCCTGGGGCCTCTGAAAGGCGATAATCTCTTTTCCGGCGCCGCCTACCTGGGACCAGTCTTTGTATTTCCCGGAGTAGATCTGGGTCAGCTGGCTGTCGCTTAAGGAGGTGACCGGATTGCCCTCATTAGCCATAAACACCAGGGCATCTCGGCCGATCGGCTTGATGATCACATCCCGGCCGGTCTTTCGGATCACATCGTAGACCGATTTGGCCGGCTCATAGGCGATGACCAGATCCACCTCGTCGTAGAGCAGACGCAGATAGGAAGCAGTCGTCTTGGAGTGGTCCACCGCCTTTTCCGCCTCCTCTGTGGAAGCCCCTGTCACCACCTGGTACAGAGCCGTGGACAGGGGGATCGTAGCCGTGGATCCGTCCACCACCGGATATTCCTCCCTGGTCATGTGAGGCGCTTGCAGGGGCCTTGCAGACTCCACGGAATCCTGGGCTTGTGTCTCCCTCTCCTCCTCTGTCTCCTTCCCTGCCTCTTCCCTGTCATCCTTCCCAGGTTTATCCGACTTTTCGACGGTCTCCTCCACAGTCCGCTCCGTCTCCTCCCCGCCTGTCTGACTGCCCATACAGCCGGACAGCCAGGAAGATGAAAGGAGCGCGGACGCCAGCAGGACAGCGATCATCCGGTTCTTTTTCATGAAATCCCTCCCTCTGTTTATCAAAATGAACGATCTGGGACCGGCGGACGATCTGCCGATTCGCCTGACACTCCATGACCTGCGCCTTCCCAGCCAAAATTTCTTATCTATCATTATATCGTCAGAGTGCTGTTCTTACAAGAAAAACATGGCTCTATTTTCTTGTTTTTCTTTCCTCTCCGTGATAAAATGATACCATTATCATACAGAAAGAAGGGACTTCCATGACTACAGTTACGTTAGGTTCCACCGGTATCACGGTCAATAAAAACGGCTTCGGCGCTCTGCCGGTTCAGAGGATCTCCAAGGAGGACGGCGCGGCTCTTCTCAAAAAAGCCTATGAGGGCGGCATCACCTTTTTTGACACTGCCCGGGCCTATTCTGACAGCGAAGAGAAGATCGGCATGGGTCTTTCGGATGTCCGAGACCGCATCTACATAGCCACCAAGACCATGTCCACCACAGCGGAGGGCTTCTGGAAGGATTTAGAGACCAGCCTCTCGCTCCTCAAGACCAGCTACGTGGATATCTACCAGTTCCACAACCCCGCCTTCTGCCCCAAGCCGGGAGACGGCACCGGACTCTATGAAGCCATGATACAGGCCAAAGGTCAGGGGAAGATCCGCCACATCGGCATCACCAACCACCGCCTGGCCGTGGCCATGGAGGCCGTCGAGAGCGGTCTCTATGAGACACTCCAGTTTCCGTTCTGCTATCTGGCCACGGACAAGGAGATCGCTCTGGTTGACGCCTGCCGGGAACACAACATGGGCTTTATCGCCATGAAGTCCCTGTCCGGCGGATTGATCACCAACGCGGCGGCGGCCTACGCGTTTGCGGACCAATACGACAATGTACTTCCCATCTGGGGGATTCAGAAACAGTCGGAATTAGACGAATTCTTAGGTTTTATCCGGCATCCTGCTGCCATGACTCCCCAGCTCCGGGAGCTGATCGACAAGGACCGAAAGGCGCTCTCAGGAAGCTTCTGCCGGGGATGCGGCTACTGTATGCCCTGCCCCGCGGGAATCGAAATCAACACCTGCGCCCGGATGTCCCTGCTCCTGCGCCGGTCACCGTCGGACAGCCACTTATCTGCCAAGGGCCAGGAGAAGATGAGGAAGATCAAGGACTGTCTCCACTGCAACAAGTGTATGAGCCATTGTCCTTATGGCCTGGACACACCAAAGCTTCTGGCCAGAAACTTAAAGGACTATGAGGAGGTGCTGGCCGGGAAGGTGATGACGGCAGACAACTTCTGATTGAACCGCACCGAAAAAGAATCACGGAGGCCATGAGCCGCCCCCTCTTCGCGCAGAGGGACGGCTCATGGCCTCCGTTGTAGATCCACATCACATTTTATCCCGCAGTCAGAAACTGACAGAGTCAAGTCTTTTTCTAAATCTTCTCATACCTCTCTACATCCGTCACAAAGATGGTAGCGCCTCCCAGTTCCACGGTCATGGGCATCATCATATAGCCGGCGGAGATGGAGGAGATGTTGGGAGCCGGAACATTGCAGGTGATCTTCTGGCGTTTCCCGCAGGTCTCCTTGATCAGTTCGATGGCCTGGTCCACATTCACCGCCTCCGTACCGATCATCAGGGTACAGTTCCCCTTTTTCAAAAAGCCGCCGGTGGTAGCCAGCTTTGTCACCATAAACTGGTGCTCGTTGAGTACCTCCGTCACCCGGTTCCCGTCGTCAGAGCTTACGATCGCATAAATAATCTTCATCTTCAACACTCCTTTCCTCTTACTTGGAATAACTGGTCACCCTCCGCTCTCCCGAGCTTGTGGTCTCATAGAAGATCTGTATCTTATCCCCGGGAGCCACTTCTTTCGGGGTGTTGCCTCCCCAGGTAAACTGGTAGCTGGTTCCGTCACTGGTCTGGACCGTCACACCGGTCGGATCGATGTTGGTGATGCTTCCGGTGACGGAGTTTTGTCCGGAACTGCCGCCTGTCTGGGAAGCGCCTCCGGGGCTGCTGTTCCCGCCCGGACTAACAGTTCCTCCCGGGCTGGCGCTTCCTCCCGGTCCCACACCGTTCTGATCAGCAGCCGTACTCCCACTGCCGCCTCCGGGTCCTGTGGTCCCTCCGGATGAGGTACCGGTACCGCCTGCCGTAGGTCCCGCAGGCTTGGTTGTGGTGCTGTTATTGTTGGAGGGAGAGGTTCCTCCGGCATTCCCGCTGCCTGTACCGCCTCCCTGGGAGGTCTGATCGGTCTGAGCTTTGGCAGTCTCCGGAGGGGTCTCCGTCAGATAATCTTTGGACACATAACCTGTATGTCCCTTGTAATTGACTCGAAGCCATCCGTTCTCCGACTGTCCCGTCACCTCCACCTTCTCGTCCTTAGTGAGTCCTGCCAGCACGTCGGAACTGGTGGAATAGCTGGCACGCACCCGCACCGCCGCCGTGGCGTACATGGTCTTCTTCAGATCCGTCACCTTGTACACCTTGGCCGCCGTAGTCTCCGGCTGAGCGGCAGGCCGTGTAGACGGACTCGTCGGAGCCTGAGTCGGAGCCTGGGTCTGCACAGGAGCCTCTGTGGTCTCCGGCTGCCCCTCCGTAGACTCCGGCGCCGTCTCCATGGCGGGGGAAGTCTCCCCTGTCACAATCTCTATGGTAGTCCCTGAGGAAATCTGTCCTGCCGTCTCAGAACTGCTCTCCTGGGCTTCTCCTTCCACTGCTCCTGCGCTGGTCCCGTTGATCACGATCCCGTCCCCGTTCCCACAGGCCGTTATCCCGAGGGCAGTCGCCGCTGCTACCAAAACCATCCATCGTCTCCTCATAATCATCCTCCATGTGATCTGCGGCTGCCGAGACAGCCTCAACTGTTCTGCTCTGTTTTCCCTGTCATGCCTTGTATCATCCATTCTGTCTTTTCATCAATTATACACCACTCTCCGTCGTTTTTCTATTTAAGTTTTTATAACAAAATCCGAATGCTGCCCATGGTTTTCTCTGTTTTAGGTCTTGCTTTTTTGTTACAAATTACGTATAATAAAATCAACCAGTATTTTCGTGATCATTGACTTGCAGGTTTCAGCTTGAAGATAATACTATCATTTTTTACCGCCTTCGTCAATCTCGGTTAAGATATAATCAAGAATAACCTTTTCCGCTCCTTCTTCTTCCTATCGCTCAAGCCGTCTGCAATCTCCATCAATTTGTTACATCTCCAATGTAATTATGATACATCCTTCCTTTTATGACAGAACTACTCTCACACTCAAATTCATTACACAAGAAAGGACCCTCTTATGGCTGGCAAAGCAAAAGCTCCCATAAAAATCATCGGCGAGAGGGACATCGAGCTGTTCCTCGGCAACCGCAATCACTATGACCACATCGTAAAGGTGGGGAAAGCCCTCTCCTCCCCCATCCGTCTGGAGATCCTGAATCTGCTGAAAAATACGGCGCTGTCCCTCCAGGAGATCTCGGACATTCTCCATATCCCGGTCTCGTCTGCGGCGCTGCACATCAAAACCCTGGAGAAAGCCCGGCTTATCGTCACAGAGACTCAGCCCGGACTCCACGGCTCCATGCGGGTCTGCATCTGCAGTATGCAGTCCTTCCACTTGGAAACCATCGACGCGGATGCGGATATAACAGACAATACCGTCACTCTGGACATGCCGGTAGGCAATTACCATGACTTCGAGCTGGAACCCACCTGCGGCCTGGCAGACGAAAACGGCATCCTGGACGCCTATGACAGCATCCGTTCTTTCTACAGTCCCCTGCACACCCAGGCCCAGCTTCTCTGGTTTCAGCAGGGCTACGTGGAATACCGGTTCCCCAACCTGGCCAATCCCCTTCTGGCGCTTCACGAACTGTCTTTTCAGATGGAGATCTGCTCCGAGGCTCCCGGCTTTCTGGAGAACTGGCCCTCTGACATCACCGTCTCCGTCAACGGCCATGAGGTGGCCACCTGGTGCTCCCCCGGAGATTTCGGCGCCAGGCGGGGGCGTCTGACGCCCCATTCCTGGCCCAGCGGCCGGACCCAGTACGGCCTGCTGAAGACATTTTCCGTCCGGGAAAACGGCGGGTATTTAGATGGACTTCCAGTGAATCAGGAGATCGCGCTTCAGGATCTTGACCTCCACCAAAAGCCTTATATTACTCTGCGCATCGAAATCAAAAAAGATGCCGCACACATCGGCGGCATCAATATTTTCGGGGAAAAATACGGGGATTTCCCCCAGGGAATCGTGATGAATCTGGTCTACTGAGTCTTACGGCGGCCTTCCTCCAGAGCCTGTGCGGGAGGCCGCCGCATGATTTACTATTTCTATTTAAAACCTCATCTTCTCCTCCAGATAGGCTCTCAGTTCCTCTATGGGCACTCTCACCTGATCCATGGTATCCCGATCGCGGACGGTCACCGCGTGATCTTCCTCAGAGTCAAAGTCATAGGTGACACAGAAGGGAGTTCCGATCTCATCCTGCCTCCTGTACCGCTTTCCGATGTTGCCTCTGTCGTCAAACTCGCAGTTAAAGTATTTGCTCAGCTCCCCGTAGATCTTCTCGGCGCCCTCATTCAGCTTTTTGGACAGGGGCAGTACGCCTACCTTCACCGGAGCGATGGCGGGATGGAAATGAAGCACGGTCCGCACGTCTCCCTCTCCGATCTCCTCCTCGTCGTAGGCGGCGCAGAGGAAAGCCAGGGTCACTCGGTCGGCACCTAAGGACGGTTCGATGACATAGGGGATGTATTTCTCCTTCTTCTCGTCGTCAAAATAGGTCATGTCCTGACCGGACGTGTTCTGGTGCTGGGTCAAATCGTAGTCTGTGCGGTCGGCGATTCCCCACAGCTCGCCCCACCCGAAGGGGAACAAAAACTCGATGTCCGTGGTGGCCTTGCTGTAGAAGCACAGCTCCTCCGGAGAGTGGTCTCTGGCTCTCATCTCCTCGTCCTTCATGCCCAGGGCCTTCAGCCAATTGATACAGAACTCTTTCCAGTAGGCAAACCACTCCAGGTCCGTGCCGGGAGCGCAGAAGAACTCCAGCTCCATCTGCTCAAACTCTCTGGTCCGGAAGGTAAAGTTGCCGGGGGTGATCTCATTGCGGAAGGACTTGCCGATCTGGCCGATGCCGAAAGGCAGCTTCTTCCTGGAGGTTCTCTGAACATTCTTGAAGTTGACAAAGATGCCCTGAGCCGTCTCGGGCCGCAGATACACCGTGTTCTTGGCATCCTCCGTCACTCCCTGGAAGGTCTTGAACATCAGGTTAAACTGACGGATATCCGTAAAGTCGTGTTTGCCGCAGCTGGGGCAGCAGATGTTCTTCTCCTCGATGTAGTTTCTCATCTCCTCCTGAGACCAGGCATCCACGCTCCCCTCTATGGTGATGTTCTGCTCCTCCATGTAGTCCTCGATCAGCTTGTCCGCGCGAAACCGCTCTTTGCAGGCCTTGCAGTCCATCAGAGGATCGGAGAACCCGCCCAGGTGACCGGAAGCCACCCAGGTCTGGGAATTCATCAGAATCGCGCAGTCCACGCCCACATTATAGGGGCTTTCCTGGACAAACTTCTGCCACCATGCCTTCTTCACATTATTCTTAAGCTCCACACCCAGATTGCCGTAATCCCAGGTGTTGGCCAGGCCTCCGTAGATCTCGGAGCCCGGATACACAAATCCTCTGGACTTTGCCAGCGCAACAATTTTTTCCATGGTCTTTTCCATCTTCTCATCCTGCCTTTTCTTATATTCTCGCCATATCCCCAGGGCTTCCCCCTGTATCCCGGCTGTCATCGAAACACGATCTGTGCGGTTCCCTCCAAGACTCTGGCGGTGTACTCGTCCTCCAGCTGCACCGCCCCGCTGTAATAGAGAATCCTTCCCTCCGTCTGAACCGTCACTCCTCCTGTGACCACCACCATGGGCAGATCCCTCTTCTTGGTCACCGCCTCCAGGGACACGGTCGTGTTCTTTCTGGCGTCGGTCCAGGTTCCTCCACCTGCATCTCCCTGTAAGTACGCCGAGTTGGTGGTCACCATAAGGCTCTCCGGATGATTGACCTCATCCTGACTGTCCTGGGTGAAACGGCACAAATCCTCCGGGCCGGTATACTGATATACCACCTGGGCCGTCCCCTCTTCCACCTTGCACTCTGCCACAGATACCGGTCCCTGACCGGCAGCCGCCCCATATGTTCTGTTATACTCCGCTGCTTCCTCTTCTGCCATAGCCCTCAGCTCTCCGGCATCGTATCCGGTGTCGGAAGGGTCATAGCTTTCCGTCAGTGATGTATACAGCGCCCCTTCCCTGGACACGTAGATTGCACTCTGGTTCGGGGGAAATGTACTGGCCCCCGGCTTGGCACATCCTGCCAGCAAGATACCGGCTGTCAGGGCACAGGCTGTCACTCCTGCCTTCCTCATATCCTTTTGTCCCTCCTGATTCCCTTCCTAATCTCTTTTGACCCCTGGTACCGCGAATCGCCCCGCACTACGTGTCTGCGCTCTGCTTCTCTCGACGCCAAACAGGCATCATGGGCGCCAGGCAGCCCTGATATCATCATAGTATGCCACAACTCTCTTACGATTACAATACCCTATTTCAAAGAGCCTGCCCGCAAAGTGCCGTCAGGATCTCCAGCGAGTGAAACTGCCTGTCCAGATACCGATTCCTGCTGATCTCCACGCACCGCTGGAATTCATCAAAGACTTCCTGGGTGAGAGCGAACGTATAAAGCTTCTGGATCGGCGCCGTCACCACATACTCCCAGGTATAGGCGGCGCTGTCGCTGACTTGTGCAGGCGGACTCTGGGTGTACTCTCCGCTTATCACCATAGCTTTCAGCTCGAAGATTCTTCTGACCAGAGGATCGGGTATCCTGTCATGGGACAGGGCCCGCAGGGACTGGTAGACCAGCAAAAGCATGGCGCTGCCGTCCAGGTTCTCTCTGGCGTAGTAGTCTGCCACCTCCAGAAAATACTGTCCGTAGCAGGAGGCCTGGATGTCCTGGGCCAGCTCCTCAAAGTATCGGCTGATCCGGGCGGATAAGAGGGAGTAGGACTCCCTCCCCTCATACAGCTTGAAGGTCCCGAAGGCAAAGGGGCGGCTTGGCCCCATCAGATTGCTGCCGGGACGCTTGGCCCCTCTGGCAAAGGCGGTGATCTTTCCCCTCTCTCTGGTCAAAAGGACCATCCGCCTGTCGTACTCGCCCACGGAAGTGGACTTTATCACCATACCTGTCAGCTCCACCGGCTCACGCATAGGACAGATCACCTCACTGCTCACGGACATAGCCGTAGTTCTTCATGTAGAATTCATTGTCCCTCCACTCTCTGCGGACTTTGACCCACAGCTGCAGATTCACCTTGGCCCCCATGAGATGTTCGATCTCGATCCTGGCCGCCGTGCCGATCTTTTTTAACATCGCCCCGCCTTTGCCGATGATAATACCCTTGTGGGAGTCCCGCTCACAGACGATGTTGGCCCCGATGTCAAACATCCCGTTCCTGCGCTCTGTCATGGACTCGATGGTCACCGCGATGCCGTGGGGGATCTCATCTGAGAGAAGGCGTAAGGCTTTCTCCCGAATCAGCTCCGCCGCGATCTGGCGCATAGGCTGGTCTGTCACCGTATCCTCGTCATAGTACCGGGGGCCGGCAGGAAGATACCGGAAGATCAGGTCCGTCATCTTTCCCGTATTTTTGTTTCGCAGTGCCGACACCGGCAGGATCTGGGCGAAATCGCAGACCTGTCCGTAAGCTTTTTTGCAGGCCTCGATCTCCTCCTCGCTCTTCACCGTATCGATCTTGTTGATGGCCAGGATCACCGGTGTCTTCACCTTCCCGAGGATCTCGGCGATGTGCTGCTCTCCCGCGCCGATAAAGGTAGTCGGCTCCACCAGCCACAGGATTACATCCACCTCCCTCAAGGTTCCCTCCGCCACATGGACCATATACTCCCCCAGCTTGTTCTTGGCCTTGTGGATGCCCGGCGTGTCCAGGAAGATGATCTGGCCCCGCTTGTCCGTATAGACTGTCTGAATCCTGTTTCTGGTGGTCTGAGGCTTCTCTGATGTGATGGCGATCTTCTGTCCGATCAGATGGTTCATCAGCGTGGATTTTCCCACATTGGGCCGCCCGATGAGGGCCGCAAATCCTGATTTAAACGTATCTTCTGTCATCTCCTGTCTCCTTCGCCTCTACATCCGATAGAGGGCTTTGGTCTCCCCAAACAGATCACGGCTGGCCTCGATTTTCTCCTCGTTGCCGATGGTACACAGGCTTCCCGTCTCAAGGATCGCCTTCACGATCCCGGCCAGAGCCCGGATATCCTTGGGTTCGGCACAGAGCACCTGCTCTCTCTCCTCACAGAGCATCTGATCCGTCACGCCGGAGAGGTAGGCCGACAGCCCTCTGGCTCCCTTGTCCGCCGGGGTGAAGGGGGTATCCATGGCACTGATGGTTCCGATGACATACTTGGTCATGTCCCTCTCGTCCACGTCAAAGTCCTCCAGATACCCGACGATCTTCTCGTAGACTTCATTGGTCCTGGCCACATTGGGATCCCGGTAGGACACGAAATACCCCTCTCCGGAACGGCCGAAGCCGCTCATACAGCCGTATGCGCCGCCCTTTACCCTCAAGTTCAGCCACAGGTAATCATAGCTGAGGATCAGCTTTAGGATCCGAAGGGTTCCGGTGTACTCGTACCCGGCTCCCCGAAAATTGCCGCACCTGGCCACATAGTTGACCTGGGAGGAAGTCTTAAAGCCCTCGTTTTTGTTGCCCGGCCCAAAGGAAAAGGCGTAGGTCTGGCCGGTTCCCTTGGGAAGCCTTTGGGTCAGCTTCTCCATGGAAGCCTCCACTCCCGCAAAACCCTTTTCATCTGCCGTGTAGCTGACCAGCATATTGTCGACGGTAAACAGCTTTTCCACCACCTGTCTCAGCCTCTCTATGAGCGCCTCCGGGTCCTTGTCATAATCCCTGACCACTTCCTCCAGAAACTGGTAATACCCGATCCCTCCGGTTCTGTCGTTGAAGGCAGAGGTGGGAGAGAAATAGGAGGTAGCTCTGGCCACGGCCGCGCTGTGGCTGGAGCCCTCCAGCTTCATCCGGGCTCTGGACTTGGCCTCCTTTAGGATTTCGCCCAGCCGCTTTTTGTCCTCGAGCTTGGATGTGGTCAGGATCTCCCCGATGATTTCAAAGGCAAAATCCAGTTTTTCATACAGCACTCTGGCCTCCGCCATGAAGACTCCGGTAAAGCCGGGCAGATGCTTTAAATCCACGTAGGATGTGACGCTGAAGCCTACACCGCCGCTGTTGAGATGAATCTCGCTGGTCAGATCTTTGTAGCTGTAGTGTTCCGTGTCCACATACCCCAGGACGGACTTTAACAGCCCCACATAGGGAATATCCTCCGCAGGAACCCGGTCCGTGCAAAACAGCACCTTGAGATAGCCGATGCCCGCCGTAAACAGATTGTGGTGAAGAGTCTGCACTCCGCAGATCAAGTGCTCCTCCCACTTTAAAGGCTCCGGTGTCCTCCCGATGTCCGAACGCTTCAGCATGGGGATCAGCTCCAGCTCCTCCTTGGTGGATGGGGTGTCCTGGTATTCCCGAAGCTCCTTTGTCTGCCTCACAATCCCGGCGATCTCCTTGTCGGAGAGTCCTGCCTTGTATTGGGCCAGCTTCCGGGCCAGGGCGGCATCCGCTTTGGCCGTCAGGTTCTTCTCCGGCGCCACCACCAAAATCGCCTCAAAGGGATTGTCCAGCAGGTACTCTCGGATCAGCCCTTCAAAATATCCGTTCTTCACCGCCTCCTTTAAGTAGTCAAAGGTCTCCTGGTACTCCAGGTGCATCAGGGGATCCCCGCCGTAGAGCCAGCTGTCCATGCACTGGAGCCCGTACATCAGCCCCTTGGGCGTGGTCCCGTAGTCTGCCTCCCGGTAGCGGAACTCGTAGTAATTCATCCCGGCCAAAAGACTTCTCTGGTTGATCCCCTGGTCTGCCAGCTTTCTGAGCGTCCCCTTCACCACAGCCAGGAACTCTCCCTTCTGATCCTCCCTGGCGTTCTTTGCCACCACGGAGAAATATGGCTGCAAGATCCCGTTGTCGTAACCTCCGAAGATGTCGTCCCCGATGCCCGCGTCCAGGAGAGCCTGCTTTAAGGGAGCGCCCGGAGCATTGATCAGAGTGTATTCCAGGATCTGAAATGCCACATACAGTTTAGGATCCAAGTCCGTCCCCACCACATCGCTGACCGACAGATAGACTCCGCTCTCGTTCTCCTCTTCCTCTGTGACGGAATAGGTGATCCGCGCCGTCTTCGGGGCGTCAAAGCCCTTTTGCTCCCTGACGGCAGAATCCACCGCTCTCCTGTCATAGCCGCTTAAGTAGGCCTCGTCAAGCCACCGCAGCTTCTTGTCCATATCCATGTCCCCGTAGAGGTAGATATAGCTGTTGGAGGGGTGATAGTAAGTCCTGTGAAAATCCAGGAACTCCTCATAAGTCAGATCGGGGATATCCTTGGGATCGCCTCCCGACTCGTGGCCGTAACAGGTGTCGGGAAACAGCATCTTCTGGGTATACCGCTCCAGCACGCTCTCCGGCGAGGAGAAGGCGCCCTTCATCTCATTGTAAACCACGCCGTTGATCGTGAGCGCCTGATCCTCGTCCTCCAGCTCATAGTGCCAGCCCTCCTGCATGAAAATCTTGGGCTCCCGGTAGATATTGGGGTTGAACACCGCATCCAGATATACGTCCATCAGGTTCTGAAAATCCTTCTCATTGGTGCTGGCCACCGGATACACGGTCTTGTCCGGATAGGTCATGGCGTTTAGAAACGTGTTTAAAGAGCCTTTCACCAGCTCCACAAAGGGGTCCTTCACCGGAAATTTCTTAGAACCGCAGAGTACGCTGTGCTCCAAGATGTGGGGAACCCCGGTGCTGTCACCGGGAGGTGTGCGAAACCCGATGGAGAACACCTTGTTCTCGTCGTCATTGGAGAGCAGGAACACCCTGGCTCCGCTTTTCTTGTGCTCCAGAAGGAAGGCCTGGGAGTTCACCTCCGCCACCCTCTTCTCCCATATCAAGTGATATGCATCCAACTCTTTCCCATTCATCGTTATCTGCTCCTTCCTAAATTATGACATGTTAGGCATTTGCGAAACTCAAACCTCGGCTTTTGCAATCCTACATATTTCCCATCAGCTTGTCCTTGAGGATCGCTGCGCATTCTCTGACACACAGGTGGACAAACAGAACCGGGTCCGATGCCGCGCTGATTCCGCTGATATCGGCGATTCCCCGTTTTTTTCCGATCTGTACAGCCCGAAATACATGGAAATCGCTGGTCAGCACCCCGATCTGAACCGGTTTGTCCTCCACCACCATATAGGGGCCCGGAGCCTTGTGGGACGGCAAAGCCTCCGGCCTGTCTTTCTCCTGTTCCAGCCTGTCGATGATGACTTTGCTGTAAGCGATATTTTCCACTGTGCTTGTGGACTTCTCCTCCAGTGCCAGCTGCCGCTCCGGAATCCCGCTCCGCCTCAGATAATCATACATCACGCTGGCTTCCGTGGCCGGCTCGTCTGCCCCCTGGCCGCCGGACAAAATCAACACCGTATCCGGATTCTTCCGGCCGTACTGGGCCGCCTTCTCCAGCCGTCTTAACAGGGAGCTGCTGATCTTCCCCTCCTCCACCTTGGCTCCCAGCACGATCACATAGTCCAGGCTGGGAGGATCCTGAGATGCCGCTCCTAAGAATATCAGCACCTCCACCGCACACAAAATCACCAGGGAAGTCCCCAGAAAAGTCACCGCGGACACCATGACCCACAGAGGGCAGCGCCTGGGGTGAAGCCGGTTGTAGACTCCGCCTGCCGCAAGGGCCAGCAAAAAGACTGCCAGCGCAGGCCAGAACCAGGCAAACGAGGTGGTAAATCCGGAATAGCACACGATAATTCCATAATACACCAGACACACCACGGCTCCGATTCCTGCGATCCATATCATAGGCTCTCTTCCTTTCGTCTGAGGATGTCAAATGGCTCTAAGGGTTGTGACAGCTCTGCATACAGCACCTGTCTGGCATGAGGAGCGCTGTCCTGAAAGGTCCCTTCCTCGCTGAAGATGCCCTGCACTATCGCGTCCAGATTCCGCCCGTCAGGCTTCATGATCTCGATCTGTTCTCCCACGGAAAATTTATTCTTCTGCTCCAAGCGTCCAAAGCCTCTCTCGTCTGTCTCTTCTATAGTGCCCAAATACGTATAATTTTTTACATAGGTGCTGTTTTCATAGATCTGGGCATCTCTTCCCGGCTTTCCGAAAAAAAATCCGGTGGTAAATTCCCGGTTGGTGCACTTCCCGATCTCTTCCTTGTACCACTCCAGCTTCTGCCTGTAGAGCCCCGGATCTCTCCGGTAATCGTCGATGGCCTTCCGGTAGGCCCTTGTGACCGTGGCCACATAGAGAGCGGTCTTCATCCGCCCCTCCACCTTAAAACTGTCGATGCCTGCCTCTAAAAGCTCCGGGATATGCTCTACCATACACAGATCCTTGGAATTAAAGAGGAAGGTCCCCCGGTCATTCTCGTAGACCGGCATATACTCCCCCGGCCTGGTCTCCTCCACGACGGCGTATTTCCACCGGCACGGATGAGTACAGGAGCCCTGGTTGGCATCCCGCCCGGTAAAGTAGTTGCTCAAAAGGCACCTGCCCGAGTAGGAGATGCACATGGCGCCGTGGACAAAGGTCTCGATCTCCAGGTCATCGGGAATGTGCCGGCGGATCTGGGCCAGCTCTTCTATGGCCAGCTCTCTGGCCGACACCACCCGCCTGGCCCCCAGCTCATGCCAAAACCGGTAAGTCTCATAGTTGGTGTTGTTGGCCTGAGTGCTGATGTGAAGATCCATGTCCGGCAGGATCCGCCTGGCCGCCAGGAAGACTCCCGGGTCCGAGATGATCAGGGCATCCGGCCTCACCTTGCCCAACTCCTCAAAATATGCCTCCACCCCAGGCAGGTCCTGATTATGGGCCAGGATGTTGGCAGTGACATAGACCTTGACTCCCCTCTTATGGGCAAAGGCGATCCCCTCACCCATCTCCTCCAGAGAAAAGTTATGGGCCTTGGCCCGAAGGCCGAAGGCCTCGCCGCCGATGTACACCGCATCGGCGCCGTAGATCACCGCGGTCTTTAGCACATCCAGGCTTCCCGCCGGTATCAGTAGTTCGGTTTCTCTCATGGCTTCTTCCTTCCTGTGTCTCTCTTTACACTGATGGCCACTCCGTCCCCGACGGGGACGATGGCTGTTTCCAGCCCCTGGGTGTGCTTCAGTGTATACAGATATTCTCTCATCCTGCTGTGGATGGTCCGGTCCCGCCGCTCCACGGCAAAACGGGACTGGACGATGGTCCCCTCCTGAAGCACATTGTCGGAGAGCAGGATCCCGCCCTCTCCCAGAAGCTCCAGGATCCTGGGAAGCCAGTGGAGATACTGGCCTTTGGCCCCGTCCATAAAGATAAAATCATAGGGCCCGGAAAGCTCCTGCAGCACCTCCTCGGCATCCCCGAATATCAGATTGATCCGCTCCTCACGGGCCTCCTTAAAATTCTTTACGGCTGCCTCCATGTGAGGCCTGTATTTTTCGATGGTGGTGATCCTGCCCCAAGCCGGCATCACCTGAGCCATCAATAAAGCAGAATAGCCTACGGCGGTTCCCACTTCCAGAATCGCCCCAGGCTGTTTTGCTGCTACCAATGTCTTCAACAGACTTTCCGTCTCTTGTCTCATGACGGGAATCCCCTGTCTTCTGGCCTCCCCGGCGATACTGCCCCGCAGAGATTCTGCTTCCGGCTCCAGAGAGCAGATGTAATCCCGGATCCGCTCATCTACAATCATTCTTCTGTTCCCTCTTTGCCGTCTCCTGCTCCTTCCCTGAGAATCAGTATGATCTCCTTGGATGTCATGGAGTTGTTCAGAATATAGGTGCCTGCCTCCACAGGGTGCTCAGAACCTCCATAATCATAGAAGATGCTCTGGATCACAAAGGCAAATTTGTCCTTGATCAGGCCGCCCTTCTCCAGGGCGGCTCCGATGTCCGCCACCTTTTCTCCTTCCCCGATGGTGACTCTCATGTCCACTCCCGGCTTGGAAGCCATACCGGACGAATAAAAAATATCATGTCCAAACTGATACCCTCTGCTGATCCCCTCGTACATGGCAAGGACGATCACCGCATACACGATCAGCTTCCAGGATACCCGGATGATAGTGCCTGTCACCTTGTTGATCTCGTTGGTCGTATTGCTCATATCCTAACACCTTTTTCTTTCCCTGCCCGGCTTTCACACTTCTTCATACCTCCTGCCGGGCAGTCTCTCCACGGTTGGGCTCCGCCCCGAAGGGCGGGCCCCAGCCCTACACTTCCATGATGATCGGAAGGATCATGGGATTCCGCTTCATGCGCTTCCACAAAAAGTCGCTTAAGCTGTCCCTGATGATATTCTTGATCTTGCCCCAGTCGCTGACATGGCGGTCTAAGCAGTCCTGCACCGCCTCCTCCACCACATGTCTCGCCTCCTCCAAAAGATCCTCCGACTCTCTCACATAGACAAAGCCCCGCGACACGATATCCGGTCCTGCCAGAAGCTGATTGCTGTATTTCTCCAGGGTCAGAACCACGATGATGATGCCGTTCTGCGCCAGATTCTGTCTGTCCCTGAGCACAATATTGCCCACGTCTCCCACTCCCAGACCGTCCACCAGGATCGCTCCCGCCTGTACGTGGTCCACTACCCGGCACACGTCCTGAGAGATCTCCACCACGTCTCCCGAAGACATCAGGAGGATGTTCTCCTTGGGGATGCCCACAGACTCTGCCAGGCCTTTCTGAGCCATCAGATGCCGGTACTCTCCGTGAACCGGAAGGGCATACTTGGGGTGAGTCAGAGAGTAGATCAGCTTGATCTCCTCCTGGCAGGCATGTCCGGACACATGGGCATCCTGGAAGATCACCTCAGCCCCCTTGATGGACAGCTCATTGATCACCTTGGACACGGCCTTCTCGTTGCCCGGAATGGGATTGGAGCTGAAGATCACCACATCCCCGGGCTTGATGGACACCTTTTTGTGGATGCTGGCCGCCATCCGGGACAGTGCGGCCATGGACTCTCCCTGGCTGCCTGTGGTGATCAGTACCGTCTTCTCGTCCGGATAATTCTTCAGATGGTCGATATCGATAAGCGTCCCGTCGGGAATCTTGATATACCCCAGCTCACTGGCAGTGCCGATGACATTGACCATGCTGCGGCCTTCCACCACCACCTTTCGGCCGTACTTGTAGGCGGAGTTCATGATCTGCTGCACCCGGTCCACATTGGACGCAAAGGTGGCCACGATGATCCGGCTGTTCTTGTGCTCGGAGAAAATACCGTCAAAGGTTTTGCCCACCGTCCGCTCCGAGGGGGTGAAGCCTGCTCTCATGGCATTGGTGCTGTCGCACATCAGCGCCAGCACGCCCTTCTTGCCCAGCTCCGCGAATCTCTGTAAGTCCGCGGACTCTCCGAACACCGGCGTGTAATCGATCTTAAAATCTCCTGTGTGGAGAAGAATTCCCGCCGGGGTAAAGATGGCCAGTGCCGACGCGTCGGCGATGCTGTGGTTGGTCTTCACAAACTCGATGCGAAAACATCCCAAGTTGATGGACTGTCCGTGTTTTACCACTTTCCTCTTGGTGGTCTTTAACAGATTATGTTCTTTTAATTTATTCTCGATGAGGGCCACCGTCAGCTTGGTCCCGTACACCGGCACATTGACCTGCTGCAAGACGTAGGGCAGCGCACCGATGTGATCCTCGTGGCCGTGGGTGATGACAAAGCCCTTCACCTTTTCAATATTTTGTTTCAGATAGGTTACATCCGGGATACACAGGTCGATTCCCAGCATATCGTCACTGGGAAACGCCAGGCCGCAGTCGATGACGATGATGTTGTCCTCATACTCGATGGCCGTGATGTTCATCCCGATCTGTTCCAATCCCCCCAGGGGAATAATCTTTACTTTTTCGTTCTGATTCTGTTTTTTGCTTTGTTGTCTCAATCTGATACCTCCAAATCGTTATTGGTTCCCGCCTCTTTCGGCGATATCTGCAGCGCTCCCGCTGCCTCTCTTATCTCTACATGCCCTACAGTATCCGTAAAGCTTCACCTCGTGGTCCGTCACCTCAAATCCCAGACGCTCCTTTAAGTTCTGCTCCAGATCATCAAGCAGGTCTTCTTCCAAAGAAAATACGGTCTTACATCCCATACAGATGGCATGATGATGGTGATGCTCGTCGCTGCCCGGCTTTCGGCCCAGCTCGTACCGGGCAAACCCGTCATCCAAACTGATCTTGTCAATAATCTGTAACTCCACCAGGACCAAAAGAGTCCTGTAGATCGTCGCCAGGCCGATCTCCGGATAGGCCTGCCTGGCCAAATCGAATATTTCTTCTGCCGTGAGATGCTCCCCCGGATGGGCGGCCATGATCTCCAGCACCAGCATCCGCTGGGCAGTGACCTTCAGCCCTTTTTCCCGGAGCATCTGTTTAAATACTTCCTGCCCCATCACTTTCTCAAATCCACATCCATGTCTTCCATCAGTTCCGTAAAAATCCGAAAGAGATAATCCATCTCGTCATCGTCGTCCACAAACTCGTAGACAGCCTCCTCCTCTTCCCGTCCGGACTTGTCCTTTAAGATATAGCACTCTCCCTCCTCGTCGTCTTCCTGGGAGTCCGTCACCAGCAGATAGTTCATCCCGCTGATTCTGGTCTCTTCCAGGACATAGAAATCCACCTGCTCTCCCTCTGACGTGGTGAGGGTGATCATCTTATCCTCATTCATCGCTCTGCTCCTTTTCGTCTCTCTGATTCCGAGGCCCCGAGATAACTCTCGAGTATGACTCCCGCAGCCACCTTGTCGATCACCTTTTTGCGCTCTCCCCTCGGCACACCGCTGTCTCTCAAGATCTCGTCCGCCTCCACCGTTGTCAGACGCTCGTCCCACAAAATCACGGGGAGCCCTGTTCTCCTCTCAAGCACTTTTGCAAATTCCCGCGTCTTCTCGGCCCGCTCTCCCACTGATCCGTCCATATTCTTAGGATAACCTAAAATAATGGATGTAATCTCATACTCTTCAATCAGCTCCTCAATCCTATGGCAGGTCCGGCGCAGTTTGCTCTCTTCTTTTCTCACAATGGTCTCCACCGCCTGGGCTGTGATCCCCAGAGGATCACTGACAGAGACCCCTACAGTTTTGGATCCGAAATCCAATCCCATCATTCTCATCGTTCTTTTCCCGCACATCATCAACAAGCCAGCTGGCCTCTGCCACCTGGAATCCTCTGCTCTTATGACAGAACTGCCAGATCTGTCTGCGGCGACAAAATCTGACAGCTCCTGATGGCAACCGCTCAGGCGCCCGGGCGGTTGCTCTAATGGTAGGTACTTTACACGTAACTATTTTAATCTCGCATGAATGTACACAGACAAAAGCTCCTCCAGAATCTCATCCCGCTCCACCTTCATGATGAGACTTCTGGCGTTCTTGTGGCTGGTAATATAGGTTGGATCTCCAGACATGATATAACCCACAATCTGATTGACAGGGTTGTATCCCTTCTCTGTCAGAGCCTGGTACACCTGCGCCAAAACCTGGCTCACATCCATCGTATTCTCTTGTACAGCCCTGAAAAATTGTGTGTTATGAATATCTCCCATCTGTCCTCACGTCCTTTAACTGTTCCTATCTATTCTATACTACTTTTTCTTATTCGTAAAGGGAAATATTTATTAAATTTTACACACATCTTTCGGCACGGCTCTGAGATTAGTCCTTGATAATCGGCCCGATCTGAGCCATCAGGTTATCAATATCCTCGAACATGGCGCTTTTTGTGGTCCCCAGATGGCTTGCACGGTTGATATGCTTCACCACCTCCTTATACTGATTCCTGATCTTGTCGAAAAATCCGCATAGAGTCCCGAGGGCTGTCCTTGACTCCCCGATCACCTCCGAGATCCGGTTATGGACCGATGTGGCTCCCTCCGCGGCCTGGGTAATCTTGTCAAACATCTCATAGGTCTCCTGGACTTTGTCAAGACTCTGTCCCAGGGCCTGTCTGGAAGTGTCGATGCGCTCGCTTAGCTTGTCGGTTCCCTGTTCTACTTCCTTGATCCCCAAGTCCACCTCCGCGGCCAGGTCTTTGATCTCGTCCGCCAGCTTCTTCACCTCCACAGCCACCACGGCAAAGCCTTTTCCCCTCTCCCCGGCTCTGGCCGCCTCGATGGAGGCGTTGATGGCAAGGATATTGGTCTGGTCCGCGATGGACACGATTCTGCTCATCCTCTGCTTAATCTGCTCCACTGACTCCTGCAGTGCCTCAAAGGTACTTCCCATCTCCCCGAAATGAGTCTCCACCTGCAGGGAGCTGTTCTTCAAAGTCTCCACCTCATCCTGAGCCTGACCTACGGTTCTGGCGATCTCGTCTCTCACGGTCACAAACTCCTCCGACGCCTCGCTGACGCTGAGGAAATTCTGACCCATATCCTCCAGTTTCTCCTGGAACTGCTCTGCCTCCCCCAAAACGCTGTCAAAGGCATTTCCCACCAGGCTCAGCTCCCACAGGGACCGGACCTCCTTCTGCACCAGGTCTGTATGGTACTGCTTCAGGCTGTCCATCACATACAGCACCGGATACAGATCCTTCGGCTGGTTCTGGTTCTTTCCCCCGTTTTTCTTGTTCTCTCTGTGAAACAGCATGTGTCTTTCTCTCCCCTCTATTTTTCCGCCTTTTGACCCTGGTATCATTCAAATACAACACATGACATGGATTGATTGACAAACTGATTATTGTAGTGTTCTCCGTATCCCACAAGGCCGGCATGACTCCCTAAGCTGCCCATCTCCCTCAAATACTCCTGCATGTAGCCGTTCTCACTGAACAGCTTATACCGGAACAGACAGTTGACAGAGAACACCGCGGAGCGTCTGGGAAAATCCTGACAGATCTTTCCGATGGTTTCTTTTACGATTGACTTGTAATCTCCCAGTTCCAGCATAATCAGCACGTCAGAATCATTGACCTGTCGAAAGCAGGACAGTGCGTTGCCGTTTACTTCCTTGATGGAGATGATGCAGGTGTCGTCCCCGTTGATCTTGCCGAAGGGATTTTTGAACGTCTGGGTCTGGATCTGCTGCTCGGTCACATGAAGGATATCCTGGTAGACTCCTCTGGCGGACTTGCCGTTTAACGCTCCGATCATATATCTGGCTTTATCCGTGTCAGAGGCGATAAACCGATGATTTCCCATCTTGTGATAGATATTTTCCTTGTAGGCTTTCACCCTGCCGCCCAGATTCTTCACAAGGGCATAGGCCACCCCGTCCTCATAGACCCTGCCGTTGGCAGATACCTTGCCGCCGTCTCCGGTGCCTCCCACCAGAGAGATATTCCTGCGCCTCAGAGCGGTATGTATGGTGGTCAGCACACAGGCATCATTGCCGGAGCAGAAGTCGATGCAGATGGTGTCCGCCTGGGCTGCGTTGACTTTGCGCAGGTCCTCCTCCAATCTCCGAATATATTTCACCGGCATGACGGATACCTGTTCCAGCACATTGGCAGCCGCGCTGACTCCGTCTGTAAAGGCCACCACCCCGACTCCCTGCTCCGCCACTCTGGTGTCATAACACATGCCGATGCATCCGATGCTGGGCACCTTGGGATAAAGTATTTCCAACTCTCTCACGTGCTGTTCAAACTGGCTGCCATTGGACATCAGCATAATCAGCTGAGGATTGGTGAGTCCCTGGACCGCCTCCCTCAAATCCCCTCTCTGACTCATACCAAAAAACTGTCTCACTGTCTGTTCCTCTCTTCCCTGTTAATTATCTTAAAACGTTATTCATTATTATACCTGATTTCCAAAAACCGTCAAGAACAATCGGGGCCTTCTTCCAAAAACAGGACCTCGTCTGTCAGCATGTCTGTCAGGACTCCTGCGAGCATCCTTCCCCTCTTCTTCTCGTCCCACAAAACTGCTGCTTTTACATATTCCCTGGTGTGGCCCACCAGATATTCCACTCCGTCAATCACGGTTTTTTCTTCCATGAGAACTTCTTTTACCTGTCCCAGGAAGCGCCTTCGGTACTCCCGGGAAAGCTCAGACTCCAGATTCAGGAGGACATCGCTTCGTCTCCCCTTGACAGACTCCTCCACCTGTCCTTCCATATCAGCGGCTTTTGTCCCCGCCCGCCTGGAATATTTAAAAATATGCATCTCGTAGAACCCGATCTTCCTGGCAAAATCCACGGTCTCTGAAAACTCCTCTTCCGTCTCCTGAGGGAATCCCACGATGAGATCCGTGGTGATGGCCGGATCGTCAAACCAGGTTCGAAGAAGGCGGCAGCTCTCCTCGTACTCCCAGGTGGTATAATGGCGGTTCATCCGCCTTAACACCCGGTCGCAGCCGCTTTGGAGGGAGAGATGAAAATGGGGACAGACGGTCTTAAGCCCGGCCAGGGTCTTCACGAAATCTTCGGTGATGATTCTCGGTTCCAGAGACCCGAGACGAAGCCGTTTTAACCCGGGGATCCGATCCAAATCCGTCATGAGGTCAAGGATGGTCTCCTTCCTTTCCCCGCAAAAATCCATCCCGTAGGAGCTTAAGTGGATTCCCGTCAGCACGATCTCCTGATATCCCCGGGCCACAAGAAGTCCGGCCTCCTCCAGGATCTCCTGAGGCTTTCGGCTCCTGACCCTCCCTCTGGTGTAGGGGATGATGCAGTAGCTGCAGAACTGGTTGCACCCGTCCTGGATCTTGATAAATGCCCTGGTGTGTTCCGCTATTTTTCCGATTCTCAAATTCTCATACTCTCCGGTCTTTCCGATGTCAATCAGATACTCTTCCCGCCTCATGTCCCTGCCCGCAAAGTGATGCTCCAGAATCTTCGGCAGTTCTTCTTTTTTGTTGTTTCCGATGATCAGATCCACTGCCGGGTCTTTGGACAGAGTCTCCTCCGCGGCCTGCACATAGCATCCGGCAGCCACCACCACGGCTTCGGGGTTCCTCTTCTTGGCCCGGTGGAGCATCTGCCGGGACTTTCGGTCGGCGATGTTGGTCACCGAACAGGTATTGATCACATAGACATCTGCCGGGTCCTCAAAAGGGACGATCTCATACCCTGCTGCCTCCAAAAGCTGGCCCATAGCCTCCGTCTCATATGCATTCACTTTGCATCCCAGATTGTGTAAGGCTGCCTTTCTCATGCCGACTCTCCTCTATAAAAATTTTCCGTTTTTTCATGCAAACTCACTATTGACTTTTCATAGCCATCTCTGTACTATTAATCATAGATGGGAAAGGCTGTTTCCCAATATTGACTGATACTTATTTTAAGGAGGTTTTCCATGAAAACAGTACGTATTTCTTTAAACTCAATTGATAAAGTAAAGTCCTTTGTCAATGATCTGACAAAGTTTGATGTAGATTTTGACCTGGTGTCCGGCAGATATGTCATCGATGCGAAGTCCATCATGGGTATCTTCAGCCTGGATCTCTCCAAGCCCATCGATTTAAATATCCACGCGGAGACGGAGAACAGCGTGGAGGAGATTCTGAACGTCCTCTCCCCATATATCATCAGCTAATCGGCCATAAGGTCAGCCCGGAAAGTCTCCGGGCTCTTTTTTATCCTGCAGATATACTCCTTTGGTTCCTACCGGCACATCACCGTCTCCCGCTCCTTCACGGCAGTCTCTACCATCTCCCCGATCTTCTCCTGCAGCTTTTCCTCAGAACGGCGGATCACCTTGGGATTGGGTTTGGTCACCGGGTGTTTGGCCACGAAGATGGTACAGCAGTCCTCATAGGGCTGAATGGAGGTCTCATAGGTGTCAATCTTCTCCGCGATGTCCACGATCTCCTGTTTGTCAAATCCGATCACAGGCCGGAACACGGGCATGGTACAGACTTCATTGGTGGCGGCTAACGACTGGACTGTCTGGGAGGCCACCTGGCCGATGCTCTCCCCCGTGATCAGTGCCAGGCACTCGGTCTCCTCCCCGATCATCTGGGCGATGCGCATCATGTAGCGGCGCATGATGATGGTCAGCTCCTCATGGGGACACTGCTCGTAGATATACAGCTGAATATCCGTAAAATTGACGATGTGAAGACGTATGGGACCGGAGTAGCGGGACACCAGCTTGGCCAGATCCACCACCTTCTGTTTGGCCCTCTCGCTGGTGTAGGGCGGCGCATGGAAATAGACTGCCTCGATCTTTACTCCCCTCTTTGCGATCATGTAGCCTGCCACCGGGCTGTCGATGCCACCGGAGAGAAGAAGCATGGCCTTGCCGTTGGTTCCCACCGGCATACCTCCGGGGCCGGGGATCATCTGAGAGTAGAGATTGACCGCGGTGCGCACTTCCACGCGAAGCATAACCTGGGGATGATGGACATCTACCTTCATCTCCGGATAAGCGTCCAGCACCGCTTCCCCCAGTTCCCGGTTCATCTCCTCCGAGGTGAGAGGATAGGCCTTATCCGCTCTTCTGGAATCCACTTTAAAGGTGAGATTTCCTGATGGGTATACCTGTCTCACATAGTCCACCAGCTCCCGCTTCACGCTCTCAAAATCCCGCTCTGCGGTCTGAAACATGGGACAGATCCAGGCGATGCCGAAGACCCTCTTCAAGGCCTCGATCACGTCGTCGTACTCATACTCCCCGTCTGCCTTCACATAGATCCGCCCGATCTCCTTTGTCACGGTGAAGCTGCCCTCCACCTCCTTTAAGGCATGACGGATCTGCTTCATCAGGGCATCCTCAAAGAGATACCGATTCTTCCCCTTTGTGCCGATCTCCGCGTATTTGATCAAAAATGATTGATATAACATAGTCTGTCCTTCCTGTCGTTTGTCCGATTGTCCTATCCTCTTCGGTATCTGCGGAGCACAGGCAAAAGCTCCTTAAGGGCCTCGACGGCGTAGTCAATCTCTTCTTTCTTGTTAAACATCCCAAAGCTGAACCGCAGGGTAGCGTCCAACAGATCCTGCCTGACACCGATGCCTTTTAGAGTTCCGCTGATCCCCGGGTGACTGCTGGAACAGGCGGACCCGGAGGACACATAGATCCCCTTCTCCTCCAATGCGTGGAGAAGCACCTCACTCCGGACCCCCTCAAAGCTTATGCTGACGATCTGGGGCGCACTTTCTCTCCCCGGCTGACTGTTGACCGTACAGCCCTCCACCTCCTGGATCCTTGTCATCAGATAGTCCTTCAGCTCATACAGACCGTCCATCTTCTCCCGGTGGTCTGTGTAGATCTCTCTCACCGCGGCTCCGAGTCCGGCCACACCGGGCACATTCTCCGTCCCGGAGCGAAGCCCCGCCTGCTGCCCGCCGCCGTAGATCAGAGGCTTTATCTTTACCTTGTCCCGGATGTACAGAAATCCCACTCCCTTTGGGCCGTGAATCTTGTGTCCGCTGACGCTGAGAAGGTCGATCTTCTGACGAACCGGCCGGATTTCATACTTTCCGTAAGCCTGTAT
Organism: Hungatella sp.; assembly: GCA_022792815.1. Lineage (GTDB taxonomy): Bacteria > Bacillota > Clostridia > Lachnospirales > Lachnospiraceae > UBA3402. Next base: position 146,095 of record JAAWBS010000051.1, read on the forward strand.
GGCATCTACATGGAACAGGACCTGGGGCTGATGCTCTTTGATCAGCTTCCCGATCTCCTCCACCGGCTCCACCGCCCCCACCTCATTGTTCACATACATCACGGACACCAAGACGGTCTCCGGCCGCAGGCTTTCCCTCAGCTCTTGAAGGCTGATACGGCCCTGGCCGTCTACAGGCAGGTAGGTGATCTCAAATCCCTCCTCCTCCAGAAATCCCAGGGTGTTGTACACCGACGAGTGCTCCACATTGGTGGTGATGATATGATTGCCCCTGCGCCGGTTGGCCATAGCGGCACCGATGAGCGCCGTGTTGTTGGACTCCGAGCCGCCGGAGGTGAAAAGGATCTCCTTCTCCTGCACCTTCAGGCTTTTGGCGATGACAGACCTGGCTTCCCTGATATACTGCTCCGCCTTCACCCCCATGGTGTGCTTTGCCGCCGCATTGCCGTAATCCTCTGTCATGGTTTTGACCACAATGTCTTTTACCGAGTCAAACACTCTGGTTGTGGCCGAATTGTCAAAATATGCTTCCATCTGTTCATTTTCCTTATTCTATTGGTTTTTGGGGGAAACGGCAGACCGATTGGACGTTTTGGAGACATTCACCCGGCTTCCGGCGCTGCACTGTCCCCCTCCCTGTGAGTCGATCATTTCTGTCCCGGTCCTCTCAGACACTGCTCTCATCCTCTGGTCTCCAGCAGATATCCGGCCACAGACAGCACCGCCAGGCCCGCCGTCTCTGTTCTGAGGATCCGCTTCCCCAGGGAGACGGGCCTCACTCCCATAGACTCTGCCAGCGCGATCTCCTTCTCCTCAAATCCTCCCTCCGGGCCGATGAAGATCCCCACATCCAGCCCCGGCCTTATGCGCTCCAGCTCCCGCCTGGTCTCCTCCATGTCTTTGGCGTGCTCATAGGGGATCAGTTTTACCTGAAAATCCTTTCCGTAAGCCAGCGCCTCCTCAAAGGTCATGACCCCGGTCACACGGGGGATCAGCCCCCTTCCCGACTGTTTGGCCCCGCTCTCGGCGATGGTGTTCCAGCGGGCGGTCTTTGCCGCTTCCTTCTTTGGATCCAGCTTCACGATGGTCCGGCGGGTGATGACCGGAATCACCTCATAGACCCCCAGCTCCACCGCCTTCTGGATCACCAGCTCCATCTTGTCCCCCTTGGGCAGGCCCTGAAAGAGACGAAGCCGGGCAGGCAGCTCCCTGGTTCCCTCCTCCCACGACAGGATCCGGGCGGTGATACGATCCATGTGAATCTCCCTGATCTCACAGATACAGCCTCTCTGCTCCTCATCGCTGAGAAACACCTTCTCTCCCGGCTTCATCCTGAGCACATTGCGAATATGGTTCACATCGCCGCCCCGGATGACGGCCGTGTCAGCCCCTATCTGATCGCGGGACACAAAAAAATGGTACACGCTCTCTACCTCTTTCTGGCCGTGATGGATACCCAGTCACCCTGATATGCAGTCTCTATGATCTCCAGCTGTTCATTGGCCTCCATGGCCTCCCGCACCGCCTCCTCCTTCATGTCTATGATGCCGGAGGTGATAAAGACACCGCCCTTTTTCAGATGAACCGGGATCTCCTTCTGCAGAAGGATGATCACCGGCGCCAGGATATTTGCCACGGCGATGTCATACACGCCCCGCCCTGCCATCTCCTGTACCGGCTCCTCATCGATGATATTGCCCTGAACCACCTGAAAGGAGTCTTTCGAAATCCCGTTGGCCTCAAGATTCTCTCCCACCGCGGCGACGGCATTATGGTCTAAGTCCGTGCCGAAGACCCGATCTGCCCCCAGCTTTAAGGCCGCGATCCCCAAAATCCCGCTTCCGGTGCCCACGTCCAGGACCTTGTCCCCTTTCTTCACATATTGTTTCAACTGCCGGATACACAGCTGTGTGGTCTCATGCTGCCCCGTGCCGAAGGCGGTACCCGGGTCGATCTGGATCAGCAGCTTGTCCCGGTGGGCTTCCGGGATCTCCTCCCAGGTGGGCTTGATCAGGATATCATCCACTGTAAAAGGCTTAAAATACTGTTTCCAGTTGTTGATCCAGTCCTTGTCCTCGGTCTCGGAGGAAGTGATAGTCCTCTCTCCCAAATCAACAAACTGACTCAGATCATCAAGCCCCTCCTCGATCTCCCTCATGATACGCTCCAAGTCCTTTAAGTCCTCCAGATAGAAGCTGACCTTCGCCACTCCGTCGTCAGGCTCCATCTCCGGCAGGATGTCGATAAACATGCCCTTGGTCTCCTCCTCCGTGAGCGGCACATGATCCTCGATCTCGATCCCCTCGATGCCGATCTCGTCAAACAGGCTGCTGACCAGGTCCACGGCTGCGGTGGTGGTGGTCAAGGTGAATTTGTTCCATTTCATGATTGTTTCTGCTCCTTTTCCATGTGCTGTCTTCTGTGTTTCTTCCTATGTCACATGCATCTTTCCTGCATTTTTCACTCTGAGTTAAGTACGGTTTCCTATTCACCTGTATTATAATGGCACAAATTTGAGATGTAAAGCTATTTGGATATAAAATTGAAAATTGCAGTCCAAGCCATCACAAAACCGGGCACAGCTGCAGCTGTGCCCGGTTTCGGTGGTTTTTGCATTTTATACTTAGGAAGGTTCCAAAAACCCTTGATTAATCCTCTGCCGGCTTCTGATGGTTGGAGATCAGCACGAAAGGAGTGTACACAACCGCCGCCAAAAGGATACACAGAAGCTGTGTGATCGCAGCTCCTATGGAACCGCCGGATGACAGAAACGCCATCAGCATAGGAGGTGTGGTCCACGGGGAGTTCACTACCATACGCCCGCAGAATCCGATGGATGTCATAAAGTAAGCAAAGGTGGCAGATACTGCCGGGGCGATCATAAAGGGAATCGCCAAAATCGGGTTCAACACGATGGGAAGACCGAAGGTAACCGGCTCATTGATGTTGAAAATCGCACAGGGGATGGCAATTCTGGCGACCGCTCTGTAATCGTCTCTCTTGGAGAACAGCAAAATCGAGATCAGCAGTCCTCCCGTGATACCTGCACCGGTGATGATGGAGAAGCAGGACAAAAACGGAGTACAGATGATGTTGGGAATCGCCGTACCGGCCGCATAAGCCGCCTCATTCTCCGCATAGGCAGCCAGCAGGATGGGGGAATATACGGCTCCAAGAGTCTGAGTTCCGTGGATACCGAATACCCACAGCACAGTGGTCATAAAAATCAGGAACAGATAACCCGGAAGTCCGGTCAAAATGTTCATGAGAGGTCTCTGGATAAAGGTGGTAATGGCCACAAATATGGACATTCCCGTAATCTTCTGGAACACAAAACCCACAGCGGAAATGATCAAAATGGTCAATGCTGCCGGGAACAGGATGGTGAAGGAACGAGCCACATTGGAGGGCACGCTCTCGGGAAGCTTAATCTCCAGCTTTCCGCTTTTGATCAGACGGCAGTAGATCTCTGTCGCGCACAGTGCAGTGATCAGACCCACAAACAGGCCCTTCGCATCGGTGTATCCTGCTGCCAGCACACTGGCAACCTCATGAATCACACCTTCGGCCACATCACAGTTGACCGTCGCCGTGGTGAGACACAGAGATATGTAGGCACCGAGAGCCACCGGGGCCACGGTATAATCTTTCATCCCGTAACTCTCTGCCAGTCCCAGGGCGATCAATATGATAATCCCGATGCTGATAAAGTTCATGGTGCCGTAGTTGGCAGCCGTAAAGATCGGGGACAGCTCCGACAACCAGCTCATACCCGGCAGGTTGGCCACGCTGACATATCCCGGTCTTACATTACATACAACATTGGAAATCAAGGTACAAAAGGCGCCGGTAACAACTACCGGAAGCAGAGAGGTAAAGGCGTTTCGAATCGCTCCCAGATGCCTTTGGCTGGACAGTTTCGCCGCAAACGTCAGCATCCCGTTCATCAGTTTTTCTACCATCTTGCGCCACCTCCCTTCCTGAGGTTTGTGCATTTGATTTGTTTTTTCAATCTCCTTTTCATTGTGCAGCCTCCTGATTTTTGTTAGGTTTGTGATGAAGTGATTATAAAATTTTTCCCCACACTTGACAATATCAACAGGCTATAACGGTATTTTTTACCTAAATCAAAAAACAGTCAACATTTCTTTTCGGGACATTTTACCATTCAGGCCGTTCTCTCTCCTGGTTCCACCGCTTCATGCTGTCCAGATTCTCCTCATAATCTTTCATAAAAAGAATCATATACAGCATATCCAATACATAGGATAACTTGGTGCGGGAGGCAAAGTTCCCGATCTTTCCTGTCACCGGCTCCTCGCTGTCCACAATCACCGTCTGATGAACCCGGTTGATGTTAGGGCTGTCCGGGTTGGCCGTAATCAGGCAGATCTCACTCTTCATGCACTTTAATTCCCGGATCCAGCGGCTGATCCGGCGGCTGTCCGCATACTGGGACACAATGAGAGCCGCCGACTTTTTGCTGCGCCTCTTCTTGTAGAGATTATTGTTAAACCCATTGTTCATCAGCGGGTTATAGAACGGAAGTCCCAGCTTCGCGGTCTTGCACAGAAAGTCCATGGCCAGAATCAGAGACTGCTGAGAACCCAGGACATAAACCGCATCCGCCCGGTATAAAACCTCCGCCACGGCTTTCAGAACTTTGATGTCAACGGTATGGTAGGCATCCGACAGCGCCTGGTAATGGAGGTTGAAAAAGATACGCGGAAAATCCTCCACCCGGTCATCCGGTCCCACCGGTATGCTCACGTCCACGGTGTGGGATTCCACCACAAGGCGGTCCAGTTCTGTGGCCAGCTTGATCTTTAACTCCGTAAACCCGTCGACTCCCACCTTTTTGCACACTCTTCCAATGGTAGACGGCGATGAGTAGGTCAGTTCCGCCAACTCCCTGATGGTGGCTTTTACCGCCATCTTGGGATGAGATACGATATAATTGACTACCTCCATCTCTGAACTGGTGAAAAGCTGTTCTTTTTTCAGTTGACATAAAATCGACATCTTGTACCTCCTCGTAAGTCTTTCCTCTGCAAGCCCGTCGTCTTATCATCTTCGTAATCAAGATTCACAGTCTGTCTTTATGACAGGCTTTTTAAGTATTCCTCGATGCGACAGTATTTGCCGCTCCCGCCTGAGGCAGCCAAAAGCTCCGGATCCCGACACAGGGTGATCCGCTCCGTGATAGGGCCGAACCGGCGCTCGATCTGTCGGTATTTCTCCGCATCCGGCACGCGGCGGAACCGGTTTTTAGCAGCCGGGCCATTGCCTCTGACCTCACATAAACTGCAGTTGTTCTCCTCCGTGTCGTACACTACCATGTCAAATTCATTGGTTGCCAGCTGCATCTTGAATACCTGATAACGGCCCGAAAGAGCCTTCTCCGTCTCCATAAGCACCATCTCCTCCAGCATCCTGCCTCTGACCTCCTGGAGGATCCGCTCCGTAAACTCCTTCTTGTCCGCCTGACTGAGCTGCCCCAACCGCTCCCCGTTCATCACCTCCTCCACCAGTGTCTGGATCTGGCTGTATCGGATCCCCGGCTGTGCGAAGATCACCTTCTCAATAACCTCTCCCCCCGCCTTCGTGGACTCTGCCGGGCACTCCACGATCAGGTCCAGGGCTACCAGCGCCTCCTTGACTTCCATCAGATGAACCTTTGTGATCCCCAATGCCTGTTCCTCGCGGCTTCTCTCGTTTCTCAGGTTCCACACCGCGATCCTGAAATCCTGGAACAGGGGATTCTCCGAGGCCACCAGAAGCAGGAAGTTTAAGTTCATATCTTCCATGATCCGATTGACCGCCCCCATCAGCTCCCCTGTCTCCAGAAGAGTCCGAAGACCCGCGAACTGGCTCTTGTCCTTGCTGGCTGCCAGGGACCGCTGGATGTTGCGGCACACTGCGCTCTCTATGTATTCCCGGGTGGACTGGCTGTCCCGAAACAGGGCGAACGTCTCCTTGGGCCCTGTCTTCTCCCCTTCCGCGTCCGGGCTGCCTGCCCGAAGGGTCCCTCCGTAGCGGATATACTCATCGATCTTGTCCACGCCCAAAAGCCGGCTGTACTCCCGAAAAGGAATGAATGTGGTCCGGACCGTGATGGCACGGTCAAACAACTCCTGGCGAAGGGCGAGTCCGAAAGCCAGAGAGTCGGTACCTGTCAGTACGATGCGCATCCCCTGAGCTGCATAGATATCGGACAGGATGGCAGCAGAATCGATAAAATCATCCATCAGCGTGATCTCGTCGATAAACACATACCGGTATCCCTGCTGGTTCAGCCTCTTTAAATCCCGGCTCATGACCTCCATATTGTCCGCCGCCGTAGTCTTGATGTAGGCAACCTTCTTTCCCTCCTCCGGTTCCATATCCAAAATAGCCTGGCGGATCATGGTGGTCTTGCCGGTCCGCCTTAAGCCCGCCACGATACACACCCTCTCGCCCCCCTCCCCGTGAAGGTAGGAAGAAAGCTGGGTGTAGCAGTCCCTCTTTTCGTGACCCTGGATGTTGCCCGCCATGGCCAAAAGCTCCTCTCCCACCAGGACATTGGTCTCGAACCGGGCCAAAAATCCTGCCGCCCCGCCTCTCTGCCGATCTCCTGACAGCGGTTTCCTGGTCCCCTTCAAGCTCTGGTTTAACTCCTTTAATCTCTGCTGCAGCTCCCTGCGCCGTTCGATCTGTCCCTGAATCTCCTCCAGATCCTCCTCCTTAATATACTGGCTCTTGATCTTTCCGCTCTCCGTCCACTGGCGGTAATACCGAATCTTCCCGTGAATATTCTTCTTGGAAATATAACCTATGGGCAGCTCCCCTATCTGCGCCTCCAACTCCTCCATCTCTCTCATCACATCATCCGTGTTTTCCATCATTTTCCCGACACCTCCGTTTCTCCCTGTATTGTAACCTATCTGTGGTCATGTTGTCAATGAGGTTACCTTCCCTCTCCAAAATCTCCCACAAAATATTTTTTTCATCCCGCAATAAATTTGTCTTCTCACGCATTATTCTATTGAACGGATGAACAACACATTTGTTTCTCCCGTACTCTGAAACAAACCGCATTTAAAAACTTAATAAACGAATTATTATGGGACAATACGAAATCCCGATTGCATTACAACCTCAATCACAAACTTTTTCAGAGTGGGGGATGGGACAAAAGCCAGGAAGGCAGGCCGATGAATTCGGCCTGCCTCTCTGTTTTGCTGTATTTTCTTATTCTTTATGGAATCCGCACTCCGCCGGTACCCGTCCGGTGTGGCTGCGGCTGTCAGAAGGATCCCCTTCTTTCCGTCAGACACCTATCATAAAAGCTTTCCCCTCATCGGGCAGGTTTCATAGCCCGCTTATGGAGCATTTACCCTTCTTGCAGAAAATGGGGATAAAAATACCATATATATAATCCGGTAAATGATAGGTCTTCCAGTTGAATTATACAGGGATTATACAGGGATTTCAAGTCTTACACACTTCTATAAGAATTCCCAGATCATTCAGCTCCTCCTTATAGGTTTCCATTAACTCATCGTCCACACCATGGTAGTCCATAGTCATCTTGAGGCTATTGTACTTCGCCTCTCCCAGATTGTGCTCTTTGATGAGTTCGACTTTCAAGATATGCTCTCGATACTTACTAAGCAAATCATGTATTGCTGTTCTGTTTTCAAGACTGTCCGTGTAGGAACCAATTACCGGAATTCGGAGGACCACAGGCTTTTCATTCTTTAACAGCGTATCGAGATTAGAAAGATAGAGACCCAAATTACCATGTTCAACTGTTTTGCATCGATCAAAATCCAAGATTTTTACATCTACATAGAAGAAATCGATATGTTCAAGTGCAAGTTTTAGTTGTTCTTTTGAACAGAACAGGCTGGTTTCGACCACAACGTGAATATCAGATTTGTGGAGAGTTTTTATGACTGGCACGAGAGATTCTATTTGCAGCAGAGCTTCTCCACCCGAGAAGGTAACTCCACCGGGAAGCCTTTCTATGTTGGAGGCATCGGTTATGTTCCAGAACGTTGGGACATTGAGCTTTCCTTCATAGAAATTTTTGTCCTTAAGGCATTCTTTGATCAGTTCCACCGGAGTATAATATTTACCATAGGTTCCTGATAATCCATCCTTAATATAATCCTGTGGAGCTAAATCAAGATTCTCCGGGTTAGAACACCAGGGGCAACGCAAAGAACAACCTTTAAGAAACACCGTTGTGCGAATACCGGGACCATCATGAAGGGAAAATCGCTGGATGTTGGTAAGAAGGATTTGATTACTCGTCATCACTCTCTTTTATCTCCTCAATTTTCAACTGAAAACTTTCTGTGTTTTTATTTTACCTAACATATTTCTAGCGTTGTCTATAAAAAAGGAATCCCTCAAAAGTAATAATACTATGAAGTATACTATTGCTCCGCACCCAACCATCAATATTGTATGAACAATTGAAGGTGATAACCTTTTAGCCAATATAATAAGAACAGCCAACATAGTGCTGCCGGCAAGCAAATAATGCCATGATGAAAAAAAGACTTCTTTTATTGATAATTCTTTTCTAACAAGATACAACTGAACAAGAGCTATTGTAGTCTCGGCCACAACTGAGGCAATAGCAGCACCAATTGATTGAAAAGTGTAAATCAATATAAGATTTAACGCAAAATTCACTCCAGCACCAATTAAAACAGTCATTGTAAATAGATTTTGTCGCTTTGTGGGAATAAGATATTGCATTCCTGTAACGTTGTTAATACCTATAGCTATAATAAGAAATCCAAGAATTCCGAGCAGTGATACTACCTTTTCAAAACCGCCCCCAAAGAACCATGGCACAAAGTTCGTTGCTGTTCCTAATAAGCCAAAATACAACGGAATTCCCAAAAACCACACAAAGCGATATCCACGATACATATAAGATCGCACCTGTCTATTTTCACCTCTTCCAAAATGATAACCGATGCGGGGAATCATCACTGTCCCAAGAGCAGTCACGACTGTCAGAAGCATCTTAGACAGTTTTATAGCTTGTTCATAATACCCATTTTCAAAGGGGTTATTTGTAATGACACCAATCATAGTCTTATCAAGCACCGTGTAAATTGAAATCGCAACTGTAGGAATAAAAAGTGATAGCACTATTTTGAAATTTCTCATTGGTTTTATCTTCTTCCACTGTGGTTTTCCTATAATTCGAAAAATATATATCCATAGAGAAAGATTACTCAAAAAAGTAAAAAGGCCAATTCCAAAAGCATATTTAACTATATCATCTTTTGTCTTAACGGCAAGAAAAATGTAGATGATACTTATGACTTTGAAAATAAAATTTCTAGAAACAATCTTCCCAAACTCTTCCATCCCTTGGAAAAGCCAAACCACATCAACCAATACAGCAATAATATTAAATGACAAAACCAAATACAAAGTTCTCTTGTCTTGAAATAATGAAAATATAATATACACAGCAAGAACGCTGATGCTTGTTAACACCTGCAATAGTTTGGTCTCCCAAAATATCTGCGTTCTTTTCACTCTGTCATCTTGTACATAGGATATTTCTCTCTGACCAAAGGTAGTAATCCCAAGTGTAGCAAAAAGCGTAAAATACGAGACGATTGATTCGGCAAAACTGACTGTCCCCACACCACCAGCCCCAAAAACACGAGATAAATATGGGGTAGTAATTAATGGGGTTAGAAGCAGTAAAATCTGATATGTAAGATTATAAATATAATTCCATTTTATACTTTTTTTTGCCATCTGAAATTGACCTTTCTTTCCTTACTATTTAGCTTGTTTTTTCTGCTTCTATTGCTCTTCTGATTAAGTTATCCTGATAATCCTTCGGTAAATCTTTAAAATACGCACTGAATCCCCACACCCTAACAACAAGAGCTGGAAAGTTTTCTGGATGTTTCTGTGCTTCAATAAGTGTTTGACTGTCGACTACATTAATCTGCAACTGATAAAAGCCCTGTCTTATTCCGGCCTTAATCATAGTGATTACCTTATCCATATTTGATTTTAGGAATCCAGGTGGCATAATAAAATCAATTACATTGCCATTAATTCGATTATCGTTATAATTCAGCTGCGAAGCAAAGCTGATAAGTTCTGTTGGTGCTAAACCATTCTTCCCGGAAATATGTGTTCCAAATGGCATCCCCGCTTTTCTGCCATCAAATGTTGCACCGATATTACGCGCATCTACAATGTAATTAGGAGAACTCAGCCCAAACTTGTATTCTCCTCCAAGCTTTGTATGATGCTTTCGGAATTCAATCGAAATATGTTGTAAAATCTCATTTGTAAGCTCGATAGTTCCTAGATCATCTTCTCCAAAAGCGCCTGTCTCTTGATATAATCTTTTTCTCAGTTCTTCATATCCTTCATAATTATTTTTCCGTATTTCATTCAACTCATGAACCGAGTACTCCTGTTCTTCAAACACAAGCTTATTTATGTTTTTTAGAGAATTGACTACTGATGATAAACCTACAGATGTTACGCCAAGATTTGCGTACTTAGCACCGCCACGTACAATATCCTTTCCGGTCTTATAAACTTCAGGATTAAACAAAGTCAGAAGTGGATCTTCCTCAAAAATCTTTTCATCTAACTGACAAAGGAATTGATTGATATATTCAGATAAATATCTATAATATCCATTCTTTATAGATTCAATACTAGTGTTTTTTTCAAATTCATCAGAATCTAAATATTCCACAAATGGTTTACAGAAGTTTATTGTTCGTATGTTATTCTGATCACATGACTTTCCTATTGTAAGTGGCTCCCAGCATGCCGATGTAACATAGTTATAGGCATCTTCGGGTTCGTAGCCATACTGTATTAGCGCCGAAATCACTATATCATCGTTCGAGAGAAAAGGAGCTCCAATACCTGTTGCTATACATTCCATTGCAAGCGCTATAAGATTATCCGGCATTCTTTTGCTTACGCGTAAAAGCACTTTAGGATCCGGCAACTTAAGTTCTTTTGATACTTCAATAAAAAGGTAAGTTAACTCATTGCACCGATATTTACCATCTTCTCCCAGGCCGCCCAGTATCACAATCTGCCCGGTATCCCCAAGAAGCATAGTGCTCTTGAACCAGCACTTATCATGAAGTACTTTGAAAAAGTCATGTAGATACTGCTTTGCGTCTTCTTTTGTTATATAACCAGAGGCTATATCTTCCTTATAAAATTTATATAGGATCCAGTCAAGATGCCCAAATCCATTGTGTTTATGGCCGGTCTGCCACAACCATTGATTAACAAAAAGAATACGTTGAATTGCCTCATGCAAATGTTCTGCTGGACGTGTGAACAATGATTCAATTTCTGCTATATTTCTTTTGAAACTTCTCTCGATTATATTGTCACTTTTGATCTTTAAAAGATATCGTTGCATAATTGCAATAAAACCTTGATATACGTCTCTATAATAGCTATCTTCATCAATCATCTTACTCATATCATAAAAGCACGAATTAACAACCCATGAATAATCAATTGAATAATTATCCATCATATGATTCTTTTGTTCCGCACGTTTAAATACATCAATAGAATAAAAAAAAGAAGAATTTTGATTTGGTAAAATGTCAACAGAATTCATTAGCGCTTCTATTTGATTCCATTTATTATCAAATGGATGGATAGATTTTAGTCTGGTAACATTCTGTAGTATAAATTTCAGAGCACTACATTCCCTATGCTCATTCCTATAATATTGAAATAAAGAAATACCCCAATTGAGATTATTAACGACTGAGACCTTTTTTATAACTTGCTTTATGCTCATTGTAATTCCTCTTTTTTTGTAAAAGTAGATGGAGTCCAATGCCTCCTACAATATCTATAATGAGGCGTATTATCAATCTCAAGATATTCGAGTTTGGCAATGGAAGAAGCAACGATAAACAATCTTGATCTATAAGATGGAAGCATAATATTTCAGTTGTCCTATTGCCTATATAGCTTAGAACTTTAACAAGTCTCTTTGATTTTTTACATATATATTTTGATAATAAATAGATTAGATATGTTCCACTAACACCACCTATTATGTCAAAACCATATAGAGGATACTCCAAGTAGGCCGGCACAAAGGGCTTACCTTTAATAAATGCGATAATAACGCAAATACTGCTTAAACTAATCGCAATGACCATCCAATTGCGATTATCCTTTTCCATTATATTGTATTTCTTAATTAAATATCCAATATAGAGAAAAACTGCTGTAGTTAAACCAGTTCCAATGTTTAACGGAAACCAAAAATAAGCTGATACAAAGTAAGCACTCAAAAAAATAGTAGTTACTAAACCTATTTGTCTTTTTATCCCCTTCACTTTTGATACTATGGATAATTCTATTTGTGCCCAAAATAGTGCTTCAAAAAACCAAATAGCTCCGATACGTTCTATCTCACTAATGTTAGGAATATCAAGTCGACCAGGAAGTCCGTATAAGGATGCGATAAACCATATATAAAATGTTTTACCAATATCATCGTTTTTCACAAGTGCAACAATTACTTCAATAACAATTATGCATAGACACGTAAAAATGTATGGGACAAGTAATCTTTTTAATCCTTTCTCTGCGACCTCCGAAGGCGCTCTTTCAGGTTTGAAATAATAACCACTTATGATAAAGAATAGAGGCATATGAAATGAACAAATAATATACTTCAATATATGCGGAGCATATACATGTCCCATAATTACAAGAAGTATTCCAAATCCTCGCATCACATCGACTTGAGTATTTCTTTTATTGTTCATAATACCCCCTCAGTTCCCTTATGTGCTCTTGCATATCTACTAACCTCATTGCATGAGTCCAAAAATCATTTAAGAGTTCGCGGTTATAATATATATCTTTCAACTTATGTTCGAAATCATCATAGTCCCCCGCAGAATAAACAAAATGTTCATTTCTATGTAGTTCCCATGCACCACCGAGATCACTAGTTAGGATTGGCACACCATAGGCCATCTGCTCAATTGCAACTTGCGGCAAACTATCTTCCCAAAGAACTGGTATAACTCCCAGATTAATATTCTCCAAAAGTTTCTCCTGATTATCTCGAGTATATCCGTTTATCAATATAACATTATAAAACTTTTTCTTAAGTTCATTGATTCTTGAAATCTCATTTTTATTACTATTAGTCTTATATCTCGCAATAATATGAATTTCTATATTTTTTGCAATATTTATATCCATATGTTCGAGTGCATTAAGAAAAAAATAAAAGCCTTTCTCTTTTTGCATATAACCCATATAAGCAACTCTGAAAATATCTGTGCTATCTGTGCGACAATATGACAGTTGCTTGTCTGCCACTCTTGTTCCGATGTACGACGTTCTAATGAGGCCGGAACTAATGCCACCATTTATCAACAATTCTCTCATCCTGTCTGAAACAGCAAGTACCACGTCGACTTGTGAATTAATCACAGAAACCGTTTCTTTATGGAATCTTCTAAATAATATCGGATCAGAATGAACATGCGTATATCTAGACAGTTTATCCAAATGTTTTAATGGTGGGTAAACCCTGCTTAGGATTGTAGCGGAATATATTGACTGCCGATAGCAATTGTCACACTCTGTATAATCTTTTTTATTACAATTATGTCCTTCTTTTAGTTCTCCATCCTGCCACAAATTAGTTCTGCTGCATAGAGTAAAGTAGTTATGAGCCGAATATATTACTTTAATACCTGGAAGCCGCTGTTTTATTCTAAGCACCTCTAAGGGCAATCCTTCAATATTATTGAAATGAATAACGCTAATGCCATGATCTATAATAAAATCATCAAATAGCGACGCTACGGATTTATCAGTCAGATAATAATTTATATTCTTACCATTCTGTCTGACTGGAGCAATAAAAGGAGAATTGATAATTTCGAACGCCTGAAGCTTTTGCCCAAAGGGTGTGTCAACCTCAATAATTTGGGAGCTACCCTTTTTTGTATATGTCCTACCAGCATTGAGATAATAAATATCATATTCGCCTTGTGATATTAATTCTTGAATGATATTTCGAACATACAGATTAACGCCTCCACCTTGTTTGTCATCAATGTGTGTCCAATTGTAAATTAATAATTTTCTCATAAATTCTCTTATCCTTTTTTACATTGTTTTTTGCAAACTCAACAAAATCTTCATCATAGTCTATAATGTCTTGGTTTTATATATGAAGTTTTACTATGTTTAATGTCTGCTCCACTTGTTTTAGAATTCCCAATCAAAACACTTACACTATATATAACCAAAAGATTGTTTGCAATGGAAATCAAATTTGGATAAATAATGCATTCTATACCTAGTGTTAATATCCATAGGCAAAGAAATTTATTTTCATTTTTAACCGACACATAAAACAATGCTGAGTATGCAATTATGATAATTGAAAGAAATAATAAGCCATATTCAATACCAACTTGAATAAACCCATTATCTACATAGTTATACATAGATTTATCAAGACCTTGGCTTTGTAGTGCAGACGTTCCAATCCATTCAATCTGGCGTGCCATCGGACTAAAACCGAATTTGAAGAGTGCTCGATTAGAAATTCTCAGTCTATCACTTAAGAATGTATTGATTTTCCATAAAAAGGAATTACTCGGGGTAAATATCATTGTGATGTAAAAAGATGCCAGACACATTACCGGCATATATATTAACGCAACCACTTTCCATATTTTTTTTCTCAAATCAAACGCAAAATTGGAATCCCATTTTATATATATGATGCTTAACAACAGAATGATAATTGTTAAATAAAAATCGCCTCGGACATGCGAAACACTATTGATCATAAAGGCGATTGCAAAATAAATAAACAACTCATTCCATTTTATCTTACTTCTTTTTTCGAATATTCTCAATATTACACAATGAAGATAATAATTATTAACAGTCCCTACATATATGAATCCCAATGCATATTTGGGAATACCGTCCCGATAGAAAACTCTATTTTCTATAATTCCTAACAAAGATAGTAGAACCACAAAGACGCACGTAATCCATATAGTTATATATGTATATCTTGCAATTGTTGTGAATTGAACATCATTGGCAAGGATTAAAAACATAACTATAAATATTACACTTGGATTCCTAGTTTGTATTGACATTGCCACCCCAAATGCCAAAAAAATTAAAATCCATATAGCAGTCTTAATACTTATCTTCTTAAGAAAATATGCTAGTTTTAATAAGAGCAGCATTCCAATTACTCCATAAACAGCATAGCTGATTATTTTTTCTAGTTTTAGCGTAGAAGTCCCTATAATGATATATCTTATTAGGAACAGAACCAAAGCATATATATATAATATGGAAGGCCTATTCAGCTTTGTCCTTTTTATTATCATTTTCTCACCTTTTTGGATTTCAACAACTTTTTACTACTTATTCAATCCACCATTTACAACGTGAAACCTATTATCAAATGAATGTTTATCATATCTGCCGAACAAAAAATCAAATATAGCTTTATAAATGACACTAAACTTTTTTATTCGTTCTCTACATCCATGTTTAAAAATACATTTCCATGCATCTATATTAGAACGTCCCAATCTTTTTATAAAACTTTTCATTCCTCCATATGCCCAGGTTCTAATAAGACTGTTTCTATAAAAGTAATAGTATAAATCAATTCTATTTGGATTAGGTTCCTCAAAAATGGAAAGACCTGTACTTACTGCTCTTTTATGTATTGCTATACTCGAGCCTACTACATATGCTTTCCCATAGTAATGTGTCAATCTATAAGTATACTCTGAGTCATCACCCCAAAGAAAAAAATCCGGCCAAGGCAATCCGACTTTTTTTACTGCATCCGTTTTAATCAACAATGAAACAAATGTTGCCTCACCAATTTCCATCAAACCATCACCTAAAAATCTTATAACATCTGAATAACCATTCGATTTCTCTCCCATCAACAGTTGTGGAACGTTCATTGGTTCATTCTGTAAACCGATAACTGAACTGGCAAGATAGCTAAAGTCATTATTGAGTACATTTGCTGCCTCAATAAGTTTTTCAAGGCAATTATTTGTCGGAATTGTGTCATCATCCATTATCCAAATATAATCAAAGTCTCCCTTGATTGCCTCTATCATTCCAGCATAGAAGCCACCTGCTCCTCCTGTATTTTTATCCAAGAAAACGCCTGAAATTTTAGGATAAGTTTCCATTAAATCAATTATAATTCTATTTGTGCCATCATTACTCTTATTGTCTACAGCAATAATACTTTCGCATTCATACTTTTGTTCGAGAATTGAATTGATGCACTCTTGAAATAACTCTTTTCTATTGTAGGTAACAACAACTGCTGCAACTCTCTTGTTAGACATTTCTATGTTCCTCACTACTAATAATATCATCTATAACACTTAACCATTTTTCAGCACAACTATCGACAGAATACTCTTTAGCTGTACGAATGGCATTTTCATTCATTTCAAAGTATAATTTTTTATTTTTCATCAGTATATTTAACGCTTCTATGATTGCTCTCGTACTTTTCTGCTCGATCATGAGTCCGTCTCTTCCATCTGTTACAATATTTTTAGGTCCGATACAATCTGTAACAATTGGTACAACACCGCAGGCCATAGCTTCTATTAATACCATTCCAAACAGTTCTTCCCATTTTTCTGTTTTATAAGACGGTAATAAAATAATGTCGTTATCTCTGTATTCTGAAGCTATAATTTTTTGGTCATTTATTCTCTTTCTATATTTAACATTGCTTTTTGAGGATTCTAAGACTTTAATCTGTCTAATTATATCCTCATCTCCATCACCAATAAAAGTAAATTCAAAATTTCCTTGTAGATCTGGAGAACAGATAGCATCTATAATAAATTTTATCCCCTTTTCTGGAACTAATCGTCCCACAAAGATCACCTTCAACAATTCATCTATTATCTTTTTACGGCTTGGAAAATAGATACTTGTATCAAAAGAATGAGGAATCACCCAAGATCCTTTACAGCTATTCTCATATACAAAATTATTGACGCCTTGTTTTATAACTCCTACAAACCTTACGCCTCTTGTAAATTCTTGCCATTTCATATCCACAAATTTTTTTAGAAACCATACTTTCTTTGGGTATTGACTATGATCCCAATATGGCCATGAAGAATAATAAATCACATAGTGATTTCTTTGAATCATATTTGCTATTACTACAAAGCCATCATATGGTGCCATACCTAAAACAACAATTTCATTTTTTTTAAATAGAAGCGAAATAATAGAACCAATATTTCTTATGTTTTTTATGACTTTATGCCCATCATGTTTAATAATTCCTTTTATAATATTCTTCATAATTCGAAACTCTGTATATGATAATTCGAATTTTGTTTTGTTTTCATTTGCGAATTGCTGCAGGCCTCTAAAGTGCTCTGGAGCTCCATATTCATGAAGTATTATTATTCTTTTCATATATTGGATTCACCCATTTTTTTCGATTTATAATCACCATATGCTTTTTTTATTATTCTATAATTATTATTGTCTATTATTCCATACAAATATAGAAGAAAACGAGTAGCATAAGTATAGATGTGACTTATTAATCCAAAGTATCGATTATATTTTCTTATAATATAAAATCTATTTCTATTTGCATAGTAAACAGTTGATTTGGACTTTTTGCCGCCTGAGCTTTTCCCCTCCTTGTGATAAATCACTGAATCCGGAACATATAGTATTTCTATTCCTTCGTAAAGGCATTTTATCGAAAGATCCATGTCTTCAAAATATAAAAAAAATTCATCTCCAAACAAGCCTATCCTATCAATAACTGATACAGGAATTAACGCACAACACCCTGTGAGATAATTAACTTTCTTTTCTGTTGAAAAAAAATCCGAATCTTCTTTAAATCTACCATAGTGAAGAGATGTTCCTCTAATTCTATCTATCCTGCCACCTGCATACCAGACCTTATTTCTATCATAGTACGACAGTATTTTGGGAACACATATCGTTTGATCATTTATTTTTTTCATTAGATTAGATAAAAACATAGGATCAACCGTTGTGTCATTATTTAACAGTAAAATATGTGTAGCTCCTTTATTAATTGCATATTGTGCCCCAATATTGTTTGCTATTCCAAATCCATAGTTATGATCATTCTCAATTACTTCAATTAAATTTTCAAAGTTTTCCTTTAACCGCTGTTTGGATCCATCTTTAGAATCATTGTCGACAACAACAATATGATAGCCCATATCATTAATATGCTTAAGACTCTCTATGCATTCTTTTGTATCATCATAATTCTTGTAGTTAATTATTATGATATATACATTATTCTTTTCCATTATCTTTAATCCTTAATTAATTCGTAAAACTCTCTTGCAGATTTGTCCCAACTATACCTGTTCAAAACCTCCTGTGCATCATCTATAGGCTCTCTCAATACCTTCTCAAGGTCAATATCCGTATTATACGGGTCAATATAATGAACACAGTTTCTATATACTTCTGGTAAACATGCTGCACTCGAACAAATCACCTGTGCACCTTGGCTTAGAGCCTCTAAAGGTGGTATTCCGAACCCATCATAGATAGAGGCATATACAAAGGCTTTGCATCCGCGAATCAATGACTTTACTTCCTCATCGGTCACAAAGCCTGTTGCTATCACGTTTTTCGGCATTGCAAAACTATCACCTACATTTTGCGGTCTTGCACCAGAAAGCACAAACAGTTTGTCCGGCTGTTTTTTTGCTACTTCAATAAACCATTTTGTGTTTTTCATTTTTGACAGGCTTCCCAGCGAAAAATAATAATCTTTATCTTTAAGACCATTTTTATCAAGGATGCTATCATCATACCCATACTCGTTCACATGCTGCCATGCATTTCCAATTACATGTACACGTTCTGGATCAACATGGTACTTATCTATAATCTGATATTTTGAAAAGTATGTAACTGTAATAATAGGCTTATTTGATTTTGCTGCTCTATTATAAATCATCCTATGATAAACATTTGACAATTTGCCATGAAACGATGTACTAAATTCAGGGTGAATTTTATATGCTATATCATGAATTACAATAATCCCTGGACGAAAGAGTGGCATAGCATTGTTAAAGTTTACGCTATCTAAGTCTTTATCCTTTAAGAATTTTGCAAAATCTTTCTGCTCCCACATATTCCCTTTAGTTGATCCAACTTTAATTGTCTTAATATTATTCAATGAGGGTACCAACTCAGCATATTTTGGTACTACAAGAACAAATTCATTTTTTTTACAAATCTTATCTATTCCAAGTAATATTTCTTTAGCAAACCTCATAACTCCAGTTTGTCTCTGCGAAAATAAAAAACCATTAAAGGCATACTTCATTTTGTACATCTCCTATACTTTATAGCCATCCTTATTATCTTCCGGTCATCCACAAAATATCTCTTTGCCATTCTCTTAGGATCCTGGGTAATTCTAAAAAGCCATTCGAATCCATGTTCAGACATCCATTTAGGTGCTCTCTTTATATATCCTGCCTCAAAGTCTAAACTTGCTCCGAGACCAAGCGATATAGGAACCCCAAGATCTTCTCGATTTTTGTATATAAATTTCTCCTGTTTAGGACAACCCAAGCCAACAATTAAGATATGTGGGCGTGTTTTCTTTATCATTGTTTTGATTCTGTCCATCTCCTCAGGATTTTCCTCGAATCCATATGGCGGAGAATACGTTCCCACCACTTGTAGACCACTATATTGGTTTACAAGATTCTCTGCTGCTTTAGCAGCAACCCCCTCAGCCGCACCAAGAAAAAACATCTTATATCCCTTTTTTGCGGCCATCTCACATAAAAGCGGAAAAAGATCTGAGCCAGAAATCTTTTCTTTGATTGGAGTGCCATACCATTTAGCTATCCACAAAAGCGGTTTACCATCTGCTAATATTAATGCTGCATTCGCATACACATCCTGTAGTTCTTTGCTTATTTCAAGTTGTACAATGTGGTCTACATTAGGTGTAACTACATAGGAGCTTTTATCATCTTGAATTAAACGATCTATTGCCTCTAATGCCTCCTGCATTGTAAGATTATCTATCTCTGTATTCATAAATCTTATTCTCGCCATATTCCCCCCTTACTGCAGGATCTAACATCTTAAATTCATTCCAGCAGGTTGTACACACAAAAATCTCCATCGAAACTACACCTGCCGTTTACATCAATGTGAATTTAATTTTATCGCTGACGCTGATCTCATCACCAAGCTGAACCTCAATAATATCTAAATTCGTAAATGCTTCAACCGTATGCTTGCAACCGGCAGCTATAACGATCACGTCACCTGTGCGTAGAAACTGTTCCCTGCCGTCAACTATAGCTTTTCCCTTACCGGCTACAACCGTCCAGACTTCTTCTCTGTAATTGTGCATGTGGTAAGTCAAATGTTCTCCGGCTCTCATTGACAACTTTATGGTCTTAGAGCCGGGCTGTACGTCCATAACCGTGTAGGTACCCCAGGATTTTTCGGCATATCTTGCCTCTGTCTCAATTTTCTCTACATAAGGCTTCATATACCCACTGCGTTCTTTATCAGATATCAGGATTCCATCACCACTGGCCGCAACAATAAGGTTTTTACAGCCCATACAGAGAATGGGAATATTCAACTCGTTGACCACGTTCGTGTTCACACAGGTCTCATCCATAATGGCTTTGCCTTTGGTCTGATCAGCCATAACCTCAGCCATCATGTTCCAGGTACCGACATCTTTCCAGTCACCTCTGTAACGGAGAACCTGAATGGATTCCTCTTTTTCCACAACAGCATAGTCAAAGCTGATTTTGGTTAAGGTATCATATTTATTAAAAAGGTCTCGGTAATCCTCGAAATCAAGCATGCTATGGGCTTTCTCAATCAGATAGCTAATTTTGAAGGCAAAAATACCAGCGTTCCAAAGAGCGCACTGTGCCAGGTACTTCTTGGCTGTTTCTATATCAGGCTTCTCTTTGAATTCTTTAACCCTGCTGACATTCTCCCCTGTTGCTGGTATGATATAGCCATACTTTTCTGAAGGATAGGTTGGTTCAATACCCATCAGAGTCAGATTAGCTGCACCTGTTTCTGTAAGCTCCTGCAGTTTCCTTACGGCTTCATAATATGTGTTATCCACATAAGGATCTACCGGACAAACTACAACTGCCTCATCCACACTCATGCCAAGCTCATCATGAAGATATGTAGCAGCAAGAACAATGGCCGGAAAGGTGTCACGGCGACAGGGTTCTACACAGATAGATGTTTTCTCTCCAAGCTGATTCTTAATAGCGCTGGCCTGACTATTGCTGGTCGCTATCGTTATCTTTGCATCAGAATCCACTGTAGTAATCTGTCGATACACACGCTGTACCATTGACTCGTATTCATCACCGTTTTTAAACAGTTTAATAAACTGCTTGCTTCTGACATCATTGGAAAGAGGCCACAAACGCTTGCCGCTTCCTCCTGAAAGTAAAATGATATTCATAACCTCTCCCATTTAGTTCAATCCCATTTTTGTCTGGATAGTATTTCGGACAAGCTGCAATTTCTTCTCTGCTGCAGCCTTATCAGTGCCCTTGATGCTGTAATAAATCTTGATTTTCGGTTCTGTGCCGGACGGCCGAACCGCGACCCAAGAGCCATCCTTCAAGATATATTTCAAAATATTAGATGTAGGCAGTGTTCCGAATCCGGGCTCAGCGTCAACAGAACTGCTGTAATCAAGGACTTTCACAATATTGTCAAATGGGGATCCAGTTATACGGAGATCGGCCATCATTACCGCTATCCTCTCCAGACCGTCCTTACCCTTCAAAATAAAGCTATCCAAGGCATCCCGATAATAACCGTATTCTCTATAGATCTCATTCATCTCATCTATCAACGTCTTGCCATTTGTTTTTGACTCTGCTGCCATCTCGCAGATCAATAGGGAGCTAACCACTGCATCCTTATCTCTAGCATGTGTTCCCACAAGATAGCCATAAGACTCCTCATACCCAAACAGGAAGTCAAACTCTCTGCTCTTGTCACCGGACTCTTTCGCATGCTCAAACTGTGTGATTTTCTCTCCGATGAACTTAAAGCCGGTCAATGTGGAAAAAACAGCAATACCGTTGTTTCTCGCTATATCAGCCCCAAGCTCTGAAGTGACAACTGTTTTTACCACAGCTGGGTGGTTATATTCACTCAAATTCGTGTGGCTAAGAATAAACTTCATCAAAAGAGCGCCGACCTGATTACCAGTCATCAGATGGTAGTCTCCGTCAGTATCTTTCACAGCAATACCTACACGATCACTGTCAGGATCTGTGCCAAGCACGATATCTGCTCCAGATTTTTTTGCCTGAGCAATACCCATCTCAAGAGCTCGGCGGTCTTCCGGATTTGGTGAAACTACTGAGGGAAAGTTTCCATCAGGTACAACCTGCTCCGCCACAGCATCAATCTGTGTAAATCCATCGAGCCGGAGTGCTTTCTGTACCGGAACATTCCCAGTACCATGGAGAGGCGTATATATAATCTTAAGGTCTGCATTTGCAGCATGATTATCATATATACTCTGTTTCAACACCGCACTCACAAAGTTATCTGTTATATCAGCCATAGAAATAAGGCTGTCTTCTCCTGTAAAGTTGATGCTGTGATAATCCGTAATGTTATCAACATAGCTTATAACCCGTTTCGCTTTCCGAGGTACAAGCTGACAACCAAATTCGTCATATACTTTGTATCCGTTATATTCTTTTGAATTATGAGAAGCAGTCACTACCACACCAGCAATGGCATTCCAGAACCTTACAGAGAAACTCAACTGAGGTGTGGGTCTGGCATGTGCATGAAGATAAACGCGAATACCCATTCCGCTCAGTACGTTAGCTGCTATACGCGAAAAGTATTCACTATAATTCCTTGTATCGTATCCAATCACCACACCACGAATACGGCAAACTCCTGCGCCAAAGTTATCAATCAAATACTGGCCAAGTCCTGCTGTAGCTTTTCCTACCGTGTACTTGTTCATACGGTTTATACCCGCACCCATAATACCACGCAGGCCCCCTGTGCCAAACTCAAGATCATGGCAGAAACGATCCTCTATTTCTTTCTCATCTGTCAGTGCTGCTAATTCTCTCCGTGTTCCTTCATCAAAGAACTCATCTGTCATCCACTGTTTATATCGTTCTTTGTAGTTCATGACTCCTAACCTCAAAATCTTCTTCTCTACTTTTTGATCCTGTTCTTACATATCATCCATCAGGCTTAATTTCACCGTTTCCTCTGCATATCTCGCCAAACCGTTTTTCAGATCCTTAGGGGTACATTCTTTCTCAATACCTGCCAGAACCCGATACTTGTCAAAAATATTGGTCACCATTTTCATTGAAAGGGGACGCCCCAGTTTGGACAAAAACATTCGATTATCATACAGACTGTCATGTTCAAAATACACATGTTCTGAAAGCCATTGCTCCATCTGCCTTTGCAGTGTCTTAGAAAACAACAGAAAGCAGCGATCTCTTTCTTTTTTTCTTCGTATTGTAAGAACAGCTGTCTCTCTGTTATAATTAGATGTCTCCAGCCTCAGCAGTTCGCTGATTTCCACTCCATGATAGAACAGCAGCCCCATCATAACCTGATCTCTCAGGCAGATGCGCCTTCGAAAGTCACTGTCTAACCTTTCATACTCTTGTTCCATCACATAAAAAAAGGTATCCACTTCCTGTTTTGACAGGGGGGGATCTGCAGGAATCCTTCTCTCCTGTCCCGGCCTCCTCAGGGGACGAAATTCTTCTATCATATGCTGATTTTTTAAATAAGACAGATAGTAACTAAACACAAGCTGCCTTCTGCAAACCGTTGAAAAGCGAAGCCCTCTATCTTGTGAAATATAAGCTAAATATGCTTCCATTTTTTCTTCCCATCTGTACTCTGATAAGTCTCGGCCTGACTTTGAGACAGTATCAGCAGATAAGGCACAAGAAAACGGTTCGTCTGTTTCTAGCCAGCAAAAAAACAGTTCCAGATCCTGGCGATATGCCTTAACCGTGCGTTCATCCAGGCTTCGACTGTCAATCTGGGCATTGATAAATTTCTCTATCAAATCTTGTGATCTTTGGTTCAACGCCATATAGGAATCCTCCTGTCATATTTTTGCTGCAAAACGATGATATCTGTCTTAATATTTTAAATAACATATAGTTATTTGTAGTTATATGTATCAAACGATTTCGCAGATTTCTATAATCTGCGAAA
>JAAWBS010000052.1 GCA_022792815.1 Hungatella sp.
CAGGCAAGAAGACAGATTCCTATGACTATGGAAGATTGGTCGAAAAGACTGGATGTATTTTTGGAATTTAATGAGGAAGAGATCTTGAGGGATAAGGGTAAGGTATCAGCTGAAATCGCTAAAAGCTTTGCTGAGAGTGAGTTTGAAAAGTATAGAGTGATTCAAGATGGCCTGTATCAAAGCGATTTTGATAAGTTATTATTTGGGATTGGTGAAAGTGGGAAAGAAAACTCGAAAACAACTTGACACTAATTCACCGTTGGTTTTGCCTGGGCTTAGTACTAATCAACCATACACACTGAGAATTTATGTGAGGTTCAGCGGTTTTCGCTCAAAAAAGTGAAAAAAGTTTGTGACATTAACTTGACATTAGCGGGCTGGGGAGCGCTCTGTGTGAGGGATAGTCTGCCGGTGTAAGGCAAGACAGGAAGGTCAGTGCTCAAACACCGGAGACGGATGCCATGCCCCGCCGATCAATCCCCATACATACTCTGATCAAAGGTCCGGTACTTAGACGGCGACAGTCCTGTGATCTTTTTGAAAGCCCGGTTAAAGTGTGCCGCATCCTGATAACCGCTTTCCAAAGCAATATCCTGGATCTTTTTATTGGGATTTTGGAGCAGTACTTTTGCCTTTTCGATGCGTTCCTGCACGATGTAGTCTCGAATACACATGCCGGTGAGATTTTTAAACAGCGTGCTGAAATAGTAAGGGGAGAGCTGAAACTGTGCCGAGATATCCGTCACAGGGAGGGGATCGGAGATATGGGCTTTGATATAGTCCTTTGCCTTTCGGACCATATGATGGTTTCTCTCGTTTTGGATTGCCGTAAGCCTATGGATATAGAGAAGAAGATCCTCCTTAAAAAGCTCCTTTAACTGGCTTAAGCACGGGATGTTTTTAATATGATTGGAGATATCATATCTGGTAAGCTTATGCTCTACGATAATTTGAATCATACTGCTGTTGTGTTCCATCAGAGAGTACACAAAAGACAAGAGATCCTCCCGGAATTTTTCATGATCCAGGGTATCTCCCGAAAGGTCTGAAAATACCAGATCAATCATGTCATAGCAAGAGGAGCTATCCATATCGCAGACAGACTGCCGAAGCAGCTCCAGCTCTCTTTTTAAGCCTTCTTCGGTCTTTGGACTCCCGGATAGAGGAAGATCAAAATATTCTGTTTGCTCCTTTTCCTCTTCGGCTTCGATCCGGAAGGACAGAGGAAGGCAAGAGGGCGTATGATGGGTTAAATCAGGAGTCAGGTGTTCGATCATATCGACAAGCTGCCTGATATTGACCGGTTTTAGAAGGTAATCATAGGCTCCGGTTTTCAATGCGCTTCGGATGTAGGAATAATCGTCAAAGCCGCTTAAGATGATGACGCAGCTGCTGATTTCATGTTTTTTGAGAATTTTCAAGAGAGAAAGGCCGCCAAGCTTAGGCATCTTGTTATCGGAGATGATCAGGTGATAATACTCTTTCTGCATCCGTTTGACAGCCTCTTCCCCGTCGGCGGCTGCAGCGCACAGGAATCTATCCGGAAAATGATGTTCCAGGACGGCTCGGAGACCATCTAATATGGTTTCGTCGTCATCAATCAATAAGATCTGATACATCTTTCTTATCCCCTTTCTCCTGGTTTTGGCAGGAATCAAAATGCAGGCAGGGCAGTGTGACAATCACTGTGCTTCCCTGGCCCTGTATACTGTCAATGGACAATCCATATTCCGGCCCGTAGGTCAGCTGAATCCTTCGAGAGACATTGCGGATACCGATGGCCTGACTGGCAGGATTCAAAAGCTCCTGCTGTACCTTTTTCAGCTCTTCGGGCGGCATGCCGCATCCGTTGTCTGATACACACAGAATCATCCGTGAATCTTTTCTGTAACCCAGGATGTCGATCGCCATATGCTGTCTGGTATTGCCAAGACCATGGAGGATCGAGTTTTCGACCATGGGCTGAAATATCAGCTTTATGGTGCGGCAGTCCAGCAGCTCTTTGTCCAACACCTTGTTAAAAGAAATCCGGTCCTTATACTGGTGGGAGAGGATCGACAGATATACATCAAGCTGTTCTAATTCTTCTTTGAGTGTCACTTCTTTCGTCGTACCGCGAAGGCCGTACTGCAGATTTTTTCCCAGAAGCTCAGCCATCTCGGCCACATGAAAATCTCCGTTTTTATAGGCAGCCAGATGCATGACTTCCAAAGTATTATAGAGATAATGAGGATTGATTTGGGTTCTCAAAAGCTGAAGCTCCGTCTCCTGTTTTTCCAGATCCTTCATCAAGCCCTCGTGGATTAATGTATTGATTCTGTCAGACATATGGTTGAAGGACAGAAACACCTCATGGAATTCAAGGGGAAGAGGCAAAGGAGGGAGGGCAGGTACATAGTTGGTTTCAAAGGCATTGCAGGTTGTCACCAGGGTCTTCAGAGGAGTCTGGATATTGCGGATCACCCGAAACAGGATCAGTGAAATCAGAGCCAGGACTCCGGCCCAGGCCGCGATCACCAGGACATGAGCCGGTATCAACTGGCGAAATATGGAGGAGAAAGGGGTTCGGATGACAACCGCGGTATTTTTGCCGTGAAAGATGCTGTGCTCAAGCCCCGGTTTGCGGATATCCAGGCGAAGCTGTCCTTCCGGTTCCTCGTGATAGGCGGGCATAGAAGGGGCATCCATATTGGAGAGAAGAAGTTTTCCGTCATAGTAGATGGCATACTCCTGTGCAGGAGGGCCCTGTTCGAAAGACATGCCCTGAATGAAACTGTTTATGTCTCTTCCGGCCACACATAGTCCGATGGTTCGGTAATGGTAGGGATCTGCCAGATTGCGCACAACGCAGACATTGATCTCATCTTTTTGGGCTATGCCTGAATGGGCAAATTCATCCGGTTTTAAAATCGAAGCAGCCCCAAGGGGCTTTCCTAACATGGCGTCATACCAGTCTGCGTTCTGCCGGATGGTACAGCTGTGATGAACGGCATCTTTTTTGGTCAGGTAGACTCCATTGCCTTCCAGATCATAGATGGCGACGAAATCCACCAGCGAATTGTTCAGATGAGTCTGAGCCTGGTTATAAAACGCAAATCCGAAGGTGTGGTTTTCCAGAATGGAACCTTTGCGGAGAACGGAACAGAGGGTATCGTCATTGGCAAACAGAGACTGGTTGGTGGGGAATAATGTGACTCGTGACAAGACGGCCAAGTCATTCTCTAACTGTGTCAGGATCTTTTCTCCGTTTTGATATGCCTGGGAAGCAGTATTATTGATCAGCATCATGGCTTCTGAGATAGTCAGATACAGCCAGAAGATCACTATCAGAACACACTGCAGCAGAGCAATCAGGTATAGCCGGGCTTTGATGGAATTGCCGTTTTTATTCATGGTGTACTCCTCGGTAAGGAATGTATAGTTATATTATATAATAATCCTTAAAAATGGCAAGAAAAAACTAATCAAGATATTCAATTTACCACACACTTTTATTATAATCAAGATACAAATAGAACAGGCCTGCATTTGAAAAAGAAAGAGGGAGATTGCCATGAGGAAAAGATGGTTGGCAGCCGGTTTGGCTGTGGCTACAGCATTGGGAAGTATGACAGCCTGCAGTAAAAGCAGTGATACACAGGAGGCGGCGACTGGTGCGTCGGAAGCCCAAAAGGGCGGGGAAGCTGCTGAAAACAGCGCTTCTTCGGCCGGGAGCGTGGAGATTGAATTCTTGTCACAGAAAAGGGAGGATGTAGATCTGTTTGATGAAATTTTGGTAGATTTTATGGCCAAAAATCCGGGTATCCGGATCTCGCAGACCACGACCACGGGTTCTGTCAGTTTCTCTTCCAGGGTGGCTTCCAATGACGTGCCGGAACTGGGGAATGTGTATGCAAGCACCGCTTATCGGACTATGGCAGAGGAAGGCTTATTTATGGATTTAAGCGGACAGGATTTTCTGGGAAGAATCCCTGAGGAATATTTGGATCTGTTTACCCTAGAAGACGGCAGAGTGTTTGCGGTTCCTGTCAATGTCAATGCCTTCGGCCTTTATGTGAATATGGATATCTATGAGGAACAGGGGCTGGAGCTGCCGAAAACTTACGAAGAGCTGATTGCCAACTGTGAAAAACTGAGGGCAGCAGGGATTACTCCCTTCGCATTTCAGTTTAAAGATGCCGGGGGGCTTCGGCAGTGCTTTGAGCGGTATATGACAGGAGTGGTAGATCATGATTTCTTAAAGATCTGTGAAGAGGTCGGACTTGAGGGAAAATCTTTCGGCGACTATCCGACGATTACAGAGGGGCTGGAGAAATTTATCGCTCTTTTGGACTATGCGGATACGGATCCTCTGGGTATGGATACCAATGATCTGGCGGATACCTTTGCCAACGGAAAATGCGCCATGGTAATGAACGGAAACTGGGGCGTTTCCCAGTATCTGGGGTTGAATCCGGAGTTGAATATGAAGGTGATTCTGTTCCCGTCTGTCACAGGCATTGACAGCACTACCGTGGGGACTCCCGATATGTGTCTGGCTGTTTCGACCGCAGCTTCTAAGGAACAGCAGGATGCCTGTCTTGCATTTATCCGATATTTTCTGGAGCCGGAGACGATAGAGTGGTTTGCCGAGGAAGATAAAGTTCCCAACATCGTAGAAGGCGTCGTCTACCGCAATGAGGAATTAAAGGATATCTCGGATGCCATTGAAAACGGCCGCTTCACAAAATCGCCTACCCTAGGCTGGGCGAACGGGTACCAGAGTGCCATTCAGGGTGAGCTCCAGTCTCTGATCGTCGACAGAGATATAAACTCATTTATTGAGACCTGGGATCAGTTTACAAAAGATGTCTATACACAGCAATAGGTTTTGAATCGGGCAGGATCCGACAAGGTTTGGACCCTGCCTGTAGTACAATTAGTTCGATGAAGGAGGGAGTTCAATAAGATGAAAAAGGTCCAAAAAAATCGGGAACGAAATCTTACCCATGCTCTTTTCATCCTTCCCAGTGTCAGCCTCTATACGATATTCTCCATCTTTCCGATCTTCCTGGGGATTTATTACAGCTTTACGGACTGGGATGGAATCAAAAAGAATTATTCGTTCATCGGTTTCAAGAATTACATAAAAATGTTTGGAGACAAACGTTTCTGGCATTCAGTTTCTTTTAACCTGCGGTATACCGTATTTCTGGTTCTGGGAGTTACCCTGATCAGTGTGGGAATCGGTCTGTTGTTAAATCAAAAGGTGAGAGGGAAAATGTTTTTCCGCGCTGTATACTTTTTCCCCGCAGTGATCTCGGCTTTGACAGGAGGTTTAATCTTTAATCAGATCTACGGGAAAGGTATTCCTTTTATCGGAGAATTGTTGGGAATCGGACTGCTTCAGAAGAACATTCTCACCAGTAAAGTCGGGGCTCAGTTTGGGATCCTGTTTGTCCATCTGTGGCAGGGGGCGGCGATTCCTACAGTTTTGGTGCTGTCCGCCCTGCAGACCATCCCTCAGGAGCTGATCGAGTCGGCATCCTTAGACGGAGCGGACGGCAGGCAGCTGTTCCGATACTTGATTCTCCCTTTTTTGCTTCCCACCATCAGTATCATCATCATACTGAATTTAAAATCCGGTCTCATGCTGTATGATTATGTGATGGCGTTGACTACCGGCGGACCGGCCAGAGCGACGGAGAGCTTGACCATGCTCATCTATACCCAAGCATTTGATGAGATGAAATTCAGCTATTCCATAGCAGAATCTATCGTGGTATCGGTGGCCATCATCGCTGTCTCTGTCCTGCAGATTCACAGCACGAACCGAAAGAAGGTGTATGAATGACCCGAAAACAAATGAGAGCGGTCTGTGTGTATACCGCATTAATCATCGGACTTTTTATCATCGCGATACCGTTTTATTTGTCACTTGTATCATCGGTCAAAACTCAGTCAGAGCTGAGTCGAAATTTTTTTGGGCTGCCTTTCAAGGCCACTTTGGAGAATTATCTTACGATTATGCAGAAGGGAGATTTCGTTCCTGCCCTCATCAATTCTTTCCTGATTACCGTCGTCAGCCTGACTGGATTTGCGGTCCTTCTCCCCATGGCGTCCTATCCCATATCCCGTCGGATGGGGACAAGCAGGATTTATATGATCTTGTATTATTATCTGCTGGCAAGTATTTTTATTCCCTTTCAGGTGAAGATGATACCGATCGTCAAATTGATGAATACGCTGCATATCGCCAATCGATGGGGATTGATTCTTCTCTATCTGGCCGGAAGCACCGGGGAGGGGATGTTTCTGATGACAGGCTACCTGTCCACGATTCCTACGGATATGGAGGAGGCAGCGTATATCGACGGGGCCAGCACACGGCAGGTTTTTGCACAGATCATCGCGCCGGTGATGAGACCGATTACAGCTACGGTTCTGATTAAGAACTGTTTATGGGTATGGAATGATTTTATGCTGCCAAGCATGGTGCTGCGGCTGAGGGAGGACCGAACATTGCCTTTGTTCCAGTATGCGTTCCAGGGGGAGTATGCCACCAATTATCCCTTGGTATTTGCGGCATTTGTGATGGCTATGGTCCCCATTATGATTTTCTACTGTATCATGCAGAAACATATCATCGAAGGCATGATGAGCGGTGCTGTGAAAGGATAGGGAGAAGCGATGTCGTTATGTGAAATGACTTTTTATTCCGAGATACTTAAGATGGATACCCAGATTTCCGTCATTCTCCCTGAGAAGGAACAGGGGATCGGTATGGGAGGGTATGGGACCGGCAAGTCGGATGTATGTCCGGTACTGTGGCTTCTCCATGGACGCAGTGATGATCATACGATCTGGCTGAGAAGAACTTCTATTGAGCGGTACGCAGTTCCTCTGGGGCTGGCTGTGGTGATGCCGGAGGTGAGCTATAGCCGATATCTGAATATGGCTTATGGGCCGGCTTATTACGACTATATGACCCAGGAGCTCCCCCGATTGTGCCGTCAAATATTTCCTTCCTTCAGCTCCAGGAGAGAGGAAAATTTTATTGCCGGCTTGTCTATGGGCGGCGGCGGAGCCATGTACATCGGCTTAAGGCGGCCGGAAAACTACAGTCACATCGGGATGTTTTCCACAGGCGGGGCAGTTCCCTTAGAACCGCTGTGGAGGACCGGGGATTCAGGTGACAAACTTGGGGAAGACATTTATGGAACCGCGGATACGGGTTCTTTAAAAGGCGGTCCTTATGACCTGTTTGTTCTGGCCAGGAAGGCATGGGAGAGTGGGATGACACTTCCGTCTATCTATCACACCATGGGTACAGAAGATCCCCGCTATCCGGCTGCCATAGCTGTGAAACATTTTTTTGAGGGTCTGCCGGGCAATCCGTTCCGATATGAGTATCACGAAGGCCCCGGAAGCCATGAATGGGCGTTTTGGGATCAGTGGATTCAGGGATTTTTGGATCGCCTGAATATCAGAGAGGGGTGACAGAGTGGCTGCGCTTACGGTACATTTTTATTCTTCCGCACTGACGGAGTGTAATTCCATGCAGGTGGCCCTGCCCTCGGGAGATGGCCCGTGGCCTGTGCTGTGGCTTCTTCCGCCTATGGGCTGCAATCATACCCGTTGGAGCGCTCACACGGATATAGAGGCTTTGGCGGAAAAAAAGCACAGGATGGTGGTCATGCCTGATTTGAAACTCAGCTGCGGCCTTGACATGGTCCATGGATTGGACTTTCATTCCATGCTTGTGACAGAATTACCGCTGTTTTTGAGGGAACATTTTTCAGTCGATCTCACTTCCCAGGTGATCGCCGGGGCAAAAGAGGGGGCTTATGCCGCAGTGTATGCGGCTGCTTATGGGACCCAGACATATGAACAGGTAATCGCTCTGTCAGGCGGTTCTCTGACGGATGAGGGGCTTCTTGTGGATTCAGACTTGAGATTCCGCCATGCTTTTGGGGATAAGGTGTCTGCTCTGGTGGGGAGTGATTATGATATAGGAATTCAGATTCAGGAGATTCAGAAACATTCGGTAGTTTATGTGGCTTATGGCATGGAAGACAGCTATCGCTATTCCGCGTCTCGCTTAGGCAGCAAATTGCCGCCGTGGCAGGTTGAAGTTTTGGATGGGACACTTGGCTGGAATGAGTGGTATAAGGTTTTGCAGAAGAGGGTTTAGGGGGAATAAGGAAACTCGCCTTCATTTGGTGGAAGGGGTTTGGGGCAGATCAGGCTGTGTATCTATGATCTGCTCAGTGAGGAACTGCAAACCCCTCCCCACCGAAACTTATCGAATCCGGAACTGACTGATCAGACGATTCAGGGTTCTTGCCTGATTGGACAGCTCATTAGAGACTGCCGCGCTCTCCTCGGCGGCAGAAGAGTTGGCCTCGATGACCCGGGAAACTTCTTTGACCCTGTTTTCTACGGATACGATCATCTCCGACTGCTGGGCGCTGGCGGCAGCGATGTCATCCATCAGCCCCTTGATAGACTGGATGCATTCGCTGATGACCTCCATGGTGGAGATGACATGGCCTGTGGACTCGGTCCCTGTCTTTACGTCATGGAGCGAGCGGCCAATCAGGGTGCTTGTGTCTTTGGCGGCTTCCGCGGACTTGACGGCAAGATTGCGAACCTCATCCGATACGACGGAGAACCCTTTTCCCGCGGAGCCGGCCCGTGCAGCTTCCACGGCGGCGTTGAGCGCCAGGATATTGGTCTGGAAGGCGATGTCCTCGATGGTTTTTATGATGGTGCCGATCCGGGACGAGGACTGGTCGATGTTTCGCGTGGCAGCCATCAGCTGTTCCATCTTTGTGTCTGCCTCGGCCGTGTAGCCGGTGGCTTTGGCGACCAGATCGCTGGCATGATTGCAGCGGAGCGTACTGTTCTGGATCTGTGCCGTGATGTCCGTGATATTGGAGACAAGTCCGTTGATGGAATCTTTTTGCTGCATGGTTCCCTGGGACAGAGCCTGGGCGCCTGCAGATACCTGGTTGGCACCGCTGTCCACCTGGTTGGCGATCTGGGTGATCTTACCCATGACATCAGTGAGATGAGTGCGGATGCTCTTGAGGCTTTGAGACAGCACTTTGAAATCGCCGATGTAGTAGGATTCATTTCGGGTGACATCCACGGCGATGTTTCCGTCAGCCATCTCACCCAG
Organism: Hungatella sp.; assembly: GCA_022792815.1. Taxonomy (GTDB): domain Bacteria; phylum Bacillota; class Clostridia; order Lachnospirales; family Lachnospiraceae; genus UBA3402. The sequence continues at coordinate 9,164 of JAAWBS010000052.1, forward strand.
GATCCGGGCCACATCGTCGATGGTCTTTCGAAGGCAGTCACAGACCTGATGGATGGTGTCTGCGATCATGCCGACCTCATCGGTCCTTCCGTAAAAGGCTTCCAGCTCCCGGTCAACAGACAGTTCCAGATTGCCGAGGCGCCGGATGGAGCTTTCCATGACCATAAGTTCCCTTCCCTCCCGAAACAGGATCATCAGGGTGACGAGGATGATAATGGAGGCTACCGCTGCACACAGAATCCCTACGGTGATGCGCACGGTCACGACTTCTCCGTAAACCTCCGCCTCATTGTTTCGGACCATAAAGACCCAGTTCCGGTCTTTCAGATATTTGTAGACCACCAGCTGGCTTACGCCGTTTTCGTCCCGGTAGGAATAGGTGCCCGCCTGGGTGCTGCCCTCAGACTTGATCCGTCTAAGGATCTCCTCATAGCCCTTGTCGGTGGTCTCGGTATTCAAAAGGGATTCGTCCTCGTGATACAGGTACATGCCGGTGTCCACATTTAAAAATACGTACTCGCTGTTAAGCAGACCTTTGATGTCGAGACAGAGAAGGACATCCATTAACCGGCTGGCGTAAACGCCGGCGCCTGCAAAACCGATACAGGTCTGGTCCTCAAAGATGGGATAGTACATGGACAGAATCATACTCCCTGTGCCCGGAGACTTCATGATGCCGAGATTGGTCAGCTGAGGACGGGCCAGAATGGTGCTGCGGAACTGTTCCAAAGACTCGCCGGACCGGGTGGTGATTCCGATGGCGCCATGGGAAGTGTGGGTTAGGACATAGGTGTCGGGAGTGCCGATGTAGAGCCCTTCAAAAATCCCCTTGACCGCTGCAAAATCTTCCGTGTACTGCTGGCCTCTTTGGAGAAGAGCGGGATCATCGGGGTTGGCAAGGAGATCCCGGACCTCATTGCCCAGCGCAAAGGCTGTTATGTACTCCTCCGCGGAAGCCACATAGTCATTGATGATCGAGGCTCTGGATTCCACGGCATCGATCATCTGGTTGGTGATGCTGCTTTTGACCATCGAGGCGACTCGGCCGGATACGATGAACCAGAGCAACAGCATGCCAGTGACAGTAAGTGCCGTTGTGATGATGCCGATTCGTGCGGCAAGTTTGCGATTTGCCAGAAATTTCATAAGATTACCCCCGCGATAAGATTTGGATTTGAGATTATTACAGGTTTACCGCAGAAATTATTCTTTATACAAACCCACTGTTTTTTCAAAATGGCGAGTATCATCCTTTTCTTGAACAACAGGGATTTTTTTTGTATAATGGAGCCCAGACAGGAGGCGAACAGAATGATTGAAATCGGATTAAAAGGAGAAAGATTTTCTTCGATCCAGACGGCTCTGGATTATCTGGAGGAGCACCCGGAGGAGGAGCGGCACCTTCTCGTCCGCCCGGGTGTGTATGAGGAGAGGGTGGAGATCAAAATCCCCGGTGTGGTGATCACCGGAGAGAGCAGGGAGGCGGCGGACAAGACCGTGATTACCCTGGGACTGGGAGGAAAGGAGATCCTGGAAGACGGGAAGAAGAGAGGGACCTTCCGCACTTACACCTGTTTTGTCGATGCAAAAGAGGTAACGCTGGCATATCTGACCATTGAAAACAGTGCCGGTCCGGGAAGCCGGGCGGGACAGGCCATCGCCCTCTATGCGGACGGAGACCGGCTGGTGGTGGATTCCTGTCGTCTGCTGGGATGGCAGGATACACTGTTTACGGCGCCGCTTCCGCCAAAGGAGATCGAGAAAGACGGGTTTGTGGGGCCGAAACAGTTTGCGCCCAGAGAGCCCCGGAGGCAGTACTACAAAGACTGCTATATTGAAGGAGAGGTGGATTTTATCTTCGGAGGGGCAACGGCCTATTTTGAAGGCTGCACCTTTTTTTCAAAAGACGTCAACAGGGAGATCAACGGATATGTGACGGCGCCCTCCACTCCGGAGGGACAGCGATTTGGCTATGTGATGGAGAGATGCCGCTTTACGGGAAATTGTCCGGACCGGACCGTGTTTTTGGGAAGGCCCTGGAGGGAGTGGGGGAAAACCGTGATGCTCCGCTGCCACATCGGCCCTCATATCCGAGTGGAGGGATGGGACGACTGGGGGAAAGAAAAGGCCCGTGAAACCACCGACTTTGGAGAATTTCGGTGTACCGGGCCGGGAGCGGACCGCTTCGGCAGGCCGGGCTGGGTCAGAGAGCTGACCGAAGCGGAGGCAGAAGATTACACAAAGGAACAGGTCCTTGGAGAGGACTTGGGGGAGGAACGGCAGTGGTGGCAATCCCGGCTTTTGATTACAGATTGTCAAACACGACAGTCTCTTTCTTAAGCCCTTCCACAACCTCCTGATTGACTCCCATGCGCCGGGTGATGTCCTCCATGTCATCGGCAAGGCTGCGGGTGTTGCCGGCCACTCCGGCGATGCCGTCTGCCCCGTCGTCGATGGCTTTTGTGATGGTGCCGATGGAGTCGGCGATGCCGGACATGGAAGTTTTCAGATGCTCCGTCCGCTCATAAAAACCGTCCATGGCCCGACGGATATAGGCGGCGTCCTCCTTGTACTGGCTGCCGGACTGTACGAAAGCCTGAAATTCTGTCAGGACAGACTGATTCATGTAGTCCATCAGGCTCTGGGCATGTTCCGAAAGGTTGTATACGGCTGAGGTGACTATGGTGTTGACGGCCTGAATCCGGTTGGCCGTCTCCTGGCTGGAGTTGGCCAGGTCCTGTACTTCTCTGGCGATAACGGCAAACCCCTTTCCTGCCGCCCCTGCATTGGCCGCCTCCACGGAGGCATTGAGGGCGATGAGTCGGGTGTGCTGGGAGATAGTAAGGATATCGCTGGTGAGGGTCTGGATCTGATCCACACTTCTGCTCTGTTTTATGGCTTCGTTGAGAGAGCTTAAGATCTCCTCGGCCTTGGCGCCGGTAATATCCACACTGTTCTGGGCAGACTGCTGCATAGCGTCTGCCCGGTCGTTCATCTGAGCGCTGTAGGCGGTGATGGCTCCGCATTCTTCTGCGATATTGTGGACGTCCTGCCGGACATTTTCCGCATTGTCATTGATCATTGCCACATTGCCCGCCACTTCCTGAAAAGTGGCCGACAGCTGCTGGGCCAGAGAGGAGAGGCCGGCGGCGCTTCCCTTGGAAGCTCTGGTTCTCTTTAAGACCTCCCCGGTCATGTCGTTGATGTGGCCGGAGCTGTCCTGGATGGTTTTTAAGATGCTTTTCACCGGGATTACCACATAATTGGTGATCAGCTTCAGATCCGCGAACACCAGAAGGATGCAGGCGATCACCGCGGCGATGCCGGCAGTCAGGGAGATGATGTATACCAGGGAGAGACGCGCCCTGGCCTGGGAAGTCTGCTCACTGATGGACGCGTTTAGGGCATCGATGTCCGACTCCATGGCCCCGGCGTAGGAGGCCACGTCGCCGTTGGCCAGGGCGTAGGCATCCTGGGTCTTATGGCTGGCGCTGGCGCAGACCAGATGGACCAGGGCATGTTTGAAAGAGTCATAGTCCGACAGAAGGGACTCGTACATGGCCTGATCCATGGGGATCACATGAGATTCATATTCACCCAGCAGCTGATCCAGTCCAGCCTCCTCCTCCTTGATCTGCTGAACCAGAGTGATCATGGTGTCATAGTCCGTGGCCACGATGTGGCTTAAGGCCATCTTGTGGATGTCCATGGAGGATTGGCAGATCTCGGCCAGCCGGTTGTTGGCATCCATGTAGTTGTCGGCGATGTTGGCCGCGCTGGCGTTGACATTATGGATATTGATAATGGAAAGAATATTTGACAAAAGCGCCACGATACCTAAAAGGGCGATGGGGATGATCAGGCGCTGTTTTAAACTGATATGCTTCATAGCCACAGGTGCTCCTTTTGCTTCAGATATGAATCCCTCTGTGTGTTCTCCTGTCCACAGAGGGCAGATACTAGGAAAGGTGGGATACAAGTCTGGCCGTCAGGGGGCGATGATGCCCTCGACCATGGTATCCAGCTGCTTTTGCAGGCTGTCCCCGGAAGGATTGCCAGCCAGGATGTTGGCGGTAAACGCGGTCACGGGGTCCCAGAAATTGCCTCCGATGCGCTGGAGGCAGGAATATTCCGACTGTTCTAACAGTGCGGCGATGGCCGGAGCGCTCTGCACTTCGTCAGATGCCGCGGCCCTGATGTTGGAAGGCCCCTGGCCTCTCAGCAGAAAACGCAGCTCCTGGTTCTCCTCGTTGGTGATCCACTCTGCCAGTCTGGCGGCCCAGTCCGGGTGCTCGGAGTAGGCGTTGACCCCGATCAGCTTATAGCCGGAGAAAGAGGCCATCTGGACCTGCTGCCCGCCGCAGGTGTAGGAGGGCAGTTTGGCGGCCCCGTAATTCCGGCCCCAGGCCTCCTCTACAGCTACTGCATTCCACACTCCATTGATGCCGGCGATGATGGAGCCGTCCTTGACTCCGGACAGGAAGCCGGTGTCATCGATGCTGACAAAGCCGGGATGGTCTGCCATCTTCACCATGGCCCGGGCCACGTCTGTCCCCTTGATGGCTCCCTCGGTGCTGTTCCAGGTGCAGTAGTTGGTGATGCCGTCGTCATTGAGCCCTACCGTGAGGCCGGTGTTGCCGAAAAGAGAATATACATACCAGCCGGAGGACCACTCCATGGAAACCTTTTTATCGTGTTCGGCGGCGATGTCCAGCATTCGATCCCAGGAGTTGACGTCCTGCTCCGAAAAATATTGCTTATTATAGTAGAGAAAATATCCGTTATCTGCCGTCAGAGGCAGAGCATAGAGGGTATTGTTTACAGAAGCCGCCAGAACCGCCTCCGGCAGGTTGGTTTCTCTGACTGTATCCCCGTTGTCCACCGGCTCTAAGGCGCCGGCTGCCACCAGCGTGTTCAGCTGGTCGTCCGCAAAGGCAAAGACGTCCGCCCCATGCTCCAGGTCCGCCATCAGAGCATCGGTGCAGTGGCTCTCGCTCTGGGGTTCATAGGTGATGACAAATTCCGCCTGTCCCCTGTATTTTGCCTGAAATCCTTCCAGGATCTGGCGGAGCAGTTCTTCGTCTTCTGCGGCCCCCCAGACGGTGAGATGGACCGTATCAGAATCGGAAGTCCGGTCAGACTCCGGTAAATCGGAATCCTGCTTTTGGCATCCGCATAAGAATACGGCCAACGTAAGGGCCGGAATCCATAGGTTGATTTTCTTTTTCATGACTCTCTCCCGAAATGTTATTATGATTTCTCATCAGCCGCTTTGGCAGCCGGTTTGGCTTTTACCCTCCAACTGCGGTAGCAGAAAATAAAATACCCGATTTTCGTGCCAAACAGCAGGCAGCAGGTATATCCCTTCATAAACTCTGAGCGAAATTGATCCTTGTCCAACAGATTATCTTTGCCAAGAGGTTCTTCCTCCACGGCGCGGAACAGGCTGCTCATGTTTTGAAAAAGCGGCACAAAGACTTTCAGGGAATCCTCAGAGGTTATCTTGTCTGCCTGAGTCGTCCGGGTTCGCGACATCCCCTTAAGCCCTCTGAGCATCAGGGGATTTTCCACACCCATGAGGAGCTGCAGTCTGATATTGCCTTCTACGCTATAGGATTGAAGACAATACCTTCCGGTCCCGATGTTCTGCCCTTTATACTCTGCGCTTGCCAACTTGGCCTCTGTCTGGAAGATCTCTGCCATACTCCGGTTTACAGCCCGGGATATGATGGGGATCAGAGAGGAAGGATACTGATTTCTTCGGGCGACGGTTCTCCCCACAATCGCCTGGTCTTCCCTCATGATGTGCTCAGCCAGCCAGTTGCTGATGACTTCCACGAAGCGCTGAACGGCTGTCGGAGAAAAGCCGGACAGATTCAGATCTTTTTTGAGGGAAACAAGAGTCTTATCCCTGAAATTATCATGGATCCGCTTGTGCTCTGCGTATCCCTTGTATCGGATTGAGCGCATATAGGCCTCTTCTTCCGAAAAATGTGTCATGGTATAGGTTTCCAGATATTTAATCCCCTCCTGGTAGGTGTGCTGATAGATGTCAGGGGCTTTGGAGATCTCCATCAGTTTTTTAAAGATCCGGAAAAGCTTGGCATGAGCCTTGTCGACCACCTCTACCCCGATATTAAACTTTTCATCCCACACAATCTGTTCCATTAAAAAAATCGCCTCCCTATATCTGTTGATCTTTCTCTCTCTATTATAGAGACCTTTTTTCTTTTTGTCTACTTCCAAAAAGGCAACAATTACACATCACATAAGACCCTTCCCAAAGAAAAGGATATAGACAGCGCTGAGGCCATCCGCGATGTTTCAGAATACTTGAGCAGAGTCAGTATGTATACGGAAAAGAGGCGGCAGACAGATGGCATTGTGGTATATCGCGGGGAGCCGGATGTCTATGATCAGCCCTGCCGGCCCAATATTTTCCGAAGAGAAGTGTTAAACAGCAACTGTTTTTTTGAGAAGAATCTTTTTGATACCATGCGTCAGAATAAGCTCTACGTGAGCCTTCACAGAGAAGAGTATGGAGAAGCAGATTCCAACTTATTTAAGAAAAGCGATTGTTACAGGGGACTTATGAGAGAACTGGAACAGGTGGTTGGAGAAAATGAAAGAGAGCCCCAGGAGGATGGAGGAGAAGACCGGAAATCTTCCAACACCAATCGGAAAGTCAAACAGATCCGTGAACTCTGCTATTTGGCTAAGGCCAGGGGAGGAGAGATTCTCTGGTATCAAAAAAATACGAAAGATGCGGTGTTTTGCTGGTAAGCCATAGGGCTGAGGGGCTTGTCTAAAAAAGAGATGCCTTCTAAGCAGAAGGCACCTCTTCTTGTAGTCTCAAATGGTTCTTACAGCCCCAGCAACCCCTCCAAAGCCTCTGCCGAGATCCCTTTTGTGAGAATTCCGGCTACTTTTCCGTCTTTAATGGCCGCTGCAGCCGGCACGGAGTCGATCCCCAGTCTCTGGGCGATCCCGTTGGACTTGTACACATCTACCTTGCTCACTTTAACCTGTCCGGCGTGTTTCTCCTCAAAAGCCTCCACCTCTTTTAAGAGTTCCCGGCTTTCCTCCACAACCGCATTCCAGATATACACGATACCCGGCATGGTCTTATCCATAATCTGGTTCTCAAAGATCTCGCTCTCGGCAAGATACTTCTCAGCCGCATATCCGGCGATGGCGCCGTCACCTACAGCGGTGGCTACCTGCTTTAAGAACTTGTCCCGCACATCTCCGGCGCTGAATACACCGGGTACGTTGGTCTCCATCTTCTCATTGGTGATCACATAGCCGGCTCTTGTCATGTCGATGATCCCCTGAAAGATCTCGGTGTTGGGCACATAGCCGATGAACAGAAAGCAGGTATCTACGGGCACATCGATGATCTCCCCGGTTTTTACATTCTTTAAGGCCACGCTGCGAAGCCTCTCATCATCACCCCGGAATTCTGCCACAGTGGTGTTCCAGATAAACTCCATCTTGGGATTGGCCAGGGCCTCTTCCCTGGCGATCTCGTTGCAGTCCATCCTGCCTTCTTCGTGCATGACGCTGACGATCACCCGGCTGGCGAACTTGGTTAAGAACATGCCCTCCTCGATCGCCGCATCGCCGGAACCGATGACCATGACGGTCTTGTCCGTGTTGGCTGCCGCGTCACAGGTGGCACAGAAAGAGATCCCCTTGTCATAGAGGAATCTGTCTTCACCCGGTGCGCCTGTGAGACGGGGCTTCCCGCCGCTGGCGATGATCACGGACTTACAGTGGTAGTCTGTCCGGAAGGTCTCCACCACCTTGTCGTCGCCCTCCAGCTGAACCCCTCTCACGTCAGTCAGCTTAAACTTCACGCCGAACTTCTTGGCCTGTTTGTGGAACAGCTCCATCAGTCCAAGCCCCGTGGCTCCCTCCGGAAATCCCGGATAGTTCTCGATCTCGTTGGTGTATGTAGCCAGACCGCCTACCAAAGCCTTCTCGATCACCAGAGTCTTTAATCTGGCTCTGCCGCAGTAGATCGCCGCTGTCAGACCGGCAGCGCCGCCGCCGATGATGACCACGTCAAATTGTTCTGTTTTCTTCTCCAATGTTCAACCCCATCCTTTACATAAAGTATTTGGCAAGCAGCTTGCTTCCGAAAAAGGCCCCTATGAACAGAAAGACCGCGAACACCCAGCCTGACAGGGACAGAGAGGCGATGCTGGAATACAGGGCGCCGATGTTGCAGCCGCCTGCCAGCCTTGCGCCGTATCCCATCAGAAGTCCTCCCAGGGTAGCTGCCACCACCTGTTTCAGTGACTTGATCTTTTTGAACTTAAACTGGGAAGCCAGAAGCACTGCCACCAAGGCTCCTGCAATGATGCCGAAGTTTAACCAGGAACCGGTGTGATTTAAGATTCCGTTGTTCAAGGTCGCCTGAGCGCCTTCGGAGGAGAAGTAGTACCATTTGTCTACACTTCCTCCCACCAGACGGTACAGCCATGCCCCCCAGTTGGCAAAGGTACCTGACACTCCCCAGGGAGAGCCTGTACTGGCAAAGATGGCGATCTGAAAGACGGAAAGCAGCACAGCGCCGGTTACATAGGTAAAGGGGTTTTTGAAAATCATCTTATAGTAATGATTCTTGCTTACTTTATCCCAAAAAGCCTTCAAAGCTTATGCACCTGCTTTCCTATTTGGTCTTCTCGATTACGATCTCCCACTCGCCGTCGTCCACTTCCTCGATCTCTACGTTGTGTCCGTTGTTTCTTGCCCACTCAGGGATATTCTTCATCGCGCAGCTGTGATCGATCTGGGCGATCAGGACATCGCCTACCGCCATCTTCTCCATCTGCTTTTGAACCTTCATAAGGGGTACCGGACAAGCCTCTCCTAAACAATCAACTGTAAATTCTGCCATGATAAATTCCTCCTTAATTTTTATATGATGTTGGGATCAAAAGAGATTTTGACCCCTATGGTACAACGATTTGGTCCCGCTTCTAGTCTTCGTCTGTGTTGCCCATCCGCTTCTTCTCATACTTGTCAGCCGCGATGTAGAGCAGGCCGATGACTGCCAGCTGCAGGATAAGGGCTCCCGCCCAGCCGAATACATCAGGGAGGAAGACCCTGGGGGCTGTGGCATTGAAATTGAGGGTCCACCATCCCATGTGGGCGGCGCCGATCAGGGAACCTACCACAAAGAAGAACAGGCTTAAGATCTGCATGCCGAAGCCTTCTCCCACACGCATCAGGGTTCCGGAAGCGCAGCCTCCCGCGATGACCATACCGATTCCAAACATGACGCCCCCCACACAGGTCGCCAAGCTTACCGGCATCACATAGCTTTGTCCGGGGATCTGTCCTCCGTTGGCAAAAGCGCCGTACTTGATGGCCGTGAATCCGATGGTGGTGATGGCAAACGCGATGAGCACCGCACGGGTAACAGATGTGGAGCCGGTGATACATGGGTCCCGCATCGAGGCAGTAAAGCAAAAGCGGGCCTTCTGTAAGATAAATCCGAAACAGCATCCGAATACCCAGAACAATGCGAGCGTGCCGTTTTTCTGTCCCAGCAACAGGGCTATGACCGCGATCAGAAGCAGCCCAAGAAAGCCGAAAGGAACCTGGTTCTTCTTCTTTTTTCTGGGTTTGGACCTGCGGATGGAAGAGCCGCCCGACTGTGGCTGAGTTGCTGCATTCTCCTGCATTCCTCATACCTCCTTATATTTTTTTAAGGATTTGAACGCGTTACTACCTTTCCATTATATCATATTGTGAAATTTTTGATTATCTGAAAACCTTATGCAGTATAACGGTTTTCTATGGAGCTTGTATTTCGCAGGGATATCCTGTATAATTAAGTCAAAAATATAACAATCTTACGGGAGGTAGGTGCCATTGCTCCTTGAACATATTATCATGTTTTATAAGATAGCCACGGAAAAGAGTATCTCCAAAGTGGCTCAGAACAATCATATTTCCCAGCCGGCTCTGAGCCAGCAGATGCAGCGGCTGGAGGAGGAGCTGAATGTGAAGCTTTTGGAGCGCTCAAACCGAGGAATCGAACTGACTCGGGCGGGGCAGATCCTTCAGAAGTATGCGGTTCAGTTTATGCATCTGTACAGCGACCTGAAGGAAGAGCTGGACAACCTGAACACGGGCAGCAACACCTTTCACATCACCGCTACTTCCGTGGCCTGCAATTATGCTCTTCCCTGTTCCCTGTACAAAGTAAACCGGCAGTTTCCGGACTACACCTTTCATCTGGCCAGTGCTCCCTCAAGCGATGTGATCCGCCAGGTTTTGGACGAGCGGACAGATTTGGGGTTTATTGTGGGGACCACGGATTCCCAGGAGCTTGTGTGCAAGGAGGCCTATCAGGACAAGATTTATCTGGTTGCAAGAAGTGACTATCTTATTGACTCTCAGATTACCCTGGAAATCTTGAAACAACATCCCTTGATTATGCTTAACGAGTCCTTCAGCTCCTACCGTCTGTTGTGCAATTACATTAAACAGCTGGGATATCCGGTCGGCAGCTTTCATACTATGTTTCATCTGGATTCCACGGAATCCGTCAAGAGTGCCGTGCAGGCAGGCCACGGTCTGGCCTTCCTTCCCTATATCGCCGTGAAGAAGGAACTGTATCAGAAGCAGCTGAAGATGATAGAGATTGAGAATTTTGATCTGGATTACGGGGTCTATACCGTCTATAAGAACAGCAGTACAGACACCCGTACCAGTGAGATCATCGATTACTTTGCGGCCAATATCGGAAAAAGTATTTGCTAGAATCCCACCAAGACAGAGGGCTCAGAGCTTGGTGACGGTGATCTCCCAGATCCCGTTCATAGGCTCCTCGGTCTCCATCCGAAGATTTCTTTTGAGGCAGTAATCGGAGACGGACTCCAGCACGCAGCTGTGATCCGTGACCAGCCGGACCTGATCTCCACTGCGGGTCAGGCTGTCGCATTGTTTTAGTTTCATAATGGGAATGGGACACATATCCCCCAGGCAGTCTAATTCCAGCATAAGACACCTCCTTAGTTTCCTGTGAAAGATGGGAACGCTATGTTTATTGTACCATATGTCACTGATTTTACAAGAAAGGCAACTTATGAAAATCCCTTTTTATGCCCGGTACCGCACGAAACAGGACCGGGAGGACCTGATTTCCTGTCTCGATGGCAGCCTGGCCACGGACGGTTTCTACACACAGAAGGTATTGCGGCAGATATCTCACATCTATCCGGGAAGTCCTGCCACCCTGACATCCAGCTGTTCCGTGGCGTTGGAGTCGGCGCTGGTGCTGGGCGGGATAAAACCGGGAGATGAAGTGATTCTGCCGTCCTATAATTTTCCCTCTGCCGCCAACGGAGTGCTGCGTGCAGGGGGAACTCCTGTGTTCTGCGATATCGACCCGGATACCCAGAACATCAGCCTGTCCTCGGCGGCTGCAAAGATTACGGCCAGGACAAGGGCCATGATTCCGGTGCACTATGCCGGCGTGGCCTGTGAGATGGATGCCCTCCTTAAGCTGGCCGAAGAGGCCCGCCTTCTGGTGATCGAAGACGCCGCTCAGGCCATAGGGTCCTCCTATGGGGGGAAACCTCTGGGGACTCTGGGGGATTTCGGCTGCGTCAGCTTCCACTACACCAAAAATATCAGCTGCGGCGAGGGCGGGCTGCTGATTGCGGGGAATGAGAAGGCCTGCGAGGACGCCAGATGCTACCGTGTCCACGGTACCAACAGGGACGCCTTTTTCCGCGGGGAGTGTGACCGTTACACCTGGGTTATGCAGGGGAGCAGCACGGCCCCCAGCGAGCTGTGCGCGGCTCTTCTCTCCGCCCAGCTGCCTTTTTTGGAGCAGATTACCCGGATCCGCGCGAGGCGGCTTTCCGACTATCTGACAGCCTTAAAGCCCTTGGAGCAGGCCGGATATGCCAGGCTGATGGTCATCCCGGACAAAGCCGTTCCCAACGGCCATATCTTCTATCTGCGTTTTGCCAGCAAAGCCCTGCGGCAGCGAGTCTGTGACCTGCTTCTCGCCCATGGCGTGGAGGCCAAGACCCACTATGTCCCTCTCCACCTGTCTCCCATGGGCAGAAAGCTGGGCTATGGCCCCGGAGACTGTCCGGAGAGCAGCGCCTGCTTTGACACCCTGCTTCGGCTTCCCATCCACACGGAGCTGGAGGCGGGACAGGTGTGGCAGATCGGGGAGATCATCACAAAAGGATGTGTGTCCTGATGGATGAGATTACCCTCGGCATCGTGATCCCCGTATTTCACTCCACCGTGTCCGTCCTCCGCCTGACGGAGGACATCCGACGCGTATTGGACCCTGTGTGCTCCTGGCATGTCTGGCTGGTGGACGACGGGAATCCCCCGGAAACAGCAGACTGGCTGGTGAGTCACTTAAAAGGGCTCCCCCATGTGACCCTGATCCGCCTAAAGCGCAATTACGGACAGCAAAACGCCCTCCTCTGCGGCATTCGTCACAGTCTGGGCTGCCGCTACATCGTCACCATGGACGACGATCTGCAGCATGATGCCGGGATGCTGCCCACGCTCTATGACACCGTCCGAGAGGGGTATGATATCGTGTACGCGGTGCCCCGGGGGGAGAGGGGGGAAGGGCCGGTCACTTTGCAGGCGCTTATCAGGGGGCTGGGCAGCCGGATGCGGGACCGGCTGTTTCGGCGGATGCTCCACGTTCCGGCTCACATAAAGGTGGGCAGCTTTCGGATCATGACCAGGGACCTGGCCCGGGAGGTGTGTGCTCAGGCTTCCGGCTTTTTCTACCTGTCGGCCGCTGTCTTTGTCCGCCCCAGAAAGGCAAAAACCTGCTGCTATGAGGCCAGACTTCGGGTGTACGGAGAGAGCGGCTATACCCTGTGGAAACTGGCAAAGCTTTACGGCAGCCTCATCCGGTTTTACAGTCCGGCGGCGCCGTTTTTTACATCGAGGAAAAGGAGACAAGCCATGTTGTACGAAGAACGGACGGAGGAGGGGCAGGCCGCCCCGGTGATGATGATCTTAGGCGGTTCCAACTGTCAGCTGAATGCGCTGAGACGGGCCAGAAGTGAGGGGTATCGGGTGGTGCTGGCGGACTATACGGACCATCCCCCCGGCGCAGACTGGGCTCATGTCCACTGTAAGGTCAGCACCTTTGACATAGACGGCTGCACAGAGGCGGCAGGGAGAGAAGGGGTGGAGGCAGTCATGACCATAGGCACCGATCAGCCGGTGTACACGGCGGCCTGTGTCAGTGAGCGTCTGGGCCTGCCCTCCTTTTTAAAGCCGGAGGAAGCCCTGGCAGTCACCAACAAAAAGGTGATGAAGCAGATCCTCACCGCTCACGGCCTGCCCACGGCTCCCTATGTGCTGGTGGATGCCGCATCTAGGGAGGAAGATTTGCGCGCCCTCGCCCCGCCTCTGGTGATAAAGCCTCTGGACTCCCAGGGCCAGAGAGGAATCTTCCGCTGTCCCTCCGCCTCAGAGACGCTGTCCCGCCTTTCGGAGACCCTGTCGTTTTCCAGATGCCGCCAGGCCCTGGCGGAGCAGTTCTATGACAGTGATGAGATCACCGTGAGCGGCTGGGTGTCCGACAGGAATCTGAGGGTTCTCACAGTGACGGACCGGCTTCTCTATCCGGATCCGGTCCACATCGGTATCTGCATCGGCCACCGTTTCCCCTCCGTCCACATGGACCGGTATGAGGAGATTGCCGCCTTAAGCCAGGAGGTGGCCTCTGCCTTTGGCCTGAGGGAGGGGCCTTTCTATCTCCAGCTGCTCATAGGCCGGGAAGGAATCCGGGTCAACGAGCTGGCCTGCCGGATCGGAGGGGCTTTTGAGGATGTGGTCATCCCCTATCTCACAGGCTTTGACATCTTAAAAGCGGTGATGGACCTTTCCCTCGGCAGAAAAGTGACGGTGAATCTGCCCGCAGATTTCCGCCCGGACCGGGTGAGAAGATGTGCTTGCGTCCAGCTTTTGTTCGGAAGACCGGGGCTGATCGCAGACTGCACACCCTTGGAGGAGGTTAGACGGCTGCCCTTCCTTTTAGACTGCGGCTACAACTACCTGCCCGGACAGAGGATTCCGGCGGCTTACAACGCCACGGCCCGGTTAGGCCACGGAGTCATCACGGGAGAGCCGGACACCATCGCCGCTCATATCGATCGGTTTTACGAGACCTTAAAGGTCCTCTCCCCCGCGGGGGAGAACCTGGTCATGCGGCTGTATCCCCGCCTATAGTCCGACGAGACGGGTCATCATTACAGGACAGAAAAGAGAAACGGTTATGAATCTTATGAAAAAAAGACTGCTGTTGTCCGTCGTTGTGTCTGCTCTTCTTCTGGGAGGCTGCGGGAACAAGGAGGAGAACACCATAGGCATCGCGGAGCAGTACGGCATCGCCTATGCTCCATTAAACATCATGAAAGAGATGGGGATCTTGGAGAAGAAGCTTCCCGGGGTCACCATCCGGTGGAAGCAGTTCGGAGGTCCGACGGCCATCCGGGAGAGCATGTTAAACGGCCAGGTAGATTTCGGCTTCATGGGGGTGGCCCCGGTGCTCATCGGCATCGACAACGGGATGGAGTGGAAGTACGCCACCGGAATCAGCTCCAATGAGGTGGCCATCGTCACGGACCGGGCGGATGTAAAGACCCTGGCGGATTTCTCCGACCAGGACCGCATCGCGATCCTGTCCCCCGGCTGTACCCAGCATGTGCTGCTGTGTATGCTGGCGGAGAGACAGTTGGGAGACGCCCACGGGCTGGACAATCAGACGGTGTCCATGTCCCACCCGGATGCCCTCCAGGCTCTGCTCTCCCACACGGAGATCACTGCCCATATCGCCACGCCGCCCTATATCGAGAAGGAGATCCAGGGCGGGATGCACATCATGGCCACGGGGGAGGAGATCATGGGAGAGCCCTTTACCTTCATCAGCGGTGTGGCTATGACCGACTTTTATGAGGATCATCGGGACTGGTACGATGCCTTTATCGAGGCTCTGGACGAGTCCATCGACTACATCAACGAGAACATGGACGAGTGTGTCCGTATCCTGGCTCCTGTCTACGGCGTCAGCGAGGAGGAGTTGAGGAGGCAGATGACCCACAACGGAACCATCTATTCCAACCGCCTGGAGGGAGTGGAGAAGATCAGCGAGGCTATGGAGAGGATGGGATTTACCAAGGACAATCCGGATTTTGACACCATTATCTTTGACAATGTAAACAGGGATGAGGAGAAGCGGCCATGAGAGCGTGGATACAAAATCACCCTAAGGCGGCGGGGAGAGGCTTCTGGTGCCTCCTTCTTTTGGGGATCTGGGAGGGAGGGGTGAAGCTGTCCCATGTCTCCCCCATGCTGTTTCCCTCTGTGGAGGCGGTGGCGTACACCCTGTGGGAGGATTTGTTCTACGGCAGCCTCCTGTCCCAGACCTTGTCCTCCCTGTGGCTCATCGGGAAGGGGCTGGCCCTGTCCATAGTTTTGGCTCTGGTGTTCGGCCTTCTGTCTGCCCGGTCTTTCGTCCTTAAGAGCCTGACGGACACCCTGACCTCCATGGCCCATCCCCTCCCCGGCCTGGCCCTTCTGCCGCTTATCATCATGTGGTTTGGGACCGGGACCAGGGCGGTTCTGGTCATTATCGTCCACTCGGCCCTGTGGCCTGTGATGCTGAATCTGACGGCGGGATTTGCCTCCGTGCCCCGGATCTATGTGGACACGGGGAGAAATCTGTCCATGAGTCAGGCGGCGATCACCCTGGAGATCATGCTGCGGGCCTCCATGGGATACCTGCTGTCCGGCCTAAAGATCGGCTGGGCCAGGGCATGGAGAGCCCTCATCAGCGCGGAGATGGTATTTGGAGCCGTGGGGGATAAGGGAGGCATCGGCTGGTATCTTTTGAACCAGAGGACCTTTATGGACACGGCAGGACTGTTTGCCGGGATTATCCTGGTGGTTCTCATCGGGATCTCTGTGGAGGAGGTGCTGTTTGCCTTCCTGGAGGCCAGGACTTTGAAGAAATGGGGGATGAGCTGATGGTGGAGATCCGGGGACTTTGCAAAGAGTACCGGGGAAAGGATGTCGGTTTTCCGGTGCTCTCCGACGTAACGCTTCAGGTTTTCGAGGGGGATTTTCTGGTGATCTTAGGCCAGAGCGGATGCGGAAAGACCACGCTTTTGCGGCTGATCGGAGGCTTTCTGGAGCCGGATAGGGGAGAGGTGTCTCTGGACGGGGAGCCGGTGAGAACCCCTTCTGCCCAGATGATCATGGTCTTCCAGAGCTTTGACCAGCTGTTTCCCTGGTTTACGCTGAAGGAGAACATCACCTATGCCCTGAAGAAGGCGAAAAAGGGAAGGGATAAGTCTGTCCGGGAGGAGACGGCCCTGGGGTATCTGGACATGGCCGGCCTTTCGGGGTTTGCGGACAGCTATCCCCACACGCTGTCCGGCGGCATGAAGCAGAGGGGGGCTCTGGCGCGGGCCCTGGCTCTGGAACCGAGAGTTCTCCTCATGGATGAGCCCTTTTCCAGCCTGGATTATCTTACCAGAAAGCAGGCCCAGGACGCCTTAAAGAGTCTGGCAGCTGCCAATAACTCCACGGTGATTCTGGTGACTCATGACATCGAGGAGGCCTTGAAGCTGGGAACCAGGATTGCCGTCCTGGACCGCAGCACTCACCGCATAGAGAAGATCTACGAAGGCGGACAGATCGGGCCTTACCTGAGAGAGGAGCTGGAGGAGGCTCTCTTGTAGACCGTCACCAGGCCGTATTCCTCCTGATCCAGGATGTGGGCCACCCGGATGCCGTAGCGGGGGTTTCGAAAAGACCCCACCGCCTGGCAGGATTCCCGGCAGTAGGCCCTAAGCTCCTGGACGAACAGTACATTGCCGTAGATCACATTGTAATAGGGACGGCGGTCCCAGAGATAGTCCAGCTCCTGATGGTAGATGATGTACTCGATCCGGTTTTCCTCCAGATAGGCTTCCAGCCCCTCTCCCTCTAAGACGTAGGGGAGATTCCGGTAATCCCTCAGACAGTCATATCCGAAAAAGAATTCCCCGTTCAGATTGCCCAGGACCTTTGCACCCTCCGGCACCAGGTCCCGGAGCTGCTGCCCATAATGGTCATAATCGGTCTTTCGGATCTCGGGGACTGCCTGGGACACCGTCATGGTCAGAGTGCCTGCCAGAATAACACCCCACAAAAGAGCCTCGGTCCTCCCCTCGAACAGCTCCAGCGCCTTGGCCGCTGCCAGATAGCCGAAGGGGAAGAGAAAGAGGATGCCAGTCTGGTTGTACCTTCCGATCACGATCATCCCCACCGTCACACCCAGTGCTCCGGTGACGAGAAGAGCCGCCTTTTCGGCCTCCCGCGGCAGCTCCCTCCTCATGAAGGCGGCCACGGAGGAAGAGAGAAGCAGACCGGTTCCGAAGAGGAGAAACTGAGGCCGGATGTCCGGAAGGTAGTAGGTTCCGCTCTCCCTCTGGTACAGCCGGGAGAGGAAACCGAAAAATCCGAGAAATTTCTCCCAAATCGGCGCCCCGGTTCCGAATTCCGCCTGTCCGTAGGCGGCATAGTGGGACAGGAATCCGGAGTCCATGGAAAGGCTGATCCCCACAAACACAGCCGCCAGCCCGCCGGTCACCAGGATATAGGTGAAAAGGGGCCTTAAAGGGCGGGTGAGCCTGCGCCGTCCGGCCGCGGCCCCGAATAAAAGGCAGAGACCGTTCATGGTCCCCAGCAGGAAGCTGTTGGGGTGGAGCCCCACAGACAGTCCGGTAGCAATACCCAGAAAAACGGCCTTTTTTTGGTCATAAAAGCCATCCGGCGAAAACAGGATCCACAGGCAGAGCCACTGGAGTGCTGCCAATAGGATCTCCTGCCTGGCGAAATGGGAGGCATAGAGAAACTGGATATCCAGGCTGAACAGGACCATGAAGAGAAATCCCTTTCTGCCGCTTCCCAGGAAGCGCCCGGCTGCAAACCGGCAAAGCCACAGCATCCCCGCTCCCGCCGTCAGGGACAGCAGCCGGACGGAAAAGACCCGGTATCCAAAGAGGGACACGAAAGCCGCCTGAAGCAGGTGAAAGAGAATCTTGACGGCATGGGGGTATCTGGGCTTGGCGTCAAAAAAAGGCTCCGTCACCCCGGGATCCCCCTGTGTCATCATGGCCCTGGTAAGGCCTGCAAGCCAGCTCTCGTCGGAGTGGACGTAGGGGAAATCGGTCAGACATGCCAGAGAGATCAGGCTGAAGACCAGGATATATGCCGCCGTGGCCAGGTACAGGCTTTTTTTCTTTGGGGTGTCTCTTTCCATGTGCGCCTCCTGTTTTCTTTTTATAATACCACCGGTTCCTCATTCCTTCATCTTTATTTGTTATTAAATTAACAGATACAGCATAAGAAAATGCTATGGCCTCTCTGTCCTAAAATCAAGTACAATAGAGGAAAGCGGAAGGATTGAGGCCCCTTCCGCTGATGATTGGTACGCATTACTACACGAAAAGATGAACAAAAGGAAAGGGGGGTTTTTATGCGCCCGCTTGCGAAAAAGATCGCATTGCTTTTGGTATTTGCTCTGCTGGCGGCCGGGCTTTACGGCTGCAGTTCCCACACATTTGTCCAGACAGAGCCATCGCTGATACTGGGTGCCAAAGAGCTGTCCGAATACATCGGGAAGGACGGGGTCGTGATCGTGGACACCCGCTCTGCCGATGAGTATGCCGCAGGACATGTCCAGGGAGCGGTCAATATTCCCACAGACGAGATCGTCATCAATGTTCCCGTGAAAAATATGCTGACTTCCCAGAAGAAGATCGAGAAAGTCATGGGGGCCAACGGTATCTCCAACAGCACCACGGTGATCGCCTATGATGCCAACAAGATGGGGGCTTCCCGCCTTCTGTGGACGCTGTTTATGTACGGGCATCGGGATGTAAAGGTGGTGGACGGAGGCTTTGACGCCATAAACGCCAAGGGCCTGGCATCCAGCACGGAGATTCCCGCCCCGCCAGAGGCCGTATTTACCGCCGGAGAGCCCGCGTCCAACTGGCTGGCCACCCAGGAGGAGGTTTTGGCCCAGGTCAATACTCCGGATGACAACAGGATTCTCCTGGATGTGAGGAGCATGGAGGAGTACTATGAGGCCGGGAAGGTTCCCACCTCCGTCATCATGGACTACAACACCAACTTCTTCACCGGTGACAAGACCTTTAAGACCGTGGATATTACCAGGATCAACTATCTGCAGGAAGGCATCTATCCGGAGCAGGAGATCATCCTCTACTGTCAGACTTCTCTGCGGGCAGCGCCTGTGTTCGTACAGCTGTATGAGGCAGGATACCGCAACATCCGTATCTATGACGGCGCTTACCTGGAATGGTCTTCCAATTCCGGCAACCCCATAGAGATGCCTGCAGGAGCAGCGGCCCCTGCGGCAAAAGACGCATCATAATCACGAAAGAAGGGATCTTATTTATGAAAAAAATCTTATCAGTTATCTTAACAGCGGCCGTGATCGGCACTGCAGCCACGGGCTGCGCCGCAAAGACTGTACAGGAGACCACAGCCGCCGCTTCGGCGGCGGAGACCGCATCTTCCGAGACCAAGGCTGAGGAGACGAAAGCTGCCGAGACTTCTGCGGCTGCCGGTGAGACCGTACCTTCCGAGACCAGGGCTGAGGCCGCAGATCCGGTGAAAGAGGCGGCTATGAGCTATTTTGCCGACTTCCCGGAGGATCGCCACATGATCGTGGTCAAGGACCTGTTTGCCAAGATGGATGCAGGCGAGGACATGCTGATCATCGACATCCGCCAGCCGGATGCCTATGCGGAGGGACATCTGAAGGGCGCCGTAAACATTCCTTACGGCCCGGCCGTCGCAGAGAATCTGGAGAAGATTCCCGATGACGTGATGCTGTATGTCAACTGCTACAGCGGTCAGACCTCCTCTCAGACCGTGGCGCTTCTGAATATTGCAGGCAAATATGCCACCAACATTCAGAGCGGCTACAACAACGGCATCAAGGTGTTAGAGGGATATGAGGCCTACATCGAGACCACGGAAAATGTGCTTCCCGACGAGTCCTACGAGGTGGACGATGCCATCCAGGCGGCCATCGCGGACTACTACGAAAAAGCTACCTCCGATACCTTCTCCTCCTTCAACTTCCCGGTGGACAGCCTCGGGGAACTGGTGGAGGCGGAGAGCGAGGATTACACCATCCTGTCCGTGCGCCAGGCCAAGGACTATGCCGAGGCTCACATTCCGGGTGCCATGCTGATTCCGTTCGCAAAAGGGATGCAGGAGCAGTTCTCCGAGATCCCCACAGACAAGCCGGTTGTGGTGTACTGCTATACCGGTCAGACCGCATCCCAGACCATGGCGGTTCTGCGCATGCTTGGCTTTGAGGCCTATAACCTGGCCGGAGGCATGGGCAATGCCGAGGCTCAGACAGGATGGCTGGGGAAGGGACTTCCCACGGAGAGTGGAAATTAGGATTCTCCATGATTATGGGGGATTGATGAAGTAAGCTTATAATATTACGGCGGCCATGGGCCGGCCATCTTCACGCAGAACCGGGCGACGCGCCGGTGGATTGTTCTGCTTACAAGAAGGTCGGCTCATGGCCGCCTGTGCATCGGATAAAACCACAGAAAAGTGTATAATTGCGGAAAAATTACGTTGAAGAAGAGAGGGGCTGGGGGTATAATGATGATAACAGGGATGAGAGATTCGGGGGATTAGAAAAATGGCGGAGCTGGGTGTTTTTGATCTTGTCGGGGGTGGATACGGGGGCTTCCTGGCTGTGCTGTTATCGGACGCTGCAGATGGGGGAGGCGTCCAAGGTAGTGCCGGTGGATAAGATGAGCGTGGTGATCACGCTGCTGCTGGCATTTGTATTTTTACATGAGGAATTTACGGCGAAATCGCTGGTCGGCTGTGTCCTCATCGGTGTGGGAACCTTGGTTATGGTGATGTAGATGGCATCGGTCGAGAGACTGATGCTTTCTTTTTGTCGAATTTTGTTGTATGATGAAGGATATGGAAAAAAATGGAAATTATTTGACGACATGATTTGGAACAGGTGAGTGTTATGGTACGAGAATATTTACAGCAGAATGTGTACGAGGCGCTGCAGGAGCGGCTGAAGCTGATTTTTCAGGAGTTTGACAATATCTATGTGTCATTTTCCGGCGGAAAAGACAGCGGGCTTCTCCTGGAATTGGTGATGGATTACAGGAGGAGGAACTGTCCGGATCGGACGGTGGGTATTTTTCACCAGGATTTTGAGGCTCAGTACACGGTGACGACGGAATATGTGGAGAGGACCTTCGAGCGGGTCAAGGGGGAGTTAGAGCCCTACTGGGTCTGCCTGCCTATGGCTACCAGGACGGCTCTCAGCAGCTATGAGATGTACTGGTATCCGTGGGATGATACCAAGAAGGAACTGTGGGTTCGGCCCATGCCGAGGAAGGACTATGTGATCAACCTGGAGAATAATCCCATGACCACCTACCGCTACCGCATGCACCAGGAGGATCTGGCCAAGCAGTTCGGCAGATGGTACCGGATCTCCCATGGCGGGAAGAAGACGGTCTGCCTGCTGGGCATGCGGGCTGACGAGTCCCTGTTTCGATACAGCGGATTTTTGAACAAAAAGTACGGGTACAAGGGGGAGTGCTGGATCGGACAGCATTTTAAGGAGGTGTGGTGCGCTTCACCCATGTACGACTGGACCTCCAGGGATGTGTGGCACGCCAACTATAAGTTTAACTATGATTACAACCGGCTGTATGACCTGTACTACATGGCGGGGCTCAATGTGTCCCAGATGAGGGTGGCTTCTCCCTTTAACGATTACTCCAAAGATTCCCTGAATCTGTACCGGATCATCGACCCGGCCATCTGGGTGAAGCTGGTGGGGAGAGTCCAGGGAGCCAATTTTACCAGCATCTACGGCAGAACCAAGGCCATGGGATACCGGAGTGTGACTCTGCCGGAGGGCCATACCTGGAAGAGCTATACCATGTTCCTTCTGGAGACCCTGCCTGCCAGGCTGAGAAACAACTATATTAAGAAGTTTAATGCTTCCATCGATTTCTGGCACAAGACGGGAGGAGGCCTGGACGAGGAGGCCATCCGAGAGCTGGAGGAGAGAGGATACCAGATCCGGAGAAACGGGGTCTCCAACTACACCCTGAGCAAAAAGTCCAGGGTGGTGTTTATCGGCAAGATACCGGATCATACCGATGACATCAAGTCCACCAAGGATATCCCCAGCTGGAAGCGGATGTGCTACTGTATCTTAAAGAACGACCATACCTGCAGGTTTATGGGGTTTGGAGTCACCAGGCAGCAGCAGAAGAATATCGACGCGATCCGTGAAAAATACAAGAGTTTGGAGGAGGTAGAATATGGAGTATAAGAGCCCGGCATATCATGTGATTCCGGTTCCGGTGGAGAGGGTAAAGCCCAACACCTATAATCCCAATGCGGTGGCGCCGCCGGAGATGAAACTGCTCTACGACAGCATCAAGGCGGACGGCTACACCATGCCGATCGTGTGCTATTATGACAAGGAAGAAGACATCTACATCATCGTGGACGGGTTCCATCGATACCGGATCATGATGGAATATCCGGATATCTATGAGCGGGAGAAAGGGCTTCTGCCGGTTTCTGTGATCAATAAATCCCTGGATCAGAGGATGGCCAGCACGGTCCGCCACAATCGGGCCAGGGGAAGCCACAATGTGGATCTGATGAGCAATATCGTGAAGGAGCTTCACGAGCTGGGACGGTCGGATGCCTGGATTTCCAGACATCTCGGCATGGACCGGGACGAGATTTTGAGGCTGAAGCAGATCACGGGGCTGGCCGCTCTGTTTCGGGATGTAGAGTTTGGGAGTGCATGGAGGCCTATGGATGAGGAAGAATAGGACCTGATGAAAAGAGGTGGAAAAGCCATGTGAAATATGATAAGATAAGGTACAACAAAGAGAGAAAGGCAATTGGCAGAGATGATGGAAAACCACAATCCCCGCTCCGGATTAAAAAAATATTTTATGGCATGCTCCGTGTACTTTGTGTTTATGATGTTCAGTATCATATACTTTTTTTATTGTGTTCAGGTCAATGCGGTGAATACAGCAGAAAAGACCATAGAAGGCCATGTGAAACGGCAGAGAGACCATTTTGAGAAGATTTTGGATATCCACTACAATTATCTGGACGGGATGGCCCGGTACATAGGAACCTCCGAAGATCTTTTATCTGAGGCCAATATGACACTCCTTCAATCCGTTATCTTTGAGGAGAACAGCTTCGAACGGATGGCTATCATCGACAGGGACGGCCTCAGCACCTATGAGGACGGGATTCAGAAGGATGTGGGAGGCAGGGAATATTTTCAGAAGGCTATGAAAGGCCAGAGGACCCTAAGCGACCCGATCGACAGCAAGGTGGATGGAAACCGCCGGGTGATCATGGCGGTACCCGTGTTTCAGGGGGAAGTTGTGTCAGGGGTATTGGGAGGTTCTTATGACGTAGGTTTTTTAAGTCACCTTCTCTTTGAAGATCTCTACGACGGAGCCGGCTATACGATGATCGTCATGTCCTCGGGAAGCGTGATCTCCTGTGACAAGGAGGAGGAGCTCCCCGGGGATCCGGACCTTTTTTTTCGGCGTTACGGGACCATGAAGAAGAAGGGGGACCGCAGAGCCGGAGATCTGAAAGCAGATTTTGCTGCAGGAAAAGGCGGCTGTGCGAAATTTCGGACACCAGAGGGGGATTCCTATCTTGTGTATGAACCTCTTTCCTCAAACGGCTGGATGCTGTGCTACGTGATTCCGGCGGCTAAGGTGTGGGAGGACTTCTCCTTTATCCGCTATTATGAGGTGATCCTCGCCGGAGTGCTGCTGGGCGGGCTGGCTGTGCTGGCGGTGTACATCTGGAAAGTGAAAACCAGGGAAGAGAGGGCCCTGATGCAGTATGCCCAGACCGATGCCCTCACGGGAGCGGTGAATAAAGACAGCACGCAAAAACAGATTGACCAGTGGCTTGGCGGCGGTCAGAGGACCGGAGTTCAGGCCTTTCTCATGCTGGACATCGACAATTTTAAGACGGTCAATGACGAGTACGGCCATGGAGCCGGGGATGAGGCTCTGCGCCAGATCGGGAGAGTGCTGGCACAGGAATTCAGGGAACATGACATCGTGGGCAGGATCGGCGGCGATGAATTTGTGGTTCTCATGAAGAACATGGCGGAGGAGGAGATGGCCATAGCCCGTGTGGAGAATCTGTGCAGAAGGATCCGGGAGATATCGGTAAAGGGGATTCCGGGAAATATTTTAAGCAGCAGCGTGGGGGTAGCTTACAGTCCAAGCCATGGAAATACCTATGAGGAACTTTATCTCTGCGCGGACAAAGCCCTGTATGAGACCAAGAAAAGGGGCAGGGACGGCTACACTGTATATTCGGGAGAAGAGACCATATGACGAGAGGCGGTTTGGGAAGATGAGAACGATTATTTACAACGGAATCCTGGTTACCATGAATCACGGCCGGGCCGTATATCCCAGAGGGTATGTGATGATGGAGGGGACGAAGATCACCGGTGTGGGCCCTGTGGAGGAGCTTTGGTTCCGGTATGGCAGGGATCTTGGTCAGAAGAAGGACTTGGACGGGGAGGAGCTGTGTTTCGAGGATGTGAGAGGCGCTGTCATCATGCCCGGCATGGTCAACACCCACTGTCATATGAGCATGATCCCCTTTCGGGGGCTGGGCGATGACTGTAAGGACCGGCTGAGAGTCTTCCTCCTCCCCATGGAGCAGAAGGCTATGGACCGGGAGATGGCAGTACTTGCCGGGCGCTATGGGGCCTGTGAGCTTCTGCTGGCAGGTGTCACCACGGTGATGGATATGTATTATTTTGCGGAAAGCCTGGCACAGGTGATGGATGAGACGGGGATCCGCGGCTTTGCCGGGGAGACGGTGATGGATGAGGCCACATGCGATGCCGGTACGCCCCGGGAGGCTATAGCCGCAGGGCTAAAGGCCATGGAAGCACGGGGGGCCGACAGTCGGGTGAAGGTCTGTCTGTCACCTCACGGGACCACCACTCTGGAGGGCGGGCTTTTGCGCCGGATCTATGACATAGACCGGGAGAGCAAAGTGCCCTTTACCCTCCATGCCGGGGAGATGGACTATGAGATGGCTTATCTGAGGGACACCTACCATATGGGTGCGGCGGAGTATCTGGACCATCTGGGAGTCCTGGGCCCCTGTACCCTCCTGGCCCATGCGATTCAGGTCAGTGAGAGGGAGATCGAACTTCTGGGACGCCGGGGAGCCTCGGTGGCTCACTGCATCGGTTCCAACACCAAGGCGGCCAAGGGGGTGGCGCCGGTGGGGAAGATGATGGAGGCGGGGGTGGCCGTAGGCCTTGGAAGCGACGGGCCGGCCAGCGGCAACACCCTGGATCTGTTTACCCAGATGCGGTTTTGCGCCAATTTCCACAAAAATGAACAGAGAGACCGCAGCGCCTTTCCGGCTAAGGATATCGTGGCCATGGCTACCATCCAGGGCGCCAGGGCTTTGGGGCTTGGGGATGTGACCGGCTCCCTGGAAGTGGGGAAGGAGGCAGATGTGGTGGTGGTGGAGACGGACTCGGCCAACATGTTTCCGGTCTATGACCCTTACGCGGCCCTGGTGTACAGTGCCCAGGCCTCCAATGTGGCGGCAGTCTACGTGGCGGGCCGGTGCCTGGTGAAGGACAAAAAGCTGGTGAGGCAGGACCTGTTTCGGCTGAGAGAGGAGCTTTTGGGTAAGATGAAGACCACAGAATTCGGAAAGATGGGCGAAACATTCTTTGTGAAATAGATAACGGGATAAATTTCATTTTCCATCTTGTATTTTGGAAAATATAAGGTATAATACTACATGTAGTGTGCGAGTAACTGCTAATAATACAATATATGGAGTGAGATGGGAATGAATATCATAAAGAGAAGCGGCAAGGAAGTTCGTTTTGAGGCGCAGAAGATCCAGAATGCAGTGGAAAAAGCCAATTGTACGGTAAAAGAGGAGGAGAATCTGACTTCGGATCAGATTGTGAGGATTGTCCAGGCGGTGACAACCAGATGCCAGGAACTGAACCGGGCAGCCGGGGTGGAGGAGATCCAGGATATGGTGGAAGAGGAGATTATGCGCCACCAGGCGTACAAAGTCGCCAACCATTATATCACATACCGCTATAAAAGGCAACTGGTCCGCAAGGCCAACAGCACGGATCAGCAGATCCTAAGCCTGATCGAGTGCAACAACGAGGAGGTACTTCAGGAGAACTCTAACAAGAATCCTGTGGTCAACAGTGTTCAGAGAGACTATATGGCAGGCGCGGTCAGCAAGGATATCACCAACCGCCTTCTGCTTCCCCCGAAGGTCGTGGAGGCCCACGAGGAGGGGATCATCCATTTTCACGACACGGATTATTTTGCGCAGCATATGCACAACTGCGACCTGGTGAATCTGGAGGATATGCTGCAGAACGGCACGGTGATTTCCGATACCCTCATCGAGAAGCCCCACAGCTTTTCCACGGCCTGCAACATCGCTACGCAGATCATCGCCCAGGTGGCTTCTTCCCAGTACGGAGGTCAGAGTATCTCACTGACCCATCTCGCTCCTTTTGTGGACGTGAGCCGCCAGAAGATCGTGATGGAGGTGAGAGAGGAGCTAAAGCAGTTAGGGTGTGAGGGTACCAAGGAACAGATGGAGTCCATCGTGGAGAAGCGTCTCATGGACGAGGTAAAAAAGGGGATCCAGACCATCCAGTACCAGGTGATCACCCTGATGACTACCAACGGTCAGGCTCCCTTCCTCACCGTGTTTATGTATTTAAATGAAGCGGGCAAAAACATCAGGCTGAAAAGTGATCTTGCCATGATTATCGAAGAGACTTTGCGTCAGAGGATCCAGGGTGTGAAGAACGAGAAGGGGCAGTGGATCACCCCGGCCTTTCCCAAGCTGATCTACGTTTTGGAGGAGGACAACATCCGCCCCGGAACCCCTTATTATTATCTGACGGAGCTGGCGGCAAAGTGTACCGCCAAGCGGATGGTGCCGGACTACATCTCCGAGAAGATCATGATGCAGAACAAGGTGGATAAAAACGGAGACGGTCACTGCTATACCTGTATGGGCTGTCGGAGTTTCCTGACTCCCTATGTGGATCCGGAGACCGGAAAGGGCAAGTACTACGGCAGGTTCAACCAGGGTGTGGTGACCATCAACCTGCCAGACGTGGCCTTGTCATCCGGCGGGGACATGGAGAAGTTCTGGCAGATCCTGGACGAGAGACTTGCCCTGTGCTATGAAGGTCTCATGTGCCGCCACAGAAGGCTCAAGGGCACTCTGTCCGACGTGGCTCCCATCCTTTGGCAGAACGGGGCGCTGGCCAGGCTTAAGAAGGGGGAGACCATCGACAAGCTGCTGTATGGCGGCTACTCCACCATCTCTCTGGGCTATGCAGGCCTCTATGAGTGTGTGTATTACATGACCGGTAAGTCCCACACGGATCCTGCGGCCATGCCCTTTGCCCTGGAGGTGATGCAGAAGCTGAACGATGCCTGCAAAGGCTGGAAGGAGAAAGAGCGCATCGATTTCTCCCTCTACGGGACTCCCCTTGAGTCTACCACCTACAAGTTTGCCAAGTGCCTCCAGAAGCGTTTCGGCATCATTCCGGGAGTGACCGACAAAAACTATATCACCAACAGCTATCACATCCATGTGACAGAAGAGATCAATGCCTTTGACAAGCTGACGATCGAGGCCAAATTCCAGGCATTGTCCCCTGGAGGCGCCATCAGCTATGTGGAGGTGCCGGACATGCAGAATAATATCCCGGCGGTGATAGCCCTGCTGAATCATATCTATGAGAATATCATGTACGCGGAGCTGAACACCAAAAGCGATTACTGTCAGACATGCGGCTTCGACGGGGAGATCCAGATCATCGAGGATGAACACGGAAAACTGGTGTGGGAGTGCCCAAGCTGCGGCAACCGGGATCAGGACAAGATGAACGTGGCCAGAAGAACCTGCGGCTATATCGGGACTCAGTTCTGGAATCAGGGGAGAACCCAGGAGATCAAGGACCGGGTGCTTCATCTGTAAAGGAGAGGTATGTACTACAGCAATATTAAAAAATGGGATATTGCCGACGGAATCGGGGTTCGGGTCACCTTGTTTGTCTCCGGCTGCACCAACCGCTGCCCGGGCTGCTTTCAGCCGGAGACATGGGACTTTTCCTACGGACAGCCCTACACGAAAGAGACACAGGAGGAGATCCTGGAGGCTCTTTCCCGGGAGTTTATCCGGGGGCTGACCCTTCTGGGAGGTGAGCCCATGGAACCGGAAAACCAGAGAGAACTGACCGGGCTTTTGCGCCGGGTCAGGGAGCGGTTTCCCGAAAAAGATGTCTGGTGCTATACCGGATTTACCTATGAGACCGATTTGAGGCCTGGAGGGAGAAAGTACTGTGAAGTGACGGAAACTATGCTGGACATGATCGATATCCTGGTGGACGGCCGGTTTGTGAAAGAGCAAAAAAATCTGATGCTCTCCTTTCGGGGTTCCGAGAATCAGAGACTGATAGATCTCAAGGCAACCAGAGAAAAGGGGGAAGTGGTCCTGGCGGAGGGCCGGTAATTTTTCTCGAGTCTCCAACCTTATATTCCGGAAAAAAACACCGATATATAAAATAAAATATGGTATTTCATACCAGAAAGGAGACAATCATGGCAGTAAATGGAGTTTCATCCAATATGTATGGCAGCTATTATACCTATAATTACGGCTATAATGGCTCATCGAACGGCATCAACAGCGGCAGCTGGAGTGATAAGGCCAATGAGGCGGCGGATCAGCTGAAGGAGTCCCTGGGGATCTCCGATACCTCTAAGACCGACAGTTCCACCAAGCCCGACACCAGCACCAAGGCCAGCAGTACATCGGGATTTCTGATGGGGTATCAGACCAGACTGGAAGATCTGGAGGCGTCCGCTGACAAGCTGACCCTGACCAGCAAGAATAACGTATTCGACAACCTGGATGGGGTTAAGGCGAAGGCAGAAAAGGGAGAGGCCGATCAGGAGGCAGTAACCAAGGCGGAAGATGAAGTGTACTCTGCGGTGAAGGATTTGGCCAAGAAGTATAATGACACCATCTCCTACTTAAAGAAGAACACCGAGTTCGGCGCAGGTCTTTCCAATCAGCTGGATTCCTTAAAGAGAGCGGTTCCATCCGAGAAGACTTTAAAGTATCTTGGCATGAGCTATGACACCGACGGCAACCTTCAGGTGGACGAGAAGAAGTTCAAGGAAGTGCTTCAGAAAGATCCGGAGTTTGTGAAGGGTGCTTTGGGCGGACAGTTCGGCATCGCCGAGCGTCTGGGAAGCAAGGCTACTTCCATCCTGGATTCCTCCGTGGATAAGGTGATCGGAAGCAGTTCTTCCGGCAGCACATCCGGCACGGAAGACAAGAAGAACACCAGCAGCGCCGAAAGCGTGGCCACCTACGGTACTTCCTCTACAAAGGCAAACGGGATGAACGATTCGTTTAACCAGTTTGCCAGCTTTGCCAGAAGCGGGGCATACAATCTGAGCAACTACTATGCGGTATCCATGCTGAATATTCTTGTGTAAGCAAGAGAAATATGACGACAAAGGGGTCCGGTATTGACCGGATCCCTTTTTAATGATGGAATTCTTTTTTATTTTTACGAAATTTTAACAAAAGACTTTTTGATGAAAATTTATATTTATCTTGATTTATACGCTTGGTGGTGATATTATTATAGGGAATATGGAGTTGCAAATGCCAGAAAATTACTATTGCAAATCAGTGGTTTATAAAGGAAAATAGAACAAGAGAGGAGAAGCAGTGATATGTCTCAGATATATGGTAACGGAGTCGCGCTGACGGAGAAGGTATTAGACTATTTATGGCAGCGACAGACCGTGTCATTGAACAATGTGGCCAATGTGGACACTCCCGGATTTAAGTCACAGTACATAACATTTGAGGAGGAATTGAGCCACAGGATCTCCCAGGCCAACAAGATGAAAAAGGCTCCCAGGCAGACGATGTACGAGGCGATCCATTCTACCCGGTCTCGTCTGAATACCACGTGGGATGAGTCCAGCAGACTTGACGGCAACAACGTAGATATGGATCAGGAGCAGGTGGAGATCGTCCGCGCTGCCTATGAGTATCAGTTCATGCTCAGCTCTTTCAGCAGCGATATGGCTCGTCTCAAGAATGCGGCCAAGGCATTTTAATCTGTAATACAAAAAGGCGGATAAGAGGACTGAAAAAGGAAGATCCTTAACGGGAATTAAAAAGATGGAGGCGCAGTTATGGAAGGAGCGGCATTTATCAGCCCTATGACACTGTGGAACATAGGGACGGGGGATTTAAATGAAGCCCAGCAAGCGGTTACTACAGCCAACGCAGAAGCATCCTTGTTCAAGAATGTCTTTAAGAATGTGGTGGATCAGGTGAAAGAGACTCAGGCGGATGTAGAGCACAAGCAGTACCTTTTGGCTACAGGGCAGTTGGATGACGTCCACACACTGCCGATCGCAGAGGCGAAGGCCGGTCTGAGTGTTGATGTGCTGCTCACCTTGAGGAATAAGACGTTAGAAGCCTATAATGAGCTGATTAAGATTAATGTTTAATCCACGGGACGTATGCAGACTGTCAGGCCTGCGGGCTGACGGCAAATCATAAATATAACAAAAGGTTGGATGAGGACGTGCAGAATTGGAAAGAGAACTGGCAGAATATGCCGGAAAAGACACGAAAAATCATTAAAGCAATTGCAGGGGGAACTGTTGCAATTGCTTTAATTGCGATACTTGCGCTGAATCTTCTGGGCAATCAGACGGATTATTCTACGCTGTTTACGGGGCTGAGCAAGGACGAAGCCCAGGAGGTGGTGGGACTTCTCCAGGATGAGGGGATCGAGTACCGCTATAACGCCAACGACGGTGCCATCAGGGTTCCTGAGGCCACAGTGGAGCAGACCAGGGTAAGCCTTTTGAGCAAGGGCTATCCCAAGAGCGGTTTCGCGTATGATATGTACTTGAACAATACAGGACTTATGACCACGGAGTCGGATAAGAAGCTGATCACCAAGTATGAACTTCAGGATCGCTTGGGAGCCACCATCCGGGTGTTTGAGGGGGTTCAGGATGCAAAGGTTACCATCAACGAGGGATCCGATGCCCTCTATGCCTGGGAGGACCGGTCTGCTTCGACTGCCTCCGCTTCTGTGGTGGTGACCATGAAAAACGGCAGTACCCTCACGTCCGACAAGGCGCAGGCGGTGAAGACTCTGGTCTCCCACGCGGTGAAAGGCATGACCTTCACCAACGTGGCTGTCTTTGATGCGGCCACCATGACAGAGGTGGGCACAGACGGGGATGGCACTGCCAGCGGGATCTCAGACCTGACCAGCCTGACCAGTCTGGTGGAGAGCAACATCGCGGCCAATGTCAGACGGGTTTTGGAACAGCTTTACGGTCAGGGCAATGTGGCGGTGTCGGTTAAGGGAACGCTCAACATGGAGAGATTGATCCAGGAGACCACCCAGTACTCCACGCCGGAGAAGATTGGCGATGAGGATAAAGGGGGACTTTTGGAGAGAGAGGATCTGACCAATGAGGGCAGCAATCTGTCCAACCAGAATGCGGGCGGAGTGGTCGGAGCCGATGCCAACGCGGATGTGCCCAGATATACCAACAACGACGGGACCGGCCAGACGGGAGAGAGCTACAGCAACAGCACAGCCTCCCGGGAATGGCTGTATAATATATTGAAGGAACAGCGCCAGATCGATCCGGGTGTGCTGGAGGACACTTCGATCGGTATCGTGATTATCACAGACCGCATGGAGGCGCCAAGTCAGAACGAGCTGGTGAGACTGGTGGCCAACTCTGCCGGTATTCCGGTGGAAAACGCACAGGATAAGATCACCATCATCCGGGATTCCGGTGTGGTTGTGGATGTGCCGGAGAATCCTGGCGGAGACCAGCAGGCAGGCAGTGACGATGTGGAGGGGAGAACTCAGATTCCTCTTTGGCTGATCATCGTTATAGGAGCCGGAGTTCTGCTTCTTCTGCTTCTGCTGATTCTTCTTCTGGTACTGAGGAGAAAGCGGAAGAAGGCCCAGGAGGTCATCATGGAGGGTGGCGAATTCATCGACGGTGATGCACTGTCTGCCGGTGAACTGGCGGCCGGAGAGAACGGTCTTGCCGTGGCAGAAGGCGGAGCGGGAATCCTGCCCGGAGGCGCAGCAGAGGAGGAAGAAGATGAATTTATCAAGAATGAAGAGATCATGAACTTCCGGATGCAGCGCAGCCTGAGGCTGAAACAGAACATTGGAGAATTCGTAGACCAGAATCCGCAGATCGCGGCGAAACTGATCCAGGGCTGGTTGAACGGAGAGGAGGGAGAAGGCGATGGCAGAAGCAAGCGCAGCGGCAATCGAAGCAAGTAGTTCCATAAAGCCGGAGGGAGAAGCTCCTATAACCGACCCCAGGAGCAAGGCGGCATTGGTGGTAATCTCCCTTGGAGCTGACCGGGCGTCCCAGATCTATAAATATTTAAACGAAGAGGATATCGAGGAACTTACATACGAGGTGGCAAAGCTGGGTAAGACGTCCAACTCTCAGGTGGAGGCCACTCTCGACGAGTTCTATAAATTGTGCCTGACTCATAAGATGATGACGGACGGCGGTCTGGATTACGCCAGAAACGTACTGGAGAAAGCCTTCGGCGAGTCCACTGCCAGAAACCTGTTGGAGAAGGTGTCCAAGACCCTTCAGTCCAAGCCTTTCAACTTCTTTATGAAGGGAGATCCAAAGGCTCTCTTGTCTCTGCTTCAGAACGAGCGGCCCCAGGTGATTGCCCTGATTATGGCCTATATGGATCCCCAGCAGTCCGCTCAGGTTTTGGAGCAGCTGCCGGATGAGAAGCGGATTCAGACGGTGGAGAGTATGGCGCGGATGGACCGTGTCTCCCCGGAAGCCATCTCTATCGTGGAGGAGGAGATGAAGCGGAAGTTTGCCACCATCATCACCAGCGAGGACAACATGAACCTTGGCGGTGTGGACTATGTGGCTGACATGATGAATCATGTGGACCGCAGCAGCGAGCGGAAGATCTTCGAGGAGCTGGACAAAAGAAATCCGGATTTGTCCCAGAGCATTCGGGAGAAGATGTTCGTGTTCGAGAACATCCTGGATATGGACGATCGGTCCGTACAGCGTTTCGTCAGGGAGTGCGATACCAAGGACGTGGTATACGCCTTGAAGAGCGCTTCCGAGGAGATGAAGACCATATTCTTCAACAATATGTCCAAGCGTATGGCAGACTCTGTACGCGGAGATCTGGAGATTACGACCAATGTGAGACTGAAGGATGTGGAAGAGGCACAGCAGCGTATCGTCAATATTATTCGACGGCTGGAAGAGCAGGGCGAAGTGATTATCAAGAAGGGAGGAGAAGATGATAATATCATCATCTAACCGGATCATCAAGCGCCCGGAGGCTGCAGGCAGCCTGGCTATCGAAAATTATATGCCCTCTTTGGAAGAATTGATGAAAAACCGGGATTTAACTCCCAGAGAGCCGGTTTTTCCCCACTATACTCAGGAGGGAAAGAAAAAGGAGGAGAAGCCGCCCGAGGAGGCTTCTTCCCGGGAGGAAGAGCGGCAGCTGATGGAGACAGCGGCAGCTGTCGAGGAGGAAGTGGGAAGACAGCAGGAAAAACTGCTGGATGAGTGGAAGGAGGAGGGGGCCAGGCTTTTGGAAGAAGCCGAGGAGCAGGCGGCCCGCATCCTTGAGGAGGCGGAGCGGCAGGCGAAACAAACACAAGCAAGGGCCTATGAGGAAGGACGCAGGGAAGGATATAAAGCCGGATTTGAAGAAGGCAGAGAGAAAGCAGAAGGGGATTTTAGAGAGGAAATTCAGGACCAGCTGCTTTCGTTCCAGGCGGACGTGAAGCGGGCCCTTAAGTCTGTTGATACGGCGAAAGAGGCCTGCCTTCGCGCTTATTTAGATGAGTTAAAAGATTGTGCCGTGGCGGTGGGAGAGAAAGTGATCCACATCAGCCTCAAGTCCAGCGGCGAGGTGATCAAGCAGATGATTATCTCGGCCACAGAAAAGTTAAAGAAGACAGCATGGGTCAAGATCTATATTGATAAGTATGATTATGATATGATGATGGATGCCGATGCAAGGATCGTTGAGGAGCTGTCCCGTCTGTCGGACAATATCAAGTTTATTGTCATGGAAAAAGAGGCCAGAGGCAGCTGCATCATCGAGATGCCGGAAGAGATTGTAGATGTCAGTGTCAATACACAAATTGAGAACATCAAGGATATACTAGAAAATGTAAGGCTGTAAAAGGGAGTCTCCTATGTTTGAAAAGATACCTCAGCTGATTGGCAAGGCAGAGACGGTCAGCCATATCGGAAAAATCGAAAATGTAGTCGGGATGTCCATGGAGGCTTCCGGCGGCCGCTCCAGCATAGGAGATATCGTTATGATCTATAATGAGGAGCAGAACCGGCAGATGCCTGCCGAAGTGGTAGGTTTTAAGGACGGCAAGATTCAGCTGATGACCTACGAGGCTACCAGCGGCATCGCATCAGGCAGTTTTGTGCGCAATACCCGCCACAGGCTGAAGATCCCGGTGGGAGACTTCCTGAGAGGAAGAATTATCAACGCTCTGGGAGAGCCTATTGACGGCGGTTCGCCATTTCCTCCGTCCAAGCACTATACGGTGCAAAGCCCTTATATCAATCCTTTGGACCGGCCTCCCATCAGGGAGAGATTGGAATTCGGTGTGAAGGCCATCGACGGTCTGAACACCATCGGAAAGGGCCAGAGAATCGGGATTTTCGCCGGTTCCGGTGTGGGGAAAAGTACTCTCATGGGTATGATCGCCAAAAATGTAAAGACAGATATCAACGTCATCGCTCTGGTGGGAGAGCGTGGCCGTGAGGTCCTGGAATTCCTGGAAAAGGATCTGGGAGAGGAGGGGATGAGGCGCTCGGTGTTGGTGGTGGCGACTTCTGACCAGCCGGCCATGCTGAGGATGAAGTGTCCTCTGGTGGCCACAACCATCGCGGAGTATTTTAAAGACCAGGGCTATGACGTGCTTTTGATGATGGACTCCCTGACCAGATACGCCATGGCTCAGAGAGAGATCGGCCTCGCCATCGGAGAGCCGCCTATCGCCAGAGGCTACACGCCTTCCATCTATGCGGAGTTTCCCAAACTTTTGGAGAGAAGCGGAAATTTTGGCAACGGTTCCATCACCGGGGTTTATACGGTTCTGGTGGAAGGTGACGACACCAATGAGCCCATCTCGGATACGGTGAGAGGTATTCTGGACGGCCATATCGTGCTGAGCCGTCAGCTGGCCAATGAAAACCATTTTCCGGCCATCGACATCGGCGCCAGCATCTCCCGTCTTATGGTGGAGATTGTGTCGGGAGAGCATCAGAGATCTGCCTCCCGTCTGAGAAATCTTTTGGGGCTGTATCAGAAGAATGCAGACCTGATCGCGATTGGAGCGTACAAAAAGGGAAACAACCCGGCTTTGGACGAGGCGGTTTCCAAGATCGACGACATCAATGGATTCTTACAGCAGGGGATCAATGAGAGCTTTGGCTATGAGGAGACCCTGCGGCGGATAAAAGAGATTATCAGCTGATTCCGGAGGAAAAAGAAGTGAAGCAGTTCAAATACAGGCTGGAGACGGTACTGGATTACAAGACACAGGTTCTGGATAATCTGAAGACGGAACATGCGGTGATCATCCAGAAGGTGAATCGGAAGCAGGAGGAAATCCTGGGACTTCACCGGGAACTGACAGGATTTGAGAGTGAATTTGACAGAGCCAAGGAAGAAGGGGCTACCATCGAGAACTACCGTCTGTTTGATCTGTGTATCGGGCGGATGGAGGAGATCATCGATGAAGAGAAGGAACGGCTGAATGTTCTTAAGAGGCAGGAGGAGGAGAAGAAACAGCAGGTCATCACTGCCAAGGTGGATACCTCCAAGTTTGAACGACTGAAAGACAAGAAACTGAAAGAATATCAGAAAGCGGCGGCTAAGGCAGATGAGCTTTTTATCGAGGAGTTTGTCTCCGGCAATACGCTGCGCATAAGGCCTCAGCACAGAGGCTGAGACATTGGGATAATAGCAGGCCCAAACCTGTTATTATAGATATCATAAAAGAGAAAGGAGGGAGTACACGAGATGGAGACAGTAAAGATGACAAGCCAGGTGCAGGTCAGGACCAAGGCTGGGGGCAGAAATATGTCTGCGGATTCAACGGTGGAGAAAGATGCCTTCTTAAAGCTTCTTCAGGAGAAAAAGGAACTGGCACAGCCGGGGGAGAAGACGGAAAAAGCCGAGGACGGCCAGAAGCCGGAGACCACAGAGGGTCAAAAGGATTCTTTCAAGGAGCCCCAGGGGACGGAGACTGCAGAGGATGAGCCGATTGAAGTATCTCCTCAGGAAGTTCTTCTCCAGGCAGGACTCCAACAGGCGGCTGCCCAGATCCAGATGTCGGAGAGTCCTCCGGAGCTTTCGCAAGAGGCTGTTTCGGAGACGGAGATTCTTCAGGCTGTGGAGGCCGAAGGGAAAGTCCTTTCCCCTCAGGAGGATACAGAACCTGAGACCAAGACCTTGACACCGGACCAGGAGATGGAAGAGGGAGAAGTGGTTAAGGCTCTGACCGGCGCCGGAGAGGAGGCTGTCAAACCTGTAGTTTCCCAGAAGGAAGGTCAAGATGGGAACAATTCCTCGAAGGAGGGAGAGGGAAGGGAGATTCCTATGGAAGCTTCCGACAGAAAACCGGCTGCAGATCAGGCCGGCCAAAAAGTTCCTCCCGAGCCCAAAGTTCAGACCGCGCCTTCGTCGGCTGCCGTGGAAGAGAAAGAGAAATCTCAGCCAGGGCAGGAGACGGGACAGGTTTCCCTGTATGGCGGGCAGAACCACACACAGAGGAGCGAACAGCTCGTTGGTCATGAGAGGACAGAGTCGATTCCTCTGAGAACAAGCCACAGCCAGCTTCCACAGGATCTGGGAAAAACCTTGGCATCCAGACTTCCCGGAAACGGACGGGAGCTGATTATCGAGCTGGAGCCGGCCTCTTTGGGCAAACTGACCATCAAGATGGTCTATGAGGGCAGCAGGGCAGCGGTATCGATTCTGGCATCCAATCCCAGAACTCTGGAACTGCTGAGTCAGAAAGCTTCGGAGATCGCTTCGATCCTGGAGGAGAAGACCGGCCAGGAGACCGTGATCTACACCCAGGCCCCGGAGAGAGAAGAGGGACAGCCGGATGAGGATTCAGGCGGCGGACAGGGCCGAAAGCAGGAAGGCCAGGAGCGCCGTGACCGGGAAGACGACCGGCACGAGACCGAGTCTTTCGCACAGCAGCTGAGGCTGGGACTTGTTTAAGAAAAAGGAGAAATTATGGCAGACAAATTATCGGTGAGCGGAAGCAGCAGTCCGTACACCACAGGAGCTTACAAACCGGAGTCCAACGACAAAAACACGCTGACCATGACCGGATATTTTCAGCTGCTGGCTACTCAGCTGCAGAATCAGGATATGACCAATCCCATGGACAACAGCGAGATGATGGCTCAGATGACGCAGATGGCCATGGTGCAGTCCATGCAGTCCATGACAGACGCGCTGCAGACCTCCACCGCGGTGTCTACACAGACCTATGCGGCAAGTTTGGTGGGGCAGGAAGTGACGATGGCTGTAACTGTTGAAAATTCCTATGGACAGGAGACGCCAGTCGATGTAAAATATGCTAAGGTGGAGTGGGTGAATTTCACCAGCGGAGATCCCACCATCAAGATCGAGGGGGACGACAAGGTGTATTCCCTGAGTCATCTGGTAGGTATGGGACGGGTGCCTAATCCGTTCAAGCAGGAGATCGACACGGAGAATCCCGGGGAGCCTGGGGATCCGGATGAACCAAAAGATCCGGATGATTCGAAGGAGCCGGATGAACCCGGAGAGGTCTAGGATTCCGACCACATTGAGACAGCCCTGATTTTGGGGTTCCAGGACAGGGAGATTGGAAAGAGGAAACGGTATGGATATTAGAGAAGTCGGCTTGTTGGAGAGCAGAACATCAAGTATCCCCGGCCAGCGCGTCGCGCCACCTGGAGCTGGGGGGAACCAGACAGACTTTAAGACGCTTCTCCAGGAAAGAGCGAGTGCGGGCCTGAATTTTTCCAAGCACGCCGCCAGGCGTATGAATGAGAGGGGCATTGCCGTGGACAGCCAGCTGATGAGCAATCTGGAACACGCCGTGGAGGGCGCCAGGAAAAAGGGGGCCAGGGATGTGGCCATCATCGGTCAGCAGGGAGTTTTTATCGTCAATGTGCCTAACAATACGGTTGTTACCACCATGTCTCAGGATGACATGAGAGAGAGAGTTTTTACCAATATTGACAGTGCCGTTCTGATGTAACCGGACCTCATAAGAGGAAGTTATTCCCTCATGCCGGATGGGCAGAGGGAGGAACGGGGAAAGGAATGTAATCATATGTTAAGAGCAATGGATTCAGCAGTGGCAGGGCTTAGGGCCCACCAGAATAAGATGGATGTGGTGGGCCACAATATCGCCAACGTTAATACTTTCGGTTTTAAAGCACAGACTTATACGTTTAAAGAGGCTATGTACCAGACGTCTACGGCATCCACCGGCGGTTCTGCCGCATCCGGCGGTACCAACGCGGCCCAGTACGGTTATGGTACCTTGATGGGAAGCATCGGTATGGATATGACTTCCAGTACACCGTCCTATGTAGGCGGATTTAATGCCACCATTGACGGCGAGGGCTTTTTTATCACCAGCAATGAAAGCGGAAAGAAAGTGGCGGCTAACGGTGACATTAAGGGCGAGAATTTCAGTTATACCAGAGTGGGACAGTTTATGGTGGACAGCAACGGCTATATCGTAGATGCCAATAAGAACTTTATATATGGTTATCGTCCAGGTTCTGATGAGTTGGTGGCGCTTAGGATACCGAAGAGCGTGGATACAAATGGAAGTCCGACTTTCAGTGATACTGTTACTGACGACGTTTTGCTGTCAACTGCCGTCGAGATCAATGCACTGGGAAAAATTACGGTAACGGTTCAGGTAGACAAGGCCGGCGCTGCTGGTGAGAAAGAGTCAAAGACGGTTGAGATCGGCCAGGTAGCAGTCGCCACCTTCCAGAACCCCAACGGTCTGACAAAGGCCGGCGGCAACTATTATACTACCAATGAGAACGACAACGCCGGTCAGGCGGCTGCCGGAAAGCCGGGCGACCCGGGTACGGCCAGTCTGATGACCGGTTACATCGAGGCCTCCAACGTAGACCTTGCCAAAGAATTTGCCGACATGATTACCACTCACAGAGGATTC
>JAAWBS010000010.1 GCA_022792815.1 Hungatella sp.
ACCACACGGACCTGAACCGTGCGCGTCTGCCAATTCCGCCACTTCTGCATCTGCGGGAGATGGGACTTGAACCCACACGAGCATACACCCACAAGATCCTTAGTCTTGCCTGTCTGCCAATTCCAGCACTCCCGCGAACGTTTGATAGTATATCACAGTTTTCCCAGGAAAGCAACCATTTTTTAGAAACTTTTTTTCTTTTTTTTTCACTAAGCCTCTTGACAATTGGAAAAAGGCTAGTATAATACGATAGTGTAAATACTCCTTGATAGCTCAGTCGGTAGAGCATGCGGCTGTTAACCGCAGTGTCGTTGGTTCGAGTCCAACTCAGGGAGCGAAGAGGCATAAGTATCACAAAACCCCTGTAGACATGTCGTCTACAGGGGTTTTCTCTATGGAAGGCTTGTTGACGAGCGCTGAGAACAGACAAGACCAGAACAGCTTTTTCTCCCCCTATAGACATTTTTCACCAATAATGATAAAATAAGGAAAAAGAGGCACAGGCAGATGCAAAAGCCACAAAGGAGGATGTTGTCATGTTAGATACAAAAGTAGCAGAATTGCTCAATACCCAGGTGAACAAGGAATTCTACTCCGCATATCTGTACCTGGATTTTTCCAATTACTATATGGAACAGGGGCTGGAGGGATTTGCCAACTGGTATAAGATCCAGGCCCAGGAGGAAAGGGATCATGCCATGCTGTTTATGCAGTATCTGCAGAATAACGGATGCAAAGTGACTCTGGAGTCCATCGACAAGCCTGACAAGGAGTTTCAGGGATTTGCGGATCCTCTCCATGCCGGATATGAGCATGAGCAGCTTGTGACCAGTTTAATCCATACCATCTATGAAGCGGCAAACAGCGTGAAGGATTTCCGCACCATGCAGTTTTTGGACTGGTTTGTGAAGGAACAGGGGGAAGAAGAGACCAATGCGGAGGGGCTGATCAAAAAGTTTGATCTGTTCGGCTCGGACCCGAGGGCGCTCTATATGATGGATGGGGAACTGGGAGCCAGGGTGTACTCGGCTCCGTCGCTGGTGCTGTAAGGCTTTCCTGTCGGGAGTAGAGATCAGAAACTGTTCGGGCGGAATGGATGGGAGAAAAAAGATGAATGTGTATACGATGTATTTCAGCCCCACAGGAGGAACCAAACGGGTGGTTGACATTCTGGCAGGGGAG
Organism: Hungatella sp.; assembly: GCA_022792815.1. Classification (GTDB taxonomy): domain Bacteria; phylum Bacillota; class Clostridia; order Lachnospirales; family Lachnospiraceae; genus UBA3402. Next base: position 1,183 of record JAAWBS010000010.1, read on the forward strand.
CTTGGAACACCAGTGGAGATGGACTTCTCTCTTCGGGGACAAAACTATGGGATGTATCGATTTGAGCCGGGAGATGTGTGTGTCATAGGGGTTCCCTCCTTCGGAGGCCGGGTACCCCCGGCAGCTCTTTCGAATCTGACCAAGGTGAAGGCTAATCGGGCGGCAGCTGTCCTGGTAGTCACTTATGGGAACCGTGCTTATGAAGACACGGTCTTAGAGCTTCGAAAGGCTATGGAAGGCTGTGGCTTCAAGGTGGTGGCAGCGGTGGCGGCGGTGACCGAACACTCCATCATGCGCCAGTACGGTGCCGGGCGGCCCGATAACCGAGACCGAAGAGAGCTGGCAGCCATGGCAGGGGAGATCAGAAAGAAGCTTCTCAGCCCCAGGACCTGGAAAGACTTCTTCGTGCCCGGGAGGATTCCGTACAAAGAGTTTCACACCATTCCCTTGATTCCGGAGACAGATAAAAGCTGTCAAAGATGCGGCCTGTGTGCCAAAAGGTGTCCTGTGGGAGCCATCTCGAGAAAACGCCCGGACCGGACGGATGCCGGCAAGTGTATCTCCTGTATGCGCTGTGTCCATGTCTGTCCGCAGCAGGGGAGAAAACTAAATAAGATGATGGTCTTTGCCGCTTCCATGAAGCTGAAGAAAGCTTGCTCCGGGCGAAAAGACAATGAACTGTTTTTATAAAATTATACGTTACAAAACATGCTGGCAGATACTGGCCGGCATGTTTTTTGTCTTTTGGGGACATATTAACAGGGTAGGAACAAGATAGTCACGACACAGAGTCAGGAGGGATGCATGATGAGTCCGAAGGAGTTAACGTATATTGAGGATGCACTTGGCCATGAGAAATTTTTGAAGACTCAATGCCAGGAGGCAATGAAAAATCTACAGGATCAAGAGCTGAGGGACTGTGTGGAACAGTTTTCCAAGCAGCATCAGCAGATCTTTGACAGCTTTTACAATTTGGTGTAGGCGGAAGGCAAATAGGAAGCAATTTATAAATGCCGTTTGACCACATGCCGCCGAACCATGAGTGAGGGACACTGCAATTATGATACCAGGAGGGATTGACATGGATGACAGATGTATTATGGAGAACCTGCTTTTGACGACCAAGGGAGTCTGTGACCTGTATCTTCACGGGACCATAGAGTCTTCTACCCAAAATGTGCACCAGGTCTTTGACCAGGCCTTAGACAGCAGCCTGTGCATGCAGGACAGCATTTACAAGAAGATGTCCGCCAAGGGATGGTATTCGACGGAGACTGCGGAGCAGCAGAAGCTCCAGAAGGTGAAAAATCAGTTTGCAGGAATGTAAGCAGAGAAGAGGCTGACAGTGGACAGCCTGTGAGTTTGAAATGTGACAGCTTTGCCGGAAGTGGAAACAGGGCTTCGGCAAAGCTGTTTTTACTTGTTCACGGATGGCAGGATTTAAATAGAAGTCAGAAGTAGAAAATATGTGACAGACGAAAAACCAGACGAAAAATGAAAAAACTTGTTGACAAACAGAACAAAGAAACGTATAATAATTTTGTTCGTGCAGAAGTGGCGGAATTGGCAGACGCGCACGGTTCAGGTCCGTGTGGTAGCAATACCTTGTGGGTTCGACTCCCATCTTCTGCACTCAATAATACCCCTGAAAACATCAAGTTTTCAGGGGTATTTGCTGTAGTGTACTCAGTACAGGAACCGCTGTGAGAAACAGGATATCAACTCTGTTGTTCCGAGTCAGAGGAGAGGTTCGTCCGCTGAGGGCTTTCCGTGTCCTGAGTCGGGACCGCAGCCGCAGAATTTGTCGTTTTGGTTGGTGTGACTTTGGGATTCTTTCGCTTTTGGGAGATCTTTCTGGCGATCACCGCTGCGATGAGGATGATGATCCCAAATGGAATCCAGACAGGTGCAAGCACGATGAAGCCGATGAAAAGGTCGGTGAAAAAGTCTGTCACATTGGAGACATTGCGGGAGAAGCCTTTCTTAATCCGCTGTCCCACGGTCTCCGGGGCTGTGGGAGTGAAATCCGAAGGGATCATCTCGTCGATCCGGATCTCGATGGTGCTGTAGGCCACCTGATTGTCGTAGAGCTTCAGCTGGGATTCCATGGACTCCAGTTCGTACCGGATTTCTGAAAGCCGCTGTTCCAGGGCGATGACAGCCTCTAAGGTGTCAGCCTTTTCAAGGAGAGCCCAGATCCGGTCCTGTTCCATGGTCAGAGTCTTCTTTCGGCTCTCCAGATCGCTGTACTGAAGGGTGACGTCTTGAGTGGATTCGGACTTGTAGGTGACATTGCCGCTCTCCTCCACCACAGAGATAAATTGATCCAAAGCAGTGCTTGGAATCCGGGCGGTCATGCTGGCATATCGGCTGGAGTAGCCGGTGCGCTCTCCGGAGATATCCGAATGTTCGATGTATCCGGCAAGCTCCGTGACCTTGGCCTGCAGCTGTTTTAAGATGTCATCAAAGCGGTCTGTCTCCACAGACATAAACACATTGCGGATCAGCTTGCGGCCCAGAGAAGCGTTGGGGGCGATAGGAGAGGAGCCGGTCACACCGCCGGGGGAATCAACTGAGGCGGTCTCGGATACCATTTCACTTTCCCCGTAATAGCCTTCTTCCCCGTAACCGCGGTCGTAGAGGGCGGGGGCTTCCATAGCCGGTTCAGCGGCATAGTAATCCATGGCCGCCGCAGCCGTGGTCTCAGCGGCATAGTAATTCTGAGTCGCCGAAGCGGATTTGGCTCCGCCGCCGCAGCCGCCCAGAAGAAAAGAAGCTGACAAAAGGAAAAGTGCTGCTTTTGCCACAGAAGTGCTCATGGGGGCTCTGGGTTGTCTCTGCAAAGTTTTCATCATAATAAATCCTCCCTGATTTTTTGATAAATTCAGCGTATCATAAAACTGACAGGGGCACAAGTGAAGTAAGGAAACCTTCATATGATATTAAGAAAGTCGGCGGCCGACTGGCTGTGTACGAAAGAAAGAAATGAAAAATGCTGGTAAATAAGAGGAATGTGTTATATAATAACTGGTACAGGTATACCCTCCGCTGCCAAGGGCACATGCTCTCTTGGCAGCGGAGAGCAGCCAAAACGAAATAAGGAGATATCTATGCTTACATTAGAGAATTTGTCATTCGGCGTACAGGAGGAGAGGAAGGAAAAAGAGATTATCCACAACCTGAATCTGACTGTGGGAGAGCATAAATTTGTGGTGATCACAGGGCCCAACGGAGGCGGAAAATCCACCTTGGCCCGATTGATCGCCGGTATCGAGAAGCCGTCTGAGGGAACCATCACCTTTGACGGTGTGGATATAACGGAAAAGAATATTACAGAGAGGGCCAATCTTGGCATCAGCTATGCCTTCCAGCAGCCGGTCCGTTTTAAAGGGGTGCAGGTTCTGGATCTGATCCGTTTAGCGGCCAGGAAGAAGCTTGCGGCAGCCGATGCCTGTGTGTACCTGTCAGAGGTGGGGCTGTGCGCCAAAGACTATATTAACCGGGAGGTCAATGCCAGCTTATCCGGCGGGGAACTAAAGCGGATCGAGATCGCCACCGTGCTGGCCAGGCAGACGAAGCTGTCGGTGTTTGACGAGCCGGAGGCAGGGATTGACCTGTGGAGCTTTCAGAATTTAATTGCCGTCTTTGAGCGGATGAGGGAGACCACGGAGGGATCCATTTTGATCATCTCCCATCAGGAGAGGATTCTCAATATCGCAGATGAGATCGTAGTCATAGCCGACGGCAGGATCACGGCTCAGGGGTTCAGGGAAGACATCCTTCCGGGACTTTTGGGAACCGCGTCGGCGGTGGATGCCTGCAGCAAGTTCTATAAGGGAGGAAGGTAAGATGTCAGATATCAGAAACGTGGATTCCATCCAGATGCGGCTTTTGGAGGAGGTGGCGGATCTCCATCAGGTCCCTGCAGGAGCTTACAACATCCGCGCCAACGGACAGATGGCAGGCCGGGGCAGTTCTGCCAATATCCAGATCATGTCCAAGAAAGAGGGAGAGGGAATCGATATCCATATCAAGGACGGGACCAGACACGAGAGCGTGCACATTCCGGTGGTCTTAAGTGAGAGCGGCATCAGCGAGATGGTGTACAATGACTTTTATATCGGCGACGACGCGGATGTGGTCATCGTGGCCGGCTGCGGTATCCACAACGGGGGGGATCAGGATTCCAAGCATGACGGCCTTCACCGTTTTTTTGTGGGAAAGAACGCCAAGGTCAAATATGTGGAGAAGCATTATGGTTCCGGCGACGGCAGAGGCCAGCGGATTATGAACCCGGAGACGGAAGTGAATATGGAAGAAAACAGCTATATGGAGATGGAGATGGTGCAGATCAAGGGAGTGGATTCCACCAGGAGGACCACAAAGGCGGACCTGGCCGCAGGAGCCAAGCTGATCATCCGGGAGCGTCTGTTAACCCACGGAAACCAGTTTGCCGAGAGCAGTTTTGTGGTCAACCTAAACGGGGAGGATTCCAGCGCCAATGTGATCTCCCGCTCTGTGGCCAAGGAGGACTCCACTCAGATCTTTAACGCGGAGATCAACGGCAACGCCAAGTGTGCAGGTCACTCGGAGTGCGATGCCATCATCATGGACAATGCCAGAATCAGCGCCATCCCCAAGATCACGGCCAACAACACGGACGCAGCCCTGATCCATGAGGCGGCTATCGGGAAGATCGCGGGAGAGCAGATCATCAAGCTGATGACTCTGGGGCTTACGGAGGAGGAAGCGGAGGCCCAAATCGTCAACGGATTTTTGAAATAACGGAATTCCTCTCTGTCCCAGGACATATTCTGTGAGAAAGACCACGTTAAGGCGGAAAACTCTCATGGAAAATCAGAAGATGGAAAATGTTCTCAATCTGGCACTGGGAGCCACTAAGGAGGAGCTGGAGAGATCGGAGACTCTGGCGATCGGCTATGACCCGAGGGAGCAGACCTGGGAAGTGATCGTAAAACATTCCACAGAGCTGGAAGGCCTGGAGGAGATGGGGGTGAAGCAGACGAGACTGCTGAACCAGTATTCCATTCTCACCGTGCCGGAATCCAGAATCAATGAGGTTGCCGATCTTCCCCAGATAGAATTTATGGAAAAACCAAAGAGGCTGTACTTTGCCGTGGACCAGGCAAAGGCAGCCTCTTGTATTACCTATGTCCAGGTGGAGGGGAGCAGCTATGCGCCCTATCTGACCGGCCGGGGAAGCCTGGTGGCGGTGATTGATTCGGGAATCGACTATTTTCACGATGATTTCCGCAACGAAGACGGGACCACCAGGATCCTGGAGCTGTGGGATCAGACTCTTGACCGGGTTTTCACGGAGGAGGAGATCAATGAGGCTCTGAAAAAGGGCAGCCGCCGGGAAGCGAGGATGGTGGTGCCGAGCGTGGACGGAAGCGGTCACGGGACGGCGGTGGCAGGCATCGCGGCCGGAAACGGGCGGGAGAGTGAGGGACTGTATCGGGGAGCGGCATTTGAGGCCCGGCTTTTGGTGGTAAAGCTGGGAGTGCCCACATCCCTGGGATTTCCCAGGACGACGGAGCTGATGAGAGCCCTGGACTATGTGGTGAAGCGGGCGGTAGATTTTGGGCTGCCGGTGGCAGTCAATGTGAGCATCGGAAACACTTACGGCTCCCATGACGGGACCAGTCTTTTGGAGACTTATATTGACGGAATCTCCAATTACGGCCGCAATGTCATCATCATCGGTTCCGGAAATGAGGCAGGGTTTGGAGGACATATTTCCGGGGCTTTGACTATGGGAAATGCGGTCAATGTGGAACTGTCCATCGCACCCTACGAGAGCGGGATTACGGTTCAGCTGTGGAAACATTATGTGGACGACTTTGCCATTACCCTGGTGACACCATCCGGCAGGATCTTAGGGCCGCTGCCGCCGGTGATCGGGCCGCAGACTCTGGATTATGAGAGCACCAGGATTCTTCTCTACTATGGAGAGCCTGGGCCTTACAGCAAGGCCCAGGAGATCTATTTTGACTTCATGCCTCTTCACCAGGATTATCTGCAGAGCGGAATCTGGGTGTTTCGCCTGACCCCGAGAAAGATCGTTCAGGGGGATTATGACTTTTGGCTGCCGTCGTCCACCATACTGAACAAATCCACCTATTTTTTGAGATCCACGCCGGACACGACCCTGACCATCCCCTCCACAGCCTCCATGGCCCTGACAGTGGGGGCGTACAACAGCAATTACCAGACCTATGCAGATTTTTCGGGACGGGGCTTTACCAGGGTGACCAACCAGGTAAAACCGGACCTTGCTGCCCCCGGGGTGAACATCATGACAACCAAAAACGGAGGCGGTTATGAGGCGGTGACCGGCACCTCCTTCGCGGCGCCTTTTGTCACCGGCAGCGCGGCTCTCCTCATGCAGTGGGGAATCGCGGAGGGGAGAGACGAGTTTTTGTACGGAGAGAAGGTGAAGGCATATCTGATACGAGGCGCCAGACAGCTGCCGGGATATGAGGCTTGGCCCAACCCGCAGCTTGGATGGGGCGCGCTCTGTGTGAGGGATAGTCTGCCGGTGTGAATTAATTATTGATGTAAATGTATGAAAATTCATAGCACTTTTCGACAAAGCGAGATATAATATATTTTATGAATCGAAACTAACTTTTTAACAGGAGAGAAATATGCCTTCTTTAACACATGTTTGTATGTGGTCAGAACATGGCTGGAAGAAAATAACTGCCTATGAGGCAGCTAGGTTACATCCAGGAGGAATGGTTTCAGCGGCAAGTGGCTTATTCATGTGTGAATTATGCGGTCAATATGTTATCCTTACAAAAGGAGAAAAAAATGTTCGTCATTTCAAACATGAGAAATCGGAGAAGAGTAAGGATTGTCCAGAGCGTACATTTGGCCCCTCTGTCCGTATGACCTATAATGCGAAAGAGTATGAGCTTCCTATAAGAATATGCAATATTACAAGTAATCAATTTGATTTGGAATTGGGATTGCTGTACGTTCCACAATTTATTTTACAGGAGCAGAAGATACAGCATGTGGCTATTCAGCCTTTGGGAAGTCAAGATGAACAATACATATACTCATTGGAGCGTCTGAATCCAGAGACACTCACCTATGTCTATATAGGCAATATACCAGCGCCAAAATACAAATTGAATGTTGACAGTGGGTTGAGATGTTTTTGGCCTCAATATGTAAGAGGAATTGATTATTCTGGCAGTATTTTTTCACAAAAAGCAGGGAAGAAGTTGCCAGATGGGGCAGATGTTCAGATTGGGAATAGTTATTATCTTCTGTGCGCAAAAAGAGTTCATCCAAATTCCTCAGATATAGAAATTAAGAAAATCTGTGAAAAAAGGGTTTCTAAACATAGATTGTCCGTGTTAAAAATCCGCTAGAGGCTGTAAAAGATATTCTGGTGCAAAGAACGACATGGGCGGCTATGAAACAGAAAGGTTTTGTGAAAAGTCAGTATCAGAATTTCAACAGTTTTCTTAGAGAATTGCCTACAG
>JAAWBS010000053.1 GCA_022792815.1 Hungatella sp.
CGGACGAGATCATACAAGAATATATCAAAAATCAGGATTTAGAAGAACGAAAGAAGAGCGATAACTTCGAGGTCGGACAACTTTAGGCTGCTTCAGCAGCCAGTCCAAACCCACCGGCTTCAGCCGGTGGTGGTTTAGTTTTATATATCATGGATTCAGGGATGAAGCCTCTTGTATCAGGGAACAGATTGTGGTATTGTTTAGAGAAAAGAACGAAACAGGCGGCCCGTCTTGAAAGCGTCTGTGAGAATAAACATGTGGAGGAAGGAACATGAGAGATAGAGGAGAGATGAGGATCGGGTTTATCGGGTTCGGCAATATGGCCCAGGCTATGGCGGAAGGCCTGATCACAAAGGGGGCCGTGAGGGCGGACCAGATCGGCGCGTGCGCCAGGAATCAGGAGAAACTGGGTGAGAATGCACAGAAATACGGGATACACCCATGGGGCAGTGTAAAGGAGGCTGTGGAGTGGGCCGATGTGGTGATCGCGGCGGTGAAGCCTTATCTGGTGGAGGAGGTGCTGACGCCGGTGAGGGAGGCGCTGAAGGAGAAAATTCTGGTCTCCGTGGCGGTGAATTTCCCCTTTGAGAGGTTTGAGGAATTTCTGGCGCCGGGAACCCATCACTTGAGTACCCTGCCCAACACGCCGGTGGCCGTGGGAGAAGGGATCATCCTGTGCGAGGAGAGGCACTCCCTCACAGAGGAGGAGTTTGCCGGGATCCGGGAGCTGTTTGAGACCATCGCCCTGGTGGAGGTGGTAGATGGGGAACATATGGGGATCGCGGGGACCGTAAGCGGCTGCGGACCCGCGTTTGCGGCCATGTTCATCGAGGCTTTAAGCGACGGGGCCGTGCTCCACGGGCTTCCGAGAGAGCTGTCCTATAAGCTGGCCAGCCAGATGGTCGTGGGGACCGGGAAGCTGCAGTTGTCCACCGGGCGTCATCCGGGAGCCATGAAGGACGGAGTGTGTTCCCCGGGCGGAACCACCATCGTGGGGGTGGCCGCGCTGGAGAGACATGGGTTTAGAGGGGCAGTGATTGAGGCGCTGGACGGCATTGCCGGGAAGTAGGAGGGAGGTCTGTGATGGAGGACAAGGCGAGATATTCGGATCTGGAGTTTCTGACAGTGAGGCTGCCGGAGGATATCGAGAAATGGAAATGGTACGGGGATTTTCGTCGGGCTGAGAAAGTGATCGATATGCGTCTTGAGAAGGAGATTCCCAAAGCTCTGAGACGGCGGCTGGAGCTGGAGAAATGGATTCTGAGGAGGCTGCCTCTCCAATACATCTACACGGAGGAACAGGCCTTAAAAGAGCTCAGTGATACCTTAGAGGGTGTCACCAGGGAGGAGCTGGAGGAGCTGCGGGACGAGGGAGCCGCAGAGTGGATCTTTGTCATGGGGCAGGTGCGGTACAAGGACGACTTTGTGGAGAACCTCTTAAAGACCAGGAGAGATCTATGGGCCAGACTTAAGGATCCTTCGAAGGCGGAGGAGCGGAAGAGGGGCGGCGAGCTTCTGGACAGGACGGTCTTAGCCATGAAGGAGAAGGGGGGACTGGCTTTTCGGATGAGAATCCGGGCCTCTCTCAAGGTGGAGAAGGAGGCGGAGAGAGCCGGGGAACGGATCCGGGTGCATCTGCCTGTGCCGGTGGAGCAGGGGCAGGCAAGGCATGTCAGGCTTCTGGGGACCTCCCAGGAACCGATGCAGACGGCGCCGTCTGACTATCCTCAGAGGACGGTGTGCATGGAGACGAAACTGGAACCGGGGCAGGAATTCTGGGTGGAATATGAGTTTGAGAACCATACGAGATATGTGGAGCTGGGGCAGCAGGAGAAGGAAGCGGGGGTTGGAGCCGAGGCGAAGACCCCAGGTGTTGGGGACAGAGAGAATGGCCGGTTTGACTGGGACAGAGGGACGGCCCCCTATCTTGAGGAGCAGCTGCCCCACATCCGGTTTACCCCCTATCTGAGAGCCCTGACAGGACAGGTGACGGCGGGGGAGAAGGATCCCCTGAAGAAGGCACGGAAGATCTACGACTATATTACCACCCATGTGATGTACTCGTTTGTGAGGCAGTATGCCACCATCGACAATCTGCCGGAGTACATGGCCACAGGGTTAAAGGGGGACTGCGGCATCTATGCCATCCTCTTCATCACCATGTGCCGGATCGCCGGGATTCCGGCCAAATGGCAGTCAGGGCTGTACGCTACGCCTCTGGACATCGGCTGTCATGACTGGGCTCAGTTCTATATAGAACCCTACGGGTGGCTGTATGCGGATTGCTCCTTCGGCGGGGCGGCATGGAGAGAGGGGAACAAGGAACGGTGGAATTTTTATTTCGGCAATCTGGATCCCTTCCGGGTTCCTCTGTGCAGTGAATTTCAGCACGAGTTTCTGCCGCCTAAGTCATGGCTGAGGGAGGATCCCTATGACAGCCAGTCCGGGGAGGCGGAGTATGAGGATCGGGGACTCATAAGCGGCGCAGAGTACCGGACCAAAAAACAGGTAGTGGAACTGGAGGAGATCGCCTTCTCCTGATGTGGCTGCCGAGGGCAGCCCCATTTTGTTTATAGAATGATAAGACGACACAGAATCTGACGGCTGACCGGAAGGAACATTCACAGGCAGCCGTCAGAGAGAGGTGGTCACAGGTCATGGATGACCGCGATAATATGCTTTATTCCTCGTCGAGAGAACGCAGTTTATTCGCCGCTTCTGTAAATTCTAAATCCATCGAATCGCTAAAGTCAAAAAATTCTCTGGGAGTAATTCCAAAATAATCACATATGTAAAAAAAGACAGACATGGATGGAAGCATTTTTTTGCTTTCAATTCTATTGATATAAGATTCGCTTTTGCCTAGAGTCAGGCTCATGTCTCTGGCTGATACCCCCTTGTTTAGCCGGAGCTGAGTAAGCATATCTTGGCGTATCTTGGATTTGCGGCGGCCATCGGAGGGGGGGATCCTGTTTCTCTACTATCGGTTTCTCCCTGTCTCGGTTATTGGTGGGCTGCTGTTCGCCATACCTCAGGAGAAGAACTATGCCGGATCCGTTATGCGCAGGCGTCAGGCCAGGCTCAGGATACAGTTTAAGGAATTTCTGAAGATCATCGCGATCTCCATCAGCGGCGGAAGCGGCCGTTCCGTGGAGAATGCCGTCAAAGATTCTCTGCGGGAACTGAACATGATTTTTAACGAGGACACAGACATCATCAGGGAGATCGCCCTTATCGTCAGCGACTATAAGCAGGCGGGGATCCCCATGTCCAAGGGATTTGCCAAGTTGGGCGAGAGGAGCGAGATTGATGATATCGTCAGCTTCTTTGCCATCTACAGGACGATTGAGGGCAAGACCAGCGATTTCGGATACATTATCGCCCAGACCAGAGACATCATCAAGGACAAGGCGGAGATTACTATGGAGACGTGGATAAAAACGGCCAGCCCTGCTTTGACCAGAGGTTTCCCGAGGCCAAGGGCATGGAGGGCGAATATTACGCCGTATCCGACGGTTCGGGAAAATGGGGATTCGCCGACGAGCAGGGGCAGATGTTCATCCCCTGCCGGTACGAGGAAGCCTATTCCTTCTCAAACCGCCTGGCCCCCGTGAAGTACGCGGGAGAATGGGGATATATAAACCGCTATGGCACCTGGATCATAGAACCTCAGTTTTCCACGGCTTACCCTTTTTTGAGGGAAGAGGTCTTGTGACAGATGACTTCGGCAATTACCGGATACTCAGCCTGAAACATTATAAACTGTTTCAATGACACAGAGAGGGGACAGATGATGTAAACAGATGTGGTGATAGCAAACAAGAGTTATACGAAATTGAATCTTTCAGAGGATCACAAGGCAGACTCCATTGCCCCGAAAGCCATAAGACAGGGCTGCCCGGATTTCCTTCTTCCCATGAAAACCGTGGAGATCGAGATCCGATATGAACTGCAGGAGGGCATCCGTCTGGCCTACCTGCCCAGGCAGATGCACAAAAAGGATTTTGTGACGATGATTGTCAATATGCTGCTGCCCTTTAAGAGCTGCAGCGACTGGTTTTTGGGCTACCACAACTTCTGGCTGGATGAAAAACGGGCTTTTTAAGCAGCTTACCTCCCGGTACATGGTCTCGTGCATCGGGCGGATCAGGAACGACTCAGAGGCATGGTAGACATGCAGGCGTTTGCTCAGACTGGTCCTCGAACGCGGCGAGAGGGACAATGTCTCCTGTGTCCTGATCTATGTATCGGTCACATAGGCTGTGTGGCCGCGCAGATACAGGAAAAGACCAGGCCGTAGATCCCATGGTAGCCTGCGAAGACGGCCATGGCTCTGACGGCGGAGAGAAACTGTCCCTGACAGCGCCACAGAAGCAGGAGACATACCAATCCGAACCAGGAGACCAGGGTGAGGAGAGGATGACCCCACAGAGCACAGAAGGTAAATCCGTAGTACACCAGGAAACCACTTTCGGTAAGCGGATACCGGATGGGGACAGGCCCGCTGCAGTAGTGACACCTGCCTCTGAGGAAAAGCCAGCTGACCACAGGGATCTGATGGATCAGGGACAGGGAGTGGCCGCAGAGGGGGCAGTAGCATTTGCCGGTGATCAGAGGCATATGGCAGCGGATCCGATATTCTGCAGTCCCGAAATAGGCGCCGATGATGCCTCCGAAGGCGGCAGAGCAGAAAAAAAGAGTCCAAAAGGGGATACGTTCATAAGGATTCTCCTGGATACAATCAATTTGTTTTCTATCATAGAGACGGATGAAGCAAATGTCAAGCACAGAAGGAAAGGAAATCATATGGGATATGTGTCCGAAACAGAACTGTTGTACTGGGGCTGGATCGGCGTCATGGCCGGGGCCGTCGTTCTGGCGGTGATCTGCCTGTCTGTCTTTCTCGTCACGGGACGAAAGCTTAAGAAAAAATGGAAGAGGAATACGGAAGACCGCAGCCATAAGGGAATAGGCACTGCGGTATCTTTAAGAGGACAAGGGGGGATCGGCGATGGCTTCTGTGATCGCCGGGAACTATGAGATCCAGGATCAGATAGGCACCGGAGGCGGCCGAATCGTATATATGGGACGCCATATGCGTCTGGATAAAAAGATCGTTCTCAAGGCGGACCGGAGAAAACTGGGAACCAAGCCGGAGATTTTGCGGCGGGAGGTGGACATGCTCAAGGATTTGAGCCACACCTACATCCCCCAGGTCTATGATTTTGTCCAAGAAGACGGGACGGAGGGGGCGGACGGCCTGTCTCCCGCCTCTCCCCCCACAGGGAATACGGGCAGTACCGGAAGGGGAGGCGGATTTCTCCTGGACGTCCGCTCCGACATCTACAGCCTGGGTGCTACGCTCTATCACCTGATCTCGGGAAAGCGTCCGGCTCAGGATGCCAAGGAGGTGGAACCCTTGGGACCGGAGGTGTGCAGGTCTCAGGGATCCTTCAGAAGGCCATGGCCCTGGCGGTGTACCAGTGGAAGGCAGTCGTGTTTTATACGGAGACCGGGGAGGAGATTGCCGTGCTGCCGACTCTGGATTCGGCCCTTTCCGAGGAAGTGTTTGTGGATAACACCAAACTGGTCTATGCCGGCGACCAGGGGGTGACGGCCTATGATCTGGAAAAGAGAGAGGTCCTCTGGACCGGAGAGAAGGCCACCACCCTGTCGGTATCTGCCGATAAGACCACGGTGGCTGCCGTAAACAGAGACGAGGACTACGGGGTCATCTACCGGATGGACGACGGGAGGGAGAAGGCGCGCTGCTCTTTTGAGGGACATCGCATGAAGGTAGCTGCCAACGACATCTTCGCCAACCCCGGGGGGCCGGATTTTTTCTCTGAATAGGGACGGGAGCCTGCTGGCAGTCAGCTTTTCCAAAGGAGAGCTGCTGATCTTTGATCTGGAAGATCCTGACAACAATAGGATCGTCTACGACGAGACGGATTACGGAAGCTTCGGAGGAGGATTCTGTGGAAGATATTTCGCTTTTACGGCCGATAAAAGTGATGCCTCCCTGTTCGGGCTCATCGACGCCGAGGAGGGAGCTTACATAGGGGCCATGGACTCCAGGGACAGATTTCTCATAAAAGCCGGTGAGGAGGGGATCTTCCTGGCCAACCAGAATGTCCTGGTCCGTTTTGATCCGGACACCCTGGAAGAGACGGAAATCGCCTTCACGGACGACAGAAACATCACAGGCTTCTCGGTAGGCGGATCTTATACCGTCGTCGCCACGGATGACAATGGTTTTTCCTTTTTTGATAAGGGGGCCAACCGGATGTCATCGGAGAACTGTCAGGAACCATGTGACTTTACCCATACGGCAGGAGGATATGCGCTGATCGCCAACCGTAGCGAGCCCTCTGTCCGCCTGATGAAGCTGGAGAGCCACAGTGAGACAGAGGTTATGTCCTACGATTCGAAGGATCTCCACGATGAGGCCAGGATCAGCAGAGACGGGAAGACGGTCATGCTGTTTGACTATGAGGGGTTCTCCGTCTATGACAGAGAGGGAAAGAACCTGGCCCGGGAGGAACTGCCTGATCCGGAGACCATCTATGACCAGCAGTTTCGAAAGGAGGAGGACGGCTCTTTCCTGGAAGTCATCTGGTATGACGGCACCGTCCGGTGCTACAGTGCCGCAGACGGTTCTCTGATGCGGGAGACTGCGGGGGATCCGCCCGGGAAAGACCTGTACGAAGAATTTTTTACGGACCGATACCGGATCATATCTCCTCTTCACGGCACTCCCGAGGTGTATGACAGAGACACCGAAAAGAAGGTGGCGGAATTGGAGAAGAAATCTTATCTCACCTATGTGACTCAGTTAGGAGATGACATTGTGACCGAGTATATCAGCGCGGCAGGACAGAGATACGGCCTTCTGCTCAATGACCTGCTGGAGACTCTGGCCTACCTCCCTGACCTCTGCGACTTTTGTACCCTTTGGGCCGACGGCTTATGCTTCCTTTGCAGGAGGGGAAGCCGGAGGAGTGAAGGCGGCGAAGATACAGGCTGAAGCGGTTGTGGCCTCCGGGTCCGATGCCGTCTAGGAACCGGACTATGGGGAGCTGCCGGGGGGAGAGACCGGAGCTGACAGCGGAACCGGCAAAGACGACGGGAAAGGGGAATTCCCGGAAGAGGGAGAGCGGTTTTTGGGGATCAAGAGAGAGGCGGAAAATACCGGGACCTGCGGAGAGAGCCTGACGTGGGAGCTGACGGATGGAGTTTTGACGATCAGCGGGACCGGGGAGATGACGTCATACAGCTACGCGTTTCCGGCGCCCTAGAGTGATCTGGCAAGTGAGATTAAGGAGATCGCAATCGGAGTTCAGGTGACATCTATCGGGGCCGCCGCGTTTCGAGGATGTGACAACCTGACAGAGCTTATTATTCCGGATGGAATCAGCTCCATCGGGGAGGGGGCATTTTTGGAGTGCAGCGGATTGACCCACATCACTCTTCCGAAAAATATCAGTTTCCTTGGATATGAGACATTCCAGGAATGCAGCAGTCTGGTCAGCATAACCTTTTCCAATAAGATTCTCCTGATCCAAAACGCTGTATTTTTTAGGTGTACATCTTTGACGGACGTATATTACAGCGGAAGCGAGAGCGAATGGTCCGGGATCACAACAGAGGACTATAATGATCCTCTTCTTGCTGCCACTATCCACTATAACAGCACAGGACCTGCGGCCATTGACTCTGACAGCCTGGGCGAGGGGATTTTGTATGTGCCCTATTCCGGCACCATTGGATTGGTCAACGCAGATGAGGCTGAACAGCCTGCTTTCTTCATCATCGGCGGAACTCTGCCAAAAGGCCTTTCTCTGGATCCCGACACAGGAGAGATCAGCGGAACTCCGAGAGAGGCCGGCTCTTTCAAGATCACGGTGGAGGTGTCGGGGGCCCGGGTTTCTCTGCGGGGAGAACTGAAACGCACATCCCAGAACTATACCGTAGATGTGAAGGGACCGGACAAGAAACCAGATCCGGAAGAAGATGAGGATACCGACAGCAGCTTAAGTTCCGGCTCTGGAGGAGGCAGCAGTTCCGGCACAGGCAAATCCGGGTCAGGCTCTTCGGGAGGAGGCGCTGCACCTTATACCAACGAGTCCTGGGTAAAGGACGAGATCGGCTGTTTTGTTTCGGAATCAGTCATGATGTGGACAGTAATCGGAAATTGCTCTATTCTGACATTTAAGTGTTGGACAGATGGGCAAATAGATAGTATAATAGGTATCTGTGAGGGAGAAGGCAGGGATAAGCAGGAGGGGAGGCACTACAATCATGCTTAGAAACAGATTTTGGAGTAAGAAAAAGCAGGAAACTGCAGGAAGCAGGATTCTTATCTTTATGGCAGTCTCAGCGCTGGTGTGGGGAAGCGCTGCGGGTCTCACAGGCTGCGTAGGGAAAGACACCGGAGAATCGGGTTCTCTGTCTCGGCAGGAGATGCCAAAGGTCTTGGGGGAACAAGGCAGAGGGGAGCCGAACACGGCCGAAGTCATCAACTTTGACCAGCGATTGGACAGTTACGAGCCGTTAAAGACACATTATCATTTCTATTTTACTTATAAAACCGTTCATCCGTGGTGGGATGCAGTGGGGCTGGGGATGGAGGACGCGGCAAAACAGTACGAGGAGAGAGGAATCGTCATCGACTATGAATACCTTGCCCCGGACAGCGTGTCGGCCAAGGACCAGACGGAGAAGCTTTTGGAGGCTTCCCGGCGGGATTTTGACGTGATCGGCGTAGACGTGGCTGACGTGACCGCGGTGACGCCTGTCATCAATGAGCTGATAGCAGACGGACATAAAGTGATGACCTTCTCCAGCTCCGACGCCTCGAAAGAGGACGGCTGTCAGAGGATCGCCTATGTGGGAAACACCCATAACTACGAGGACGGGGCACAGCTGACGGAGACGCTCTGCGAGAGACTGGGCTATCGTGGGAACGTGGCTCTGCTGGTGGGGTCCCAAGGCGTTCCCTGCCATGAAGACAGAGCCCGGGGTGCCCGGGATGTCATAGAGAAATACCCGGATATGGAGATCGTGGAAACCGCCTATGACGGAGACGATGCCGGGAAGGCTCAGGAGCTTGCCAAAGAATTTCTGACACGCCACCAGGACCTTGCCGGAATCATCTGCTGCAATATGAGCAATCCCGTAGGTGCCGCCAGAGCGGTGGTGGAAGCCGGGCGGCAGAAAGAGGTGGCGATTGTGGGGATGGACCATGACCAGGAAGCCCTTCGCTATCTGAAAGAAGGGGTGATCTACGCTCTGGGGATACAGGACTGCTATTCCATCGGCTTTGATACGATTCAGGTGGCTATGAAGATTGCGGACGGCTGCCTTCCGGGAGAGCTGTATCCGGAGAAAACCGAAGAGATAACGACCATCATCTATCAGGACGGAGCTCCAACCATGCTCCAGGCCCTGTACGGTGAAATTGATTAAAGATGACAGGGGCAAAACATGGACGGATCACAGAATAACAGGATCGATCAGCGGCAGAAGAAGGAGACGATGGCGTACGCCCTGATCGGCGGCATTTTGATTGCGGCGATTCTTCTCATCACCACGGTCTGGGTGTCAGGCAGGGCGAGAGTCGGCACTAGCCAGGCGGTGAACCGGGTCAGCAAATTTTATCTGGAAGAGCTGGCAGGGCGAAGGGCCAGCGTAGTCTCAGAGGAGCTGAACAATCACTTTACCTATATGAAGAATGCTCTCAGCGTACTGGAAGACTCTGACTTGGAATCCCAGGACGCACTGCGCAGCTTTCTGGGAAAAGTTAAAAAGATGTACGGGGTAGACAAATTTGCCTTGGTAGACGAAAACGGGCTGGTCTACGCCCAGCACAGCACCATCTCCGGCAGGAGCCGGTACGGTTTTTTGGAGGAGGCGATGAAAGGGCCTGTCATCAGCACGGTGAATCTTTACGGAGCCAGAACGCAGGTGCTTCTGGCCATGCCGGTGGAGGGGATCACCTTTCAGGGTTCCCGGATTGAAGTGTGCTTTATCCAGCTGAACATTAACGAGATGTTGGAATCCATGACTCTGCAGGCCAGCGACAATGAGACTTACTGCAACCTCTACTACCGCAACGGCGAAAGCCTGACCAATGACGATTTCGGATACCTGTCAGCGGGAAAAAATGTTCTCTCAGCCATGACAGAGGCAGAGTTAGATGAGGGCTACAGCTATGAGCAGCTGGCAGACGATTTCGCAGTTGGCCGGCTGGGCCAGATATCCTTTGAGTATGAGGGAATCCCGGAATCGCTCTGCTACACTCCTGTAGAAGGGACCAACTGGATGCTGACCATCCTCATCCGAGGCAATGTCATCAGCGACCAGATCAGTTCGATCAGCTCCGCCATGATGAACAGAGGCGTGATCCAGATCCTGATTACCATGGGTTCCATGCTTCTGGTATTTCTGGGGCTGATTCACCAGTCCAGGAAGAATGCCCGGATCCTGTTGGAGCAGGAGAAAATGGACGGGGATCGGATCAGAGCCGCCTTTGCCCAGGTGAAGAGAGAACAGACCGCCATGGACAATATTCATGATGCCATGGGTTCCGGCCTGTGGACTATGGAATTTGACGAGAAGGCACAGATGATCTCCTGTACCTGGTCTGAGGTGTTCCGAAAGATGGTGGGTTATGAGAGCGAAGAGGAATTTCCTAACAGGCTGGAGTCCTGGTCAGATCTTTTGCATGAGGAAGACAAAGAGCGGGTGACGAAAGAATACTGGGATACCGTATATGACTATACCGGAGAAAAGACCTATAACGTGGAATATCGGCTTTGCACCAGGCATGCCGGGTGGCGGTGGTTTCACGCCGCCGGCCGTCTGTCCCGCCGGGATGACGGATCTCCCATTAGCTTTGTAGGGCTTTTCGTGGACATTGACGACGAAAAGAAGATGGAACAGCGGCTGGAGCAGCAGAAGATCGATCTCCAGGATGCGCTGGCGGCGGCACAGCACGCCAATAGAGCCAAAACCACCTTCCTCAACAATATGTCCCATGATATCAGGACTCCCATGAATGCCATCATCGGCTTTACGTCTCTTGCGGCGACCCATATCGACAACACCGAGCAGGTCGAGGACTATCTGGCCAAGATTACCACATCCAGCAATCATCTGCTGAGTCTGATCAACGATGTGCTGGATATGAGCCGTATAGAAAGCGGAAAAGTGAAGATTGAGGAAAAGGAGACATCCCTTCCGGAGATCATGCACGACTTAAAGACCATCGTCCAGGCAGACATCACGTCAAAGCGGCTGGAATTCTATATTGACACGGCGGATGTGGTCAATGAACATGTGCTGTGCGACAAGCTGAGACTGAATCAGGTGCTCCTAAACCTTCTCAGCAATGCCATGAAGTTTACAAAGCCGGGAGGCATCGTCAGCGTCCGGATCATACAGAAGGGCAATGCGCCCGAGGGTTGGGCGGACTATGATTTCCAGGTGAAGGACACCGGAATCGGCATGAGCAAGGAGTTTTTGGAGCATGTCTTTGAGCCGTTTGAGAGGGAGCGGACCAGCACGGTCAGCGGAATCCAGGGAACCGGACTGGGGATGGCTATCACCAAAAATATTGTGGACATGATGGGCGGCGCCATCTCTGTGGTCAGCGAGGAGGGAAAGGGAAGTACCTTTACCGTGTCTCTGAGGCTCAGGACCTGCTGCGGCCCTGTGGGACAGGAGATCATCCCGGAATTAAGCGGGCTGAGAGCCCTTGTGGTTGACGATGATTTCAACACCTGCTCCAGCGTCACCAAGATGCTTTCCACCATCGGGCTGAGACCGGATTGGACTACCTCCGGCAAAGAGGCGGTGCTGCGGGCCAAGCTGGCGGTGGAACAGAGCGACGAGTACGCCGCTTATATCATAGACTGGCTGATGCCGGATATGAACGGAGTCGAGGTAGTGAGAAGGATCCGCGGGCTGATCGGGGAGGAGACTCCTATCATCATCCTCACCGCTTACGACTGGTCTGATATCGAGGAGGAGGCGAGAAAGGCGGGAGTCACGGCCTTCTGCTCCAAACCGATCTTCCTGTCAGAGCTGAGGGAGCTTTTGGAGTCACCCTTTACGGTTCAGGGCATGGAGGAAGATGAAGAAGAGGACAGGGAGTTTTTCATAGGAAAGAAGATCCTTTTGGTGGAGGACAATGAGCTGAATCAGGAGATCGCTGTGGAGATCCTTCAGGAAGCCGGATTTGTCATCGATGTGGCAGGCGACGGCGCGGTCGCCGTGGAGAAGCTGAGGTCAGCGAAGGCGGGTCGGTATGACCTGGTGCTGATGGATATCCAGATGCCGATCATGAACGGATACGAGGCCACGGAGCGGATTCGGGCCATGGAGGACCGGGAGATTGGGACTATCCCCATCATTGCTATGACTGCCAACGCCTTTGACGAGGACAAAAGGGCGGCCCTGGAGGCGGGGATGAACGGACATATCGCCAAGCCCATCGACATCCCTAAGCTGATGGAGGCCCTGCGGGAGGTCCTGTCATAGACCGCTGACACAAGAGCTTGCTTTTTTTGGGAAGATATGGTATGATACCAAAAGCGCGGAATAATCTGCAGGTATCAGGAGTCAAAAGGTCATCATAGATAAGAACAGGCGGCAGGAAGCCGTCTGCGGAGGCCAAAGCTTCCGGGAGATCGGACACAGGGCCGCCGACAGATCAGATACCGACATACAGGAGACATATGCACATGAAGGCATAGAACCTTTCCAAGAAGGGTGATATGCCTTTTTTTTCTACAAGAAAGAGTGTCCTTTAGGATAGGACGTCATTGACAGGGTTTTTGACACCCGAATCATCAAAAGGAGACGAGGAGGAAGGGTATGAAGAAGACAGGGTTTCTATTTTTGACATTGGCCGTGAGTGTGACTCTGGCGGCCTGCACGGGACAGCCCGGGAAGCGCCGGGGAGAGGAGGAAGGCAGGGACGGCTCGTCGGAGTCCGGAGTTCTCGTCTACGGAAGCGGGGATTACACCCGCATCAACCCGGCCATGGACGAGCACTGTGAGATCAATGCTCTGCTCTTTAACGGTCTTACGGCCCATGACAGGGATAACCAGGTCGTTCCCGGCCTGGCAGAGAGCTGGGAGTATGACCCGGACGCATATACCTATACCTTTCACATCCGGAGCGGCATCACATGGCACGACGGCGAGCCGTTTACGGCGGATGACGTCAAGTTTACCATAGAAGCCATCATGAACCCGGACAACGGGGCGGAAAATGCCCCCAACTATGAGGACGTGGAGGAGATCCGGGTCATCGACGAGAGGACCGTGGAGTTTCGTCTGACAGAACCCAATGTGGCCTTTTTGGAGTACATGACCATGGCCGTCCTGCCAAGGCACCTGCTGGAGGGCGAGGACATGCAGGAATCGGAGTTCTTTTGCAGCCCTGTGGGAACCGGCCCCTACAAGCTGGAGCGCTGGGATATGGGGCAGGCCATCGTCATGGTGAAAAATCAGGATTACTATCTGGGCTGTCCGAAGATCGACAAGATCATCTTTAAGATCGTGGGTGATGACAATGCCCAGGCCATCCAGCTGGAGTCCGGGGAGGTGGATCTGGCGCTTCTGGACCCGAAAAATGCCGGGAATTTCCAGGGGAGAGAGGGATTTACCTGCTACGATATGACCACAGCCGATTACAGGGGGATCCTGTTTAATTTTCGCCATGATTACTGGAAAAAGAACAGGGATCTGATCCCTGCCCTCTGTTACGCCCTGGACCGTCAGGCGATCATCGACTCCGTGCTCTTAGGCCAGGGGATGGCGGCCTACGGACCTCTCCAGAGGAATCTCTACAATCATGAGGAGGTGGAGCACTATGACTACAGTCCCCAAAAGGCCAGGGAGCTTATGGAGGAGGCCGGCTGCACCCTGGGTCCTGACGGCTTCTATGAGAGGGACGGGGAAGAGGTGGGATTTGTGCTCAGCGTCATGTCCGGGGAGCAGGACCGCATCGATATGGCCCAGGCGGCGGCCCAGCAGCTTCGGGAGGCGGGAGTCAACTGCACCGTGGAGATTCCGGCCCAGATGGACTGGGGCGGACAGATGGCCTGTCTCATCGGCTGGGGCAGTCCCTTTGATGCCGACGATCACACCTACAAGGTCTTTGGGACCGACAAGGGAGCCAATTACTCGGGGTATTCCAATGAGAAAGTGGACGAATATCTGACCCTGGCCCGCCAGTCAGAGGACCCCGGAGTCCGTCGTCAGTACTACGACAGATTTCAGGAGGAACTGGCCCGGGACCCGGCCTACGCCTTTCTCTGCTACATTGATGCCAACTATGTGGCGGACTCCCGCATCTCGGGGATCGACCCGGGTGTGGTGCTGGGCCATCACGGGGTGGGCATCTTCTGGAATGTCCATCAGTGGACCATAGAACCGTAATATGGCGCCGGGAGGGATCCGATGTCAAATTTGTTGGAAATAGAACACCTGTCCGTCAGCTTTTTTACTCCCTGGGGCGAGGTGGAGGCGGTGCGGGATGTGACTGTGTCCCTGAAAAAGGGGGAGGTCCTGGCCATCGTGGGGGAGTCGGGCTGCGGCAAGAGCGTCCTTTGTAAAAGTATTATGAAACTGCTTCCCAGGACGGCGAAGATCAAATCCGGCCGAATCACTGTGGACGGCAGGGATATCACCGGCTGCGGGGAGAGGGAGATGTGCAGGCTGAGAGGGTCCCTGTTCTCCATGATTTTTCAGGATCCCATGACCTCCCTGACCCCCACCATACCTGTGGGGGCCCAGATCGGGGAGGCGGTGAGGGCCCACCATCCCCGGATCGGGAAGGCAGAGCTCTCGGCCAGGGTGACAGAGCTGATGACCCTGGTGGGAATCAGAGATCCCCAGGAGAGGGGGAGACAGTACCCCTGCCATTTTTCCGGAGGGATGAGGCAGCGCAGCGTCATGGCCATCGCCCTCGCCTCCGATCCGGCCATCCTGCTGGCAGATGAACCCACCACAGCTCTGGATGTGACCATACAGGCTCAGATCCTGGATCTTCTGCGGGATATCCAGAAAAAGCTGGGGACAGCCACGATCTTTGTGACCCACGATCTGGGGGCTGTGGCCAGGGTGGCGGACCGGGTAGCGGTGATGTATGCGGGGAAGATCGTGGAGATCGGCACGGCCGAGGAGATCTTCTATGATCCCCGCCATCCCTATACATGGGGGCTTTTGAAGGCCCTGCCCGCCCTGACTGAGGGGAGAGACACCTTGGAGACGCTTCCCGGGATGCCCCCTGTGCTCTGTGATCTGCCCAAAGGCGATGCTTTTGCCTGCCGCAACCCGTATGCGCTGGATATCGATTATGAGGAGGAGCCGCCGATGTTTGCCGTCACTGACACCCACTATGCGGCCACATGGCTTTTGGATCCCCGGGCTCCCAGGATCACCCCACCCATAGGAGGCAGAGGAGATGGACGATAAGATTCTGTTGGATGCAGCACATATTAGTCATGTGTTTCCCCTGACCAAAAAGATCGCGGTCAGGGCGGTGGACGACGTGTCCTTTCAGATACGAAAAGGTGAGATCTTCGGGCTTATAGGGGAATCCGGTTCTGGCAAATCCACCATCGCCCGCTGTGTCATGAACCTCTGTCGCCCCGACAGCGGAAGGATCCTGTATCGGGGGATCGACATCTTTGACTCCAAGGAGTTTCGAGCCAACAAAAGTCTGCTGCAAAAGAGCCGTCAGATCATCTTTCAGGATTCCAATTCCAGCCTGAATCAGCGGATGAAGGTGTGTGATATCATCACAGAGCCTATGAGGATCAGCCGCATGACACCGGCGAGAGGCTCATATCGGGAGGAGGCCAGGACCCGGATGAGCCATGTAGGGCTGGATGAACGGTATCTTGATCAATATCCCTCCCAACTGTCGGGAGGACAGAGACAGAGGGTGGCCATCGCCCGGGCCCTGTCCGCAGAGCCGGAGCTTTTGGTGGCGGATGAGCCCATCGCCTCTCTGGATGTGCCCATCCAGGCCCAGATCGCCAATCTGTTTCGCCGCCTCCAGAGGGAACATGGGTTCTCTGTCCTCTTCATCGGCCATGACCTTGCCATGGCTAGGTTCCTCTGTGACCGCATCGGGGTGATGGTCCGGGGCAGGATGGTGGAGAGCGGTCCGGCGGGAGAGCTCTTTGATGATCCCCGTCATCCCTACACCAAAGCCCTCCTGTCCTCCATTCCGATTCCCGATCCGATCCGGGAGCGGGGGAGAAAGGTGCCGGAGTTTCGGGAGGAGGAGTTTAGCCGGGACGGGGAGTGGGAGGAGATCAGTCCGCAGCATTTTGTGCTGCAGCAGAGGAGGAGAGGTCTATGAGAGAGTCCGGCCGGGCGCTTTGGCTGGGGAAAAAAGTATGGAGTTTTCTGGTCAGCCTGTTGGTTCTGTCTGTGGTAGTGTTCTGGGTCTCCCGGCTGGCTCCCGGCGACCCGCTGGTCTCCTATTACGGTGACCGGGTTCAGAAGATGAGCCCACAGGAGAGGCAGTGGGCCCAGGAGAAGCTGGGATTAGACGAGCCCATCCCTGTACAGTATCTTTCCTGGCTGAGGAGAGGGATTCAGGGCGACTTTGGAATTTCCTACAAATACAAGACGGATGCGCTCCGGGTAGTCCGTATGAGGATGGGCAATACGCTGGTTTTAGGAGGGCTGGGGTTTGTGCTGATCTTTGTGCTGTCCATCCTGCTTGGGGTGTTCTGCGCTTGGCATGAGGACAGCCTGGGGGATCGGATTATCACAGGGGTGGGCACGGTCACAAGCTGTATCCCGGAATTCTGGCTGTCCCTGGTCCTGATTTTGGTTTTCTCCGTCTTTCTGGGGTGGCTGCCCAGCTCCGGGGCCTATTCCGTAGAAAAGGGAGGAGGCTTTTCTGACCGGGCGATTCACCTGATTCTTCCGGTAACGGTTGTTGTCATCAGCCATTTGTGGTATTATGCTTACATGATGCGGAACAAGATCCTGGAGGAGGTCTCCATGGATTATGTGCTGCTGGCCAGATCCAAGGGGCTGGGAAGAGGAAAGGTTCTGTTTTGCCACTGCCTGCCCGGCGCACTGCCCTCCTATCTGAGTATGATGGCCATCTCTGTCCCTCATGTCATGGGCGGGACTTACATCGTGGAGACCGTGTTCTCCTATCCGGGGCTGGGCACCCTGGCCTATGAGAGTGCCAGGTACAAGGACTACAATCTTTTGATGCTCCTCAGCATCCTGTCAGGGGCCGTGGTGATCCTGTGCAACATGGCGGCCCAGGCTGTCAATGAGAAGATTGATCCCAGGCTGAAAGCCCGGGAACCGGCGAAAGACTGGGAGGTGAGGGGGCTGTGAGAGACCGGTTTGAGATCGTGGGCATCCGTCCTCAGCCTGAGCCCTCCCCGAAGGCCCGGGCTGAGGGGAAAAGGAAGAAGCCGGTGCCGGCTCTCTTTCTTCTCGGGCTGATCGCTGCCGGCTGTCTGGCCTGTGAGACGATCATGACGAGGGACCCCTCTTACATGGATCTTAAAAACTGCAATGTCCCTCCGGGAGGTCAATTTTTCTTTGGGACCGATACCATGGGGAGGGATATCTTTTCCATGATCTGGTATGGGGGGAGGGTTTCCCTCCTGATCGGAATCGCGGGGGCGGCGGTGTCCGCTTTCATCGGAGTGATCTATGGAGCGGCCAGCGGCTGGGCCCCCTCATGGCTGGACAGGCTCATGATGCGGAGTGTGGAGATCTTGCTCGGCGTGCCGGATCTGCTGCTTTTGATCCTTCTTCAGGCCGTCTTGGGGGAGGCCAATGTATGGACTCTCTCTCTGGTCATCGGGGTCACAGGGTGGTTTGGAATCGCCAAGGTGGTTCGGACGGAGGTGAGACAGATCCGGGACAGTGAGTATGTGGCCGCGGCCAGATGCATGGGCGGCGGATTTTTCTATGTACTGGTGAGACATCTGCTCCCCAATTTTGTGCCGTCACTCATGTTTATGGTGGTTATGAACATCCGCAGCGGCATCGCGGCGGAATCTACCCTGAGTTTTCTGGGACTGGGCCTGCCCCTTTCGGTGGTCTCCTGGGGCAGCATGCTGTCTCTGGCAGAGAAGGCGCTGCTCACCAGATCCTGGTGGGTCATCCTGATTCCGGGGATTTTTCTGGTGACCACACTCTTTTGCATCACGAGCCTGGGAAATGAACTGCGGAAAAGAGGGAATCGGAGGGAGAGCAATCTGTGAAAGTGCTGTGGGCCGCTGCGGAAGGAATGTTATCAATGACGGCTGTTTCGGATAGAAAACATGGATGTGATAGAAGAGGAGACAGGATATGGATATCAAGGAGATCTTAAGTCAGGTGAAAGAGGGCACACTGGCAGTGGAGGAGGCCGAGAGGTTTCTGTCCATGGGAAACTATGAGGAGATGGGCTATGCCAAGCTGGACATGAGCAGGAAGGAGCGCACCGGATTTGCCGAGGTAGTGTTTTGCAGCAAAAAGGCGGACAGCCATCTTATGTCCATCTACGAAAGGCTCTATGAGAGGGAGGGGGAGGTCCTGGGCACCAGGGCCACCAGGGAGCAGTATCAGCTGGTCAGAGCCAGGTTTCCCCAGGCCGTCTATGACCCTGTCTCCAGGATCTTAAA
Organism: Hungatella sp.; assembly: GCA_022792815.1. GTDB lineage: Bacteria > Bacillota > Clostridia > Lachnospirales > Lachnospiraceae > UBA3402. The sequence continues at coordinate 18,672 of JAAWBS010000053.1, forward strand.
GATCGAGAAGGAGGACAAGGTCCTGTCCGGCGATGTGGCGGTGTGCACGGCCGGGACGGCGGATATCCCGGTGGCCGAGGAGGCCGCTCAGACGGCGGAGTTTTTCGGGACACACGTGGAGCGGATCTACGATGTGGGGGTCAGCGGCATCCACCGGCTTTTGTCCCGGGCAGAGGTGATTCAGCGGGCCAACTGCGTGGTGGCGGTGGCGGGGATGGAGGGGGCTCTGGCCAGTGTCATCGGCGGCCTGGTAAGCCGTCCGGTGATCGCGGTCCCCACCTCCGTGGGATACGGGGCCAACCTTCATGGGCTTTCGGCCCTTTTGACTATGATCAATTCCTGCGCCAACGGCATTGCGGTGGTGAATATCGATAACGGATACGGGGCAGGGTATCTGGCGACCCAGATCAACCGGCTGGCAGAAGGAGGGACGTGATGGAGGAGAAATATGGAAGGCTCTATGAGTTGATGGAGGAGTATACCCGGGACAATGTGGCTGTGGCCTTCTCCGGCGGTGTGGATTCCAGCCTGCTTCTGAAACTGGCCGTGGTCTGCGCCAGGGAGAGGAAAAGCCGGGTGATCGCCGTCACGGCGGCTACGGAGCTGCACCCGTCAAGAGATGAGGCCATCGCCGGGAAGGTGGCTTTAGAGACAGGGGCAGAACACAGGGTGCTGAGAGTGCAGGAGCTGGAACAGGCGGGGGTGGCAGGCAACCCGGTGGATCGGTGCTACCGCTGCAAGAGATATCTGTTTGAGCGGATCCGACAGGAGGCAGAGGCCATGGGGGCTTCTGTGGTCTTAGAGGGAACCAATGCAGACGATCTGTCAGAGTATCGCCCGGGCCTTAAGGCCATCCGGGAGCTGGGGATCAAGAGCCCTCTCATGGAGGCCGGGCTTACCAAGGAAGAAGTGCGCCGTCTGGCCGGGGAGTATGGCATCTCTGTGGCCCGCCGGCCGTCGTCCCCATGTCTGGCCACCCGTTTTCCCTATGGGGAAGAGCTGACTTATGAGAAGCTGAGACAGGTGGAGAAGGGGGAAAACTATCTGAAGACCCTTGGCCTTTACAATGTCCGCCTTCGGGTTCACGGCAGGATCGTGCGCATCGAGGCGGACGCGGAGCAGATGGGACGGCTGGTGGAGAGGCGGGAGGAGATCGTCGGATTTTTAAAGGAGCTGGGATACGGATACATCACTCTGGATCTGGAGGGATTCCGCTCGGGAAGTATGGATGAGACCTTGTCTGCAGAGGAGAAATCCATGGGAAACAATAGGTAAATTCGGATGTCCACGGTTTGGGTGAGGCGGATTTTGCGGATAGAGGAAATGTCAGGTCTTTCTGTCCGAGATAATATGCGAGGAGAAAAAACATGGCCGAGAAGAGACAATACTATGGTCTGGATGTTGTGAAGGTGTGCCTGGCGGTGCTGGTTGCGGCCCGCCATGTGATTCAGCTGTTTTATCCCGTAGAGAGCAGATGGCGCATGGTAATCGGCTCCTGGCTTTCCAACCTTGCAGTGCCCGGATTTTTTATTATGTCGGGGTTTTTGCTGTTTCGAAAGATGGAGGACGGAAGGACAAGGGGTGACGGAAAGATTTTGTCCGGATACTGTCTGCGGATTTTAAAGATGACCGTCCTGTGGTCGGCGCTGTATCTTCCCATCGATATCATGAACTGGTGGTATGGAAAGGACGGGGTCTGGCAGTGGGTCTTAGACTATCTCCGGTACTTTGTGTTCAACCATTCCATCGTCCACCTGTGGTTTTTGCCGGCGCTGATCGCGGCATGCGGGTTGGTGTGGTTTGCGTATTCCCGGGGGATAAAGATCTGGCAGATCCTTGTGGCGGGAGGGATTCTCTTTGCCGTAGGCTGTATCGGCGACAACTGGTATTTTAATCAGCAGCTTCCCCCTAAGATCTGGAAGTTTTATGTTTGGTATTTTGAGTGGTTTCTGACTATGCGGAACGGGGTGTTTTATGGGGCCCTTTTTGTGGCCATGGGACTGTGGTTTGCAAAGACCAGGCTGCGGATTCCCTTCCCGGCTGCAGCGGCAGGGTTTCTCGGCTCTCTGGCCCTTATGTTCATGGAGGTGAGGGTCTGCCAAAATGTGAATATGGTGTTTACATCGGCACCGACGGCATTTTTCCTGATCGCTGCGGCTCTGTCTGTGACAGGAGACGGAAAGGAGAGGCTGTTTTGGAGGCTGAGAGGGCTGAGTCAGTGGATCTATCTGTCCCATGTGTATTTTCTCTATCTGTTCTCCTGGACGGCGAGATGGAATCCGCTGCGGTTTACGAAAAAAGGGATTATGATATCCGTGTTTTTTCCTATGCTGCTGTTTTGCGGCGGGATGGTGCGTCTGTCGGAAAAGGAGAGGTGGAGGTGGCTGAAGGGGATTGTCTAGGGGCGGCTGCGGGAGATGAGGCTGAGAGAATATTCTGGAACCATATTCCGTACAAAGCCTTGGTACGCCGGGGATTCCGCTTAAGCCCGGGAAAGCATGGACAGAATGAATAATCGAAGGAGGAGCCGAGAGGTGGAGATTGGAAAAAAATTGTATTTGGAGTGTTATTCGGGGATCAGCGGGGATATGACTGTGGCAGCCCTGCTGGATCTGGGCGCTGATGAGAGGATACTGAGAGAGGTGTTGGACAGTCTTTTGGTGTCGGGATTTCGGATCGAGATCAAAAGGGTGATCAAATCAGGGATCGATGCCTGCGATTTCCGTGTGGTTCTGGATGAGGACCATGAGAATCATGACCATGATATGGAGTATCTTCATGGCCATGAACATGGCCGCCATCATGAAGAAGAGGGGTATGAGCACAGCCGCGGTCATGTTCATGGGGAGGATCAAGGACAGAGTTATGAGCATGTTCATGGGGAGGACCATAAGCACAGCCATGGCCACGCACATGAGCACAGTCACGGCCATATTCATGGGGAGGAGCAAGGCCATAGCCATGTCCATGGGGAGGGTCATGAGCACAGTCATAACCATGGCCACGCACATGAGCACAGCCATGGCCATCATCACCATGAGCATCGGGGGCTGAGGGAGATCCGGGAGATTATCGAGAAAGGGCGTATGACGGAGGGGGCCAGGAGGCTGGCTCTGCGGATTTTTGAGATTCTGGCCCAGGCGGAGTCCAAGGCTCACAATGTCCCTGTGGATCAGGTCCATTTCCATGAGGTGGGAGCAGTAGACTCGATCGTGGATATCGTGGCAGCGGCGGTGTGTATGGATAATCTGGGAATCAGGGAAGTGGTGGTTCCGGTTCTGTGCGAGGGGACAGGGACCGTCCGCTGCCAACACGGGATTCTTCCGATTCCTGTGCCGGCGGTGGCCAATATTATGGCGATGTATCAGCTTCCGGTGAGAATCGTGGAGGCGGAGGGAGAGTTTATCACGCCTACGGGAGCGGCCATTGTGGCTGCCGTAAAGACGACAGAGACCCTGCCGAAAGATTTTTCTGTGGTCAAAGTGGGAGTAGGGGCGGGAAAGCGCAGCTATGAGCGTCCCGGCATCCTGAGAGCCATGGTGATCGAGGACAGGTCCGGGGAGACAGATTCCATCTGGAAGCTGGAGACTAACATCGATGACTGCAGCGGGGAGATCCTGGGGTATGTGATGGAACAGCTCTTTGAGGCAGGTGCCAGAGATGTCCACTATATGCCGGTATTTATGAAGAAGAACAGGCCGGCTTGGCAGCTGAATGTAATCTGCGGCAGAGAGGATATGGAAAAGCTGGAGCAGATTATCTTCAGAGAGACCACAACCATCGGGATCCGCCGGATAGAGATGGACAGGACGGTGTTAAGGAGGGAGGAGAAGGTGGTCTTTACGTCTCTCGGCAAATCCCGGGTGAAGGTATGTCAGACAGGAGGCATGGTGCGGTTCTATCCGGAGTATGACAGCGTGTCCGAGCTGGCTCGGGAGAGCGGGACTCCCTTCTTACAGGTGTACCAGATGGTGCAGAGGCAGTGTGCGGAGGAGGCACAGGAACAAAGATAAGGACAGAATGCCGGATTTTGTTTGGATCCGGCATTTTCTTTTTGCGGCAGGACGATGGGGCTTTTTGGAGTGCCGTTTACGGGGTCAGAACCGCCGTTTGCGAAAGAGAGAAGAAAACCACACAGAAAATAGGTATAATAGCAGTGACCTGTTTGGGGAGGAAAGGTGGATTTGTCCATGCTGACAATCGGGATTTGCGAAGATTGTTCTTGGCCCTGTTTGCAAAAGGAGTCTTTGGCATTGCATGGGAGAAGCTGACGGCACCGGCTGTTATTCTCTTTACGCTTTACACCTTTCTGGAAGGCTTCTCAGCAGTGACCATGTCCTGGATCTCGAGAAATATAATGACAGAAGCCTGGGGGAGAGCCGCCCAGATGGCAGTGTCGGTTCTGTTGGATGCGCTGTATTTTGCAGGACTGTGGTTTCTGCGAAAGAGATATAGATACACCCTGCAAAAGCCCATTTCCTCTTATCTGTATATTCTGCTTCTGCCCGGCGGGCTCATGGTCCTGTCCATCCGCTATGGCCTTAAGCTGGACAGCCCTGTTTTCGAGGAGCACCTCGCAGGGTTTGGCGTCAGTACAGGAGTGTATGTCCTCCTAGTAATGATGGGGGCGGTCTGCCTGTTTTTTGTGATGATTGAGGTCTTCTGCAAGATTATTGCCCTGACAGAATATGAACAGTCGGCATTGATTTTGAAAAGCCAGACAAAAGGACAGAGGATCTATGTCGAGGAGGCCAGGAGACGGCAGGAACAGGACGCCTCCTTCCGCCATGATATCCACAATCATCTGCTGGTGCTTGCGGGATTAATCCGCGAGAAGCACTATGAAAAGGCACAGGAGTATGCCGGACAGCTCCAAGCCCGATGTGAGGCTGTGTCCTGTCCCCTATCCACAGGCAGTGCGGTGCTGGATGTTCTCTTGAGGGAGAAGGTGGGCTTTGCGAGGCAGAATCAGATAGAGGTCACCTGCAATGTGGGGATTCCGGATCCGTGTCACATCGATGATATGGATCTGTGCGTGATCTTTGCCAATGTGATGGACAACGCCATCGGCGCCTGTATGGAGAGCGGCAGCGAGAAACCGTTCCTTGCCATAACCACCAGATGCAGATCTCGGTTTCTGGTGGTTACAGCCGTTAATTCGTCTCCAGGTCATGGGACTGTTCACATGGGAACCGGGCTTCGCAACGTGAAAACCATGGCAGAGAAATACCGGGGAACCATGGAAATTCAGTCAGGAGAAGTCTTTCGGATCAGCATTCTCCTGTGTCAGAAGGAGTCATGAGACCGTCTGCGAAGGGGAGAGAACCGTCTGCGCCCTGAGTCTATCGAAAGGGGAGAGACACTCCGATATAAAAGGTGACTTTTGGGATGTCATTGATTGCATGAGTGTTTAGGAGGTGTACAGAGATGGCGATGCAGGTAAGACCGGGGTATGTGAATCCGCTGACGACGATGAGGGAGCATGGCACGGGTGCCGGGATAAGACAGAAAGCCGGCGGCATGGAAACGGGCATGAAGGATAAGGTGAAGGAGCTTCAGCTGAAACAGCAGCAGCTGCAGAGTGAGATGCTTTTGATGAGAGCCACCGGTTCGGACACGGACGGAAATTCCGTGAAAAAACTGGAAAAGATGGAGACGAAGCTGAACGAAGTGACGGAGGACTTGAAGACAGCCAGGAAAGATTCTTATGTGAAAGGGGAAGACCACCGGGAATCGGCGGGGATCTATGAGGTGAAAGATCAGGACGGACAGAGAGTCGTGACCATAAGCAGGTAGAGGTCAGACATCCCAAAAGTTCTGTAAGAAGCCCGAGAGATGTTCTGACGGATACTCAGATTGAGGAATCTATGGATATTATCGAAAATCTTTCAGAAGCCGGCAGGTAATGTCGGCTTTTTTTCTATTGTATTTCTACAAAAACAGCAGTATAATACAGTTCGCAATAGTGTTTATAAAGTTTTTATATTTTAGAAAGAGGGAAGTCTATGTATCTATTATTTTTGGCGGTATGGCTGATCCTGAATGGTAAGGTGACATGGGAGATCTTTCTGTTCGGCATTGTGATCTCGGCGGTTCTGTTCCTCTTTATGTGCAGATTTTTGGACTACAGCCTGAAAAAAGAGGTCCTGTTGTTCCGTCTGTCACCGCTGTTTGCCAGATATTTCTGGGTTCTGGTAAAAGAGATCGTCAAGGCCAATGTGTGTGTCTTAAAGATTATCTTTTCCATGGAGATGCAGCCGGAGCCGGCGTTTGTGTACTTTGACACGGATTTTAAGACTGCCACGGCCAAGGTACTCCTGGCCAATTCCATCACATTGACCCCCGGAACCATCACGGTGTCGGTGGAGGGAGACCGGTTCTGTGTCCACTGCCTGGACCGGGAACTGGCAGACGGTGTGGAGGATTCTGCATTTGTGGAATTACTGAAAGAAATGGAGGAGAAGGAAGAACAATGGAGTTAATACAGCAGGCCTACAATGTTCTGATGACGGCTGCAGTGCTGATTCTGGCGCTGCTTGTCATCTTAAGCCTGATCCGCTCTGTGCTGGGGCCCGGGATCTCGGACCGGATCATCGCCGTCAATATGATCGGTACCATGATTATCATGGTCACAGCCATTTTTTCCGTGTGGCTGAATGAAAATTACCTGGCAGATGTGTGTCTGATCTATGCCATGATCAGCTTTCTGGGTGTGGTGGTTCTGTGTAAGGTCTACACGGGAGTCTATCTGCAGCGGAAACATATGAAGGCGGATCTGGGAGCTATCGAGGATAACCTGGTGAAACAGGGCGTAGAGGTTCATGAGGAGAAGGAGGAACAGGGATGATAGGAGCGTGGGTTCGATTTGCGGCAGCTGTTGTCTGCATGGCCTTGGGACTGGTGTTTATGGTCTCCGCAGTGATCGGGGTAAATCGGTTTCATCATGCGCTCAAGAGGATGCATGCAGCAGCCCTGGGGGATACCATGGGAATCCTCTTTGTGATTTTAAGTCTGATGATCATGAAAGGGCCTTCTATGGACTCTTTAAAGCTTTTTATGGTGATCGTGTTCTTCTGGATCGCTTCCCCTGTGTCGGGTCATATGATAAGCCGTCTGGAGGCCATGACCGACGAGAGCTTGGGAGAGCTCTCCGTGATGGAGAAGAGCAGCGGGGTCCATGTGAAGGTCCATGAGGTGACCAGACCGGAGAAGAAAGGTTCCGATAAAAAGAAAAAGCAGAAAAAGGGAGGAGAAAGCAGATGAGAGTGTTTGAGTGTGTCCTTTTGCTGAGCCTGATCGTGTGCGCAGTGTCGGTGGCGTTTACGAAAGATCTGCTGACTTCGATTATTATCTTCATGTCATACAGCCTGGTGATGTGTGTGATCTGGATGATTCTCCAGTCACCGGATCTGGCTATCACAGAGGCGGCGGTAGGCGCCGGGGTAACCAGTATTCTGTTTTTCCTGACCTTAAAAAAGATCAGAGCGATCCGAAAGGAGGAGCAAGATGAGCAGGAGAAGGGATGACTATGAGACGAGTATGGCTTTTCGCTTTTTACAGTGGCTGAACGGGGAAAGCGATACCTTGAGCCGGAATATGGAGGCTCGTGAGGCCATCGTCAGGCCTGAGGAGACCTTTGAGGCAGAAGCGGCTCAGAAAAAGGCCTACGGTGAAGAATTGTCCCGCCTCTCGGCGGAGAATGCGGATAAAAGGGCTGTGCTGAGAGCCCGTGGGATCCGGTATTTTCAGAGATTTTATAAGGTGATGTCCGTGATTTTATGTATCGGCATCATCCTGGTGCTTCTGTGGACTGTGGCAGCTCTGCCCCCAACCGGCGGTGCAGACAATCCGGCCAACAATGAGGTGGCAGCCCGGTATATCGAAAAGGGACTGCAGGAGACCGGGGCGGTCAACATCGTCACCGGCATGATTCTGGATTACCGTGCTTTCGACACATTTGGAGAATCCTGTGTGCTGTTTATCGCTTCCTGCTGTGTCCTGGTGCTGCTGCGCCTGGATGCGGACAGCAAGGACGAGAGCGTGAGAAAGATGATCGCGGAGAGTGACGACCGGCTGTTCGAGCCGAAAAACGATGTCGTTCTTCAGAAATGTGCCTGCGTGCTGGTGCCGATTATCCTGATCTTCGGAATCTATATCGTGTTAAACGGTCACCTGTCCCCGGGCGGAGGGTTTTCCGGCGGTGCGGTCTTGGGTTCCGGTCTGATCCTGTATCTGAATGCCTACGGTTATGAGAAGATGAGCCGGATGTTTACGGAGAAGATCTACAAGAGGACGACCCTCTGCGCCCTGACCTTCTACTGTCTGGCCAAAAGCTATTCCTTCTTTACAGGGGCCAATCATCTGGAGAGCGGGATCCCTACGGGGACGCCGGGGGCTATCCTGAGCAGCGGGCTGATTCTTCCTCTCAATATCTGTGTAGGCCTGGTAGTGGCCTGCACCATGTATGTGTTCTATACCTTGTTCCGGAAGGGAGGAATGTGAGATGGCAGTGATCAACCATCTGTTGTTTAATATTGAAGAGACAGCTGCGGTGATTCTGTTCGGCGTGGGTTTTACCATACTGCTTCTCCACCGGAATCTGATCAAAAAGATTTTGGGAATGAATATCATGGACACCGCAACCTATCTGTTTTTGGCATCGAAAGGTTACATCACAGGGCGGGCGGTACCCATCGTGGTGGACGGGGGCCAGGAGGTAAGCGCCTACATCAACCCTGTGCCCAGCGGACTGGTGCTGACCGGCATCGTGGTCAGCGTCAGCACCACGGCTCTCATGCTGTCTCTGACGATCCGGCTCTATGAGAGGTATCACTCTCTGGACCTGGATGAGATTTTAATTTTGGCGAAGGAGGAGGAACAGTCATGAGTCTGGTGCAGAATTTTCCGTTTTTTTCCATTATCCTGGCTATGTTTTCCGGCATCCTGTCCTCTGTGTTAAGCGGGAGGAAGGCCAGAAACCTAAGCCTGGCCATGATCGGCATCACCACTCTTCTCTCCGGTGCCACCCTGGCCTTCTGTCTGAGGACCGGGGAGAGCTACACCTACATGATGGGACATTTCCCCGCCCCTTGGGGCAATGAGATCCGGGCGGGAGTGCTGGAAGGGCTGACCGCCGTCATGTTTGGCGTGGTGATGTTTCTGGCGGTTCTCGGCGGACTGGATCACACGGCAGAGGATGTGGAGGAGAAGAAATTAAATCTGTTCTATATTATGATCGACTTGATGCTCAGCTCCCTTCTGGCCCTTGTGTATACCAATGACCTGTTTACGGCCTATGTTTTTGTGGAGATCAATACCATCGCAGGCTGCGGTCTGATCATGATCCGGCAGAAAGGGCGCAGTATGTCCGCGGCCATCCGCTATATGATCATGAGTCAGATCGGTTCCGGTCTGTTCCTCATCGGTTTAAGCCTTCTGTACGACGTGACAGGACACCTGCTGATGAGTCCGGCCAAGGAATCGGTGGAGATTTTGGCGGCGGCGGGGGACTACCGGATCCCCATGCTGGTGATCATGGCGGTGATCAGTGTGGGTCTGGCCATCAAAAGCGGCCTGTATCCCTTCCACTACTGGATTCCGGACACTTACGGATATGCCACTCCCACAGCCAGCGCCGTGCTGTCCGGCCTGGTGTCCAAAGGATATATCTTTTTGCTGGTAAAGATTTTTTACCGGGTGCTGGGATATGACCATGTGATCTCCAGCCAGATGGCCAATGTCCTGTATGCCTTCGGCGTCGCCGGGATGGTGATGGGGTCTGTCCATGCCATCCAGGAGACGGATACAAGAAGAATGACCGCCTACTCCTCGGTGGCCCAGATCGGCTACATCTACATGGGGATCGGCCTGGGCACTCCCTCCGGAATGGTGGCGGCTCTGTTCCATATCTTTACTCACTCTGCCACAAAGGCCCTTCTGTTTATCAGTGCAGTGGGACTTTACGAGGTGTCAGGGGATAAGAAAGACTTTGTCAGCCTTCGGGGCGCGGCCTACCGCAATCCACTGGCAGGAATCGGCTTTGCAGTGGGATCTCTGTCTATGGTGGGTTTCCCTATGCTGTCGGGATTTATCTCCAAGCTGTTGTTTGCCACATCGGCACAGGAGAGCCCCCACAAGATGCTCCCCACCCTGTTTGTTCTGGCGGTCAGCACGACCCTCAATGCCATTTACTTTCTGCGGCTTGTGATCACGCTGTACTCAAGACGGAGGGCGGAGGACGACCCGATACCGGAGCCTGTCAATGCCAAAAGTTCCTGGAAGTTAAAGCTGGCCATCCTCTGCTTTATCGGTGTGAACCTGGTACTTGGAATGGCTTCCCAGCCTATCGTGCAGGCGATTTCAGACGGCCTTGGGATGTTTGATTAGGAGGAGATGATATGATGGAAGGAAATATGATTTTATTGCTTCCCATGCTCTGTCCCATGGCGGCGGGAATTCTGGTGCTGACGGGAAAGGTGTTCCGGAAAAACAGAAGTTATCTGACAGGCCTTTCTACAGGAGTTCTGGTGCTGGAGGCCGCTTTGACCGTGTGGGCTCTTGCGAGCGGAGGAAGTCTGACGGTTTTAAGACTGACCGAGCAGCTGACCATAAGCTTGCGGGTGGATGACATAAGCCGGCTGTTTGCCGCTCTCACCGCAGCGGTGTGGCTGCTGGTAGGGATTTACTCGGTGGCCTATATGTCCCATGAGGAGGAAGAACATCGGTTTTTCGGATACTATCTGATGGTGGTGGGAGTGCTGATGGCACTGAATTTTTCCGCCAATCTCATCACCCTGTATGTGTTTTATGAGCTGATGACCCTGACCTCCCTGCCTTTGGTGCTCCATGAGCGCAGCAGGGAAGCGGTGAGGGCAGGCCTCAAATACCTGTTCTATTCCGTAGCGGGAGCATTTCTGGCGCTGTTTGGCATCTTTTTTGTGGCCGGGGTGTCCGCAGATCTGACCTTTACGGCGGGCGGGATCCTGAGCGACGAGGCACTTGCCGGGAAAGAGGGGCTGCTGTTGGTGTCCGCGTTCTGCATGATCGTAGGATTCGGAACCAAGGCAGGCATGTTTCCCCTTCACGGCTGGCTGCCTACGGCTCATCCCGTGGCTCCGGCATCCGCCAGCGCGGTGCTCTCCGGCCTCATTACCAAGGCAGGTGTGCTGGCGATCCTCCGGGTGGTGTACTATGTCATCGGGCCTGACAGGCTTCGGGGAACCTGGGTACAGACTGTGTGGATCCTTCTGACCCTTGTGACTGTGTTTATGGGCTCCCTGTTGGCTTACCGGGAGCCGGTGATGAAGAAGCGTCTGGCCTACTCTACGGTGAGCCAGGTCAGCTATGTGCTCTTTGGTCTGAGCCTTCTGAATCCGGTTGGGTTTGTGGGAGCTCTGATTCATGTGGTGTTCCACTCTGTGATCAAACATGCCCTGTTTTTGACGGCAGGCGCCATTATCGTGACCACGGGATGGACCAGGGTGGAGCAGATGAGAGGGCTGGGAACCGTGATGCCCAAAACCTTAACCTGCTACACCATAGCTTCTCTGGCCTTGATCGGAATTCCGCCTGCAAGCGGATTTGTCAGCAAATGGTATCTGGCCTCGGGGGCTTTGTCCTCAGGAACCGGAGTTTTTAGCTGGGTCGGGCCTGCGGTGCTGCTGGTCAGCGCCCTTCTGACGGCAGGGTATCTGCTGCCTCTCACCATTACAGGATTCTTCCCCGGCCATGATTTTAAGGGTGAGGAGATCGAGAAGAGGAAGCTGGCAGGCAAGGAGCCGTCCTGGTTGATGCTGGAACCCATTGCCGTGCTGGCGGCGGCAGCCTTTTTGTTTGGCTGTTTCCCGGGACAGCTGATTTCTATGGTGCAGTCCATAGCGGCGGCAGTACTGTGACGGAGGGATGATTATGAGCGATATCATATTGGCTCTCCCGGTGCTTTTTCCTCTCATCAGCGGCATCATCATGTTGATCCGCCCTGTGAGAGATGAGAAATGGAACCGGAAGCAGGAGCTTTTTATCGAGGGGCTGGTGATTTTGAACAGTCTCTTTGTGGCAGCAGCCATCGCGGGGAGCATGAGCGGAGAGCGGCGTCTGGTGGTATTTCGGCTGTATTCCGTTCTGACTGTGATGTTCAAGCTGGACCAGATGGGAAGTGTGTTTGCCGGGCTGGTGGCTTTTCTGTGGCCTCTGGCGACCCTCTATGCTTTCGAATATATGAAGCATGAGGAGCGGAAAAATACTTTCTTCGCCTTCTATACCATGACTTACGGAATCACTATGGGCATCGCGCTGTCAGGCACCCTGGTGACCCTGTATCTGTTTTACGAGATGCTCACCTTAGTGACTCTGCCCCTGGTTCTCTTTACGCTGACCGTGGAGGCGGTGAGAGCCGCCAGGGCTTATCTGTACTACTCCATCGGAGGCGCAGCCTTTGCCTTTTTGGGACTCATCTTTGTGCTGGGCTATTCCGGCATCGGGACGTCGGAGTTTGTGGCAGGGGGGATGCTGGATATGCCCCGTGCCATGGCCAATCGGGACACTCTGCTTTTACTCTATGTGCTGGCGTTCTTCGGGTTCGGAGTCAAGGCGGCTCTGTTTCCCTGCTACAGGTGGCTCCCCAAGGCGGCAGTGGCTCCCACTCCGGTGACGGCTCTGCTCCACGCGGTGGCAGTGGTGAAATCGGGCGCTTTCGCCATCCTGCGTCTGACCTACTTTTCCTATGGCGCCGAGTTCTTACGAGGAAGCTGGGCTCAGTGGGTGGTCATGGGGGCAGCCATGGTGACCATCGCCTTCGGTTCCACCATGGCGGTGAGAGAAGTGCACTGGAAGAGGCGTCTGGCCTACTCTACGGTCAGCAACCTGTCCTATATCCTTTTCGGGGCGACCCTGATGACGCCATTCGGCCTCGCGGCGGCTTTAAGCCACCTGGTGGCCCACGCATTTATGAAGATCTGCGCCTTCTTCTGTGCCGGTGCGGTGATGCATCAGTCGGGGAAGACCTACATCTATCAGCTCAACGGTCTGGGAAAGAAGATGCCCGTGACCTTTGCCTGTCTCACCATATCCAGCCTGTCGCTGATGGGGATTCCTCTGTTTGCGGGATTTATCAGCAAATGGAATCTGGCCATGGCGGCCTTCGATTCGGGAAGCGGCCTTGGGATCGGGGGTGTGGCAGTGCTTTTGTACTCGGCCCTGATGACGGGGATCTATATGATGACCGTGGTGGTTCGGGCCTATTTCCCCAGGCTTGCAGGAAAGGGTGAAAAGCCGGGATTTGATGAGGAGACAGCAAAGACAGCCAGTCAGGAAGTGACCGACCCCAGCTGGAGGATGGTGGTGCCCCTGGTGATTTTTGCCGGGGCCATCGTGGTGATCGGTGTCCATTCGGCTCCTCTCATGAGACTTTTGATGACGATTGGAGGTGAGGCGGGATGATAGAAGAGATGAATGTTGTGCTCCCCGGTTTCTGCGGCATGGGACTGCACTGGAAGTTGGACGGATTCCGTCTGGTGTATGTGCTGATCGCAGTGCTGATGTGGGGTGTCAGCGGGGCATTTTCCAAGGAATACATGGCTCATTACAAGAAGAAGTCCCGATATTACCTGTTCTTCTGGGCTACTTTTGCCGCCACAGTGGGAGTCTTCTTGTCGGCGGATCTGTACACCACTTTTATCTTTTTTGAGATCATGTCCTTCACCTCCTATGTGTGGGTGGCATTTGACGAGAAGCCGGAGAGCATGAGGGCGGCTGAGACTTACCTGGCTGTGGCAGTCTTAGGCGGCATGGTGATGTTGATGGGGCTGTTTCTCCTCCACCATGTGCTGGGGACTCTTGAGATGGACCAGATGAAAGAAGCGGCGGAGAAAGTCCTTGCCGGAGAGTGGTCTGCAAATGGGGCCGGAGCGGAGTTTGCCTCCCCCAAGGCTCAGCTGTATGCCGCAGGACTTCTGATGCTGTTCGGCTTTGGAGCCAAGGCAGGGTGTTTCCCCCTTCATATCTGGCTTCCGAAAGCACACCCGGTCGCTCCGGCTCCGGCCAGCGCTCTGCTGTCCGGTATCCTGACCAAGGCGGGAGTATTCGGCATCATCCTGGTGTCCTGCGTCATGTTCGGCAGGGACGGGGCCTGGGGCCTTCTGATCACAGGGCTGGGGCTTTTCACCATGTTTTTGGGAGCCCTCCTGGCCATGTTTTCCGTCAATCTAAAGAGGACGCTGGCCTGTTCCTCTGTGTCCCAGATCGGTTTTATTCTGACAGGCATCGGCATGTCCGGTGTCCTCTCCTGGGCGGGTGAGGGAAACCTGCTGGCTGTCCGGGGAGCGTTCCTGCACATGGTCAATCACTCTCTGATCAAGCTGGTTCTGTTTCTGTGTGCAGGCGCTGTGTATATGAACCTTCATCAGCTGCATCTCAATGATGTCAGGGGATTTGGCCGGAAGAAACCCGCTCTCATGTTCTGCTTTCTCATGGGAGCGCTGGGGATCGGCGGAATCCCTCTGTGGAACGGCTATGTCAGCAAGACTCTGCTCCATGAGAGCATCGTGGAGTATATCCTCCTTCTGGAGGAGGGGGGAGGCGCCATGGCGGCGGGAGTGCCCCAGAGCCTTCAGGCGATGCTGGTAAGCCAGGACTTCTGGAAAAAAGCCGAGTGGGTGTTTCTCTTTACCGGAGGCATGACGGTAGCCTACATGCTGAAGCTGTTTGTGGCCCTGTTTGTGGATCAGCATCCTAAAAGACAGGCGGAATTTGACCAGATGTCCGCCCACTATATGATGCCTCTCAGCCGAACCGTCCTGGTGGCCGCGGCCGCCATCCTGCCGGTCCTGGGTATGCTGCCCGGTCTCACCATGAACCGGATCGCGGATTTGGGGCAGGAATTTTTCATGGCCCACGGTCATGCCCATGATGTGCACTATTTTGCCTTTGCCAATTTAAAGGGCGGTCTCATCTCCATCGCCATCGGTGTGCTGCTGTACGTGGTGGTGATCCGGGGATGGATGATGGTGCCGGAGAACGTGGAAGGGGCAGAGAAGAGGCGATGTTATGTGGACCGATGGCCGTCCTGGCTTGACTTGGAGAACCTGGTCTACCGGCCTGCCTTTAAGACCGGCCTGCTGGCAGTGATATGCAGAGCCATGGATTCCATGGCAGACGGGGTGGTCCTTCTCTCCAGAAAGACCTTCTGCCGCCAGCTTCCGGAGCCCAAGGCTCACTTGGAGGACAACTGGCTGGCCCATGTGCTGGGCGGTTTCCTGGACAGGTGGTCTGCCCTCACGGATCGTGTCTTTAAAAGGGAACACACGGGACAGCTCAGAGTGTCTGCGGTCCATCGGCTGATTGCCAGGGAAAAGCAGATGAAACACACCGGAGTCCTGGTGGAACAGAGTTTCTCATTCGGACTGATGCTGTTCTGTATCGGGCTGTGCCTGACCTTGGGGTATCTGCTGTTTGTCTTCTATGGTTCATGAGTGTTTGAAAAGCCGTAAAACAGGTCTTTCCTGTTTTACGGCTTTTGTTGCTGTTGTAACCGCGCTTCGGCGCGAGTGTATGTCAAGCTGCCCATTTTTTGTACGAGAAAAAGGAGGGGGCAGCTTGACTGGCCAGCCAAAAAAGAGCATAATAGATGAGAGGAATCGGTAGTCTTCGAGTCAGGTATCTTGGGAGATGGGAGGATGGCGTGACGCCGACTGTTTTGTAAAAGTTTTATGGTCTCAGCGCCATGGCGTAATGGCTTTTCCTGGAATATATTGTCAGAATATTCAGCCAAGTTTTGAGTTTCGCAAATGCCAATATAAAAGTTTAGTAAGCAAGGAGTATAAGATGGGAAAAATCGAGGGAATCAGAATCCAGAATTACGGTCCGTTGAAAGATATCATTATGGGAAAAACCCGTTCGAATCAGAAAGTAAAGGCGCTGGGCAATCTGGTGGCAATCATAGGTCCAAGCGGAAACGGGAAAAGTACTTTTGCAGATGTGTTTGGATTTATTGCGGATTGTCTGGAGATGGGAGTGGAGGAAGCCTGTGATGCCAATAATCGAGGGGGCTATGAAAAGTTAATCTCCCAAAACGCGGAAGGCCCCATTTCTTTTGAATTGTATTATAGAGAATCAAGCAATACACGTCCAATTACCTACCAATTAGAGATTGCTCTGGATAAAACGGGTCGTCCATATGTTAAGCAGGAGCGGCTCAGGCAAAGAGTAGAACGCTATGGGTGGCCGCGCTCTTTTTTATATTTACAGGAAGGAAAAGGATATGTTTTTGAAGGAAGTGAAAATGAAGAAACAGGACAAAACGATGACGGAAGTATTGTGGGAAAACCGGTAGATGTAGAATTAAATGATATCCGTAAGCTGGGCATTGTCACATTGGGGGCTATGAAGCAATATGGAAGAGTAGAAAAATTCCTGAACTTTTTAAGAAGCTGGTTTTTGTGCTATTTTTCTCCGGATTCGGCCAGAATGATACAGTCTGCAGCGCCTCAAGCCTATTTAAACAGGACAGGCAGTAATATTAACAATGTAGCACAGTATATGTTTCGGGAAAATCCAAAAGATTTTAAAAAGGTGTTAGAGGAGATTCAGGATAAACTTCCGGGAATAGAAAAAGTGGAGCCGATTCGCTTTGAAAACGGACAGATGATGTTGAAATTTTGGGAATCAGGTTTTAAAGAGGCTTTTTATTCACAAAAGATGTCTGATGGAACCTTGAAACTATTTGCGTACTATTTGTTACTGCATGAAAAGAACCCAAGACAGCTGGTGTTTATTGAGGAACCGGAAAACGGCCTTTATCATCAATATTTAAGTACACTTGCCGATGAAATGATTGGAAGCGTGGGAAGCGGATTTTCGAAGCAGATTTTTGTGACTACTCACAGCCCGTTTTTTGTAAATGCCCTTGCACCGGAGAATGTATGGGTTTTGACCAAAGGGGAAAATGGTTTTTCTACAGTGAAGGAGGCCTCAGAATACCCATTTGTAAAAGAACTTTCTGAAGAGGGTGTGGAAGTGGGAGATATGTGGTACAGTAAGTACTTCGGATAAGGAGGAAATATGTATTTTCAATTTTTGATTGAGGATGAATCTACAGAAGTGCTGATCGGCCACATTATGGAAAAGTTAATAAAGCATTATTGCGGAAGGGAGATTTACTATGACAGTAAATCATTCCATGGTCTTGGCCATTTAAAAAGAACAGGAAACTTGACGGATAGAAAAACAGGAAATTTGTTGAACGATTTAAGAATGTATTTGCGGGCATTTGATAGAAAACTGTCCGGCATGAAGGATACCGCTATTGTGGTGGTATTGGACAATGATATGCGCGACACAGAGATGTTTCGGAAAGAATTGGAAATATTGGCGATAGAGAGTATGGTTTTTACAGATCATGTGTTTTGTATTGCAGTCAAGGAGATGGAGGCATGGCTGCTTGGCGATATGGAAGCCATAGAAGCGGCATATCCCAATGTGAGAAAAGGTGCTGTAAAAAATTATACTCAGGATGAGATCGGAGACACATGGGAGGTACTGGCTAATGCTGTATACAAAAACGGGTTAAGTGGCCTGCGAAAGAAAGCCGGCAATGCCTATACGGAGGTGGGGAAAGCGAAGAAAGAGTGGGCAGACAGGATCGGGGCTTTTATGGATTTGGAGCATAATCATTCCCCCAGCTTTCAGTATTTTGTATCTAATTTGAAAGATAGGATTGAGAAAAGCGGCCCGTCGATCAAGATATAAAAAAGAATCATGGGGCACCTCTTCCGCAGTGACGAAGCCGCCCGGAGGCCGGTTCCGTCACTGCCTCTTACTGTCAAAAAACGCAAAGGCGTCGATGGCATCCAGGATATCCTCAAACTCCTCTCGCGGTGCCATCTGAATGTAGCGTTTCAAAATCTCCGTCTCCTTATTCTTATACCGGCCGTAAAATATATCAAACAGGTTGTGGCCCCGCATATAGATCTTAAACTCCTCAAAATGCTCTTTTATGTCATCGACAGATTCCAGGTCCTTTCCCAGAACCTCCTTCAGATGAAGCCCGCAGGTCAGACGCCCTAAGTAGCTCTGCCATTTTTCCAGGAGAGTTTCCCAGAAATCCTCTTCGTCCCGGATGATGCCCAGCCCGGCCATGATGGCGGGGTTGAGGAAATAGTTTTCGAAGGAATAGTATTTTAGGATCAGCACATTGCGGCGGTCCACCCGGGGAAGCTTATCCGCATCCTCCAGGTTTCGGTCGTCATAATACCGGCACAGCTGTGCGGCCAGTTCCTCCCGGTCCTTGCCGTCCCCGTCCCGGATCATGAGGAAATGGTCCCGGAGATAGACCTGGTTCATGTACTTTAGGTTGGCGTAGGTGCGGATGTTGGTACAGCTGTTGGTGGTGAGGATGGAGACCCGGGTGAGGTTGCCCTTCTTATCGTGAAGTTCGGAATAATAGTTTTCCAACAGAATGGGCAGGCGATTTTTATCCTGCTTGCCCTCCACGATGAAGACAAAGCCCACATTGAGAAGATCCACGGCATTGTACCCTAAGTCATCTAGGATCTCGTCGATATCCGCGTGATCCCGGACAAAACAATGGCCGTCCTCGTCCAGCTGAACCTGGCGGATCTGCCGGCTGGAGAAATTGACGATCATGTTGGGGGAGTGGGTGGTGAAGATCACCTGGTTTTTCTTGGAGAGGCGATAGAGGATCTCACCCGCCGTCTTCTGCATGGAGGGGTGGAGAAACAGTTCCGGGTACTCCACCATGATGATGCTGGCGATCCGGTTCTCGTCCTCCACATAAGTTTCCAGGAGAGACAGCATGTAGATACTCTTCATACCGTTGCCCAGCTGCTCCACGGGACTTCCGTGAGGACTGTCCTTCTGCCACACGGCGGCATCGATGTGAAACAGCTCATTGTGGTTGCAGGTGAGAGTGTAGGTCAGGCGTTCGGGCCCGCCGTTTTTGCGGTAGTTCTCATTGAGTCTTTGGGAGAAGCTGTTTAAATTCAGCTGGTACATCTTGTATTCCAACAGCTTGGCCGTCTCGCACAGCTGCAGCTCCTTGGGTTGCTTCTGGTTGATCAGCCCGATGCAGGAAAAGCACTGGCTGCACACCTTGGCCGGGTCGAACATGCACACGTCGGACCGGAGCTTTACAAGCTGCTGATCGTCCTGAAACATCAGAAGATCATCCTGCAAAAGCCGGACATCCCGCGCGGTGCCGATAAAATACAGCCGAGGGAGAAGCTGAGGAATGTAGCGGTTGTGCTTGCGGACGCCGTCAAAATAGCGGACCTCCCCGTGGTGATTGATGATGCAGGAGAAGGTCAGCTGCCCGTCGGAAAAGGAGGGCAGTTTGGCCGAAAAGTCCTTAAGCCAGGCGTCATAACGCCGATACTGGCTGATGAGGCGGTGACTGTGAAGGAGGCGCAGGTCCTCCTCGCTGATCTCCAGGATGAGAGAAATCTCAATGTTCTGCCTCTTGTCGTTAAAGTCTAAGACAGACACCGGATAGTCGCCCAGAGCGGCCCGGAGGGCGTTGAGAATCTGGGTTTTTCCGGTGTTGTTTTTGCCCACCAGAATCAGGGCATTCTCGATATCCGCCACCGTCAGGCTGCGGATGGACCTGAAATTTCGAATATGCAGGTTGGAGATACGCATAGAAAGACTCCTTCTCTACAGGATATGCCGTTTAAAGAGTTCCGCCATAGCCACTGCCACCCCGTCGTCTTCCACACTTGGGCAGATCTTTTGGGCGATGCTCTTTACGGCCGTTACTCCGTTTTCCATGGCGAAGCCGTTTCCCACCGTCTCAAACATCTCCACATCATTGGGTCCGTCCCCGAAACAGAAGCTGTCCTCTACAGGGATGGAGAGCATCCGGAGCACCTCTTTGATCCCGGTGGCTTTAGAGACCTGTTTTCCGTAGAGCTCTGTGGTCTGCCCGGGCCCGCGGATCTCGCTGGCAAAAGCCCCGCAGCAGGAGGCGGCATACTCGGACTGCTCCTGGGTCTCCATCCAGGCCTCCACCTTGATCGTCCTGTCAAGCACTTCCTCCTCCTCAAAATCGTGAAGGATCTGTTCCATGTCGATGTTGCATCCTCTGTAAAAGTTAAGCAGGCTCGTAAATGCCGGGTCTAAGTAGGAGTAGGAGGGGGTTGACAGGATGTACTGGATGCCTCTCTTGCGGAAGCTGCGGCACAGACTGTCCACATCCTCCCGCGGTAAGTGCCGGATCCCCAGATCCCGGCCCTGATACCGGATGTGAGCCCCGTTGGCGAGCACATATCCGTCAAATCCCATGGCCTTGATATTCCCGGCGATGAAGGACCAGGGCCTTCCGCTGGCGATAAAGCACAGATGCCCCCGCTTTTGGGCCTGGGCGATGGACGCCTTTACCCGGTCGGTTACCCTGCCGATGCGGGTGGAAAAGATCGTCCCGTCTATATCAAAAAATATGATTTTTCTGTTCATCTGTCGTCTCCGTTTCTGTTGGACTGTTTTTTCATTATAACCTGAGGAGAAAAATAAATCTACCTAAAGTGATGAAAAAGTGCCTCCTGAGCCTTAAAAGTGTGTATGTGATTTTGGGGGCTTTTGGGATACAATGAGGCAAACAAGGAGATCGGGCCCGGAGGAGGAGACTGATGAAGACTGGGAATGAAGCCCGCCTTGGTATGCGGGAGGGTCCTGTTAATGGGGATGAATTACCATAAGGATGACAGAAATAAGAGCCACAGCTGTGTGATTGAGAAGATGAGGTATAGCGGGAGGAGTCCGTCAGGCATGCCATAAAATAGAAGAATCCAGGGAAGACGGTGTAACTCAGTAAAATGGGTTACACCATCTTCCCGTTTGCTGTGATGCAAAGAGGGAGCCCTGCCCGCCGGATTTTCGAAGGACCGCGGGAGATATGATCTGTCAATTCCCTGCGATTCTTTTTTCCAGACGCCGCTGCTTCCACTGCCGGATTCTGGCCATTCCGCTTCCCTGACCGAAATACAGGGCGATCGAGGAGAGGACCATCAGCACGACCGTGTATACAAAGCTCATGGCCTTGGCGTCGATGGCTGCCGACTCGTCGGAAGCCGCCTTGATCACGATGCCCAAAGGCTGAAACAGAGGATGATACAAAAATACGGACAGGTCGTAATCCGACAGCATACCGTTAAAGTTCAGAATGATCACGGACATGATGGCCGGAAAGATGACAGGAATAATTACCTTGATCATGGTGTACAGGGTACCTGCCCCCATACATTTGGCGGCTTCCTCCAGATCGCTGTCCAGGCTGAACAATGCCGCCTTCACCATGCGGTAGGAGAAGGGAAGCTTGACAACCGTGTAGCCCACAAGCATCAGCACGACCGTGCCCACCATCACATAGTTGAAAATGATGGCATGCCGTTCCCCGTAGGTAGTCATGAGCCCCAAGGCGATGAGGGTGGAGGGGAGCAGCCAGGGAATCAGCATACCCCACTCGAAAAAGATATCAAACTTATGCTTGGCAGCTTTTACAAACCTGGCGCAGATGACGGCGGCAGTCACGGCCAGAACCGCTGCCGCAAGAGAGTAGACGATGCTGACCAGATAGGGCTTGACAGCGTCGATGCTGGTAAACAGCTTTCGATAGTTTGCCAGAGTAAAGGAGCCCAGCGTGATTTCCCCTGTCTTGATGGACAGAGAATCACAGAAGGAGTACAGGACCACCAGGATGATGGGAATGACATAGATGGCAAACATAAAGTAAGCGATGATGTGTGCCAGGATGTTAAACACCGGATTGTCAATCTTCTGCTTTTTCAGCTTGGCCTTGGTCTTGGATACGGAGATGTAGTTTCCGCCTTTCTCAATTCTGCTGAATACGGCCAGCAAAAGGATGGTGGCCAGACCTAAAAGGACAGCCAGAAATGCCGCCACCTCCCTGGAATAGCTGGATTTGGAGAAGGTGATAATCATGGGGTTGATGGTCTGAAAATTATCGCCTCCCACAATAAGCGGTGCGGACATGGCCCCAAGGCCGGTCAGAAACGTCAGGATGGTGATGGCAAAAAAGGTGGGCTTTAAAACCGGCATCACCACCTGGAAGAAGATAGCAGCCCCGGATGCTCCCATGTTTTTAGCCGCTTCAATGGTGTGGTAGTCCAGGCCGTGGATGGCATTCTTCAGAAACATCATGTGGTTCTGGGTACAGGAGAAGGTCATGACAAAGACCACTGCCCCGTATCCCACAAACCATCCGGGATTCATGGCCGGAAACAGCTTGAGAAGCATTTTGGTCAGAATCCCGTTGGCCCCATACACATACTTGTACCCGGAGACCAGGACTACGCCGCCGTAGATCAGGGAGCTCATGTAGGCGAGACGGAGGATTTTGGCGCCCTTAATGTCCCAGTACTCTGTCAAAAGCACACTTAGGGTTCCCACCACATTGACAGTCACGACCAGGGTGAAGGCCAGGATAAAGCTGTTTTTCAAACTTTTCATGGCTCTGGCGGAACCGAACACCTTGCCGAACACCTCGGTGGAGAACTGGCCGTTTTTGTAAAAGACGCTGCCTAAAAGGCTTACATTGGGGAACAGGACAAATGCCACAATGGCCCAGGCGATAACGATCTTCACCATCAATGTCCGGATACTGACCGGTTTTGATTTTGCTGTGTTTTTCATAGAGCGCCTCCCTTAGAACTGCATAATGTCTTTGGGGTCAAGGTACATGGTAAGACTTTGGCCTGCCTCCATAAACGGTGTTCCGTCATTGACATGGATGACACGAATCTGGCAGTCCGGTGTATCCACCCGGTATTTGGTCATGACGCCGTTGTAGTCAAAGTCTCTGATAATGCCCTGGATTTTGGCGGTTTTCTCCCTGGGCTTTAAGGAGATGCGCTCCAGACGGATGTAGCAGCGCTTGTCCGCTGCCAGAATGCCGGGAACCTGACGGGCGATTTCCCCGGCAAGGGCGGGGGAGAGGCGGTTGATCTCACCAATAAAATCGCACACAAATTCGGATTTAGAGTGATTGTAGATGTTGTAGGGTTTGTCTACCTGTTCCACGAAACCGTTGTTGAACACGGCGATGCGGTCGGAGAGGGTTAAAGCCTCCTCCTGGTCATGGGTGACATAGAGGGTGGTGATCCCTAAGTTTTTCTGCAGGTTTTTCAGCTCGCTGCGCAGGCCCACCCGGAGTTTGGCATCCAGGTTGGATAAAGGCTCGTCAAGGCAGAGGATATGAGGCTCTAAGACGATGGCCCTGGCCAGGGCGACTCTCTGCTGCTGGCCTCCGGACAATTCAGACACATTGCGGGATAACTGCTCATCTTTGATCTCGATGACCTTGGCCACATCCTTGACCTTCTTGTCGATCTCTGCCGGGGACATCTTTTTTACTTTCAGGCCAAAGGCCAGATTTTCATACACGGTCATGGTGGGGAACAGGGCATAGCTCTGAAATACCATACCAATATTCCTCTTTTCCACCGGAGTGTTGGTGACATCCTTTCCGTCCACCACGATCTGGCCGCCGCTGGGCTCGATAAAGCCCACCAGAGCTCTTAAAGTCGTGGTCTTTCCGCAGCCGGAAGGACCCAGAAAGGTGAAAAATTCTCCGTCGTTGATGGTCAAGTTTAAATCCCTGATCGCCGTAAAATTCCCGTATTTAATTTCCAGATTCTTAAATTCAATCATGTTCAATCTCCCTGCAAAAGGTGAAGACGGGCCTACTGTAAAAATTCCAGCTCACATTTCTCGACCCATTGTTCAATATTTTCTGCGATAAATCCCCAGTCCATATCCTGAGGATGAACCTTGGCTACAAAATCCTTGATGGCATCGTCGGCCTGGTCTAAAGCCGCAGGCTGGCAGGGGATAGTGCCGAACTGTTTCATCCATTTGGCCTGGGTGTCGGCAGAGCCGAACCAGTTGGCAAAATCCACGGCCAGCTCTCTGTTTTTGGAACCGGTGACCATGGCGACCTGCTCTGTCACATAGGGAACCCCCACCTCAGGGACCAGGATCTGGAACTGATAATTCCGTTCGGTCTGGTTCTGCAGAACGCCGCTGCCCCACATCTCACAGATGGGAATCTGACCGGAGATGGTGTTGCCCACGTAGTCTTCGCCGGACTGCTCCATGTGGCCGTTCTGGATCCATTTTTTGGCGGTCTCCCAGCCCTCCTCGGAGATGCCGAACTCCCCGCTGTCATCCCGGAAGCGGACTAAGAGGCCTGCCAGCATGGTCTTGCCTGTACCGCCGCCGAAGTTTAAGATGGTGTATTTCCCGTTCCACTGAGGGTCCAAAAGTTCCAGATAGTCCTTGGGGGGATTTTCCAAGTCCGCGTTCATCATGTTGACCAGAGGCTGGATGACGATGGGATAATAGTAGCCGTCAGGATCTCCCAGGCTCATGTCCACATCGCCGGCCCAGTCAGGCTCCCAGGGATCCAGGACGCTTTCTTTTTTCAGCTTTTCATACTCAATGGAGTTTAAGCCGAATACCAGGTCCGCCTGGGGATTGTTTTTCTCGGCGATGATGCGGTTGGCCAGGTCTCCGCCCTGAATCTGAACCACCTCCACATTATACCCGGCAGAGGCAGCCTCCTCTTTCAGCCAGGCATCTCTGCCGTTGGAGCCGGAATTGGTGTAGACGATCAGCCGCTGACTTTTGTCCACCTGGGCCGGTGCAACCGAATCCTGAGCGCCGGTCTGTGCAGGCTGGGAGGAGGCAGGGGCCGAACCGGAGCCGGAACTGCAGGCGGTCAGGGAGACTGCCATCAATGCGGATAAACCAAGGGCTGTAAGCTGTTTTTTGTTCTTCATCATGTTTTTACCTCTCTTTTTGATTTCGATATGTGTTCAGTAACCCAGGCCAGTCGGTCTGGATGATCTCAAATCCAAGTTCCATAAGTTTTCCCCATGCTTTGTCAAAGCCTTCACGGATAGCCAGATTGTCGGACAGACCGCCGGAAAGGACGATGGAGCTGTTTAAGTCGATGGCATTGACCCACGGGGAGATGCCTGCCTTTTTCAGTCCGGCTATGAATTCCGGGCGGATAAAAGGACTGTCCAAGTCCTGGAAAATCAGTTCGGCCGCCGCCACATTGACATGATGACGGGTGACTGCTTCCCACTCCTCGATGGTTTTCATGATGGGCATATACATGAGAGAGGAACCGCTTTCCTCCAGCTGCCCAAGCAAGGACTCCTCCGCCCCGGATTTCAGGAGAATCTGATCGTTCATGTTCATGCGTTCCAGGAATGCGATGATCTCTTTCCAGTAGAACCAGGAACGGTCGATGTTGATCAGGCATCTGCCGCGGAACCGCTCCAGAACGTACTCCAGGCGTTCCACCTTCTGGCCGCTTTTTTCCCTCAGACAGTTGAGGGTCTCCATCTGCTCCACTTCCTCGGAAGTCATGGTGCGGATATCCTGCTCCACGCCCAGTTCCAGAGGCTCCTCGCCGTTGTGAAAGGCGAAGAAGACTCCGTCTGTAGTCATGGCGGCGTCTACTTCGATCATGTCCGCGCCGTGGAGAAGGGCATTTTCATAGGCAAGGCAGGTGTTCTGAACCACATTGCCGCCGCAGGTTCCCCGGTGGGCCGCAATCAAGAAGCCTTTTTTTCCGACCTGATCCCGGAGGGGCTGATTATTGGTGTACATTTCCTTATTCCTCCTTTCTATACTGCTTTATTTATACACTTTTAATTGGTACGTGTCAATATATAAAAGAAAATAATTATAATATTTATCTAAAATATGAAAAAAATACAAAAAAATATTATGCAAAATATCGTAAACAGTTAAAATATGATAAATGATATTGAATAAATATATGGTACGTACCAAGAATAAGTGCTTGAGGCGGAGACTCTTTGCAGGCTCAAAAAAAGAGAATCCTGACAGGCAGGATTCCCGTGATTTGTCTGTATTATGAAAATGCCTCCAGGCATTCTGCCTGGGCTTTTTTCAGAGCGGAGTCCACATCTTCGATGCCTGACGCAATAGATCTCAGCGCTTTGCCCAGAATGTCTTCAAAGATAAATTCATTGAAGGCCGGATTTTTCTCGTGTGTGTAAAACCTCCAGCCGGGTTTAAATACGCCTTCCATATCCTCCAGCCATGGGTACAGTCCCAGAAGCCCTACATCCTTGTGGATTTCCCGGTTGCAGATATAACCGCCGAGATAAGTGATGGCCTCCGCAGTCTTCCTGCTGTAGAGCCATGTCAAAAATTCTATGGATTCTTCGTATTTGGAGCTGTACCTGGAGATGCCGATGGAGCCTCCGCCGGTGAGAGGCTGCCCGCCGGGAACCGGGCTGTAGGCGATTTTACCCACCACTTTTGATTCCGGGTTGTGGAGCATCTCGGAGGCGTAGTTGGAGAATACGATGTGCATGGCAGTATTTCCCTCGGAAAACTGATGGGTCACGTCTCTCCACCACTGGTAGATCCCGCCGTCGGTACACCTGCAGGTATCCAGGTAGCTCTGTATGGCTTTTTTCATATAAGGCGTCTGGATATCGACCCTTCCGTTTTTATCAAAAATAGAGGTTCCCATAGCCCGAAACCGAGGCAGAAAATCGCAGGAGGCCAAAAAGGTCCGCCCATAGGTGGCGGTGGCCCCATAACGGGTGCGGGATTTTTCGTTTTGGGATCTGGTAAAAAATGCGGCAACCTCGTTAAATTCGTCGAAGGACTTAGGCGGTTCCAGCCGTCTCCGGTACAGCTCAAAGAATTCTCTCTTTACCAGTTCGTCCTCAAACAGATCCCTGCGGTAAAACAGCATCTGGATACACACATCTAAGGGAAGGGCATAAGTAATCTGGTTAATCTTGGAATAGTTGAGGGACAGGGTGGGGATCATCTGTCCCTTCAGCCATGTCACTCGGTCATCACACTCCGGCAGGGGAGCAAATATGGTTTCTCCCAACTCGGCCATCCATGCCATATCGATACGAATCAGGTCATAAGGGCAGTTGGATGTGCTGGCCTGGGCCATCTTATAAAGCTCGTCATAGGACATTTCGATCATGTTGACATGAATTCCCGTCTCTTCTACAAAGGCTTCAAGTACCTGTCCGATGGCCCTGCTAGTCAGGTTTTGGATAGTCAGAAAATTGAGGGAACGGTTTTTTTTCGGGGCGGAAAAGACGCTGGGAGAAAAGCCGTCGTTTTCCAGATAGAGGATCTTACAGTCCTTTTTGTCCGCCTCCAGCAGAGGGAGAGAGGAAGACGGTTCCGGGCCATCGTGAGGGTGAAGGATTTTTTTGGCGATCGTGTGTCCCAGCAGTTTGTAATTCAGCTCATAGCAAAAAAGCCCCAGATCTCGGCCAAGACCCTTGCCGGTGAGACTATAGATCGCAGGAAGAGGCTTGCCCCTGTGATATCCGTGGGCCTGGTACAGATGGATGATATCCTCCCGGCTCATGGCGACCACAGCATCGAAATCTTCTTTGGACATGAGGATATCAAAGGCTTTGCTGATCTGTATGCCGTCATTGCCGGGAAGTATCCTGTAGGAGCAGCCCCACTCCTCCAATACAGCAGACGCACTGCCTAAAAAATCCCTGCTGTCGGAATAACGGCTGTTCTCGCATAGAAAAGCAATATTTTTACGGTTATCTCTGACACATTTCAGAGCGATCTCCCGCCCGGCTCTGGAAAAATCAAAGGTGATGCACAGGGATTGACCGGGTATTCTCCTGGGAATCCGCTCGGCAAAGATAAGTCCGGTGCCGTCCCCAAAGGCCCTGTAGTTTTTTAAGACCGAGCTGACGATGACGATGGCCATGGAGTTGATGGAGAGGGCTTTTTTTACGGCGGCCTCCTCATAATGCTCCAGATTGTTGGTGCAGATCAGCTCTATGGTGAAATCGTAGTCTCTAAGATACTGCTCCAGGCCGAAATATAAGTCGTTGTATCGCTCCGGGCTTATGCCGGGCAGGATGACACATACCTTTCGGGCAGTGCCTGTCCGAAGCTGCTGAGCAGGCATGTTGACTTTGTACCCCAGTTCCCTGGCAGCCAGTTCCACCAGCTGGATTTTTTCGGCGCTGACGTTGCCCCGTTTGTTCAGCACATTGGATACCGTGCCGTGGGACACCCCCGCTTTTACGGCAATATCTTTGATTGTAGGCATCTCTGATCCTCCTGCATTTTCGGCGGAACCTTTTGTATGGGTTTAAGTATAGCGGATTTTTGGAGGAATGTAAAGGCAGATGGAGGGGAATCATCGGTCACAGGAAGTATAAACCAGATCATACGATTTCTTCTCCGGTATCCTTGGTTTCATATACCTGTCTTCCTCATGTAGAAAAAACAGGTGTCCGTTTTTACGAACACCTGTTTTTTTGTAGATTTCTATAATCTGCGAAA
>JAAWBS010000054.1 GCA_022792815.1 Hungatella sp.
ATGACCTGCGTGCGCATCAGCGCACTTCCGCTGAGAAATGTCACCAACCGTTAGGTTGATGACCTGCGTGCGCATCAGCGCACTTCCGCTGAGCCCAGTAGGACAAAAAACACTCGGGCAGAGGCCCCTCCTGTTTTTTAGGTCTTAAGCTCCATGGTGTAATGGCTTTTCCTGGAACATATTGTCAGAATATTCAGCCAAATTTTGAGTTTCGCAAATGCCTACTAAAAGACACACATGGAAAGGAGGAACATGAGAAAAAAGGGATACAGGGCAGCAGCAGTCTGTCTTGGCATAGCAGTCTGCCATTCCACTGCCGTCTACGGGGCCTGGGAGACAGATGGTTCCCGGTGGCAGTACACGGCAGAGGACGGACATAGGGTGCGGTCCGACTGGCTGAAGGATCAGGGAGACTGGTATCGGTTCGGCCAGGAAGGCTTTATGGAGACCGGGTGGTATCTGGCACCTGACGGAACGTGGTATTTCCTGAATCCTGTGTCAGACGGGACGAGGGGGCGGATGATGACAGGATGGCAGTGGGTTGACGGTTATTGTTATTATCTCAGCGAACAGAGTGCCAAAGACCGTCCTCTTGGTGCTATGTATGCGGCCGGTAAGACTCCGGACGGCTATGTGGTGGACGAGAGCGGAGCCTGGGTGGATGAACAGGGCATTCCGGTCTATGTCCCGGGAAAGGGTATCAGGACCAAGGCGGCGCCGGGAGTGAGCTTACGTGCGGAAGGCAGCGGAGGAAGTGCCGGAAGCGGAAGTTCGGGAAGCAGCGCAGGAAGTGCCGGAAGCGGAAGTCCGTGGAGCAGCGGGGGAAGTACAGGAAACGGAAGTCCGTGGAGCAGCGGAGAAAATACAGGAAGCGGAAGCTCGGGGAGCGGCGGAGGAAATACAGGAAGTGAAAGTTCCGGAAGCGGAAGTCCATGGGGCGACGGGGGAAATACAGGAAGCGGAAGCTCGGGGAGCGGCGAGGGAAGTGCTGGAAATGTGAATCCGGGAAGCGGCGGAGGAAGTACAGGAAGCGGAAGCCCGGGGAACGGCGGAGAACAACCAGAAAACGAGAGTCCCGAAAGCGGCAGCGAGAACCCGGGAGGGGGCGGCGGCCTGGATAACAGCGGCAGTCTGGCTGAGAGAGACCCGGCAGGGGAAGGCATCGGCCAAAGCCAGATAAACTGGCAGGTACATTTTACGGATTTATCTACTCATCAAATGGTTCTTATGCCGTCGAGAAGCGGAAATGCGGAAGACGGTTCTGATCTGACGATCTATTTTCCCACACGATTTGCGGATGGCCAGGGGCGCATCTGGCAGTCCGTACAGCAATCTCCCTTTGTAGTTAACGTTACAGGGCCTCAGAACCGGATTTTTTATGTGGAGTATGAGCAGACCGGTGAAACGGGCCGTGAGGAAGACCCGTGGCAGGGTGAGAGACAGCGCCTGCAGGAGTTTATAGAGACGGCAAGGCAGGCAGAGGCGGATTTCCTGGGCCTGGAATCGGCGGAGGAAGTGCGTGAACAGGCATTTCTGGCCGAAGACAAGTACCTCTGTGATCTTCGCCTTAAATCTGCCGCAAGCCGCTTGGAGCCGGGGCAGGAAGGCATATTTTATGTGATCGGAAAAAACTATGTGCCGGAAGGCAGTGTTCTGGCAGAGAATTACGGAGATGAGCTGGAATACTCCAACACGACGGAAGGAGAGGTGGTTCTGGAGGGAGACGTGTACACTTTGGCAAGATTCCATGTGTGCAGGAAGGAGGCCGACCGGGACCATGACACCGTGTGGGACGGAGAGACCCGGCGCCATTGGAACGTGGGAGATGTTCAGGAGAGGATTCTGGACGACATATCCTATCGGTTTCGCTGCATCGATCAGAATTATGGGGACGAGGCCGACCGGGGAAGGCAGAAGGCACTGTTTCTGTGTGAATCCGTGATTCCCGCGGATAAGGGATCCGAGTATGTCTATGAGAGGTTGGAGGACGGAACCTACGATTCGGTATTTCGCCCCGGTCCCATCGTCTCCTTTGGGGATACGGATTCTTACAAATATTCCCGAATCCGCAGCTGGCTTGCGGAAGTTGGGGAGGGCATGGAAGGGCTTTTGCAGGTTTCCACAGGCTCTGCTTATGAGTATGAGGGAAGCACTGTCCCGGACAGCAGAGAGCAGATGGACCGGGGAACGCTGAAGGCCCGCTATATAGGCAGCCAGGCCCAGAAAGACCGTCTCTTTATTCTGTCCGTAGACGAGGCTCTGCGGTATGGACGCTGGCTTTGGAGGTTTGAGGGGGCAGAAGAAGAAAATCCCGAGAGCCAGTGGGGGGCTTTCTGTGAAAGCTACTGGCTGAGGACGCCGGGAAGGTCAGAGGGCGGTCAGGATATGGTCTATGTGGTGGATCTGGTGCGGGGCAATATCCATCCTCAGCCGGTGGCGTGCCGGGAGGATGAGGAGGATCCGGAGCTGGGAAGCACCGGCAGTACAGGAGTGAGACCTGCATTTGTGGTACAGCAGTATTAGAGGGTGTCTGAAGATTCATTCGGTGATGTATGGCTGACGGAAAGAAGGTTTCAGTTACGTTCCAGAGAGGAGAAGAATATGAGAAAGAGAAGAAAGATGGTTTCGCTGGCTATTGCCGCGGCCGTGGCATTGCAGACGGCTGTTCCGGCCACACCCGGGTATGCGGCGATGGAAGAAAGGAGTTATGAGGCATCCCTGGAGACAGAACATAGACAGCCGGATCAGGGACCGAGGAGGCCTCGGACTGCGTCGTCTTCCGACGGAGACCGGGATGTGACCGGGCTGCCTGAGACCGAAGGGCAGGGGCCGTCCACGCCGGGCAACGCACAGGGCGGAAACTCTCAGATGCCGCCTTCCATGGTTATGAGTGAGAAGGCCATGAAGACCTCCGCCACCGGCGATCTGTGGGATCAGTGGCAGGGTGATATGGATTTTGCGGGGCTGGGTACCAGATCTGAGCCCTATCAGATAGACAGTCTGGCTCATCTGATGGGGCTGTCGGAGGCAGTGGCGGCAGGCGTAGATTTCAAGGGGAGTTATTTCGAGATGACTCAGGACATCGACGCAGGGGGGCTGAAGGGCGCCCACGGGGGCTGGAATCCGATCGGCTGGTATCAGAATCAGGAGGATATGGACGGCGATGTGGCGCACGGCTTTTCAGGAACCTTTGACGGCTGCGGCAACACCATACGGGGCCTAGAGATTCACCGGCCCGGAGAGGCGGCGGACTATGTGGGGCTGTTCGGGCTCATCGACGGCGGCTGTGTGCGCAACCTCAAGATCGAGGAGGCCCAGATCTATGGAGGAGATAAGGTCGGTGTACTGGCCGGTGCGGTGACCGGAGGGGCGGTCATCTATAACGTGGAGGTATCCGGGTATGTGAGAGCGGCCCAGGATGCCGGCGGTCTTGTAGGGACAGCAGACGGCAGGGGAGAGCGGGTGGCCATAGAAAACTGCAGCGCATGTGGGATCGCGGTTCTCTCGGAAGGAGGCAGCAGCTATACAGGCGGCCTCGCAGGCCAGGCGGTGGATGCCGATTTAGTGGACAACCGGGTGGAGACTCAGGACGGCAGCAGTGACCGGATCCAGGGCAAAGGCTATACGGGAGGAATCACCGGCCGGATGAGAAGATCTAATCTGTATAATTCCTACGTGGACGGTACCGTCGGCGGAAACGGAGCCAAGGCGGTGGGAGGCATCTGCGGGCTGTATGAGAGCGGGAATCTGATTTTGGCCCGATTTGCCGGGGATATCGGCCGAACCAACAACGGGTCTGCCTCTCGGGAAGGCACCTTTATCGGTATGCGCCAGGGCACCTTTACCTACGGGACCGAGAAAGGGAGCAATCTCTCCTATCTCTTCACCAATACTCCAGGAAAGGCAAGGACTGTCTTCGGATCCGGGCGGGACGGTGACAATACCTTTACCAGATATGCCCATATCGGCTACTGGACGGACAATGAGACCAGATATGTGACCGTGGCCGGAGTCACAGAGACAGGCGGAGGAGAACGGTATTTCTATGAAGAGCTGGAAGACGGGGTCCGCTACATCGTGACCCAAAAGCTGGGGAGAGAATTTACTGCGGCAGGCTACGGAAAAGGGCTTGACTTTAAACCGGACCATTTCGCACCCGGGTATCAGGGGGAGCCGGTGAGAGGGTATCTTCTGTCCGTACCGCGGATCGATGCGGCCAATGCCAACGGCACCTACGACACGGATGTGGCCCTTCTGTCGGCACTCCCTGCGGGAGTGAACACCTACTATCGGATTATAGATAAGGATCACAGCGGCGCCGTGGCTCCGGGGGTGACGGTGTCTGTGGCTACGGCGGCGAAGAATACAGGCGGAAATCGGTATCAGATGGCAGCGGACGGCAGGGAACCGTCGGGGGTAAAGCCTCCGACCTATCTGGATGAAACCGGGGAGCCGATTGCGATGACTTATGTAAATGGAGGGAGCTACAGCTTTGTGATGCCATCCTGTGATACGGAGATCAATGCGGATTATGTAAAGGTGACCACAGGAATCACCTTAGCCCCGTCGGACATGGCTATAAGGGTGACTCAGACCAGGAGCGGAGACCGGAAAAACCCGGAGATTCTCACGGAGGTCAGAGATCAGTCGGGGATTCTCATCGCCCGGTATCTGGGAGGAATTCAGGATACATCGGTGGAGGTACAGCCGATGCGGATCCACGGAGAACATAACCATACGGGAAGCACGGCGGACCGCACTCTGAAATGGTCGGTAGATGACAGTGATCTGATTCATCTGACTGCGGCAGCCGGTTATACCATGGAGGATGCCGCAGTGATGCCAAACCTGTCAGGAACCTTTATCCAGGGAGTCATCGATCGGGAGACCGGCCGTCAGGCAGACAGCGGATACGAGGAGGCCATCAGCTCCACCGTGTACCGTCGGACAGCCGTGGTGACTGCGGCCTCCAATCCGGCCACCACGGCGGACCGCCAGCCTGTGTACGCAAACTGCAAGGTGACCGTGGAGCTGCAGATTCTGGACCGCACCACCAGGAGAGTGGAAGGGCTCAGCTTAAACTACTCGGATGTGGTATGTACCATTACGAGAACGCTGAGAGGTGACAGAAAGAATCCCCAGGAGACCATCACCTGTGAGCTTCCGGCCGTCCTTGCGGCGGGGCTGACTCCCAAGCAGCCATTCTATAAAAATGTCACCTGGAAAGACCGGGAGGGAGGGCAGATTCTTACCTTGACGCCCATGGGTGACCACCAGGAAAACTGCCGCCTCACACTGCGGTTTGACCCGGCAGGGGAGGCCAACCCGGCCTGGATTCAAAATGTGATTCAGGCGGACAACCAGAGGAGGAGAGAGGATCCCTACAGGAAGCTTTCCGGCAGCGCTCAACACACGGAGACTGTCACCGCCACGGCGGAGGACCAGACCAATGGCATCGTGTCTGCCTCCTGCAATGTGACGATCCGTTTTGTGACAGAGGACCGGACCAGGATCGTGCCGGAGGAGATCAAGACAGATCCGCAGAAGGCAGAGTATCACCTGTCGGTCATCAGGACAGGAGACTTCAGGACTCCTGTTTTGAATTACCAGGGGTTTGATCCCATGGCCCTTAGGGCAGAGATTTTGCCGGAATGTCCCGCGGAGGAGGACTACCAACCCTACGACAGGGGGGTAATTTGGACCAGTCAGGAGCCGGAGGCTCTGACGGCGGAGTCGGATGGCACGGTTATTCCGGTGAAAGAGGCGGACTGGATTCAGAAGGTTATCGACGCAGCCGCTGCCTCGAAGGACAAGAAGGCGGAGGAGACAAGGACTGTGTCGGTCAAAGTGTTCTCAAAAGACGGACATAGGGAGGCCGTAGTGGAGGTGATTCTCCATATGACGGCCGAGGATCAGACCATCAGATATGGAAACTCTTCTGGCGGTTCCCACGGAGGCTCCCACTCCTCCGGAGGTTCGGGAAGCGGTTCGACGGGCGGTCCGGGAGTGGACGGAGTGTTTGCGGAGAACAGTCTGCCGATTCCCAGGGCAGGCAGCCCGGAGCTTTCCATGAAGGCTGTGGAGGGCAGTTGGATCCAGACCGTGGAGGGATACTGGACATTTCTGACCGGAGATCATGTATGCCGGAATGAGTGGGTGTATATTCGCAACCCCTACGCGGATGCCGGAAAGGGACAGAGCGCCTGCGATTGGTTCTACTTCAATGCCCAGGGCCAGATGGTGACCGGATGGTTTCAGGACAAGGACGGACGCCGCTACTATTTGAATCCGGTTTCCGACAACACCAAGGGACGGATGATGACCGGATGGAACTGGATTGCAGGCACGGACGGGATCCGGAGATGTTATTATTTTCAGGAGCAGTCAGACGGCAGCAGAGGCGCCATGTTTGAGAACAGGAAGACTCCTGACGGTTATGAGGTGAATCAGAAGGGAGAGTGGATTATGGGAAATGAGGTGCAGGTGAGATGAGAACATGGTTTCGCCGCAAGGCAGGGCTTTTGCTGTCCTTTACCCTGGTATGCGGTATGGTTTTTCCCTATCTCCCGGCGAGAAAGGCGTTGGCGGACACCGGCGTGGTGGAGGCGTGGGGCGATGGCTGGCATTATCTGTGTATAGACGGTTTTGGCTATGCTCCCAACGGCGTCTGTTCCAATGGGGACAAATATGCCAGAGTATCCACGGAGGAGGCCTTGAATTCGGAGGAGCGGCGGATTCTGTTCTGGGCGCTTTTGTCCTATCAGTACGCAGCAGGCGTTGAGGAGGCAGTAAAAGCCGTATCCTTCATCAATCAGGGGGCTGAGGGGGCAGGACTTAAAAGGATCGGCAGGTCCGTGACAGAGGCGGATTTAAAGGCAGTGATCCACTCGCCGGCCGTGAGAGCCCAATACGACTGGCTTGACTTTGCGGCGGCTCATGATGAGGAGTATCTGAGGCTGGCAGGCCTGTTGGGAGGAGGCGAGACCCTGGGGGGCGGGACCGTGCCCGTCCTCCTCCAAGATGCGGTGTCTTTGTCCGCGGCAGCCAGGGGGATCGCCGCAGAGGACGGGTTTGTGCTGGAATTCGACCCGTCAGGGAAGGACGGGGATTTCATAGAGAAGGTTCCACTGACCTTGTCCGCAGACAGGGAGATCTGGCAGGCGGAAAGCGTAAACGGCTGGAATGTGGAAAAAAGCCTTACTGAGATCCGCCTGACTAATCCCAATCCGGAGGCCGGCCCGATCTATCTGAAATTCGACCCTGCGGGGACCGAGTATGCCTCATCGGCAGGGGGATTTTCTTCCCCCGATGAGTGTTATATTGACTCCATCGAGGTGTGGAAATGCATCCAGTGCTGCGGGACCCATTTCGCAGGAGGAAAACTTCATCCCTTAGAGGAACACCAGAGAAACGTGACCATGGAAATTCATCAGGTTCCTGTGGCTTACTACGCAGCGGCGGGAGGAAGCGGCGGAGAGTGGGATCATCCCACCGGGGAGGTCCGCTTTCAGGTATACCGCCATGAGGAGGACATGGAGGCAGACTATCTGGTGCAGCTCTACAAGTATGACTATGAGACAGGAAAGCCTCTGGAAGGAGTCTCTCTGGATCTGTATGAGAGGTTTGACGATCAGGAGAAGGTCAGCCGGGAGCGGGACGGCAGAGGGAAGATCTATATCGGGGGAGCTCCCTATGAGGGAGGCATCACCCACAGCCCTGTTTGCTGGGACGGCTTTCGTCTGGTGACCTCGGTGCGGACCGATGCCCGGGGACGCGCCGCCTACAAAGCGGAAAAGACCTATCACTATGACAAGACCTTCTGCGACGGCCACCCAGCCCCGGTCTTTGCCCAGGTTCCGGAGGAGGCGGTCAATGAGGAGACCGGGGAGGCAGATAACCAGTCTGAAATAGAGGAGGCCATGGCAGTCAACGCACAGCTGGCCCTGAAGTGGCTCAGCTGTGTGGAAGCGTGCGAGGACAAGGCAGGAGGAGGCTGGGAAGGAGTCCACTTTCACTGGATTATGGATGAGGTGGATTCGGAGGCCATCGAGGAGGCAGCAGAGTCCGGGGAGTTTGCGGATGCCGGAGCCACGGAGAGCGCGGACGGGGAGACGGCTTTCCGAAACTCCGGATGCAGACAGGACGTAAAAGACACTTACGAGGCATTTACCTCCATGAAATACAGCTACACCTTTGTGGAGACTATGGCCAGGGAGGGGTATGTCCTTCACGGACTTCACAGAGATGATGTCCCCATAGAGATCATCACCACCGACTCGTCCCAAAACGGAGCCAATGCGGTATTTGGCGGAGGCTACAGTGATGCGATCACGGCACATGCCATGATCGGGACCCTTCTGTCAGACCAGAGACAGGAGGAGGAGGACAGGCAGGAACCAGCCACCGGGGAGGATGCAGCCGTTTACTATACCGAGGAGATCCGCAGCATGAGGACAGACCAGTCGGTCGAGGCAAAAGTTCCGGGAGAAAGCCGGATTTTAGAGGATCTGCCGCGAAAGGCCAGGCGGAGAACGGAGAATCCGGAGAGTTACGGACCGGCCTCCGGTTCCAATGGAGTCAGGAAAAAAACGGCCTCTGCCGCTGATGAAGCCAGGAAGAAGACGGCCTCTGTATCCGATGGCAGGAGCCCGGGACGTCACAGCCTGTCCACTGCCTCCGACGGAGAGAGGACAGCCTCCGCTTCCGACGGAACCAGGGAGAAGAGCCTGAGGTTTTCCGTAGAGGGAAACCGTCTGGCAGGGATAAGCCGGGATATGGCCGCCCGTCTGGCAGACTGGGAGGGAGACGGAACCGAGATGTTTTCCCAAGCCTACCGGGAGGCACAGGGTTCTGCCAGCCAAGGGGACTCTGTGGAGCCGGGGCCGTCGGACCGGTATTCCCACAGCAGCGGACGAGACGGGGAGGAAGAGGCTTTTCGAATCTATGATCACAGGACAGAGGGTGAGATCCACATCAACAAGCAGGATATGGATCTGTACGCCGGTCAGACACAGGGAGATGCCCTGTTGGAGGGAGCAGTCTACGGGCTTTTTGCGGCCCAGGATCTTCTCCATCCGGACGGAACAACCGGGGTGGTGTTTCGGCAAAACGATCTGGTAGCCATAGGGACTACGGACAAGGAGGGAGATGCTTCATTTCTGGCGATTACCGAGGCTCCGGGCCACACCTATGACTACGGGGCGGGCACGGTCGTGGAGACGGGGGAAGGGTGGAACAAAAAGGCCCCGATCAACCTGTATGTGGCAGACGAGGAGAAAGACGACTACATAGAAGACAAGGCCTACGCCAGGCGCTATCTTGACTTTCAGTCGGAGAACGGCAGCTGCTGGATCGGAAGGCCGCTGCTGCTGGGCAGCTACTATGTGAAGGAACTGAGCCGGTCTGAGGGATATGAGCTGTCGGTCAACGGGCGAAACCATGAGGTCAGCAACTACGGCTACAGCCTTGAGGTAACCATTCCCAGGGGGCAGGGCTCAGCTGCTGTCACCAGGGCACCCTATGTGGAGCCGCAGTCCTCCGGCAAAGAGGAAGATACCATGCCCAATGTGATCCATTTTGCCGTCTCATCTCAGGGGACAGGAGAAGAGGGGTATGACATGGTGCTGGATTCATTCCCGAAGGGGTCCAGACTGTATCGAAAGGACGTTTCTGTCGAGGAGGTTCAGCACATGGCCGGCACAGGGAAGATGGTGAAGCGATATCTTTTCGACCTCTTTGGACAGCCGGTGTACCGGAAAGCGGATGCAGACCACACCTATGTCAAACAAAATTCGGACGGAACCTTTATGACCAGGGAGACGGCTGTCAGCAGAGTCGTACCCTCCATGGGCAGCGCTTCGATCCGGCACCTGGACGAGGAGATCGTGAAGGAGATTCTGGACGGCAGTTCGGAGGAGGAGCAGCTGGAAAATAAGCGGGAAGCAGATCTGGACGGGACAGAGGGACAGCAGTTTCTTTATCTGAAATGGAAGACAGAACGAGCGCTGCGGGCCAACGGATACCGGACTCCGTCGAAGGCAGGGGAAGGAGGAAATCAATATTCGGATCAGTCAGGGGGAGTCTATGACCGAGGTGTCCGTGAGGGAGAGACAGACAGGGAAGGTTTGTCAGGTGTCAGACCGGGGGAGGAGGCGGTAAAGACTGTCTATGGATATCCGGTGGTGAATGTAGAGGTCAAAAAGAACAAAAGTGACGGCACGCCTCTGACTATGGAGGAAATGATCCTGTCTCTGCTTGATTTCTATGCCCGGCATCCCTGGTACAGCTTCGGTGGGGTCGACGGGTACGAGGAGACGGCGGACGGCTGGAGGATGCAGATGTACGCAGGAGTGGTGGGAAATCCGGACAATTATATCGTTCTGGCAGAACAGGAGGAAGAGAGCACGATTTTCCACCGTCTGCCATGGGTTCCGTCAGACAGCAGGAAAAGCCCCAGATGGGTCTATGGGTCCTATGCAAAGGATCCGGCGAAAGGCACATTTGGAACTTATGAGGGGTTTCGCTCCTGGCAGGTCCTGGGGCTGTATCGGTGCAGCGCGGTGCTTGTGAGCGACGGAGTGGTTGAGGGTGACGGAACCATCCGCTCCAAGACCGTGAGACAGAATGTATATTATGAGAAAGGGGAGATCCTGCGGGATGCTGCAGGCAATCCGCTTCAGGCATATGAGTGGGAGGAGGAGAAAATTCCGGTTACCCAGAAGCGGGAAGTCTGCACCTGGACAGAGATTTTGCTGAAAGACAAAGGCGGGAAGACCGTGGGCCACGTACCGGGAGATTACAGGGATGCCTATGGAGTATCCATAAGCGATCAGAAGTCCACCGTAGAGACTGTCTATAAGCTGGTGCTGCCACAGACCGCAGTGACCTTGAGAGAGGAGGATCTGGATCATCTGCCTCCCGATTTGGGATATGAGCCGGGGGAGGTCATCGGCGCAGGAGATTACGCCCTGAAAAGGCTGGGCGCCAAGATTTTTGTGTATCTGGATTATGAGACTCAGACCATGGCCGGGGACAGCCTATATGTGAAGCCGGTTAATCTGACCTATCCGGGGCAGGACTACTGTTTCCAGGACGGAGACAAAGTACCCGGGGAGGGGACAGAGAAAAACCCGGTGAAGGTGGAGGAGCGGGTGATCAGACAGGCAGTGAAGATTGTCAAAACCGTTCAGGAGGAAAGCGGAGAGAAGAGGGCTGTGGACAATTTCCGGTTCAAAGTGTATCTGAAAAGCAATTTACAGCGGTTGTACCGGGATGAAGAGGGAACTGTGGTGTGGCTGGATAAAAAAGGGCAGGAGACGGACCCGGAAGAGGTGAGAACGTCCTTTCCGGCGCTGGTTCCCCAGTTCTATACCAAAGCACCCCACAGGACTGACCCTCTCTCCAAACACCATCTGGACTCGGTCATTGCCAATGAGATCCTGTATGAGTCGAAAGACGGAATCATCAGCGACAGTCCGGGACGCGGGTATACCAAAGTGCTGGAGATCCTGGAGGATTCCAAAGAGAAAGCTTATAATTACGAGAAATTTTTTGACGCCATAGCCGTGGCGAATCAGGATAAATGGAAGGATCAAGCGCCTTCCCACACTTCCCATCGGCCCCTTGGAAACCAGGCTAACCGCTCCGGGGAGGCGGAAAAGAACAGCAGGGCCTCAGACAATGTGAGGCAGTTTGCCATCGACTGGTATCTGGACCGGGAGGTGAAAAAGCTGACGGAGGCAGGGGAAGGGACAGGCACAGACTCGGCCGCTTACAGTGACCACCTCTATGATCAGGCGCTGCAAAAGGCCATAGAAAAGAGCGAAAACTATCTGAAACCTTTCTTTTCCTGGAATCTGGACCGGATCTATGCCATAGAGTGGGACAGCGAGAGGGGAGGAGGAAAAGACAGAGACCCCACCACCTTGAGCGCCGATGGTACAGATGGTGACAGGTGTTTGGCCGTGGCCCGGTATCTGCCTTATGGCATCTACGTGGTGGTGGAACAGCAGCCTATGTATGCCGGTCTGGAGGATCTGAAAAACCGCCATTACGATACAGACAAGCCGGAGGAGCTTCTGGTTCCCTCTGTGTATGAGGGTTATGATCAGGCCTGCGGGACGCCGAAAAAGATGAGCAGTTATTATGAGTATCATATGGAGGAGAGTCCTGAAAGCCAGGCAGCCAAGTACCGGATTCGCTTTTTGGAGGAGAGCCATGTGATAAAGGCCCACAATCGGTTCGGGGATTTCCAGATCTACAAATACGGAATGGATATGGGGAATGTGGTCAACGGGGTTCACCGGATGGAGGGGGAATCGGAAGGTGAACTGAAGGCAGAACAGGGGGATACTTTTGCCCTGACGCAAAGTCTCTATAAGCCTCATCTGAATTACTATAATTCAGACGACGACAGAACCGCGGGAATCGTCCCCTATTATCTGACCGAGGGGATGAGCGGAAGAGAGGGAGTCTCCGCCCTCTATCGGTACAGCTCCGTGTCGGAACACGGGGAAGGGAAGACCATGACAGGAGCCTCTGTGGCTGTTGACGGGACCTATGCCCACGCTCTGGTGCCGTGGACTATGAAAGTCTCCGATGATGAGAGTACAGACATGGAGCCGGAGGAAACCGGGGAGAGCCGTTATCGAGGATCAGCTTACGGGACATTTACCGATATTCCCTATAAGGCCAGACTGAGGATCGAGAAGCTGGATTCCGAGACTCATGAAAATCTTCTCCATGACAGCGCCATATTTGCCGTCTACAGAGCCGCCCGGGACGAATCTCCTGACGGGGAGGGCCGAGTGAAGGTCTATGAGGAGGAGACTCTCGTGGCGGGAAGCAGAGAATTTCTCAAAGGGTTGGGCGCATCCAACATCACAAGGGCATCCAGAGGAGATCTTCCGGCAGGACTGATCTGCACCGGATTGGTCCCGGCAGGCACCCCGGTCTGTGAGGAGAGAGATCAGGTGATTATGACTGACCGGTATGGGAATAAGACAGGGGAATTCAAGGCCTTTACCACTGCCAGAGACGGGCTTTTGGAGGATTCGGACAGAGGCGGCTTCACTTACGGAGATCAGAATACCGGCTATCTGGAGACACCCCAGGAGCTGGCGGCAGGAGTGTATGTACTGGTAGAAATCAGCCCTCCGGCCGGGTACAGCCGGACGAAACCGGTGGCAGTGGAGATCTACAGCGACAAGACAGCTTATTATCAGGAGGGTGATCCGGCCGAGCGGGTGCTGGCGGCGGTCTTTGACCGGATAAACCGGGAAGAGGAAGACAGGGCCAGGATCTATGTGGAGAATGCTCCTATCAAGGTGCGGATAGAAAAGAGGAAAAAGGTCCGGGATCAGATCACATATCCCATCAGCGGGCGGGTCGAGGGAACCTTGGCGCAGATCGGAGGGAATCCTTCCTATGAATATGCTTACAGCCATGGAACCTATCTGGGCTACGGCTGGAGAAAAGGGACTCTGGAATATCTGAACGAGAGAAAGGAAGCAGGAGAACAGGTGGACATCGTATATCAAGGGGGAGTGTTCGCCGGATACGGATATATCACCAGGTCTGTGGATAAGACGGAGGAGGAGACCCCCTATGTGGCAGGAGCCCTGATGACATTGTACCAAGGGCTGAAACTGAAGCCTTCCGGAGATCATGAGGACTATGGCTATGAAGGTCTGACCGTAGAGAGAAGCCTGGCAGGCAATGTGACCAGGATGTATGTGAGGGAAGGCTTTGGGGGAACCGATACGGAATTTCTGGAGGAGACGGACGAGGATGGGAACACCTGCTGGAACGGGGTGACGGTGGAGCGGCCTAATACGGATATTCTCTACTATGACCTTGGAGACCTGGATCTGTTCACGGTCAGAACCATAGACGGCAGACAGGTTCCTTTTGGATACAATGAGAATCATGAACCGGTGAACTTAGAACAGCTGGAGAATGATCGGAGGACTATCGCCAGGACGGACAGGGAGCACTCGGTCTATGGATTTAAGGGAGGAATCCCCTTCCTGGAGATAGCAGGCGGTGACTTTACGGACATGGCTTACAGCGCCAAGGATAAGATCCTGACTGTGCCGAAGGGAACCCGGGTGTATCATCTGGACCGGGACGGCAGCAGGGACGCGTGGGT
The DNA here is from genome assembly GCA_022792815.1 of Hungatella sp. GTDB lineage: Bacteria > Bacillota > Clostridia > Lachnospirales > Lachnospiraceae > UBA3402. Next base: position 14,150 of record JAAWBS010000054.1, read on the forward strand.
GGATCCTCATACCGGCATGGCCTATGTGCCGGAGGATGGCACAGAAAACAGGTATGTATGGCCGGTCCGTCTGACGAAAGATCACGATGGAAGGATTGTGGCCGCAGATAAGATCGCAACATGTCGGATCGGAACCATCGGAGAAGGGGCAAACGGGGGATCCGATTCAGACGGACAGGAGGAAGGCTTTGTGACAGGAAGCTGGGACACAGAGACTTACGAGGGAAGTCACAAGATGTATTCTGTGGTGAAGAACCAGGATGGGGACGATCAGGATCAGGAGCCCCTGCTTCATGGAAATGAGGGAGATTTTGACAAGACCGTGAAACCGGTGGTGGACGAACATGGTCTGACGGTGTATTACCCGGGAAGCGGCAAGGTGTATGAAAAGGATATTACTCTCTATGACCGAGACGGAGACTATGTGAGGGAGAAGACATCGGACTTGCTCTCTGCCTTTGATCGGGCTGCCTATCGAATCGGGGGAGAAGGCGACCCGGCCCACAGACTGGGAGAGAGCTATCTTCTGGAAAACACCTGGATCACAGGGGAGGAGACACCCAATGACCCCTTTGACGTGTCCGGAATACGGGAACAGGCGGACCTGCTCAAGCGCGTTCCGGCTGGAACCTATATTATGGAAGAGATCCGGCCGCCTAAAGGCTACGTGAGAGGAATTCCAGAAGGCCTGACTGTGAGAGAAATGTCTCGGATTCAGTCCGGGGAGATGGAAGATGATCGGATCAAGGTGGTGTTTCGGAAGCTGGACGCAAGCAGCTCCTATGAGTATCAGGTGCTGGACATGGGGCTGGTGGATGAGACAGGAGGGCATGTTGTGGCGGACACGGTGAAAGAGGGAAAGGGAGGATTTGGCCACGGACAGGTGGCCGGTGCCCAATTGGCTCTTATTGACGAGGAAGGACAGAGATGCAGCGAGTGGAGGACAGAGAAAGAGCCCCGGTATGTGGAAGAACTTCCGGCCGGAACCTATGTCCTGAGAGAAGAGGAGACACCGGACGGGTTTGTGAGCTGCGGGCCGAAGACGGTGGAGATCGAGACCACAGACCGGGTTCAGGTGGTAGATGTCTGCAATGATCACACGAAAGTCGAGGTGGAGAAATACGCCCTGGACGGGGAGGAGAGGATTCCGGTTAGAGGGGCCGGGTTTACCCTCTACCGGGCTGTGACTCATGAGGACGGAAGCGTGGTATACAAGGAGGGATGTCCGCTGTATGAGAAAGAAAACCCGGTTGATTCCTGGGAGAGCGGTGACGGGGCAGTGGGCCGCGGCTTTGCCAAGGCCTTTGAGGAGATGTACCGACAGTACGGGACCCGGGGAAGAAGGTTATCGTGGACAGAAGGCGAAGATCAATATCAGGCGGAATATCTCTCCCACCGGCAGATCGACGGAGAAGATGGAAAGACCGGATTTCCTGCCAGTGCCGAGATACTGTTTTCCATGACCGGGGATAAGGTGGTCCGCATCACAGTCTACGGGCGGCAGGATGGACGCCAAGGTCCGGATTTCACCTTTGAATATCAGTTTGATTACAGGAAGCTGCCGAAAATAGGAGCGTATGCGGTCTCCTATGAGACTCTGGAAGGTGTGCGCCGCCTGGACTATCTGCCGGTGAATACCTGCTATGTCCTGGTGGAGACCAACCCTCCGAAAGGGTTCGGGAAAGCGCCGGACCGGGTGATCAGTGTGGAAGATACGGCGCAGATTCAGCGGCATCGGATCTTAAATGAGGAGAGCCGGATCGTGATTTCCAAATGTGCGGGGGTAATCGACGGGGAGGACGAAACACCTGTCCGGGAACTTCCGGGAGCCCATATGGCACTCTACCGGGCAGGGGATGGCGGGGAGTTTATCCAGGATCCGGAACATCTGGCGGCCAGGTGGGTCAGCGGGACTGACGGAGTTTATACAGAGAATGACTGGATCAACGGGAGGATCCTGGAGGGATATAAAAAAGGGGATCTAAAGCCTCATCCGCTGACCAGGCTTCCCGACGGGATCTACTATCTGGCAGAGCTGGAAAGTCCGGCCTACTATACTCGGATGGAGCCGGTGAAGATCGTCTACAGCCAGGAGGAGCAGATCCGGATTATCCGAGTCAGAAATCACCCGGTCCGGGGAGAGCTGGAACTTTTCAAAAGGAACAGGAGAGGGGAACCCTTAGACGGAGCTTTGTTTCAGCTTGCGGCCTATCGGGATGGAGATTTAAGAGAGCCGGTGTTTACCAGATCTGTAAGCTGCAGCGGAGGGAATGTCCGGGTGTCCGATCTTCCGGCAGGAGAGCAGAGGGCGGATGGAACCATCCTTCCCTATGAATATCGGCTGACGGAGATCATCCCGCCGGAGGGTTACAGCACCGATATGCAGATCCACAGCTTTCGGTTTACGCCGGACGGACAAGGGGGATCTTATGGGTCCGGTCAGAAGGCAGAGATTATATTGGAATTGGTCAATGAAAAAACCAGGGTAGTCATAGGAAAGAAGAACTTTGACGATCCAGGGGTGTGGGTCCCGGGAGCCTGGATGGAGGTCTGTCAGGTTATCGGGAGAGATGAGGCGGGACAGTATCTGTGCAGGGAGGAGCCGGATGAAGTCTGGGTGACAGGGCCGGAGAGCGACCATGTGCTGGAGGGCCTGACAGCCGGTCAGACCTATCTTTTAAGAGAAAAGAAAGCACCCGAAGGCTATGAGAAGATGGAGCCTGTAGCATTTACCCTCTCGGCCGACGGAAGAAGAATCACGGCCATATCCGGTTTGGCGGGGACGGTCACGGTCCATGGGTATGAGGACAGCGATGTGATCCGCTCCGTGGAGATCCAGGGGCGTTATGGAGTGAAGACGGAGATGAAGGCGGAAGATGAACAGGGGCGATGCGTGGCTGTCTGGACGGCAGGAGGTGACGGTCATGTCTTGGGAGCGGACGACGGGATCCGGGAGGATGCCGTGTACTGTCTGACAGAAACTACGATCTACAGTGACGGAAGCAGGGAGGTGACAGGCCGAACTACCCGAAGAGCCCATCTGTCGGCAGATGGATTGTGGGAGATTTCGGATAGAGCCGTCTCAAAGGTCTGCCTTCAGCTGACCCATGAGGACGGAACCGTCATCGAGAGCTGGAATCCGTCGGAGATGATTCCGTCCAGAGAGGTGGACAACCCGGCCCGGCCTCAAAGCCCCAGAATCACCATAGAAAATCAGCCGGACGAATCCGGGCAGAGCCAGGGCGGAGGCCTTCGCACTGAAGAACCGGTGTGGGTCACCGTCAGCTGTACCAACACCACCAGGTACCGGGCGGATATGACCGTCATGGCGGACCCCGGGGATGGGGCGGAGGTTATAGATCCCGGCCAGGGAGTTTTGGAAGACGGACACCTGCAGTATGTGCTGAGGGGAATGGAGCCGGGAGAGTGCCGGAATGTACGGTATGTGTGTCAGCTTGAGGAGGAGGCAGAGGCAGTGTCTGTGTCGGCCCAGTCCCGGTGTATGGGGATCACGGCGCAGGATAAAGTGACAGTCCCTGTGCTTCGGAAAAACAGGCTGATTATCTTCCACCAGGTCACAGGCACGGGAAAAGATTTCGAGCCGGATTCAGAACGGGAATTTCAGGTATTTCTCTACACGGCAGACGGAGAGGAGCTGAGAGGGAGATACGAGTATACGGGAAGCCGGGAAGGGAGTGTGAAGAGCGGCGGATACATCACCTTATCGGCCAATGAATATGCGGTCATCGATCCGGGAGCCATCTATCGGGATTTCCGCTATGAAGTCAGGCCCGTATCCCGGGAGGAGATGGAGGTCCGGGACGGGAAGGGCCAGGCGTGGGCGGCCTCCGGTGCCTGCGCGGTCTGTTCCAGGGAGGTAATTGACCGGAAGCAGGGGGCTGTTTTCACGAGGGGAAGCAGGTATCAGCTTCTGGAGACCACCTGCTACAGTGACGGCAGCAAAAGAGACAGCGGAAAAGTCCATTTCCTATTAGGAGACCAGGCTTCCATAGAGGCGATCTGGGCACTGGACCGAAAGCAGAAGGCTTCTGTCAGCAAGCTGGAACTGACGGGACACAGGGAACTAAAGGGAGCCAGGATGCAGGTCTTAACAGAGGACAGAGACGTGGTGGAGGAGTGGATATCCACGGAGGCCCCCCACCTTTTGGAGGCGGTTTTAGAGCCCGGTAAGACTTATATTCTCCACGAGGAGGCTGCTCCCATGGGCTACAGCTATGCGGAGGAGATCTGGTTTCAGGCAGCAGAGGGAGAATTTGTCACCCAAGTGGTGATGGAGGATCGAGTCACCCGGGCAGTGATCAGCAAGAAAGGCCTGACCGGAGAGGAGGAACTGCCGGGAGCAGCCATGGAGGTGAGAGACCTGGACGGGAATGTGCTGGAGCAGTGGATTTCCGGGACAGAGCCCTACGAGATTCAGGAGAGGCTGAAAGCGGGAGAGACTTATATTCTCCACGAGGAGGCGGCTCCGGAAGGCTACGCTTACGCAGAGGATGTACCCTTTACCGTGTCCATGGACGGGCGGACCGACAAGGTGGAGATGCGGGATGCCCCTACCCGGGTGGAGATCAGTAAGACCGACGTGACAGGGAGCAGAGAGCTTCCCGGGGCGGTTCTCCAGGTCATTGACCAGGAGGGGGATATCGTAGAAGAATGGATCTCCGGGAAAGACCCTCATAAGATTACGGGAAAGCTGAGGGCAGGGGAAACCTATATCCTCAGAGAGGAGGCGCCGCCGGACGGCTGGGCTTATGCCCAGGAGATCACTTTTCGGGTGTCTGTGGACGGAAGCGTGGACCGAGTGGAGATGAGAGATGACGTAACCAGGTTAGAGATCAGAAAGGTGGATCAAAAGAGCGGACTTTTGCTGGCAGGAGCCAGGTTTGAGCTGATGACAAAAGAGATGAAAGTGGTGGAGACATGGATCAGCACAGAGGAGGCTTACAGGATTGAAGGCAGGCTGAAAGCAGGGGAAACCTATATTCTGAGGGAGAAGAAATCGCCTTCGGGTTACCGGAACTTAAATCAGGACCTCTTTCTCACGATTCCGAAAAAGGCAGAGCTTCTCACAATCACTGTGGAGAACAAAAGAAAGCCTTCCGGGCCGGGGACTTCTGTAAAGATCGAGAAAAAAAAGACGGGAAGAGTCTATGCCGACTACGACTCGGCCATGAGGGCTCACGGGAGGAGGACTTGGCAGACATTTACCAACTTAAGCCTTCCGAGGCTTGGGGATGAAAGAGACGGTTCCCGGGATTGGCCGGTCCGTCCGTTTTCAGAGCCGGGGGCCTGGCTTGTGGGAATCTTGAGTCTTCTGGCGGTGACCACTGCCGGTGTTCGGAAGAGGAGAGTGAAAAAGACGGCAATACTTCTATGTCTGTGCCTGTTTTTTGGACTTGCCATGGTCATGTCCGTCTATGCGGAGACCGTGGAGGTGAAGCCGGAGGGGGAGATCGTGGTCACCGGGGATCTCTGTGTAGGCGAAGATGTCCTGCCTCCGGCGCTGCCGAAGCAGTACCGCTACGGGGAGGCGGAGTATGAACAGATATCCTGCCAGTTGGTGACAGCCATGACAGAAGGGGGAACCAAGGAGGTAGAGAAGGTGATCGTCTATGAGAGCGTGGAACAGGCGGACACCCTTCCGGAGACGGCGAAGATCACGGTCACCGATGAGCGGTACAAAAAAGAGTACATCCGGGAATTTCCCATTCTGGATGTCGAATTTTATAACTGGCGGTGGATCCAGGGCTTTGAGTTTCCCATCACCGTGGAGGATGCGGACGCGGATGAATATGACTTGGGGGGAGTCCTTGTCCCTGCCGACGGGGACCATCCCTTTGAAGGGTATGAGAACCAGGTGCTGGGCCTGATTTCTGCGGATCCCGCTTATTACAGAGTCCTGGAGGTCACATGGAGCAGAGAGCCGTGGATCGGGGAAGATCACAAGGTATACCGCCAGGCTATGGCGGTGGGAGAAAAATATGTGGCGGACTGCCGGGCTGTATACGGGGGTGAGGCGGTGCTGGAGCCTATGGAAGGCGTAGCCTGGCAGGCAGTCTATCGGCGGGCATGGGAGGAGCCTGAGATTTCCACTGAGCCGCCCCGGTCCCGGACGATTTTAGCAGAGACAGAGACAGGGACAGAGGAGCCGGAAACTTTGCCGGAGGAATCGGCCGAATCCCTTTTCTGGTACCAGACTCTGGCGGGAGAACTGGTCATCTCCGCGGGAATTTTATTTTTGATAGTGCTGGCGGCAATTCCGGTGATTTGGGCGCGTCAAAAACGCAAGAAGTCTTTAAAAAAATAAGTTTTTTTGGTATGATAGGGGGAGTATGATGAGATAGGAGGAATCAGGGGAATGAGAGAGTGCGGGATACTTCTTCCCATAGCCAGTCTGCCGTCAGACTATGGGATCGGAGCGTTTTCTAAAGAGGCATTTGAATTTGTGGATCAGCTGAAGGAGGCGGGGCAGAGTTACTGGCAGATTCTGCCCCTGGGGCCCACCGGTTATGGGGACTCCCCGTATCAGTCCTTTTCGGCTTTCGCGGGGAATCCTTACTTTATCGATTTGGAGCAGCTGATTTCGGAGGGATTGCTGACAAAGGAGGAGTGTCAGGCAGCTGATTTCGGTGAGGACGAGAGATATATCGACTATGGGAAGCTTTACAACAGCCGGTTTTTGGTGCTGAGAAAGGCATTTCATCGGTGGCAGGAGGAGTTGGACGGACTTGGGAAGAGGGCGGACAAGGTGCTTAAGAGAGAGCTGGGGGAGGAGACAAGGGAATATTGTTTCTATGCAGCTCTGAAAAAGTATTTTGGTGACAAAAGCTGGGAGTGCTGGGAGACGGATATCCGCATGAGGGACCCGGAGGCCATGAAACGGTACGGGAAGCTTCTGGAGGAGGACATCCTGTTTTACGGTTTTCAGCAGATGATGTTCAAACGCCAGTGGAAGAAGCTGAGAGCCTACGCAAAGAAAAGAGGGATTAAGCTGATCGGAGATATCCCCATCTATGTGGCATTCGACAGCGCCGATGCATGGAGCCACCCGGAACTGTTTCAGTTTGACAGGGATGGAAAGCCGAAGGCTGTGGCAGGCTGTCCGCCGGATGCCTTTTCCGAGACAGGACAACTGTGGGGCAATCCTCTCTATGACTGGGCATACCACAGAAAAACAGGATTTGCCTGGTGGCTTGAGCGGATGAAATACTGTTTTGAACTGTATGATGTGGTCAGAGTAGACCACTTCCGGGGATTTGACGAGTACTATGCCATACCGGCCAAGGACGATACCGCAGTCAACGGCACATGGAAAAAGGGGCCGGGGATCGCGTTGTTTAAGAAGATGAAGGAGACCTTCGGGGAGCTGAATATCATCGCGGAGGATCTGGGATATCTGACGCCCAGCGTCCATAAGCTCCTTAAGGATACCGGTTTTCCGGGGATGAAGGTGCTGCAGTTCGCCTTCAGCACCGGCGAGAGAAGTGTATATCTGCCCTACTTCTATGACCACAACTGTGTCGTCTACACGGGGACTCACGATAACGACACGACACGGGGATGGTACGAGACCATGGATGAGGATGAGAAAGCGTTTACTGCAGATTATCTGGATAACGGCGATGCCTCTAAAGAGGAGATCGCCTGGGATTTCATCCGTCTGGCAGCGGCCAGCGTGGCAGACCTGGCAGTAATCCCTCTGCAGGACTATTTAAATGTAGGCAGGGAGGGACGGATCAACACGCCTTCCACTCTCGGCGGAAATTGGACCTGGAGGATGCAGAAGGGACAATTCACTCCGGATATCATCAGACGATGCAGAAAACTCAATGAGATCTACGGGAGATGTAGAAAGGAAGCGAGGCCCAAGAAGAGAGGCAGGAGATAAGGCAGCGTTCAGATATAGATAAACATGGGATGGTATCTTTTGGAGAACGGTGTTGGTAAATACCCTATTCAGGCATTTGCACAAACAGCGATAGATTTTAAGTATATCATTGTAATGAATCTGATATTCAGGTTGTGCATTGTTGAGATGTGCTTTATGATATGAATCATTGCTTTAAGCGCTGTGGTCTAAAGACTGTACCACAGCGCTTTTTATCAGAAAGTGCCGGATAGGAATATACGGCGGGAATGTCCCCATTGATGATCAGACGCCTTCCGCGGCGCTGCTCTCCGGAGCAGCAGGATCCTCTGACGAGTTAAGAGAGAAGGTGGTCTGAAATTCATTGCCGGTCATGTCTTTGACCTGTACGATCAGACCGTTGGAATCTATCGGAAACGACACTCTCCCCGTAGTCCGGTCCGCGCTGAGAGGAAGAATCTGTTCACCGGTGGAGGTGATGCCACAGATGGAAGTAAAGTCAACGCCGGATTGAGTATCACTGACCGTGAAGGAGAGGACTCCTTCCTCGGAGACGGCATCCTCGATGATAGGTGATTCGTTGTCCAGGATGTCGATGTACTCATAATCCAATAATGCCATATCGTTAAAATTCTTCATATAGATTTCCAGGGAACCGTTGTGGGTGATGGTGGCACGGTATTTCTTCTTGCCCACTTTTTCCAGGTCCAGAGGCTCCGAATCCATCTTGATTGTCACCTCTTTTAACGGCATGACAGACTTGATGGTGAAGGTGATGTCGGTGGTTCGGTAATCGTTGGTGCCTTCGATCACCAGCTCATATTTTGGCCGCGTGGTAACCAAAAAGAAGATGATACCGTTTACTGTGACAAAGGGCAATATGTAAAAAAGCAGTAAGCGTGCCAGATCAGAATGAAGGAAACCATGGTATTTGTAGGGACGGGAACTGCGGTATGGGCGTCGATTCATAGCATTTTTACCTCCTTAAAAACAATACTCCTAGCATAGCAGAAAATACGGATTCTTACAAGTTTATCTTCTAAATTTCCATAACTTGTGTTATGATGGAACATATCCCTTATTGGAAAACGGAATACAGAGAGGAGTCCTATGATCAGGAAAGCTGCAGAATTCGCCGCAAAGGCCCATGAGGGCGCTGTAAGGAAGGGTAGTCAGATTCCATACATATCTCATCCCATGGAAGTGGCCATGATTATCGCTATGATGACAGACAGCCAGGAGCTGATTGCCGCCGCTTACCTTCACGATGTTATGGAAGATGCAGGGGTGACATACGAGGAGCTGAAAGAGGAATTCGGAACCCATGTTGCGGAGTTGGTCAGAAAAGTGAGCGAGGATAAGTCCAAAACCTGGATTGAGAGGAAGCAGGCTACCATTGATCACCTGAAAGCTGCCAGACAAGAAGAAAAAATGCTGGCTTTTGGGGACAAGCTGAGCAATCTGAGAAGTACGGCAAAGGATTACCTAGTGATAAAAGACGAGATCTGGCAGAAATTTCGGGAGAAGGATAAAAAGCTTCAGGGATGGTACTATGAGAGTATGGTGGACGTTTTTGCTGAGTTTCAGGAATATCCGTTTTATGAGGAGTATCTTCAGCTCTTGAATCTGGTATTTGAGTGGAAGCCATCGTCCGGCAGGGGGCATGGCAGCGTTTGTTCAGAAGCATGGAGAGCGGGTTGATGCAAATACATGGAGCACCGACAGATGAACGAATCATTTTGAAGGTGCTTTTTTCATGTCTGGATCTGCGGTTATCCGGCGGACCAGATCATTGACAAATTTATCCAGATTAATCGTTGAAAGTAATTTAGAAAAGTGCTATAATGACTTGGCTGATTTAAGCAGGTTGATTCAATAAAATCACGGACAGCAGCATAGGTAATTGCGAAAGTCTAAGTTGAGAGAATATTCTGACAATATATTCCATACAAAGCCTTCGTACACCAAGCATTCCGCTGAGAAATGTCACCAACCGTCAGGTTGATGACCTGCGTGCGCATCAGCGCACTTTCGCTGAGCCAGTAGGACAAAAAACACTCGGGCAGAGGGCCCTCCTGTTTTTTCTGGTCTCAGCTCCATGGTGTAATGGCTTTTCCTGGAACATATTGTCAGAATATTCAGCTAAGTTTCGAGTTTCGCAATTACCTAACAGCAACATTGTGAAAGGAGCGTAAAAAGGGAATGAAAAAGAAAAGGCTGACAGCCTTGCTTCTGAGCGCAGTTATGGTTCTTGCCGACAGCGGGATCGGCTATGGTGCTCAGAGTGCAGGCATACAAAGCATCGTCGAACAAAGCGGGGGGTCATACGAGGCTTTGTATGATGATGAGGTTATGACGGAGAGTTCCGACGGCGGTGAGGAGAGTTTGGAGGCAACCGGTTCCAATGCAGTTGTGGAAGCAACCGGTTCCAATGCAGATTCCAAGAGTGTGGAGACAGGGGCGGCGAAGTCTGACAGAGTACCCCTAGAAGGGATTCAGTTAAGTATCGGGACGGAAGCGACACTCTATGTCGGCGAGCGGCTGGAGTTGGATGTGCTGAAGATCCCGGAGGATGCGGTTGTCGAGAATGAAGAGATCCAATGGGAATCTTCGAATCCGGATGTGGCATATGTATATCAGTTTACGCCTGATGATAAAGGTCGGTTGTATGGAACAAAAGAGGGCGAGACGATCATCACCGCAACATTAAAAGTTGTAAATTCAGAGGATGATATGATAGATTCAGAGGAGAACTCTGACCCGGAACCGGTGGTCTATACGGCTTCTTGTAAAGTAACCGTGAAAAAGACCAACCTGAAAGGAATTGGGCTGAATGAAAAAAATCTGGTGTTAAGCCCCGGCAGGAGCTATCAGATGGAGATCTCCATGGAGCCTGAGGATCCGACCGCCGACATAACCAACGTTGACGTGAAGGATGCAAAGTGGTCAATTGTAAGCTTTGGGGATAGTGAAGCCATCGCTTCTGTAGATGAAAAGGGAGTGGTAACGGCTCATATGCCGGGTTGGGTATCTGTGAAAGCGGAACTTGCCGGCAAGACTGCGACCTGTCAGGTTGAAGTAATTGAAACATGGAAGCTTTCTGTGATGGCAGACGGTTATGAGAAAGTGATTGATATTTTGAAGGCAGTTTATGTCCCTCAATTTCGAATTCCCAAAACAGCCGAATTACAGGAGCTGTCCGAGGAGAGCAGAGGATATTTTTCCGTGCAGCCGAAACTGGAAGGATTATCGGCAAGATTTACCTTTAAGCCGTCTGACAAACCGGTGAAAGCCCAGCTTCCTCTGATTATGACAGGCGGGGAGAACAGTGAATATAAATACAGTGTAATACTGGAGATTACAGGCCAGTCCTTAGTCCCCACGGCTTCCAGAACCGAAGATGAGATTCGGGAATTTTTTACTTCTCATCCGTTTAGAACCACCGGTTCAGACAGCTGGACCGTCACGCCCAATGGAAAGCGGGAAGTAGCAGGGAAGCTTACCGAGGAATCTGTGACCAACGGCCTCAATGCCCTTAACTTTGCCCGATACATAGCGGGAATCCCGTCCAATGTGACGAACAATAAGGAGTATGAGGAGTATACCCAGACAGGAACTACCATTTTGCAGCTGAGAAATGCAGGACTGAGCCATTATCCGGGTAATCCGGGTGTGTCGGAAGAATTTTATAAGAAAGGATATACAGGAACTTCCAAGTCCAATCTCGGACAGGGTCATGCCAACCTTGCGGACGCTGTCTTTAATGGTTGGATGGAAGACAGCGATGAAACTAATATTGACAGAGTGGGACACCGGAGATGGTGTCTGGATCCCGATATGAGACAGACGGGATTTGGGCACAGCGGAAGCTATACAGGTATGTATAGCCTCGATTCTTCCAATCATAGGGATGAAAAGAGCGATTACACCTATATTTCATGGCCGGCGCGAACCATGCCAGTAGACTATTTCCAGGGAGCATGGTCAGTTTCATTGAATAACAAGATTTACTCGGTAACCGATGGGACAGTGAATGAGGTTGAAGTCGTACTGACCAGCGAAAAGAAAGGGAAAAGCTATACGCTCGACAAAGACTGTACGGACAAGTCCGGAAAGTATTTTAATGTGGAGGCCGGCGGCTACGGCTTTGGCCCGGCTATCATTTTCGAGCCGAACGTCACCTTCAGCTCCGGTGATAAAGTATCCGTAAAGATAACCGGGTTAAAAGATCAGTACGGCAATGATCTTGCTCCTATTGAATACACAGTCACGTTCTTCTCCATGAAAAAGACCGGCGGAGGCGGGAATTCCAGCGGCGGAAGTTCCGGAGGCGGAAGTTCCAGCGGAGGAGGCGGTGGAAGCTCCAGCGGCGGCGGAGGCGGCGGAGGCAGCAGCTCCGGCACCAAAGGCCAGGCTTCAGGTGTCGGCCCGGCAGGTTCTGCCAGCGGTTCCCTTCCCTCTTATGTGGTTACCGGTAACTGGACGATGGTCAACGGCCAGTGGCAGTTTGCGGATGCAGCCGGACAGCAGTACCGAAACAGATGGGCAGCTGTGAGCAATCCTTATGCCAACACGGCCGCGGGACAGTCCAATTTTGACTGGTTCTATTTTGACGCAGCAGGCAATATGCAGACCGGCTGGTTCAGGGACGGAGACGGCAATTATTACTATCTGAATCCGGCCTCCGACGGAACCAGAGGAAGGATGATGACCGGCTGGGTGTGGATCGCCGATGAGGCCGGAGTCAGCCGATGCTACTATCTGAATCCCGTATCTGACGGCTACCGGGGGAGGATGCTGTCCAATACGGTGATTGACGGTTACACCATCAATGCACAGGGATTCTGGACCGTCAATGGCGTAGTACAGACAAAGTAGGGCAGATAACAAAAAGAGGGCCGGTATTGGCCTTCTTTTTGTTAGAAATGCGAAGAAAAACACCGGCTTTTTTCATAATACTTTGACAAACCCCATGATTATGTTATAATTGAAAAGATTATTGATTGCGGTATATTTTTAAGACAGAAGAAACTGATAATGACTGGGGGGATTTGATGATAGAATTTTCGCTGTTTACCGATGAAGGCAGCAGGGAGAATAATGAGGACAGCGTAGGTATGTATCAGGATGGCGAGGCCTTCTGTTTCATGCTGGCGGACGGACTGGGCGGACATGGCATGGGAGAGGTGGCCTCCCAGCTGGCCATAGAGACGGCTGTAGGCAGATTCGCCCAGGGTGGGAGAGGGGCCTCCTTTTTGCAGGAGGCCTTTGAGGCGGCGCAGGAATCCATAGCGGCGCGTCAGCAGGAGGACCGTCATTGCAGGGATATGAAGACTACTTTGGTGGTGCTGGATATCGAAACGGACCGGATTCGATGGGGGCATATCGGGGATTCCAGGCTGTACTATTTTGTAAAAGGGAAGCTTAAGGAGAGGACACTGGATCACAGTGTGCCCCAGATGCTGGTTTCGGCCGGTGAGCTCAAGGAGAAAGAGATACGCCATCATCCGGACAGGAACCGTCTGCTCAGGGTTTTGGGAACCGATCAGGAAGAGGTGAATTACCAGGAATCCCAGTGGATAGACCGGTCGGGAAGACAGGCGTTTTTGCTGTGTTCCGACGGGTTCTGGGAGCTGATTGAAGAAAAAAAGATGGAGTCCGCCTTAAAGAAGGCGTCTACCCCGGAAGCATGGATCCAAGCCATGAGAGAGATCGTGTGCAAAAACGGCAGAGGGACCAATATGGACAATTATTCAGCAGTGGCAGTATGGATTGATTGAGGAGGAGATTATGGCGATTATACGATGTGACAAAGGTCATTATTACGACAACACGAAATTTTCACAGTGCCCTCATTGCGGTGTGCTCCCGATCTTGGAGCAGGAACAGGTGCAGGAGGAGAAAAAGGAGCCGACTAAACATAAGCGCTTTTCCTTTTTTCACAAGGATAAGCGGGCTAAGACTTCGGTTCAGCCCAAGACCTCGGGACAGTCTAAGACTTCGGCATATGACCAGGAGAGTGCTCACGCCGATCCTTTGACGCCGGCATATGAGGAGGAATTGGATCACACCATGGCTATGGGAATTCCGGTGACACCGGACTGTGATGAGGATGACCACACGATGGCTATGGGCCAGTCCTTAAGTTCTTATGATGAGGAAGATGATCACACCGTCGCCATATCGGTACATAGTCAGACTCCTATTTACGGTGAGGACCAGGATGGAGGAGCAGAGGTCTCCAAGGCTCCGAACGCAGTATTTGACGATGATGACGACGATCACACCGTAGGGATCCCCAAGCCCCGGACATCGGTATTTGACGATGACGATGATGACCATACCATAGCGATTCCCAAGACTCAATCACCGGTATTTGATGATGACGACGACCATACCATAGCGATCCCCAAGTCCCGGACGCCGGAGTTGGATGATGACGATGATCATACCATAGCGATCTCCAAGTCCCGGACATCGGAGTTAGATGATGATGACGATCACACCATAGCGATCCCGAAAGGAACGGTTTTTGCCGGAAACGGCGATAGAACTGGAGCCCCCGGCTTCCAGACGTCTTCCGGGCCGGAAGCTTTGGCTTCCCAGGCTTCCGCGGCTTTGGAGGCTAAGGCTTTCTCAGGGCCGGAGGGCAAAGCAGAGGAGAACGTGAGAGCAAAGAAGGCCAGGCCGGCAGAGCCGGTGGCCGGTTGGCTGGTATGTACCGAGGGACCGGAGCGGGGCTGTGACTATAGTCTGTATAAAGGATTTAACCGTTTGGGCGGAGGAGACAGCCTGGACATCACAGTGAGGGATCCGAAACTGGGAGAGGCGGCTGTCCTGGCTGTGGTCTATGATGACAGGAACAATGAATTTTTTGCAGTGCAGCAGGCGGGCGGAGAGGCACTCCTAAACGGTGCCAAGTTGGAGAAAGCAGCGAAGCTTTCTACCGGCGACCTCTTGAAGGCCGGTGGGAGCGAATTTGAATTTGTCGCATTCTGCCGGGAAGGAAGGACATGGAGCGTCAATGACTGAATCAAATATTCTGCGGCAAAACAGAGGACAGCTGCCGGGAGAACTGGCCGTCACGGGATATAGCATCCTGGGACAGCGCAAATCCCAGCAGGACTTTGCGGGCGTGCTGACGGACCGGGATAAAGTCCTGGCGGTTCTGTGCGATGGCATGGGAGGCCTCAAGGGAGGAGAGCGGGCCAGCAAGACTGCGGTTACCATGCTGATGAGAGAGTTTGAGAAGGCGGGACCGGAGAGCCGGTTTGCGGATTTTCTCTGCAGGCAGGCGGTTCTGATGGATACCAGTGTCCATGCGCTGACGACGGCAGACGGAGAACCTTTGAATGCGGGAACTACGGTGGTGGCTGCAGTGGCCTCCCGGGACGGACAGGTGGAGTGGATGTCAGTAGGTGACAGCCGGATCTACCTGCTTCATGGAGATACATTGACACAGCTTACGAGAGATCACAATTATCGGTGTTATCTGGAGGACTCTCTGAGCCGGGGAAAGATCACCAGGGAACACTATGAGAAGGAGGTCCGCGGCAGGATGGCCGAGGCCCTGACCAGTTATCTGGGGAGAGGACGTTTAGAACAGATCGGCAGAAGTCAGAATTCCCTTAAGCTGGAACCGGGAGATCAGCTTCTGCTGTGCAGCGACGGCCTCTATAAGAGCCTGAATCCCCATCAGATCAGGGCTATGCTTACGGATAATCGGGTGGATGTCCGGGTCAGCGGCAAGCGTCTGACAGATATGGCCCTCGCTCAGGCGGTGAAGACTCAGGATAACACAACCATTGTTTTAATACAGTATCTTGGCAGAAAAACGGAGGAATAACATCATGGCACGGTGCTATCATTGCATGAAGGAATACCAGGAAGAGGGAAATTTTTGCCCTTTCTGCGGTTATGACAGACATGCTAAGGCCCATGACCTGTACTATATGACGCCGGGGACCACTCTGTCGGACGGCCGCTATATGATCGGGGAGTCGGTGAACGCAGGCGGTTTCGGCATCGTTTATAAAGCATGGGATAACACCTTGAGCAAATTGGTAGCGATCAAGGAATATTATCCGGGCAGTATCGTCACAAGAACTCCCGGGACCATGGAGGTGCGTTCCTATTCGGAGAAAAACATAGGGGAGTTTGAGAGGGGAAAGGCCCGCTTCTTAAACGAGGCCAGAAAGATGGCCAGATTCAACAGCCATCCAAACATTGTGGATGTGTATGATTTCTTTGAGGAAAAGAATACGGCCTATATGGTCATGGAGTTTATGGACGGCATGACCTACAAGGAGTATATTGTGAAACAGGGCGGCAAGGTGAGCCAGGCTCTGGCGGTAGGCGTGGCCCAGGCAGTGCTGGATGCCCTGAGAGAGGTACATAAAGAAAAGATCATCCACAGGGATATCAATCCCAACAACATTTTTATCTGCAGCAGCGGAGTGGTGAAGCTGTTTGACTTCGGAGCGGCCCGGTTTGAGGCCACGGAGATGTCCACGGTTCTGACTCCCCACTATGCGCCTCCGGAGCAGTACAGCACCAGCGGGCAGCAGGGGCCCCAGACCGATATCTATGCGGTGGGTGCCACCACGTATTTTGCTCTCACCGGCATCAAGCCGGAGGAGTCTACGGACCGGGTTCAGAAGGATCATGTGGTGCCGCCTCACAAAGCGGATCCCCAGATATCCAGAAGCCTGAGCAATGTGGTGATGCGGGCTATGGCTCTGAAGCTGGAGCTGCGCTTTCAGAATGCGGATCAGTTTCTTGCGGCCCTGGCGGGAAAGAAAAAGGTGCTGGACGTTGAACAGGAACTGCGCCGCCGGCGGAGAGTGCGCATGGTTCAGATCGCGGCTACCTTTGCGGTGCTGTCGGGAGTGGGAGGATTTTTCTTCTTTCGATACAAGCAGCAGGAGGCGGCGGTGACGCTTCAGAATGCCGATCTCAGGATCTGGGTCATGGCAGACGGCAACGACACCCCCGAGGAGGCCAAGACGCGGATGGAGGAGATGACGGCCGGATTTCTGGAAGTCTACCCTCAGGTGACGGTGAATATCGAGGCATTTGACAAGGTCTCCTATGAGACGAAGCTGAGGGAGGCGGCAGGGGCGGGGACACTGCCGGATCTGTTTGAGAGCACCTGCCTTACCTCGGAATATATGGAGAAATTGGAGTCTCTCGACACGGTGCTGACCATGGCGGGGGATTTGGAGCAGTATTGGTTTATGGACCAGTATGACAGTCTGTTTCCCGGCAGGAAGCAGATCCCCCTCTGTTTTCAGATTCCCGTGATCTATGTCCGCACCAGCGCCGAGGGAGTGGAAGACAAGTGCTCCGTGCGGCCGGAGGATTTTCTCATCTACTCCGGCTTGATGGGAGAAGAGTGTATCGAGGAATACAGACAGTTGTCCGAGGAGGAGGGCATGGATCCCTATGAGGATGCCTGCCGAATGTTTCAGGACGGACTGGTGGGAAAGTATCTCTCGGACACCGAGGATTACAAACAGCTGACCGAGGCCATGCCGGCCCAGTTTCAGGTGGAGCTCCCGGAGGGAGAGATCAGGGTCCGTTTTGACCATCTCTGGAGTGTCAGCGCCGCTTCCGGAAAATACGAAAAAAAGGCGGCACAGTGGCTGCTCAACTATATGCTTTCCGGCAATGCCCAGAGTATCCTGGGGGTAAGGGAGCTGGAAGGGGTGCCTGTAAACAAGGAGATGTGTCAGGTGTTCGCAGACGTGTACCAGACCGACCTGGCGGCTGCCGCGGGACAGATCGGGGAGGCTGCGGCCGGCGGAAGCCAGTGGCTTTCGGAGAACCTTCAATATATGGAACAGTGGAAATAGGAATGCAGGATAACAGGAGCGGCCGAAGATGAAACGTTGCCTAAATTGTATGGAAGAGCATGAGGAGAATGACAGAGTCTGTCCCAACTGCGGATGGCAGGAGGCCCGTGGGCCGGAGGATGCCCTGGAGATCGGAAGCATCTTAGAGGGCCGATATATCGTGGGGGCGGTTCGCTGCCGCGGCGCTTCCGATTATCTGTATGTGGGTTGGGATGCATTGTTTTTGCGGAGAGTGCTGATTCTTGAGTATTTTCCGGAGGAGGGAGTTACCCGGGGAGCGGACGGGAGAGTGGAAGCCGACCCTGGGCAGAGAGACCGATTTTTACATGGACTCCGCGGTCTCCTGGAAGACGGCAGGAAGCTGATCATGTTAGACGATACGCCGGGACTTTTAAATGTGTTTGCGGTGACAGAGGATTTTGGCACCGGGTACGTGATCATGGATTACCCGGAGGCAAAGGTGCTGGCAGAGCTTTGGCAGGAGCAGAGGGTCTGGGAACCCCACAAGGTCCAAGAGCTGATTCAGAAGCTGTCCTCACCGCTGGCCGCTGCCCACAATATGGGGGTCTGTCACGGACAGATCGACGAGAACCATATCCTGATCCTTCCCGGCGGGGATTGCCTGCTGGGAGGATTTCACGGAGACCTGTCGGCCAAGAAGCCAACGGTCTCCCGCGAGAGACAGGATGGGATCCGGCGGGACATCGAGGCTTTGGCCCGGCTGGCTGGCAGCATGCTGACAGGGACCAGGAGATGGGAACAGCAGTCTCTGGATGAGAATCTTGATTTTATGAGGGAGACTATGCCGGAATGTATTCCGGATGCCCTGAGAGCGGTTTTAGGCATAGACGAGACCAGGAGGCCGGGGTCTGCCAGACGATTTGCGGATCTGTTTTTGGATGAGGCTACCATAGAACTGGCGCAGCCGTAGTCGGATTTTGATGACGGACGGCAGGGTCATAGAGAGGAGGAAGCAATTGTGAATTTGAAACGTTGTCCCAACGGACATTATTACGATGCCGATGAGTGTGGGTTTTGCCCCAAGTGCGAGAGCCAGGGCCTGACTTTGCCTGCAACAGACCGTCAGGAAGCCGAGGTCCCTCAGTCTGAGACGCAGGAGAAGCCAGGGCCGGTGGCCGGTTGGCTGGCGTGTATAGAGGGGGAGCCTTACGGCTGTATCTATGAGCTGAAATTCGGAGAAAACCGGATCGGAGACTCATGGGATGCGGATATCCGGCTGTCCGGGACCCCGAGGCCGGACGGCTGCTGTCAGGCGGTCGTAACCTACGATCAGGAGAGCAGGACATTTACCGTCAATATAGGGGAGTCCAGGGAACTGTCCTATGTCAACGATCAGGTGATTCTGTTTGACACAGAACTTCACCAGCGGGATGTCATTCAGATTGGAGGAGTCCGCCTGATGTTCATCCCTCTGTGCGGACCGGATTTCTCATGGAAAGACGAAGAGTAACTTGAGTGGGGCCTAATTAAGTGACAGATAAGGAATATAAGTATGAAAACGCTTTGTTTAGGATGCATGCAGGAGTACGAAGGTGATTTTAACGTCTGTCCCTACTGCGGATACGAGCAGGATGCACCGGCTAAGGAAGCCTACCACATTATGCCGGGCACCATCATCAAGGATCAGTATATTGTAGGGCGGGTACTGGGATTCGGCGGGTTCGGAATCACCTATATCGGATTTGACATGAAGCTTCAGCAGAAGGTGGCGATCAAAGAATATTTCCCATCGGAATTTGCCACCCGTATGCCTCATGAGACAGTGGTCAGAGTTTTTGCCGGGGAGAAGAGAGAACAGTTTGAGGCCGGAATGAAGAAGACTCTGGATGAGGCGAAACGCCTGGCGGAATTTCGTCAGACCCCAGGGATCACCCATATATTTGCCTTCTTTGAGGAGAACCAGACGGCATACATAGTCATGGAGCTGTTGGAAGGGGAGACATTAAAAGACCGGTTAAAGAGAGAGAAGAAGATCTCCGTGGAGGAAGCGCTGCCCATCGTGCTGGCAGTGATCAGCGCCTTAAAGGAGGTTCACACCAAAGACATCATCCACAGGGATATCTCACCGGACAACATCTATCTTTTGAGAGACGGACAGGTAAAGCTGCTGGATTTCGGTGCGGCCAGACAGGTGACGACCACACACAGCAAATCACTGACCGTGATTTTGAAGCTGGGTTATGCCCCGGTGGAGCAGTACCAGAGCGGAGGCAATCAGGGACCGTGGACGGATGTGTATTCTCTGGCAGCCACTTTTTACAGGATGATCACCGGGATACGGCCGCCGGAATCCCCGGACCGCCGGGTGACAGACACGCTGAAGGAGCCCTCCAAACTTGGAGTCGCCATTGACAAGAATATCGAAAATGCATTGATGAATGCACTGCAGGTGCGGGTCGGAGACCGAACCAAATCCATGGAAGAATTTGAGAATCAGCTGAATTCTGCCAATGTAAAGCGGGTAACTGCCACCAAAGAGAAAAATGACATGGGGAAATGGCCTTTCTGGGCGAAAGCCCTGTGTGCGGCTGCCGGAGTGGCTGTGCTGTCTGCCGGGGTTCTGGTGATGACCGGAGTGGTGGACTCTCCTCTGCCGGTGCTTCCGGTGTTCCAGAAAGGCGAGGGGACTGTGTGGATGCCGAGTCTTGTGAACATGTCCCAGAAATCCGCCCAGGAGAGGCTGGAAGGGATGGGGCTTAGCTGTAAGATCGGCGATACTCAGGCCTCTGATACCATCATCGAGGGCTATGTGCTGGGACAGACCGATGAGGCGGGCAATGTGATCTCTCCCGGTACCGAGGTGAAGGAAGGGGCAGTGATCCAGCTGATCCTAAGCTCCGGAAGCGGGAAGTCCGTCATCCCGGATGTGGTGTGGATGAGCCGGGACAATGCCATGACCATGCTGGAGGAGAACAGCCTCATCGCCGTGAACACGGTGGAGGACACGGAAAGCTGGGCACCTGAAGGAGTGGTCACAGGGATTACACCGGACAAGGATACAGAGGTGGAGCAGAGTGATCTGATCACCCTGAGCATCTCCGCGGGAGGCCGGGACACGGGAAGCGGAGAGACTTCCGTGCCGGATATCACAGGAGTTCTGGAGGCAGAGGGAATCGACAGGGTGAAAGCCGCCGGACTGTTTTTGGAGAAAGAGGAGCTTTTGTATGATAAGGACACTCCCAAGGGACAGATCATCAGCCAGGCTCCTTCAGCAGGACAGAAGGGGAACAAAGGAGACGTCATCAAGGTGAAGGTGAGCCTTGGAGCCAGGCAGATCCGTCTGGTCAGCGTGGTGAATCAGGAGAGAGACGAGGCAGAGGAGAACTTAAAGTCTTTGGGATTTATGGTGTCTGTGACAGAGGAATACAGTCCATCGGTGGAGGCAGGAAGAGTCATCTCCCAGAGTGTGCAGCCGGGACTTGTGGATGAGGGGACAGAGGTGGCTTTGGTAATAAGCCTTGGCGAGGAGCCGGAGGAGACATCGCCGGTGGAGGAGGAGACGACCAGAAGCCGGGATAACGGAAATAACAATAACCGTCCCACTCAGCCCAGGCGCCCAACTAATCCGCCTCAGACTCAGGCGCCGCCTCAAACTCAGCCGCCCCAGACTCAGCCGCCTCAGACTCAGCCACCCCAGACTCAGCCGCCGACCGACCCCGCAAGGGACCCGATGTTCGACTTGCTGGGCTGATCTTCGGCACCGATTAAGTTTGTAAAAATATTGAATCATATAAGGAGGAGCATCATGAAAAAAGCATTATTGACCATGGGAATTACAGCGATGTTGTCCTGTGCCGCAGCTATAACGGCGATGGCGGGATGGCAGCAGGAGGGAGACAAGTACCGCTATCAGTTTGACACCGGAAGCTATGCCAGAAGTCAGATGGTGGATATCGAAGGTGTCCGCTACGCCTTTGACGAGAGTGCCTATATGGTGGTGGGCTGGTACAAGGAGAACTCCAACTGGTATTATTTTTCTCAGGAAAACGCAGGAGGTCTGCACACCGGCTGGAGACAGATAGACGGGCAGTGGTATTATCTGGATCCAGGCCAGAACGGCGCTATGCGTGTGTCATGGCTGGATATCGGTTCCAGCAGATACTATCTCAGACCGGACGGGTCTATGGTGACAGGATCCTTTGACGTAGACGGCTCTGTCTACTTTGCAGAGGCCAGCGGAGTGGTCCGGCGTAAGACTCAGATCACGGAGAACGGAATCACCATCCGCTATGACGATGACGGCAAAGAGTGGTATAAGAACGCGGAGAATGAGGTCAATCATAAAGGCGGAGGGGACCTGTGGCTGCCGGTTCTGCCGGGAGAGGCCCTGACAAGACAGAGAGAGTCGATCCAGGAGGATAACCAGTATCTGATCCAGGAACAGAAAGAACTGCTGTATGAGGAATATAAGGAAAAGGTACAGAAAGCCTCCTATAAGACCAGAGAGAACAAGAGGATAAAATGGGAAGAGAAAGTGCGGAAAACTCTGGGAGAAAAGTATTATGTAAGCGAGCAGGAGATTGCAGAGTTTATCGCTGAGGTAAAGTCCAGCAGATATGACAGCGACGACTTCTATAACGATGACGAGGAAGAGGAAACAGAAGAATATTATTGGGATTAATAATGACATGATGTCGGGGTCAAAAGGCGTGTATGACATGCCTGCATGTCAAAGCACCTTTTGACCCCACCATCATGTCACAGAGAAAAGAGGGTGAGACATGTTCTGCACAAATTGTGGAAGTCAATTAAGTGATGGGCTGAAGTTTTGTATCTATTGCGGGACACCGCTGTTTGAGGCTGACCCGGCGGCAAATTCTGCTGGTCCGGCTCCGGTGTTCCCGGGTTCCGCCGTGGCGGAACCGGCGATCCCTGCCCAGGAGGAGACGAAGAAAAAAGGGCTTCTTGTGTTGGTGGATGCAAAGGACAGCAATAAGTTTTACGGCTGCGGCCTGGATCACGCCGTGATCCTGGGTCGGGAGGCAGGCGGATGTGATATGGTGATCCAGGGAGACAAGTCGGTGTCCAGAAAACACTGCCGGTTTTACCGTCAAGACAATTCCTGTTATGTTGAGGATTTGAATTCTGTAAATCACACCTATTTAAACGGTGCCATAGTGGAAGGATCTCGAGAGATTCACGTGGGAGATCACCTGAAATTTGGGATGGTAGAAGTCGTGGTGGCAGAATGTGAATTGGGCAGTTGATTACCGGCGAGATGTTTTGGTATGCATAAGCCGTCTGTTAGAGGAGGAGAGCATATGTTTTGTCCAAAGTGTGGAAACGAGGTAAAGCCGGGAGCGAAATTCTGCGCCAAATGCGGCGCTCCCCAGGAGGCGCCTTCTGTTTCGGGACAGACAAGCCAGGAAAGCGGAAGCCGTCAGCCGGTGAGTCAGGGATCTGCAAAGCCCGGTCCGGTCCGGACGAATCCAAGCCCTGAGCCGGTGAAGCCAAACAAAAAGAAGGGAAAAGGTCTTCTGGTCGCATTGCTGATCCTGCTGATTTTGGCGGGTCTGGGCGCCGGAGGTTTCGCTGCGTACAGGCTGGGGGTATTTGATAGTCTTTTGTATCCGACTTCCAGAGAGTCAAGTGTTGATCCGGATGATGAGGACAACAAGAAGAAAGACTCAGACGAGGAGGAAGACTCAGAAGAGGAAGGCGACGAAGAAACCTCGGATGAGAAAGAGGAAAAAGACAAGAAGGAAGAGACCGAGCCGAAGGAAGAGGAAAGCGGCAAGGAGGAAGAGACCGAGTCAAAGGACGAGGAGGAGACCGGCACAAGGGAGACGACAGAGGCGGAGAAGATCAAACTGTCAGAGCTTTTGAGCGGAACGGAGACGGCACCGTCTGAGGCTGAGACTTCACCGGCAGCAGAGGCAGCCCCGCCGGCCGATCCAGCGATGCCTTCTGCCCCGGAGGGATCTGTGCCGGCAGAAAGCGCCGGCGATTATGTGATTCCGGACAGCTCAACCAGAAGGATCGCAGCTGCAGACCTGGAGGGGCTGACCAAGGATCAGCTGAAGATCGCCCGCAA
Source organism: Hungatella sp. (assembly GCA_022792815.1). Lineage (GTDB taxonomy): Bacteria > Bacillota > Clostridia > Lachnospirales > Lachnospiraceae > UBA3402. The sequence goes on from JAAWBS010000054.1 coordinate 37,944, forward strand.
CGAGATTTATGCGAGACACGGAAGGAAGTTTGACAGCGAGGTACTGCAGTTTTATTTTAATTCCAAGCCCTGGTATCAGGGGACGATCGAGGCGTCGGCGTTCAGCGAGGATCTGCTGAGTCAGGTAGAGAAAGATAATATCAAACTGATTAAGGCAAAAGAGGAATCTATGCCATAATCTGTGGATAGAGATACATGAGGAGGAAAAAGCGAATGAAATGTCCTAAATGTGGAGCAGAGATGATGGATGGAGCCGTGTTCTGCGGAGATTGCGGAGCCAGAATGGATGGGGGCGGGGCCCAGGTTTCCGCCGCACCTGTCACGGAAAGCCCGGCAGTGGAGTACGATGAGACAGAGGCCGACACCTCCGGAGCAGTGGAGGCAGCCGGAGCGGTTCAGGAAGGAAGTGTCTTCTGCCCCAACTGCGGCAAGCGTCTGGCTGCGGACGATGTGTTCTGCGACGAGTGCGGATATCAGTTAAACGGTGACAGCAGCATATCAGGCGGCAATGCCGGCGGCGGTACTGACACCGGCGGGAAGAAGGCGGATCTGAAAAAGATCCTGATTCCTGTGGGAGCCGTGGCGGCTGTGGCCGTGGTGGTGGGACTGGGGTCCATGGTGTTCTCTAAGCTTGGCAGCCTTGGCAGTGGTTCCGACAAGGTTTCCAGCAAGCTGATCTATGTCAAGGATGACGCTCTGATGATGGCAGATCTGAAGAAAAAGAAGGCGACACCGGTGGAGATCACCGACAGTTATACCAAGAAGGGTGAATATGTGCGCAAGGGAGTGACAGGCTACAATACCAATCTGATCAGCGAGGATGGGAAGTATCTCTACTACATGGAAGACAGAGATTCCGACAAATATGATCTGTACCAGGCCAAGATGTCCAAGCCGTCCGAAGGCACAAAAATTGATTCCAAAGTCAGCAGCCACAGACTTTTGAAAGACGGCACCGTTCTCTACAGGAAGAGTGGGGATCTCTACCGCTACAGCGGCAAGAAATCTGAGAGAATCATCAAGGATGTGGAAAGCTATTTCCTGGATGAGGATCAGAAGTACATCTGCTGGACCGAACTGGATGATGGCGAGATTACCTACTATCTCCAGGATCTTGCCCAGAAAAAGGATAAGGTAACGCTGGAAGACGACGTGGATGACTTTAAATATAAGAGTGATTTCTCTGCTTTCTATGTGCAGAAAGGCGATACCGTGTCTGTCATCGACCGAGAGGGAAACAAGGAGAAGATCGCCAAGGATGTGGACAGCATCCGTTCTTTTAACAGGGACAGCGGCAGGTTCTTTTATGTCAAGGAAAATCCCCAAGAGATCCCTTACGGAGATTTTCTTGACAACGACAATAAAGAGATGAGTGAAAGTGATCAAGAACGTTTCAAAGAGGAAGAATATACCTTTGAGATAAAAGAGCTGTATCTCTATGACGGAAAAAGTGAGCAGCTGATCACAGACCGCCTTATGAGTACTTATGAGTATTCCCTGACAGAGAAGGATCAGTTTTTCCTGTATCGGGAATATCCCAATCTGGAGGAATTGGAGGTCGCCTGGTCTGATGTGCAGAAAGTAGGAATGGAATCTGCTATTCAGGAGGCCCTTGTGGAGATAGGGCCTATGGTACTGGCCACGGATGCGAAGAATAAGACTGCGGTGACTTTGGAGGAAGATGTGTTCATCAGGAATAGCGCATATGGGGAAGAAGACGGAAAGCTGTACTGCTATACTACGGATGAGGACTATGAGGACGGTATGATCCAGGTGATGGCGATCAAAGGCTCAAAGGCAGGAACGCTGGAGGAATTTGATTCCGACGTTGAGGATCTTCATCAGCTTCTGCCGGTTAAGGGCGGTCTGTACTACGTGAAAGATTACGAGGACGAAGGCGGAGATCTGTGCTTTAACGGAAAAGTGATCTTGTCGGATGTGTTAACCGTCAGAAGACTTGGAGAGACGCAGAAACTTATTGTTGCCTCTGATTATGACATGGATGAGAGCAGCTATGAAGTAAGCATATGGAACGGCAAGAAAAAGAATTTGATGTCAGAAGAGGTCAATGAGCTGGAGTATGCGGATAACGGCTCGGCGATATTTTTGGTGGAATATAACTACTCCCGAGGAGAGGGAGAGCTGGTATTCTTTGACGGGAAGGAAGCACGGACCATCGATGACGATGTGACAAGTTTCTTCGCCAGAAAAGGCAGCAGTATCGGAAACCTCGGGTATTAATTCACATCAGAAAAAGGAGAGAAAGAGATCATGGCACTGGATTTGAAACAGGGGATATCAAAGCAGATAACAAAGATTAACATGAAGACCTCTTCCTTCCTGGAAGAGAATAAGATCAAAACCTATATCGCCACACTGGAAAACGACATCCATGAGCTGAAGCTGAAGGCCGGTGACTTGGGATATGCCATGTGGGCAGACGGTAAGTTTGATGTGGCCCAGCTGGCGCCGCTGTACACGGAGATCGCCGCCAAGCAGCAGCAGATCAAGGAGCAGGAACAGGAGATGAAGGAGCTGGCTATCAAGAATCAGCAGGTGTTGGGGCAGTCGTCGGCACCAGCTGTTTCAGCGCCGCCTGCGGCTTCGCAGTCGGCACCGGCAGGTACCATTTTCTGCTCCAAGTGTGGGGAGGCCTGTGGGCCTGGGGTGAATTTCTGTAAGAAGTGCGGAAATAAGCTGAGATAATCGAATCACTCAAAAAGGACTCCCGGGAATCAGGGAGTCCTTTTTTGAAGTACTCCGGCTGCAGAGGAAGGAAAATTCGCCATAAATTGACAAACCTCCCCCAGATGTCTATAATGAAAATCATATTATAGACAGACAGGGGAGGAGTAGGAGATGTTTTGTAGAAAGTGCGGAAAACAGCTGCAGGATGAGGCATTCTGCCCTGTCTGCGGCACACCGGCCGAGGGAGGTTCCCTTCCGGACAGGCGTATGGCCGGCCCGGCCGAGGGGGACACAGAGGCAAAAGGGACGAGAAAGACAAAAAAGGAGAAAAAGAAGAAGCCAGAAAAACCGCAGAAAAAACGGAGGTGGATCCCCATCTTATGTGTCCTGGCAGTCCTCTTTCTGACGGTTGATGCAGGGCTGTTCTATTGTCTGCGCCGGATGGATCAAAACCGGCAGATTGAGAACAGCGGGATTTCGGATGAGGCCGCAGACAGTTCCGTCTTCGTGGAGGAGAAGACCACGGCGCAGGAGGGGATGGAGATGACCACCTCCTTTGAGCGGCTGCCCTTATCCTACTGGAGAGCCACTGCCATGAAAGTGAGGCTGACCAATATCAGCGCAGGTCGGATCGAGAAATTCACAGGGACATGGGAGTGCAATGACCATGTGAAAGTCAAAGGAGATCCCAACGTGGAGATCGCGCAGCTTGGCCCCGGCGAGACGACAGAATTTACGGTGGATTTGATCCAGAGGATCCCCATCTCAGTGATCGTGATCCTCGGTGTGCTCGTTCTTCTTCTGATGTTGATGATTTTCGTCATCTCCATGGCCAGAAGGCACAAGCGAAAGAGAGCGGCTACCGCTGTCATGCTGGCGATTTCCATAGCGTGCTCTTCCGTCAATCTGTCGGCATTTGCGGCGGAGTCGGTGAGTGTGGACGGCGAGTCCCGGAATGCGGTATACGAGCTGAAGGAGAAGAAGGACGGTGCGTTTTCCCGGACTATTGAAAGTCATAGAGCCCAGCTGAGGGTCACCCTGGCGGCTGCATTTACCTATGACCATGTCCTGGCGGTCAGGGTGGAGGCCGAGGGGGAAGAGTTCCGCCTGAGCTGGAGCCCGGTGGAGGACGCGAAAGGCTATAAAGTCATCCTCTACGACAAGGAGGGCAATGGCCGGACGATCGAGGAACTGGATGAGGACGAGACCGAGGCCGTGATCACTCTGACTCCGGGAGAGCTTTCTGTGTGCCAGGTGGCGGGGGAGCTGAAAGGCGATAAACTGTTTCTGTCAGAGAAGATGAACCTGGCTGTCACGGAGGACGGGAAGACCTTCATCGATTCCGACGGGGATATGCTGTCCGACGAGTACGAGGCGGCCTTCGGCACGGCCACTCATCTGCAGGACACGGATGGAGACGGCTTAAGCGACATGGATGAGATCAGCCTCACCATGACAGATCCCTTAAAGGCGGACACCGACGGCAACGGCATCCCGGACGGGGAGGAGGATCCGGACGGTGACGGTCTGACCAATCTGGAGGAGATCCGGTACGGCACCCTGCCTCATCAGGCGGATACGGACTTAGACGGCCTCACTGACGGTTTCGAGATCAATGAGTTCCGATCCGATCCACTGACGGCGGACACCGACGAGGATGGCCTCACCGACGAGGCGGAGTACCGGCTGGGCACTGATCCCAACAAGGCGGACACCAATGACAACGGCATCGGGGATGCGAAGGAGATCTACACCCACCAGATCACCAGTGACCAGGCCGGTACCGTGGTGACTCTGGAGGCGGCCGGAGACGTAATCGCGGATGCCAGAATCATCAATCAGACAGCCAATGTGTCCTTTGCCGACCTGGAGTATGTGGCCTCTGAGGTGGTAGACGTGGTGGTGGAGGGAGAATTTACTTCCGCCTTCGTGGCTATCCCATATGAGGAGTCCTTTATAGGGAAGGAAGAGGATCTGGCAGTCTGCTATTATAACCCGGATACCAACAGCTTCGAGATCCTGGAAGGCCAGACAGTGGACAAGGAGAAAGGGGTCATCTCCGCGGTCACGACTCATTTTTCCACGTTTGTCCTGGTCTATGTGCCCAACTGGCACGCTCAGTTTGAGGATCCCTTTGCCCCGGACCGGGCGGCCCAGACGCCGGTGGATGTGGAGCTGGTCATCGACGAGTCCAGCAGCATGGAGGACAACAGCAAGGGAACCACCAATGATCCGGACCGATGGAGAGTCACCGCGGCCAAATCTTTTGTGGATGCCTTAATCGAACATGACCGGGTAGGAGTCATCGGATTCAGCGAGAGTGTCTCCCAAAAGTCGCCGCTGACAGACGACCTGCTTGCGGCCCGCTCTTCCATCGACTCTATCGTGGGCAACGCCGGCGGCACCGCCATGTATGTGGGCCTGGAGGCCGCCCTGGCGGAGTTGGAGGAGGCTGCCGCCCAGGAGAAGGCCATGTATCCGGAGGCCAAGGAACGGCTGCGCCTTCCCTTTATCATCGCCCTCAGTGACGGGGAGGACAGCGCCTCCGATGAGAGCCGTTATACCGCCATTGTGGACCGGGCCAGGGCGCTGAAGGCCCCCATCTTTACCATCGCCCTTGGATCAGACGTGAATTCGGGGCGGATGATCTGGCTGGCATCCCAGACTCAGGGGGATTATTTTCAGATCTCCTCTGCCGATGATCTGCCCCAGGCATTTAACCGTATCGTCAACAATGCGGTCTATGGGGAGGACACGGACGGAGACGGCCTTGCAGACAAGGTGGAGGAATACGGCCTTCGGGACGGTCTGGGAAGAAAATATCTGACAGACGCCCGGAACCCGGATACCGATGACGACGAGATCTCCGACGGCAAAGAGGCAGGAGATGTGTTCCTGGCAAACACAGGGAACTTAAATCTGCAGTACTACATCATGCTCAGCGATCCCACCAAGGCGGACACGGACGGAGACGGCCTGGACGACAAGCAGGAGATGGAGCTGGGCACCAAGCCGTGGTGCAGAGACACGGACGGAGACGGTCTCGATGACAACCTGGAGTATCTGGCAGGTTTTGACCCTCTGTCGGCTAACCCGGACGGCGACAGCTACAGCGATTATGAGGAGTACTACGATCTGGCCTACACCCTGGATTTCCTCCGTATGTTCCTCGACGCGCCTGAGGGAACCTTCGACAAGATCGTGTTCCGGCTTCTGGATATGGCTCTGGACCGGGATCCCTTTGACTATGACAACACTCCGGCGGAGAACCTGTCCGCAGTGCTTCTGGGGATCCTCCTGGGGGACTTTGGGGAGACCTTTGCCGGGTGGGACATGCTTCCGGATCACTATGTGGACTGCTTTGCCTATATTATAGGAAATATCGCTGGCAATTTCGTCCCATTCGTCTCGGTTATCACCGACGTGCGGGACATGATCGCCAATCTGATCAACGGGGACTACGCCTTTGCCGCCATGAATGCCATCGGAGCCATCCCGGTGCTGGGCAATGCCTCCTCGGCTGCTGCCGATCTTATGCGGATCCTGGCCTCCCACATGGACGACGCGGCCAAATTATCCAAGATTTTGGTCTTTGTGGCAGACTGTTTCCAGACCGTCTCCACCACGCTGATGAAGATGGACGACGGGGTCAAGGCTTTCAAGAAGATGGTGGCCAACGGCATCAAGAAGACGGCCCATAGGGCTGCACAGCCGGTGGTGGATCTCTTCGGAAGGTTTGTGAAGACTGCGGGAGATTCCGGAGGGGCCGCCTATGCGGATGACCTGCTGGATGCCGGGATGTCTCAGAAGATCAAGCTGACTGTATCCGACGGGACGACGGGAAGAGAGGCTGCCAATCAGATCCGCAGCAGCCTGGGCAATGTACCGGGAGGGAAACTGACCGAGACGGCCTCCGGTACGGCTTACCAGAAGGTGCGGGTGCTGGATCTCCAGTGCGAGAGCTATAAGAACGCCGTCAACATCGAGAGCACCCTGAAGAGCAGCCTGAGAGATGTGGCTGATTTCTCCGGCAACGGAAAGATAGCCGGGACATTTGACTATCGGATCCTGGATGTGGCCGTGCCGGATACGGTGATTACCGACGAGGCCAGGCAGGTGATGGTGAGGCTGAAACAGGAAGCCGCGGATATGGGCGTTACCTTAAACTACCACACCTATATCCTGGAGGGAAGCGGCGAGGCAGTGACCGTGGTGGCCAAGAGCGGAGACGATGTGGCAGAGCAGGTGGTGTCAAAGTCGGCTCTCAGCGAGGCGGATCGGCTGAGACTGGATAAGTGGGAGTACAGGCCCAGCGATGACCTGTATCTGAAATATAAAGACGTCTATGATAATCCCAAGTATTTTGACCAGGCCACGGGACATACCATCTGGCCCCCTGACGACGGTTTTGCGGCCGGAACCAAGGCGGAGAAAAAACTGAACAAGGATACGATTTTCAAGAGGTACGGGGAGGAGACCGGGGAATTTTTGGGCAATGCCACCGATTCCTTTGCTGCCAGAGCTCTAGCCCCTTACAGCGAAAGTTCCCGCCAACACTATTACCGTCTGACCGATGAATTTGAGATGACATCAGGCAAGGTAGCTCCCTGGTTTGGCAGCAGCGGGGGCGGGGAACAATTTGTGAAATACAGGCCGGACGGATCCAAATATACGGTGAAAGATCTGATCGATGAGGGAATTCTGGAGGACATCACCGATGAGGTGGAGAAAGGGCTGATCAATATTGACTGATTTGATAGGCAGGATCCTGGGAGGATCCTATGAGGTGAGACAGCGGGGAGAGGAGATCCTTCTGTACAAGAGGGGATTTCCCCGCCGTGAGCCGGAGGACTGTATCACGGTGGAGCGGACGCAGAGAGGGTATTCTGTCTGTGAGGTACATCAGGGCAGCCGAACCGTCAGAGCGCAGACTGCCCGTGAGCAGGAGGCAGCCGCCTATGGGGCTGTGCTGTGCGAGAGGATGTTTCGAAAGGCAGCAGACCAGAGCAGGCTTAAGTGGATTCGGACATGTATCGACCAGGGCAGGGAGAGAGAGGTGGCGGATTCCATGAACCGTCGAATGGGAGGTTCCCTCTGCTGTATAGGAAGGGAAGATCCGCGGAGGCTCTCTCTGCTGAAGACCCCTTCGGGAGCGGATGTGAAGTTTGCCGGGGAATATCTGGCAGAGGGGGCCTCTCTGTCCCGAGCCTATGTGGTGCTGGACAATTTCTGTGAGAGGCTGGAGGAGGCCTGTGGTCTGTGGCGGCATCTGGAATCATCAGGGATAAAGGCGGACAGGACAAAGATCTTAAATTTGTATCTGTTTGGAGACGAGGCAAGGGGAAGGGGCAGACTGTGAGAATGCAGAGACGGGCAAAAGGCAGGAACAGAGTCTCCTCCTGGCCGGCAGCCGTCCTGTGGGTGCTGACAGCGGCTGTTCTCCCAGGGTGTATCGGGAAGGGGGCCGCAGCAGGAGACGGGAGCAGGACAGGGACTGTGGAAGAAGGAGGGATCTGGGTGTCTGTGCCGGAGAGACAGACGGGGCCGGCACCGGGGATAGAGGCGGGAGAAGGGGCTTTTTCGGGTAGGCCGGCCGGCCAGGATTTACAGGAAAAAGCGGAGGGGCCTTCACAAAAGGACTTAGTCCACCGGCTGCAGACAGCGGCAGTATGTCTGCTGGACTCGGAAGATATGCTGCTGTACGGGGAGAGAATCCCGGCTCTCCATCCATTGAAGATCCGAGACGGCCTCCTGTACGCCCCGGTCAACGGCCTGGCGGAATATGCGGGGGCCAGTCTGGCAGAGTATGACCGGATGCTGTATATCAGCAGCCAGGGGACCCTGTCCGTCATTGCGGAGCCCTACAATGTGGCTCTGACCGGCACTACGGCAGAGTTTTTGAAAGGCAGTGTGTTTCAGGAGGACGGCTGTTACTATGTGCCGGCCCAGGACTTAGGCAAATTGCTTCATGTACCGGTGTATGCAGACAGCTTCCAGGGAGTGGTGGTGGTAAAAGGGCTGGGGGACTTTGAGGCGGCAGACATGGCCCGGATTAAGGAGAATCTGGGCCTTCGAAAGTCCCTGTGGGAAGTGCCGGTGGAATTGGAACGTCTGTGTGAAGCCCAGGGGCTGACGGAAGGGGAGTGTCTGGAGGCATTGAATGAAGGGCGTCTGTACCGGACGGACGATAAGGGGCAGATCGGGTCCTGGGAGCTTCTGTGTGACGGCAGTCTGAGATGGGACAGGATCGACTTAGGAGACCTTTACCAGCCGGACAGGATCTATCTGGCCGGTCGGGACAGCGGCAGGAGATACCTGTACCTGGCAGGGGAGGGAAAGGATCCGGTGAGTCTGATCCCGGAACTTGAGAGGGAGGAAGAACTGCGCAGGGAGGCGAGAGAGCGCATCGAGGAGAAGGCCTGCAGCCAGCTTTCGGAGGCGGAGAACCTGGCTTTTACAAAGGTCCCTGAGGAGGAATCCCGGGCCATGTGGGAGCGGCTTGCTTCCATGGCGGAGCCGGGGGACCTTCTTCTGTTTCACAATCCTCTGTCAGCCGCCCGGTACGGATATTTTAATCACAGTGCCTTGGTGCTGGAGAAGACCGAGGGAGGACTTCATCTTCTCCAGGCCAGAGGCAGCGAGGAAGGCGTGGGCTCAGACAAGGATATGGACTGGCTGGATTACGGAAAGTTTTGGGAAGAGGGATATTGGAAGGGAAATGAGGTCGTCCTGTTATGCAGAGTAGAGGGAGTCTCCCGGGAGACGGCCGGGAAGGTGGCAGAGGAGGCCCCCTTATTTTACAGGGGCTATCAGTTCGGGTACGGAAGTTTCCGGGGGTTAAAGGAGACCAACTGCGCGGAGCTGATCGCGGACAGCTATGAAAGGGCGGGGATCGTTCTTCTTGAGGAGGAGGGTTCCAGGCTCCGGCTATTGCTGGAAGGCCGTGCCAGAAGTCTTGCAGTGCTTCCCGACGACCTGGCGCTTTCTGGCAGAGTGGTGACAAAAGCCTGCTGGCTAGCAGGAGACTAAGGCGGTTTGAGAGATGGAAGACAGGAGAGTACCGGTTCTGGAGCTCAGGCATATCAGCAAATCATACCGTTCCGGAGATCAGGAACTGCCGGTGCTGAGGGGCACGGATTTTCTGATCCGTTCCGGCGATTTTGCGGTGATCCTGGGGAAAAGCGGGAGCGGCAAGACCACACTGCTCCATATTATGGCAGGTATCCTGACTCCGGATGAGGGAGAGGTGTGGGTGAGGGGAAGCCGCCTTGGCACCTCCGAGAGGGAGCTTAGGCGATACCGGAGGGAGAAGGTGGGGCTGATCTTTCAGGACTATGGCCTCATCGATGAGCTCACGGTCCTGGACAATATAATTTTGGCGGCAAAGATGGTCAAAGACAGCCGGGACCCGGAAGCTCTTCTCGCCAGGTTCGGCCTGTCCGAGAAAAAGAACCGGTATCCGGGACAGCTGAGCGGCGGAGAGAAACAGAGGACTGCCATTGCCAGGGCTCTGGTGAAAAAGCCGGATCTTCTTCTGTGTGACGAGCCCACAGGTGCATTGGATGAGATCAGTGCAGGGGAGGTCATGAAGGAGCTTTCGGGTGTAAACAATCAGGGAAACACCGTGGTGCTGATCACCCATGATACAGATTGGTCACAGGCGGCAACGGATACTTATTGGCTGGAAGATGGCAGGCTTTTGAGATGGAAACAATCATAGGAAAGGGAATTTTTTGCAGGAACCGATGGTACTGGATAGGGATCATGATGCTGACGACGGCATTTTCCGGAGTGCTGACGGTTCTTTTTTGCGGAAATCAGGCCTTTCGGCAGGGCTGGGAGGAGTTTTTAAAGACCCAGGAGCTTCCGGGGCTGGTGCTCAGAGGCGGAGAGGAGGGAGCGTCTGATGTGGAACAGTGGATGGAGGATCATGAGAAAGTCGACTGGGTCTGTGTGGGAGAACGCCGGGAGACAGCCCGGCTGGACGGGGAGGAGAAGACCGTTTTCCTGCGCGGCTGCCTGGGAGAGGGAAGGGGGATGTGGCAGGGGCTTGAGAAAAAGAAGGGCATATCCCCCTATTACCATATCTGGTTCGGAGGGAGGAGCAGATATGGGTTGGAATTATCCGAACCGGCCTCGGGATCATCCGGGCGGGTGAAGGTGCCCGGAGAGAACGAAAGATCACCTGTGCACAGCGAAGAACGGTCAGGAGCTGTTTTGGAGCTGCCTGTAGCCCAGCCGTCCCTGCTGTTTTTGGGGGCCTACCAGTGGGAACAGATTCCTTCTGCAGAGGAGAGTTACTGTGAAGTGCTTCTGGAAGGGGAACAGTATGAGGCGCTGTTTGGCACGGCCGGGGAGAGAAGCTGGTATATCCGGGGCGATGAGGCGGAGCTGAAGGAGCTTTGGGAGTCAGCCAAGGGGTGGGAGGGGATCATGTGTCAGCGCTACGAGGACTCGCCGCGATATGCCAATGCCCGGGAGCTTGGCAGCACACTGGACCGACTCGCCTCCTTTTTCACCCTCCTTTTTGCCGCGGCCCAGTGGCTCTGCCTGACGACGGCAGCCTTTGCGGTCAGAGAGATACGCCGGGACACGGACCGACAGTACAGGAGGCTGGGAGCGGACAGGAGGACCGTCTCGGCTGTCTATGCAGCCTTTTTGGGGAGCGCTGTGCTGACGGGAGTCATGGGGGGATGGCTCCTGGGCCGGCCGGTGGGAATCCGACTGGCCCAGGAAGGCCTGGGGCGTCTGGGGATCATGGAGGGACGGGCACTGAGAGACAGTCTGGGGATCATGGAGGCACAGGCACTGAGAGACGGTCTGGGGATCGTGGAGGGACAGGCATCGGGACACGGTCCGGGATGGAGGCTGCCCGATGTGTCGGCCCTCGGAGCAGGATCGCTGTTGAGAGGTCTGTGCCTTTCCGTGCCGGCAGTGCTTCCTGCCGTTCATGCCGAACATCCCAGGCTTTTGAGGGCAGCCAGTCTGGGCGCTCTCTTTCTCTCGGCCCTGGTCATGACCGCGGCCCTGACCTATGAGGCTTCACGGGAAACCATCATGGACCACCTGTTTGAGGAGAGGTACGGCTACAGGCAGCAGGTGCTGTTTGACAATTATCTGGAACAGGAGCAGGCAGAGAGGAAGCTGATCAGGGCCGGGATCCAGGACTATGAGTTTATGGCAGGTCTGTGGGCGACGGTCAGACACGGTGACCGGCAGGCCCGGGTCTGGGTCGTGGCGTTGGAGGATGACAGCCGGGCCGTAAAGATGTACGGGAAGGACAAAAGAATCCTCTCCCTCACCCCCAACCAGGTGGTGCTGAGCAGTGAGACGGCCGGAAAGCTGCAGGCGAAGAAAGGGGACATCTTGTCCTATGAGGCTCTGGCAGGCGGACGCAGGGTAGAGGGAAGCTGTCTGGTGGCAGATGTGTCGGAACAGTACAGCCAGTTTGCGGAGTATATCCGGTTGGACGATGTGACCGGATTCCTGCAGTCTTCCGGAGTCGCGACAGGCTGCTTTCTCATGGAGGAGGCTGACCGGGAAAGGCTTTCCGGGATTCGGTACTTCGGGGATATGAGAGAGCAGCGCAGGGCTGCAGAGGAATCCTTTGATTCCGTGAAAAAGATCAGCAGGATCTGCTGCGCCATGTCCGTTTTTACAGCCGGCTTCATGACATTCCTGTTCTTGAGGAGCCTTCGGGATGCCCACCGCGGCAGCTGCCGCTTTCTGCGCCTTCTGGGGCAGAGTCCATGGGAGATCCGGGGATTCCTGGTCAGATGGGGAGCGGCCTGGCTTCCGATCGTCCTGGCAGCGGGTATCGCGGCCGGCACGAAGACCGGAGGCTGGCTTTTGCGGGAGCTGTCATCAGACAAGTTCCTCTATCCAACCGGCCTCGGCGGGCGGCCTCAGGCGGTGGCTTTCACGGTTCTGGCCACAGCAGCCCTGCTGGCCGGAAGGAAGGCGGAGGAGGAAGTGTGAGAAGGGTTTGTGCTAAGGTTCGATAGGTAATTGCGAAAGTCAAAGCCAGGAGAATATTCTGACAATATATTCCATACAAAGCCTTTGTACACCAGGCATTCCGCTGAGCCCAATCAAGCAAAAAACACTCGGGCAGAGGGCCCTCCTGTTTTTTATGGTCTCAGCTCCATGGTGTAATGGCTTTTCCTGGAACATATTGTCAGAATATTCAGCTAAGTTTTGAGTTTCTCAAATGCCTATAAGGTTCGAAAGGAAAAGGAGGAGAACAACATGTTAAAGGATCTTGTGTATCGCTGTCGTTCCTACCGGCGGTTTTATGAGAATGTGAGGATTTCTGAGGAGGAGCTGCGGGAGCTGGTGGATTTGGCCAGGATGACGGCTTCTACCGCCAACTCCCAGGCATTGAAATTCAGGATTGTCAATACTGAGGAGGAGAATGCCCTGGTGTTTTCATCTCTGAGCTGGGCCGGGGCTCTGCCGGACTGGGACGGACCGGGAGAGGGGGAGCGGCCGTCGGCCTATATTATCGTGGCAGAGGATAAGACTCTTGGCAAGAACAAGCTGATCGATGTGGGGATCACGGCTCAGACGATCATGCTGGGAGCGGTGGAAAAGGGATACGGCGGCTGTATGCTGGCCAATGTGCAGAGAGGAAGGCTGGCTCAGGACCTGGAGCTGAACCAGGACAGATATGGAATTCACCTGGTTTTGGCTCTGGGAAAACCGAAGGAGACGGTGAAAGTGGTTCCTGTGACAGAATCCGGTGATGTAAAGTATTATCGGGATGAGAGCCAGGTTCACTATGTGCCGAAAAGGAGCCTGGAGGAGATTCTTTTATAGAAGATGAACATTTTTTTAAATCACATAATTGATACCCGTGTGAAAGTACTCTTTTTTGTACAACTGCTTTGTCAGGCGGCCTGCGCCGTAATCAGTGTCTATCCGGTTCTGCTGATTCGTGATCTTGTGGATCTGGCTGTCTGCGGAGAATTCCGCAATATCAATAAAATTATTTCTATCGGGTGTTTTTATCTTGGCATTCAAATCGTTCATGGGCTTTTATCTGCACTGACCAGATACCTGGCTGGATGGCTCCAGGCAAATGCATCGTTTACGATAGAAAAGTATGTATTTCGGCATATCAGCAAGGTGAGCCTGGAGAGCATCAAGTTCAGTGACTCTGTCAGATTAAGCAATATCTTAGCCCAGGACAGCCAGTTTATCAGTGAAAATATGGTGGCTTCTTTTGGAGAACTTACGAAAGCAGTCTTGTCATTCCTGTTTGGCTTTTATTTTGTTTCTTCCATCAACCCTTTCCTGGCGTTGATCGTGCTGCCTCTCGGTCTGATCTCTTCTCTGGTTATCAAGAAGATTTCCGATACATCTTACAGAAATCTGCTGGAACAGAGAGAAAACAGCACCAGGCTCTGGAAGAAGTTTTATGAGGGGATCATGGGATTTCTCCCTCTGCGTTTTCACGATACCATGGAACAGTATTCGGAAAAAATCGAGATTCAGGGAAAGTTGTTAGAAAAGACGACCGTGAAACAGGGGTATCTGGAAAGTCTCTCTTCTTTTGCCACAAGCACACTGTTTATGGTGACCATTGGATTGATTATGATCACTGCAGCAATCTTTGTTGTCAGAGGCAGTTTGACATTAGGAGGGCTGACGGCTGTCATGATGTATAATCATATGCTGTCGGACCCTCTCATAAAGCTTCAGGAGATTAACCACAGAATTCAGCGGTTAAAGGTATCTTTGTCGAGAGTTCACGACATGCTGAACCTTCCGGTGGAAACACTACAGGAAAAGGGCGGCATCGATGAGATTCAACTGGCTGGAGCCGCATGGGAGGCAGACGGACACCCCATTCTGGATCATGTAGATCTGCATCTTTTTAGGGGGCAGTCCCTGATGATTGCGGGGGCTTCGGGTACGGGAAAGACTACGATGGCAAATCTTTTGGCAGGGATTTACCGCTGTACAAATGGAGAAGTAAGATTCGGTGAAAATAGGAGATGGTCTTCGAAGAAGCCCAAAGTCAGCTATATGCTCCAGGATGAATATCTGTTTGATGATACGATTCTCCGAAATATCATGATAGGAAATCCGAATCTGTCCGAGGAGACTCTGAGAACCATCCTCTCTGTCTGTGAGCTGGAGGAGGTGGCCGCACGCCATGGAGGGGCAGTGGGAGACAATGGAAGCCGCCTGTCGGGAGGAGAGAGAAAGAGGGTGCTGATCGCCAGAACCATCGCGGATTATGATTCCGACCTGTTTATCTTTGACGAGATGTCGGCATCTCTTGATCAGGATACCTTTGTGCGGATATGGAACAGGGTTGACGGCTATCTGGGAGAAAAGATTCGGGTTTATATCGAACATAATCAGAGCATCAGGCAGATGGTGGATTGTGTGATAGATGTGGACAGGGAGTGTAAAGGAAATACGGTGCGCCAGTGAAGAGACTGACTTATAAATTTTGCTTATCAATTCTGTGGAAGTTTTGACATTTCTCTTGACGCAGACAGAATCATTTGTTATACTGACTTCACAATTCCGGCAGATAATTCTTGTTATCTGCAGATTGTCTGGGATTTCTATAATTCCTGCTGCAGTCATTCACTGCTAAGTTCCAGTATTCGATATTCTGCGTGCACGTCCAGGAGGAAATGTCTATGGGATCAAAACATCTTAAAACCAATCAAACTCATCAAAAGCAGCTGCCGACGAGAGAAAGTATTTTCGGAGAGGAAAAGACCAGAGAACAGGTCATGGAGGAGATCAATAGGGAACCGGAAGTCTTTCAGGAATTTCAAAAATTGTCTCCCCAGTTTCAGGAGGAATTTCTGGAGTTTGCCATGGGAGTCCGGGGCCTGAAGGTTACCTATGACCCGGTGTTTAAAAAGGTTTTCGATCCTGAGATTCACCCGAAACGGCTGGAGGATTTTCTGAGTCTGTGTCTAAAAAGAAAGGTAAAGATTCTTCGGGTACTGCCCAATGAATCACAACGGCTGACGGAGGAGGGATCCCTGTTGATCATGGATATGCTGGTGCAGCTGGTCTCGGAGTCTCTGGTGAATGTGGAGATTCAGCGGATGGGATACCTGTTTCCCGGGGCCCGGTGTGCCTGCTATTCCAGCGATCTTTTGCTGCGCCAGTATTCTCAGGTAAGGGAAGGAAAGAGGAAGACTTTTTCCTATGAGGATATCAAGGAGGTGTATACCATCGTTCTGATCCAGAAGAGTACAGAAGAATTTGAACGATTTCCGGAGGAATATGTTCACCATTTCCGTCAGACAAGCAATACGGGCTTAGAGATTAATATGCTGCAGGAATATCTGCTGATTCCTCTTGACATCTTTATGGAGAACCTTCAAAATAGAATTGAGAAGACAGAGGAGCCCACAAGGGGCCGGGGAAGAAAGCTGGAAAATAAGCTGGAGGCCTGGCTGACGTTCATTGCTTCCGACAGACCGGAGGACATCATGGAAGTGATAAGAAGCTATCCGGAGTTTGAGGAGCTGTACAGGGAAGTATTTGAGTTTCGATATCAGAAGAAGGAGCTGATCAGTATGTATTCAGAAGCGCTGAGGATTTTGGATGCCAATACGGTAAAGTATATGGTGGAGCAACAGAAGTGCATCATGAAACAACAGGAACGTGAGATGAAGAAGAGGGAAAAGGAAATTCAGGAGCAGGAGAAGGAAATCCAGAAGCAAGAGAAGGAGATCCAGAAGCAGGAGAAGGAGATCCAGAAGCTGACTGATGACTTAGAAGGCACGGCAAAGGCCTTGGAAGAAGAGCGCAGAGAGGTGGAGCGTCTGAGGGAACTGCTGAAGGCGAGAGAAGCGGCGGGAGGGGATAGAGAGATAGATCATTAATCCTCATCGCACAGCATCTTCCCCTGGTCCGCCGGCACGTTCTAATGTCGGCGGACCACAGTTCTGTCAATCAATTATTTCCGTGATGAAACGGTCATTTTCTATCCTAAAATCCGTATCTCCAGATGATAATCCCTCCGCTCCTTTGCCGCCAGCACCTGAACATGATGCCGGTGGCTGAACTCGTCGTCCTCGTCGGAGCGGATGGCAGACCCGTTCCACGGCTCCACGCAGAGGAAGGGGGCCTGCTTCCCGGTGGGGGTCCAGAAGGCCACTGTCTCAAATCCGGGGTAAGAGACCTCCACACCTCGTCTGGTCTCCCGGTGAACGATGGAAACCCTGCGGGAAGCGATCTGGTCAAAATAGACGGCATCCCGGTCAAACAGGGGATAGGCGAGGGGAAGAATCCTGGTGTGGTCCAGACGGACGCCCCTGCTTTCGGCGTCAAACTGCTGGGCCTTTAGGTCATAGACCATGGCGCAGGTATCCTCCTCCTTTTCAAATTCCAGCTGATAGTCCTCAAAAGATTCGCCCTCATACAGCGGACAGTTAAAACCGGGGTGGGCTCCCAGACAGTAGTACATGGTCCTGGAGTCCTTATTTTCTACCGAGTAATCCATGAGGAGAACCCCGCCCTTAAACCGGTAGGTCAGAGACAACAGGAACTCATAAGGATAGGAGCGGCGGGTGCGGTCATCGGAGGCAAGGCGAAAGGCTGCCGAGGAATCTGTTCGGTCTGCCACAGAGAATTCGGATTTTTTGCAGAATCCGTGTTTTTCCATGTCATACCATACACCTTCAAACCGGGTCCGCCCGCCGCGGCAGCCTCCTACTGCCGGGAACAGAAGGGGAGAGCAGCCGGACCAGAAACCCGGGTCCCGCTGCCAGATGTATTCTTTCCCGTTTTGGTCTTTCATGGAGATCAGCTGGGCTCCCAGGGAGTCGATGGAGGCAGTGTTTTTCGTGGTAGGGTCTGTCAGAGTGATAATCATAAAGATGTATCCTTCCTTTCTTTTTTTGATAAAAGGGCCTCATGGCCTATTTTTTATGTTGTTGCAGGGGCCGCAGCTTTCCCTCTTGGCGATGTAGCATGGCAGGTTGATTTTCATGGGCAGGACATGGCCGCCTTCTATGCGGTCGATGAGAGTCTTGGCAGTCATCTGCCCCATCTCGTCCACAGGGATGTGGACCGTGGTCAGCATGGGGGTCAGATACTGGGCCGTGTCGATGTCGTCGATGCTGATCAGGGAGATATCCTCCGGAATCCCGAGACCATGTTCCTTGATAGCCCTCATGGCACCGATGGCGGTGATGTCGTTGGAGCAGAACATGGCGGTGAAGGGTTTGCCCTTTTTGAGGACAGAGTCTGCGCCCCGGTAGCCCCCCTCGGAGGACAGAGGGACATTGCACACCAGGTCACGGGAGAGAGGGAGCTTGGCAGCAGCGAGGGCGGTGCAGTAGCCGTTATACCGGATCTCATTCTGGGTCTCTCCCACATAGGCGATCTGAGTATGACCGAGACTGATCAGATACTCCACGGCGGAGATCGCCGCCTGATATCCGTCGCACAGGATCTGGTCGTATTTGGCCTCAAAGTTGTTGAGGCCGGTGTAGGCCACATACTGAAAATACTGTTTTAGAAACTTCAGAAGCTGTTTGTCACAGCGTCCCAGGACAGCCACCCCATCCACATGGTTATCAGAGATCAGCCGGAAGATATTGGGGTCATGGACATCAAAGGCGGTGAAGGTATATTTCAAGATGTAGCTGTGCTTAAAGGCTTCCTTCTCGATGCTTCTGGCCAGGGAGGAGAAAAAGGTGTCGATCTCCGCATTCTGTATTCTGGCATAGAGGCAAGCGATGGACCGGGACAGACCGGTCGAGCGCTCCGGACCGCCCATCTTCAGCTGTCTGGCAGAGCTGTTGGGGATATAGCCTGTGCGGCGGACGATCTCCCAGATATGGTCCTGAACCTCCTTGCTGGCGGGGGACTTGCTGCTCTTGTTGATGACACGGGAAACGGTGGAAATCGAAACGCCGGCCTCGGCCGCAATCTCCTTTAGGGTCACAGGCACCCCTCCTCTCTGCAGTCTCACAATCTTTCTTTCTATTTTATAGAATCCCACGAAAAAAGGCTATGGCAACTTAAACAAAAAATGACACAAAAAATAGAGAAATTAACTAAAATATAGTTAGAAAATATCTGCAATATGACATGAATTGCCCGTAAAAAAGAAAAAATTATGCGGAATAAATCAGAAAAACTGAAAAAACAGAGGGGAAATTTTTGGTTTTATATAGTAATATGCACAAACGTTTGAGTAAAATTGATTGGGGTTCAATGCAAAATTATGATAATATGAAAATGTATTAACACACAGAGCAGGGCAATTCATGACATCACAGACATAAGCAGATGAAAATCAAAGATATGCAGGAGGAACTTCCATGAGAATCGGATTTCTTACAAACAGCCTGGCAGAGGAGGCAAAGCGCCAGGGAAGCGAGAGTTTCCGGACGCTGGAGAGTGTTGCGGACTGGGCGGCAAAGAACGGGTTTACGGATCTGGAGTGCGGCCCCTCCCTTTCGCTGGATGAGGAGATGTATGCCAAAGTTCTGGATCAGGGAAGAATCAGCATCACGGCGCTCATCTATTGCCGCAACTATCTGAGCACGGATGAGGAGGAGGCGAAGGAACACTTGGCCCAGCTGAGAAAGCGCATTGAATTTGCCGGACGCCTTGGAATCGAGAAGGTGGTCACATCCACGGGAATTGACAAGTCCATAGAGGAGGGGATCTACGACAGGGACCCGGCAGTGAAAGACAGAGGGAACATGATTCGGCGCATCCCGGCCCGCAGTCTGGAGCGATTTGCGGACACGTTTGGCCCTATAGTCGAGCTGGCGGAAAAGCATGGAGTGAAGCTCTGCTTTGAGAACTGTCCTCTCATGGGAAATATCGCGATCTCCCCGGTCATGTGGAGCAGGATCTTTGAACGGCTGGACAGCAAAATGGTAGGGCTGGCCTATGATCCAAGCCACCTTGTCTGGGAATTTATGGACCCCTATGAACCGATTGGCGAGTTTGGGGAGAGGATCTTCCACTTTCACGCCAAGGATACATCTGTTGACAGGGAGCGGCTTTTCAGAACCGGTATCCTGACGGATTTCTCCTGGTGGACCTATCGGATACCGGGGAGAGGGGAGATCGACTGGAACCGGATATTCCTAGAGCTGAAAAAGATCGGCTACAACGGAACCATCAGTATTGAACATGAGGACAAAGACTATGAGGGTACGCTGGAGGTTGTGGAGAGAGGAATTCTGACCTCCAAAGCGTTTCTGAGCCAATATCTGTAGAAAAGGAGTGATTGGGTTATGGTTAAGGTTGGAATCATCGGAGTCGGAAATACCATAGGGATCGCAGGGCTGCATATCGGTGCCTACAAGCTCTGTGAGGACGCGGTGATCACCGCAGTTTACGATATTTTACCGGGACGTGCCGAGAGCTGTCTTGATCAATATGACTTAAAGGATGCAGTTGTCTGTCAAAATGAGCAGGAGGTTTTTGAAGCCTGTGATGCGGTCAGCATCTGCACACCCAATGCCACCCATGTGGAGCTGGCTGTGGCTGCGCTGAAGGCCGGCTGTCATGTGCTCTGCGAGAAGCCCTTTGCACCTGCTGCTGCGGACTGTACGGAGGCGGTAAAGTACGCAAAACTGACTGACAAGGTGGCTATGATTGGACTCTGCTATCGTGATATTCCAGGCCTTGTCTATATGAAGAAACTGATTGATGCAGGGACGGTCGGTAAGGTGTTCTTTGTCCGTGAGGAGCAGGGAGGAGACAGAATTGCGAACCCGCAGGTGAAGCTGGAGTGGAGGATGGAGAAGGACCTGTCCGGCCCCGGTGCTCTGGCGGATTTCGGCAGTCATATGATGGACATCTGCGACTACCTGCTCAGAGATTCCTGCGGTAAGATACGGGAGATCCACTGTATGCAGGATAAACTCATTCCGGAGAGAGAACGGATCGGGAGGCCGGGCCGGATGGGGGCGGTCACCAACGACGATGTGTCCTGCTGGAACTGCCGCACGGAGAATGGGACGCTCTACAGTTTCACGGCAAGCCGCCTCGGAGCCACCTTTATGCTGGAGATCGTGGGTTCCGGCGGAAAGCTTATGTTTCAGGGTGCGAAACCATTTGAACTTACAGTGCAGCGGAAGGACCAGGAGGGCGGCTATTCCTCAGAGCCGGAGGTGGTGCCTGTCCCTGAAGCGTGTTATGGGCCGGATGGGATTGCGCCCAGGGTGCCGATGGCTATTAATTTCTACTATGAGATCCGGCAGTTCCTGGATACGATTCAGGACAAGCGGACCACAGAGCTGACTTTTGAGAGAGGGCGCTATATCCAGGAACTGATTGATGCGGCCCAGAGGTCGGCGGACACGGGAGAGACGGTATATCTGTTTTAGAGCATTTGTGAAAATAGTATATCTAGCTAATTGCGAAAGTCAAAGCCCGGAGAATATTCTGACAATATATTCTATACAAAGCCTTCGTACACCAAGCATTCCACTGAGAAATGTCACCAACCGTCAGGTTGATGACCTGCGTGCGCATCAGAGCACTTCCGCTGAACCCAGTAGGACAAAAAACACTCGGGCAGAGGGCCCTCCTGTTTTTTATGGTCTCAGCTCCATGGTGTAATGGCTTTTCCTGGAACATATTGTCAGAATATTCAGCCAAGTTTTGAGTTTCGCAATTACCTAAATAGTATATCAAATATGAGGAGGAGAGAACATGAGATTCGGCGTACACTGCGTGCTTTACGGCCCTGAGACAGGCACGGACCCCCAGGCGGTTATCGGCCGTCTGGCAAAGACAGGGGCTGAGGGGTGCGAACTGGGAGAGCGGTTTTTCGGTGTAGACCGGAGAGAGGAGCTTTCTGCCATTCTTGCGGACAACCACATGGAGTTGGCGGGGATGCACTGCAACGGTTTGAAACTGATGGATCTGTTGGAGCAGCCGGAGGCGGCCAAGGCTGCTTTAGAGAAGGTGGCCGGCTTTATGGCTCCTTTGAAAAATAAAAATGTGATTGCCACAGGAGGGGTGCCTGTGGAGGAGATGCGCCTGCGCCCCATCGGCAGCGGGGCTTTGAGGCCGGAGCTTCACGACCCGGAGAAGGTCAAGGAATTGGCGGTTGCCTTGAACAGAATTGTCAGGGAGATACGGAAGAAATACGGGGTACAGGTTCATTACCACAACCACAGTTGGGAGTTTGCCGATCAGGGGCTGATCTGGTTTTCTCTGGCAGAGTATGCGCCGGACCTGAAATTTGCCCTGGATACGGGGTGGGCTGCCGCCTCCGGATTTGCACCTTTAGAGCTGATGAGGCGCTATCCGGGCCGGTTTGACTACATCCACCTGCGGGACTGCAGGCCTTTTGAGGGAGATCGTCAGGAGGAGACCTTTGAACAGGTGCACAAGGGCTTTGTCAACCTGGGAGAGGGACAGATGCATTATCCTGGTTTCATCCGAGGCTTAAAAGATGTACTGGGGGAGGAGGCCTGGGCCATCGTGGAGTATGAGATCGGAAATTTTGACCAGAACAGCTATCTGGGAGCAGTCCATTATCTGAGGGGCCTTCAGGATATGGCAGATGAATACCGGAAAGAGGGATGAGCATGAAAAAACTGAGGATTGCGGTCATCGGCTGCGGCCGAATCTATCGGGTATATAGAGAAGCCTTTTCGCAGTTGAAAGACGAGATGGAGTTGGTTCTGGCTGTGGATAAGGAGCGGCAGCGCGCGGAGGCTGCCGCGAAAGGGCATGAAGGCTGTCTGATTTCGGAGAGCACGGATCTGAAAGAGATCCAGGAGCTTTTGCGCCGGCAGAAAGCCGATCTCGTCCACATCCTGCTACCCCATTTCCTTCACGGCTGCTACGCAAAGGTGGCTATGGAGTGCGGTGTCAGCGTTCTGACAGAAAAGCCTGTCACCATCAGCCTCTCAGAGGCCGATGAGCTGATAGAGCTGCAGAAACGGACCGGTGTACAACTGGGGGTGATCTTCCAAAACCGCTATATCGCAGGTGTGAAGAGGGTTCGGGAGCTGATCGCACAGGGGGCTATGGGAAGTGTGAAGGGGGCCTGCTCCAATTTAAACTGGTATCGACCGGAAAGCTACTACCAGTGTGACTGGAAAGGCAGTTGGGAGAAAGAAGGCGGAGGCGTTGTGATCGATCAGGCCATCCATTCCATCGACCTGGTGCGTTACATGACAGGGCTGGAGGCGGTGCGCATCATGGGACATACCGCAAGACGGGTGCTGACGGGCATTGAGGTGGAGGACGAGGCAGACGCGGCTGTTTGGCTGGAGAACGGAGCCGTCTATTCCTTTTATGCCTGCAATTATTTTACCACAAACAGTCCCATCCGGGTCTGCATAAGCTGCGAGAAGGCAGCGGCCACGTTGACACATGAACAGATGGAGATCGCTTGGGCGGATGGCAGGAGAGAGACGATCCTCCCGGAGACAGAGGGATGCGAGACGGGGGAGGGGTATTGGGGGGCCTGTCATTTGGCCCAGATCAGAGAGTGTTATCGTGCTCTGACCGAGGGACGGCCCATGCCCTGGAAGCCTGAAGATGCAAAAAAGACCCTGGCGATTGTCCAGGGGATCTATGAATCTGCCAGGATACAAGGTGAGGTCTGCCTGTGACGAGTTTCACAGCTTGACTGTGGCCGGCATTTACGAAGCTTTTATCCGCAAAGTCACAGGAACCAGAGGATAGGAAAGCATAAGGGAGAATAAATGAAAGAAAAACGCCGGAACCTAGAAGTGTCCGGCGTTTCGGCATTATTAGAGGAGAAGAACCCCACAGCAATTTAAACAAAAAACAAGTACAAAACATAGAAAAATTAACCAAAACAAGGCGAAAAATTATCAGTACTAGATACCTAAATGACAATAGATATAGAAATTTTAATTTCTAAAACAAAAAAAACTGAAAAATTAAGAAGAAGTTTTTGGTTTTTATGCAGGAAAATACACAAACGTTTGAGTAAAATATAATAGAATATAACGCAAAAATATGATAGCATTATAGTATAATTTTTATAAAGAAAATGGTAGAATGGAGGAATAAATTGGCAAATGTGTTAGTGGTGCATGGCGGCGGTCCTACGGCAGTGATCAATGCCTCTCTCTATGGAGTGTTAAAGGAGGCAAAGGAGTATCAGGAGATTGACCATGTGTATGGGGCTATAGGCGGGAGCCAGGGGATTTTGGAGGAGCGGTTTCTGGACTTGTCAGGCTTTTCACAAGAGCGCCAGGAACTGCTGCTTACGACTCCGGGTACGGCGATCGGATCGTCGCGGTATGCGCTGGAGAAGGAAGACTATGAGGCCATGGCGGCTGTTTTTCGGAAATATGATATCAAGTATGTGCTGATGAACGGCGGCAACGGAACCATGGATACCTGCGGGAAGATCCATAGAGCCTGCAGGGAGTCTGGGATTCGGGTAGTGGGAATTCCCAAGACCGTTGACAACGACATCGCGGTGACAGACCATGCCCCGGGATTTCCCAGCGCAGCCAGGTATATCGCTCAGACCGTGGCGGAGATTGGGGTGGATGTAAAGTCCCTTCCCATCCATGTGTCCATCGTGGAGGCTATGGGGCGGAACGCAGGGTGGATCACAGCGGCTTCGGTGCTGGCCAGGAAGAAACCAGGGGATGCGCCCCACCTGATCTATCTGCCGGAGCGGCCTTTCTGCGAAGAGGAATTTCTGGACGATGTGAAAAGACTTTATGAGGAAAAAGGCGGTGTGGTGGCAGTGGTCAGCGAAGGGCTGAGACGTTCTGACGGGGAGCCCATCGTGCCTCCCGTCTTCCGGAGCGGGCGGTCTGTGTACTATGGAGATGTCAGCGCCTATCTGGCAGAACTGGTGATCAAACGATTGGGAATCAAGGCCAGGAGCGAGAAGCCGGGCCTTTGCGGGAGAGCTTCCATGGCACTCCAGTCCCCGGTGGACCGGGAGGAGGCGGTGGTGGCTGGCAGAGAGGCTCTGAAGGCGGCCGTGAGAGGAGAGAGCGGAGTGATGGTGGGATTTGTGCGTGAGGAGATGAAAGATCAGTCCTACCGCATGAAGATCCGGATGATCCCCATCGAGGAGGTTATGCTCTGCGAGCGGGTGCTGCCGAAGGAGTATCAAAACCACCGGGGCAACGACGTGACCGAGGCATTTGCGGAGTGGTGCAGACCTCTTTTGGGAGTTGAGATCCCTGAGTATCTGGATTTCCAGGAGGTGTACCGGGAAAGAGGAGGCACAGAATGAAACATATCTTATTGAATCTGAAACGATTTGACATTCCCAGAGAGCTTCACGGGGTCAACAGCCTGGCCCCTGTGAGGCAGTGGGGCAGGTATATCGTGGAACATACCCAGGAAGCGCTGAAAGCTTATGACAGGGATCAGGTGGAATTCGTCATGTTTTTCCCCGAAGCACATCTGATTCCGGCGGTGGAGGCCCTGTGCCCCGATAGTCCCATCAAGGTGGGATGCCAGGGAGTACATCGGGAAGATACCGCTGAGGGAGGAAATTTCGGAGGATTCACCACCAACCGGACGGCCAATGCGGCGAAGGCTATGGGATGCAGCGGCGTTATCATCGGCCACTGTGAGGAGAGGCGGGATAAGGCGGGGATCCTTAAGGAGGCAGGGGTTACAGATGCCCAGGCAGTGAGCCGCCTGCTGAACCGGGAGATCCGGTCCGCGGCAGAAGCAGGGCTTTCGGTGGTGTACTGCATCGGGGAGACCACCGAAGAACAGCCGCGGTGGCAGCAGGTCTTAGGGGAGCAGCTGGAAATAGGTCTGAGAGATGTGGATAAGTCGGCTGTAGTCATCGCCTATGAGCCGGTGTGGGCCATCGGTCCCGGCAAGACGCCTCCGGACAGAGATTATATCGCCAAAGTCGGCGGCTTTGTGAAAGAGGTGACAGGCGGCATGGATGTGGTGTACGGCGGAGGTCTCAAGACGGACAACGCCGGTATGCTGGCTTCCATCCCCGAGATGGACGGCGGTCTTATCGCTCTGACCCGCTTTTCAGGGGAGATCGGCTATTATCCGGAGGAGTATCTGGAGATTATCCGTATCTATATGGGACGGTAAAGATTATCCCCGGCAGGAGACGTTTCTTGTGTGCGGGAGGGTATTGATCAGGCCTGGAAATGCAACACTTATATAGCAGAGGAGGAGCCATATGAACATTTCATTTGAGTACGGTCAGGGGTTTATGAACGCCGAGCTTCCTGACACCACAGACATCTTTATTCCCGGGGAGACGGTGCCGGATCCGCCCTGCATCCCGGACGATCAGATCGAGGAGAGGACATTGGAATCCATCCGCAATCCGATGGGCATGGAACCGCTGTCCAAGCTGGCCCGCAAGGGCTCAAAGGTCACCATCATCTTCCCGGATCGGGTGAAGGGAGGGGAGCAGGAGAAATCCCACAGGAAGGTGTCCATCCGTCTGATTCTGAGGGAGCTTTATGAAGCGGGGGTGGAGAAGAAAGACATCCTGCTGATCTGTTCCAACGGACTTCACCGGAAGAACACGGAGCAGGAGATCCGGGGCGTGTTGGGAGATCAGCTGTTTTCCGAATTCTGGTATAGCCATCAGATCATCAACCACGACAGCGAGGACTACGATCATCTGGTGGACTTAGGGACTACAGACCGGGGAGATCCGGTTCTAATGAACAAATATGTCTATGACAGCGATGTGGCTATCCTCATCGGACACACGCAGGGCAACCCCTACGGCGGTTACTCCGGCGGCTACAAACACTGTGCCACGGGAATCACCCACTGGCGTTCCATCGCATCCCACCATGTGCCGGAGGTGATGCACCGGAAGGACTTTACCCCGGTCAGCGGCAAATCCCTGATGCGGACCAAGTTTGATGAGATCGGTCAGCACATGGAACAGTGTATGGGAAAGAAGTTTTTCTGCTGTGACGCGGTTTTGGACACCAAGTCCCGTCAGATCGAGATCAACAGCGGCTGGGCAAAGGTGATGCAGCCCCACTCCTGGATCGCGGCGGACAAGCGGACCTATGTTCCCTGGGCGGAGAAAAAATACGACGTGATGATCTTCGGCATGCCTCAGTTTTTCCACTACGGGGAGGGCATGGGAACCAACCCCATCATGCTTCTGCAGGCCATATCCGCACAGGTGATCCGCCACAAGAGGATTATGAGCGACCGGTGCGTCATCATCTGTTCCTCTATCTGTGACGGATATTTTCATGATGAACTGTGGCCCTACACCAGGGAGATGTACGACATGTTCCAGAAGGACTACATGAATACGCTGCCGGATCTCAACCGCTACGGCGAGTATTTTGCCACCAATGAGGAGTATATCCGCCAGTACCGCTACTGCAATGCCTTTCACCCCTTCCACGGTTTCTCCATGATCAGCTGCGGGCATATCGCGGAGATGAACACCTCTGCCATCTACCTGTGCGGGGCGAGGGAGCCCGGATTTGCCAGGGGTATGGGGCTAAAGACCAGAGCGACTATCGAGGAGGCCTTGGAGGATGCCAAGAAGAAATTTGTGGGACCCAATCCGAACATCCTGGCGCTGCCGAAGACCTTTAAACTCAGTGCAGTACACCTGATGATGAAGGATGAAACCCCAGTCGGTAAAGGAGCGTCAGACAGCCGCTGTGCAGCTCATATGCACGGTTGATTCTATCTAACATGAGGAGGAGAAACACATGTCACTGATTCCACTTCGTCCCCTGCTGGAGGCGACAGTCAAGTATGGCTTCGGCCAGGGGGCTTTCAATGTCAACGCCGTAGCCCAAGCGAAAGCGGTTATCGAGGTTCATGAGATGTTTCGTTCCGCCGCCATCCTTCAGGGCGCAGATCTGGCTAACGGCTTTATGGGCGGGAGAACAGATTTTATGAACGCCGCGTTAGAGGACAAGAAGGCGGGTGCCCGAAATATTGCCGCCGCGGTGAAGAAGTACGGCGAAGAGTCCCCGATCCCCATTGTGCTGCACCTGGATCACGGAAGGGATTATGACTCCTGTGTGGCGGCTATCGAGGGCGGCTACACGTCGGTGATGATCGACGGTTCTTCCCTGCCTTTTAAGGAGAATGTGGAGCTGACCCGGGAGGTGGTGAAATATGCCCACGCCAGAGGCGTCAGCGTGGAGGGAGAGCTGGGAGTCCTGGCCGGTGTGGAGGACCATGTATTCTCCGCTTCCTCCACCTACACCAATCCCCTGGACGCAGTAGAGTTTTTCAAGAAGACAGGGGTGGATGCCCTGGCCATCTCCTACGGCACTATGCACGGCGCCTCCAAGGGAAAAGACGTGAAGCTGAGGAGAGAGATCGCTGTGGCTATCCGGGAGTGCATGAACCACTTGGGAGTCTTCGGAGCTCTGGTATCTCACGGTTCCTCCACCGTGCCGGGGTACATTGTGGATGAGATCAACGGCCTGGGCGGTCAGCTGTCAGGTACCCATGGGATCTCTGTGGACGAACTGAAGGCGGCCATCCCCTGCGGCATCAGCAAGATCAATGTGGACACGGATATTCGTCTGGCTGTGACCAGAAATATGAAAGAATTGTTTGCGAAGTATCCGGAAAAGAGAACCAGCGCTTCCGTCGGGGGCATCTATGAACTTTTAGAGGCGAAGAGAGATCAGTTTGATCCCAGAGCATTTCTACCGCCGATTATGGAGACCGTGATGTATGGAGCGATCCCCGATGAGGATGTGGCAGCCATCGTGGATTGTATCGAGAGAGGGGTAAAAGAGGTGGTCGGCACCCTGATCGTCCAGTTCGGCTCTGTAGGCAGAGCACCCCTGGTGGAGAGAGTAACTCTGGAGGAGATGGCAGAACGATACAGGAGACAGGAGGGATGAGACAGGCATGGGAGTAACCATTGATTTGAGCCGGGCAGAACGATGGCTCGGAGAGGAAGAGCTGGCAGAGGCCAAAGACAGGGCGGCAGATCTGTGCCGCAGGCTTTACGCCGCAGAGGACAAGGAGAATGTCCTCGGTTGGCGGACAAAAGAGAACTCGGTCCTGGAGCTTGGGAAGATCCAGGAGAAGGCGGAGGAGATACGCCGGAGGGCGGATGTCTTTGTCATCGTAGGTGTAGGTGGCTCCAACCAGGCGGCCAGGGCGATGATCGAGGCGCTTCCCAGGCAAAACGGACCTGAGATCGTGTATCTGGGGAACACTCTGTCTCCCTACACCATCAAGAAGACTCTGGATGGCATGAAGGGAAAGAGTGTGTACATTGATGTGATCGCAAAGAATTTTGAGACCCTGGAGCCGGGCAGCCATTTTCGGGTCCTGCGCCAGTGGATGGAACAGGAGTATGGCCGGTCGGATCTGGCCGGAAGGATCATCGTCACAGGAACCGTCGGCTCCCGGCTGGAGGAGATCGCAGGGGAGAACGGGTATCTGTTCCTTCCCTTCCCGGTGCCGGTGGGGGGAAGATATTCAGCCTTTACCCCGGTGGGACTGCTTCCTGCAGCGGCGGCAGGGCTTGACATCGAAGCGTATCTGGCAGGCATGGAGGAGGCGAGAAAAGACTGTACATTGCATCCGGAGGACAACCTGGCAGTGCGGTACGCGGCGGTCAGACAGCTTCTGTACGGCAAGGGATATGACATCGAGATGATGGTGTCCTTTGAGCCTAGGTACTACTACTTCACCAGATGGTGGGTTCAGCTTTTCGGAGAGAGCGAGGGCAAGGAGAAGAGAGGAATCTTTCCTACTTCTTCCGTCTACTCGGAGGACCTCCATTCCATCGGGCAGTACATGCAGGACGGCAGAAGGAATCTGATCGAGACCTTTTTGTCAGTGAAGGAGCCGGGGGCTTCGGTGGTGGTCCAACCGTGTCCGGAGTTTAGAGACAGGTTTGACTACCTGGATCACATGGATTTCGGAACGATCAACCGGGCGGCAGAGGAGGCCACCTGGAAGGCCCATTCCGAAGGCGGTGTGCCCTGTATCCGGTTCCTGGCGGATAAGGTGTCAGAGAGAACTTTTGGGGAATTCTATTACTACTTTATGGTGTCCTGTGCGGTCTCCGGAAGCCTGATGGGAGTCAATCCCTTTGACCAGGAGGGCGTGGAGGAATATAAGAGGAGTATGTTTGAGGCGCTGGGGAGATAGCAAGGTTACTGTTTATATTTTCAAAAATGAGTAGGAGGAAAGTAAGATGCGTAAGACGAAAAAAATCATGGCGTTGGTTCTGGCAGGGATGATGACGGTGTCCGTGTTGGCAGGCTGTGGATCTTCCGGAAATCAGGAGGGGAATCAGGGAGCAGGGACCTCTGCGGGAAGCGAGGCGGCAGGCGGCACCGCGGCAGCGGGGACCGGGGAGACTGCCGGGGCCTCTCAGGGGGCGGCAAACGGCGGAGGCCTTCATACCTTGAGTGACGGAGTGCTGGATGTGGGTACGGCGATCACATGGGATACACTGACACCGTTTCGGTCCCAGACGGGAAATAATGCGCCCTATTCCTATCTGTGTTATGAGGCGCTGGCCAAAGTGACCTATGAGAAAGAGTATATTCCGTGGGTAGCCAAGTCCTGGTCCGCGGAGGATGACGGAGTGACCTTTAACATTGAGATCTATGATTATGTGACGGACTCTGCCGGAAACTACATCACCGCAGACGATATCGTGTGGATGATTGAGGCGTGTAAGGAAGCTGCCTTAAAGCCGGCATTTGCCAAGGTGAAATCCGTGGAGAAGACAGGGGATTACACTCTGAAGGTGACCATGAGTAAAGACATGGTAGGCGCTTTTGAGGCGGTTCTGATCAACACTTTTGTGGTGTCGAAAGCCGCCTATGAGGCCAGCGCGGATCAGTTTGCCACGGAGGTGGTATCTACGACTCCTTACCGTCTGACCAAATTTGTCTCCGGATCTGAGATCGCATTTGAAAAGAGGGATGACTACTGGCAGAAGGAGGAGCTGATCCATCCGGCCAATGCTGCCAATGTGGACAAGATCTCTTTCCACATCATCACCGAGGCTTCCCAGGCAGGCATCGCCCTGGAGACAGGAACCGTGGATGCGTTTATGATCCTGGATCCCAATACGGCAAAGCAATTTGAGGGGAACGGCGATTTCACCATGAAGGCTACCTCCTATATCAACGGTTCTCAGCTGTTTTTCTCCGGCCACCCGGACAGAAATATCGCGGAGGACAAGAATTTAAGACAGGCCATCTGCTATGCCATCGACGCGGAAGGACTTATCACAGGAGTGTACGCAGGAAACGGAAAGGCCATGCATGATTCCATTGCAGACACCAGCATCGGCTGGCTCGACAAATGGAAGGATGAGGAATATTACCCCTATGATGTAGAGAAAGCCAAGGAGCTTCTGGCTCAGTCCAACTATAAAGGCGAGGAGCTGGTGATTCTGGCTGGTTCCGGCAGCAGTACCCAGCGTCTGTGTCAGATGATTCAGGCATACTGTCTGCAGGTGGGCATCAATATCAAACTGAATCTGGTGGATTCGGCGCTCTATACTTCCACCCGTCTGGACGGCAGTCAGTACGACATGACCGTCAACACCGTGGGCGGGGAGTGTCTGCCGGATCACTGGTCCATCCGCTATGACATGAATGCCTACAAGACAGGGGATGCCACTTCCCGCCATGACGAGGTGCTGGCGGAGATGCTCTACAGCACCTGGACACGGGAAGGATTTACGGACGAGAATATCGATGCGGTACACCAGTACTTAAAAGAGAATATGTATGCCTACGGCATGGTACAGCCGGAGAACATCGATATCTGGAGAACCGATCTGGGCATGATCACAGATGTTCACACCAACAAGGGAAGCGTGGATTTTGCAGCCAGCGTATATGCGGAGTAATCTTTGAGAGGGAGTAGTGGCAGATGGGCAGATATATTGTAAAACGATTGTTGTGGATGATACCGATCGTGCTTGGGGTGGCGATTCTGGTATTTACCCTGATGACCTTCTGTCCGGGAGATCCGGCAGAGATCATCCTGGGGAGTACGGCCACAGAGGAAAATCTGGAGGCTATGAGAGAGGAGCTGGGTTTAAATGACCCCTATCTGGTTCGTCTGGGAACGTTCCTGAAGGATACATTTCTTCGCTTTGATCTGGGGGACTCCTGGATCACCGGGGCCAGCATCGCGGCTTCTATAAAGGAGAGACTTCCCCGGACATTGACCCTCTCTATTGTGATGATGCTCATCTCCTTCGGCATCGGTGTCCCCCTGGGGATCATCGCCGCAGTCCATCAAAACGGCTGGCAGGACAACCTGTGTATGATCATGGCCCTTGTGGGGATATCGATCCCCAGTTTCTGGCTGGCACTTCTGCTGATTCTCCTGTTTTCGGTGAAGCTGAACTGGCTTCCGGCCATGGGTATCGGCGGTCTGGAGTACTATATCCTGCCGGCCATGGCCGGGTGTACCGGAGGAATCGCGGCCAGCGCCAGGCAGACCCGGTCCAGTATGCTGGATGTGATCCGTGCGGATTACATCACCACAGCCCGGGCCAAGGGGGTGCCGGAAGGAAAGGTGATCTTTAAACATGCCCTGAAAAACGGTATGATTCCTATCATTACCGTCATGGGAACTCATTTTGGAAAGCATCTGGGAGGAACTATGGTCATCGAGACTATTTTCGGAATCCCGGGTATGGGACAGATGATTATCAGTGCGGTGAATAATCGGGATTATCCGGTGGTACAGATCGGCTCCGTGTTTTTGGCCATCGCCTTCAGCTTCTGTATGCTGGGAGTGGATTTGATGTATGCGGCTGTTGACCCCAGGATTAAGGCGCGGTATGCGGGAAAAGGAAGAAAGAAGGTGAAATCACATGGCTGAGACAGCAGCGAGAGCAAAGACGGTACAAAAGCGGAAAAGTAATTCGGAATTTGCCAGAATCATGCATCAGATGAGTAAGAATAAGCTGGCCATGGCAGGTCTGACCATCTTTCTCATTGAACTGGCGGCAGTCCTTCTGGCGCCGGTGATCATCCCTTATGATTACACCCTTATGGATATGACGGCCATCCAGCAGGGACCATCCATGAAGCATATTTTCGGAACCGATGAGCTGGGAAGAGATATTTTCAGCCGTGTCCTCTACGGAGGACGATATTCCATTACCATGGGTCTGGTGTCCGTGATGATCAGCACCACTGTGGGAATGTCCATCGGGGCCGTGGCCGGTTACTTCGGAGGCCGGGTAGACAACATCATTATGCGTTCCTTGGATATTATCCAGTCTCTTCCCGCCATGCTGCTGACCATCGTCATATCCGCTGCCCTGGGTTCCGGATATTTGAACACGATTCTGGCTCTGTCGGTCAACGGCCTTCCGGCATCGGCCCGCATGCTCCGGGCCAATATGATGAAAGAGAGGGACAGCGAATACATCGAGGCGGCGGTGTCCATCAACTGCAGCCGTTTCCGGATCATCGCCAGCCATCTGATTCCCAACTCCCTGTCCGCCAATATCGTGCAGGCCACCATGGCTGTGGCCAATATGATCGTCATGGCAGCCAGCTTAAGCTTCATCGGACTGGGGGTTCAGCCGCCGATCCCGGAGTGGGGAGCCATGCTGTCGGGAGCCAGACAGTTTATCCGCCAGTGCCCCCACATGGTCATCGCCCCGGGAGGAGCCATCGCTGTCACCATATTAGCCCTGAACCTGATGGGAGACGGACTGAGAGATGCCCTGGATCCCAAGCTGAAACGATGAGGAAAGGAGAGAGAATGACCATGAGTGAAAATGTCAATATCACAGAGGAGCCTTTCCTTCAGGTTAAGGATCTGACAGTAGAGTACACATCCGACGTACAGGTGGTCCATGCGGTGAACGGGGTCTCCCTGTCACTGAATCGGGGACAGACCCTGGGGCTGGTAGGGGAGACCGGAGCCGGCAAGACCACCATCGCAAAGTCAATCCTGCGTATTCTGCCGGATGTGGGAGCCAGAGTGGCCGGCGGGGAGATCTGGGTGGAGAAAGAAAACCTGTTTGAACTCCACGAGTCGGAGATGCGCAAGATCAGAGGAAACAAGATCTCCATGATCTTCCAGGATCCCATGACCGCTTTAAATCCGGTTCAGCAGGTAGGAGAACAGATCGCCGAGGCGGTGGCTCTCCACAACCCCGGAACCAGAGCAGACTTTGAGAAGAAGGGAAAAGAGATGCTGGAGATGGTCGGCATCCCCGCCGACCGATACCACGAATATCCCCATCAGTTTTCCGGCGGCATGAAGCAGAGAGTGGTTATCGCTATGGCTCTGGCCTGCAATCCGGATCTTCTGCTGGCCGACGAGCCCACCACGGCTCTGGATGTGACCATCCAGGCCCAGGTGCTGGATCTGATCCGGGATTTAAAGAAAAAATACAACACAGCTATGCTTCTGATCACCCACGATATGGGAGTGGTGGCCACCACCTGCGACGATGTGGCAGTGATTTACGCCGGCAGCATCATTGAGTACGGCACGAAAGAGCAGATCTTCGATCACCCGTCCCACCCCTACACCATCGGCCTCTTCGGGGCTATCCCCAACATGAACGAGGATGAAGAGTGGCTTCACCCTATCGAGGGACTTCCGCCGGACCCCTCCGATCTGCCCAAAGGATGTTCCTTCCATCCCCGCTGTCCTTACGCCGATGAGGAGTGCCGCCAGGGAGCGATCGACGTCTGTATCACCGAGGACGGCCATCAGTGCCGCTGCTGCCATATGGACCGTGTGAAGAGGAGGGAGGGATAACATGGAACCGATCGTTGAAGTAAAAGGATTAAAAAAATATTTTACCACTCCCAGAGGCGTCCTTCACGCCGTAGATGACGTAAATTTGACCATCGAGAGGGGCAAGACCCTGGGGGTGGTGGGAGAGTCGGGATGCGGCAAATCCACTCTGGGAAGAACTATCATCCATCTGCTGGAGAGCACGGAAGGACAGATCTTCCTCAACGGAAAGGATGTTACACACGTAAAGGGAAAGGCCTTGAGAGAAGTGAGAGAGAAGATGCAGATCATCTTCCAGGATCCTTACTCCTCCTTAGATCCCCGCAAATCCATCGACGCCATCATCCGGGAGCCGCTGGTGGTATCCAAACGGTATAAGAAAAACGAGATCGATCAGGCCACGGAGGAGCTGATGGAGTTTGTGGGAATCGACAGCCGTCTGCGCATGTCGTACCCCCATGAGTTAGACGGAGGCCGCCGCCAGAGAGTCGGCATCGCCAGGGCTCTGGCCTTAAACCCGGACTTTGTAGTCTGTGACGAGCCGGTGTCAGCGCTGGACGTGTCCATCCAGGCTCAGGTACTCAACCTGTTAAAAAAACTGCAGCAGCAGAAAGGTCTCACCTATCTGTTTGTGACCCATGACATGTCGGTGGTGCGCCACATCTCCGATGAGATCTGCGTCATGTATCTGGGGCAGGTGGTGGAGAAATGTCCCTCCAGGGAATTGTTCCGCAATCCCCTTCACCCCTACACCAGAGCCCTGCTGTCAGCCATCCCCTCCGTAGATATCCACAATCCCAACAAGCGTGAGATCCTTCACGGAGAGATCACCTCACCCATTGACCCCAAACCGGGCTGCCGTTTCGCATCCAGGTGCCGCTTTGCCACAGACAAGTGCAGGGAACCTCAGAAGCAGGAAGAAGTGTCCACCGGTCATTTCGTCACCTGCTGTCGGGTCCATGAGCTGTAGAGAGGAGAGTGGAGATGAAAGATATTCTGGTATTTATTTCCGATCAGCATTCCTGGCAGCAGCAGGGGTATGCCGGCGATCCCATCGTCAGGACCCCTAATTTGGACCGTCTGGCGGCAGAGGGCACGGTGATGCACAACAACTGTACCTCCTACCCCTTATGTGTTCCCGCCAGGATGTCCATGATGAGCGGCCAGCTGGCCAGCCGGTGCGGTGTCATGAGCAATATGGCGGCCCTGGACTCCAACCGGGTGACCTTCGCCCACTGTCTCAATGCCGGCGGTTACGAGACCGTGCTCTGCGGCCGGATGCATTTTGTAGGCCCGGACCAGCGCCACGGCTTCTCGGCCCGGATCGCCGGAGAGCAGACCCCTATCTTCCACAACCGCCCTAATGAGGCCTTTGCCAGAGAGAGAGGCGTCCACGATCGGACGCCCCAGGGCGGTCCATCCTGCCTAAGCATCATCGGAGCCGGCAATTCTCCGACCTTAGAGTATGACCGCTACGTGGTAAATCAGGCCCTGGAATACCTGAAAGCGGATCATGACAGACCTCAGTTCCTGTGCGTGGGAACCTATGGCCCTCATCACCCTTTCGTGGCTCCCAAAGAGCTGTACGAGTACTACTATGACAGGGTTTCCGTTCCGGAGGCGTCCTTCGCCTATCCGGAGCATCCGGCCATAGAGGGAGCCATCCTCTGTGACAAGGACCCGGAAGTGGTGAGAGCCGTCAGGGCTGCCTACTACGGCATGGTAGAATTTGAGGACCAGCAGATCGGTCTGGTCTATGACGCGTTCCAGGAATACTTAAAGAGAACCGGTCATGAGGGAATCTTCGTCTACGTGTCCGACCACGGCGAGCAGGCCGGATACCGGGGCTACTATGGAAAGAGTACCTTCTACGACCCGTCGGTCCACACTCCTATGATCTTTGTGGGAGACGGAATCCAAAAGGGGAGAGCGCTGCAGGGAGCCACCTCCCTCATGGACTTAGGGCCCACTCTGTGCCAGATCGCAGGCGCTTCCCCGCTGCCGGACGCCGACGGAGTCAGCTTGTATCCACAGCTTAGAGGGGAGCCGGAAGATCTTAAGCGGATGGTCATCAGCGAGGCAGGGGGGGATATCGGATTCAAGAGCAAAGCCTTCTCCTATGGGCAGATGGTAAAGACGGGTCCGTACAAATTCATCCACTACCACGGCTACGACGATCAGGATGTGATGTTTGACCTGGAAAAGGACCCCGAAGAATCCCAAAATGTGATTCAGGACCACAGGCAGCTGGCGGATCAGATGAGAGAATACCTGGCGAAGTCCTGTCTTTCGGCAGATCGGATTCGGGAGAATGCCGAGAAGCTGGATCAGAATCTGAAGATCCTCGGCAGATGTGATTTTGACAGCGAAGAGCGGTGGCACGCGCCGGAATGCGCCAGGAATTATCCGGAACATATGGTCAGCAGCCGACTGACCAGGTCTTAAAAAAGCTGGCGTAGGGGGTGGCGTCAAATAGGACAAAAAGGACTGGCGTAGGAGTTGGCGTCAAATAGCACAAAAGAATTTGTGCGCACTCCGGTGCACCAAGCGTTCCGCGGAGGCTCTTAAAACGAAAATCGTGTTCAGCATGGGCTTCCACGATTTTTGAGTCTCCGCTCCACGGTGCAATGTCGTTCGCCCAAGCTTCTTTTGTCCTATTTGCCGAGCATCATCTATCGCCGGCCAGAGTTTTAAAAACCAAATCCAGCCGAGACAATAACAGACCCGTTAAGATATCTTTTGCAATTGTTTCAGAAATGGCTGAGAGTTTCGCAGTATAGATTTCGATGATTCACCTTGTGACAGAGATAAGTATTGGCAGCACGGAAATTTTAATTGGGATTGAGGGCACTCACGGCGTATGCCTCATCCCTGGCGTCCAGTAAAAACAGACTTTAGAGGGAGGCAAACCTTAGCTGAATATTCTGACAATATATTCCAGGAAAAGCCATTACGCCATGGAGCTGAGACCATAAAAAACAGGAGGGCCCTCTGCCCGAGTGTTTTTTGTCTTACTGGGCTCAGCGGAATGCCTGGCGTACGAAGGCTTTGTATGGAATATATTGTCAGAATATTCTCTCAACTTTGAGTTTCGCAAATGCCTAATCCCCTTTTTACTATGAAAGGAGGCAATATGCCCACCAACATTCTTCTGATTTTGGCAGATGATATGAATTACAACACCATAGGCTGCTTCGGCTGCCCTGTGGATGATATTTCCCCCAACTTAGACCGCCTTGCCGGGGAGGGGATGCGCTTTGACAATGCTCATGTCAGCATCGCCGTATGTCAGCCCTCCCGACAGTGTATGCTGACAGGACTGTACCCTCACCACAATGGGGCTCTGGGCTTTGACCCGATCCGGGAAGATGTGACCACTTTGCCGGAGGTGCTGAGAGATCACGGTTATCTCAACGGCATCATCGGAAAGACCAAGCACTGTGCGCCGGAGCATAAGTTTGCCTGGGATTATTTTAAAGATACTCACAATGCCCAGAACTGTTATGGACGCAGTCCCTACATCTATGGAAGGGACGCGGCGGAGTTCTTCAACATGGCTAAAGAGCAGGGAAAGCCGTTCTTCCTCATGGCCAATTCCCATGATCCCCACAGGCCCTTTGCCGGCAGCGAGGACGAGCTGACCCGGTTCTACGGATTCAATACCTATGCTTCCCGTTACTATAAGCCGGAGGAGGCATGGGTTCCCGGATTCCTTCCGGATTTGCCGGAGATCCGCAGGGAGCTGGCCCAGTACTATACCAGCTGCCACCGGTGCGACGAGACCATAGGAGCAGTTCTGAAGGCTCTTGAGGATTCGGGGATGGCAGAGCATACACTGGTTATGTTCATGAGCGACAACGGGATGGCGTTCCCCTTCGCCAAGGCCAACTGCTACTTAAACAGCACCAAGACTCCCCTCATCGTCCGCTGGCCCGGCCGAGTAAAACCGGGAGTTTGGAATAAAGAGGACTATGTGGCCGGAGTGGACTACATGTCCACCATCCTGGATGCGCTGGGAATTCAGGACGGCCCGGCAAGCGACGGCCGCAGCTACCTGCCTCTCCTGGAGGGAAAGGCTCAGGAAGACAGGGATCTCGTATTTACCCAGTTCAACACCACAGCCATGAAAGGCTCCTATCCCATGCGGTGTGTTCAGAGCAGCCGGTTCGGCTACATCTTCAACGCCTGGGCCGACGGAGAGACGTTCTATAAAAATGAATCCATGAGCGGCCTGACCTACAAGGCCATGAAAGAAGCCGCAGAGTCGGACAGCGGCATGGAAGAGCGTGTAAGATTCTTCAACTACCGCTGCCGGGAAGAATTCTATGATTTTGCAAAGGATCCGGATGCCCATCACAACCTGATTCATGAACCGGAGTACCAGGAACAGATCGCCAGATACAAAAAACTCCTGTCAGACTACATGAAAGAGACCGAAGACCCCGTATTGCCGGCCTACGAAACCTTCCAAAGCACATGCTGAGACAAAACTCATATTGATAATTCTCTCAACTTAGACTTTCGCAATTACCCATTTACCATTTAATAGGCATTTGCGAAACTCAAAACTTGTCAGAATATTCTCTCAACTTTGACTTTCACAATTACCTATACCTTTTAACTGAGAAAGGAGACAAAACCATGGAAGCTTACAAAGACAGTTCCAAACCGGTAAAAGACCGGGTGGAAGACCTGCTTTCCCGCATGACTTTGGAGGAGAAGGCCGCCCAGCTGTGCGGAGATCTGCCGGCCTCTGTCATCGCAGACGGCAGGGTGGACACGGAAAAACTCAGCCGGTTTCGCGACGGTCTGGGCCGAATCACCCAGTACTCTCTGACCGGCCTCATAAGCCCGGCACAGATCGCCCGGGCCACCAATGAGATTCAGAGGTACTTTGTGGAGGAGACCAGGCTGGGTATCCCGGTGGCGCTTCAGTCGGAGAATCTGTGCGGGTATCCGGGATCCGGGGGGACTCTGTTTCCGGCGATGATCAACCTGGCTTCTGCCTGGGATCCTCAGCTGGCGGAGGAGATGGCAGAGATCATCGGCCAGGAGAGCCGGGCTGTGGGAATCACTTCCGCCATGAGCCCGGTGATCGATGTGTCCAGAGATCCCAGATGGGGTCGAACCTATGAGACTTTCGGCGAGGACCCCTATCTGATCAGCCAGATGGGAACCCGGTATATCAAGGGGATGCAGAGGGAAGGTGTCGCCTGCATCGCCAAGCATTTCCTCGGGTACGCGGAGACTCAGGCCGGGCTCAATGTGGCGGCTACCAGGATGAATGACAGGGAACTGTACGAGGTGTTTGCCACGCCTTTTGAGGCGGCCGACAAGGAGGCCCATGTCAGCGGCATGATGGCTTCCTACTCGGAGATCGACGGGCTTCCCGTAGGCGCCAACAAAAAGATTGCCAGAGAGCTTTTGCGGGATACCATGGGATTCGAGGGTATGCTCACCTCCGACGGCGCGGCTGTCTGGAAAATGTATGATTATTTTAAACTGACAGACACTTATGAGGAGGCAGGTCTTCTGGCTAAAAAGGGCGGGCTGGATACGGAGATTCCCGTGGGAAATGCCTATCGGGCCCTTCCCGGTTTTGTCCGCGAGGGGAGGATTGACGAGTCCCTTTTGGACGAGTCGGTGCGGCGGATTTTGACTATCAAGTTTGAGTACGGCCTCTTTGAAAATCCCTATGCCAAGGCAGAAGAGGCGGTTTCTTCCATGAGAAACGAGAAAAAGGAGGAGCTGAGCCGCCGGATTGCCAGGGAATCTGTCACATTGCTGAAAAATGACGGCGGTCTGCTGCCCTTAAAGCCGGGACAGAAGCTGGCGGTCATCGGTCCTCATGCAGACAGTCTGCGGTATCCGGTCAGCGGCTATACCTATCCGGCTTATATCGAGATGCTTGAGGCCTCCAGAAAAGGAGACAGTCAGGTCACCTTCCAGGGGATTATGGATGAGGAGAAAAAGGCGAGATCCGATCAGAAAAGCAAAAAGAAACCCGCCGGTGCGTTTGCCACCATGTATGATATGTTCTCTGACGATGACATCCAGGCTTTGGACGATATGAATCAGGTTTTGAGAGATATGAATACCCTTTCTTTGAGGGAAGCTCTGGAAGAACGGTTCTCTGTAACCTGCGCGGATGGATGCTCCGTCATAGGGGAGGGTGAGGAAGGCTTTGAGGAGGCAGTGAGGGCGGCCGAAGACAGCGATGTGGTGATCATGGCTCTCGGGGGCAACTGCGGATGGGTCAATGTGACCGGAGGAGAGGGAAAAGACCGATGCCGTCTGGATCTTCCCGGAGTACAGCAGAAGCTCTTGGAGAGAGTGGCTGCAGTGGGCAAACCGATGGTGCTGGTGCTCTACGGACCGGGCTGTTTTGCCGTCCCCTGGGCTGCAGAGCATGTATCTGCCATCATACAGGCGTGGATGCCGGGACCTTATGCGGGAATCTCTCTGGCAGAAATCATCGACGGAAGGGCAAACCCGGAAGGCAGGCTGCCGGTCACCATCCCCAGAAGCGTGGGTCAGGTTCCGGTTTACTATAACCACAAGACGGGGAGCGGCTACACCTCCGGCCGTGACGACACCGCTTCGGCGATCTTTACCGGCGGGTATGTGGATGAGGATTGCCTTCCCCTGTACTTTTTCGGACACGGATTAAGTTACACACGGTTCGAGCTGAAGGATTTCAAGGTGAACAGTGAAGCGGCGATCGGAGGGACGATCCAGGCCTCCTGCAGGGTGAAGAACGTCGGAGACAGAGCTGGGGCTCAGGTAGTCCAGCTGTATCAGAGATTCCAGGATGCCCATGTGATAAGGCCCGGCAAGCAGCTGGCAGGTTTTGGAAAGGTCCGTCTGCAGCCGGGAGAGGAGAAAGAAATCACATTTTGCTTGCATACCGCCCAGTTAGGGTATTATAATGAGGACATGGAATTTGTAGTGGAACCGGGAAGGCTTAAGCTCTCCTTCGGCACAAGTGCCGAAAGGTCCGAGTACGAGACGGAGGTGCGGCTTGTGGGGGAGACTATGAATCTTGCAGGAAAGAGAGTGTATACTTGTGGAGTCCAGATCAAGGAGTGAGAAGAAACCTCACATTATCATTTTTAATCCGGATGAGATGAGGGCCGATACCCTGGCTCATCTGGGGAATCCGGCGGCCATCACCCCCAATCTGGATCAGATGGTCCGAGAGGACGGGGTGTCCTTTCGCAGCGCCTTCTGCCAGAATCCGGTGTGTGTACCATCCAGGTGCAGCTTTTTCACCGGCCTCTACCCTCATGTGAACGGCCACAGGACCATGAGCTATCTGCTGAGACCGGGAGAGGACAGCCTCCTCAAAGAGCTGAAGGAGGCGGGCTACTATGTGTGGATGAACGACCGCAACGATCTGACGGCGGGACAGTATGAGGGGTGGACACAGGAACACGCCGACGAGATCTTTTACGGAGTCAGCAAAAAGCCGGCTCCGGGACCGGTGGATCCCCATATTCGGGGAGAGAGGGGAGATAAGCATTATTATTCCCATTTTCGCGGTCAGTTAAAGACCGATGAGAGAGGCCTTAACTATACCTCCGACGATGAGGCGGTGGATGAGGCATGCCGTCTCATCAGGGAGTGGAAGGAGGAGAGGCCCCTGTGTATTTTCTTAGGGCTCATGTATCCCCATACCCCCTATCAAGTGGAGGAACCTTACTTTTCTGCCATCGACCGGGGAAAGCTGCCTCGGCG
Organism: Hungatella sp.; assembly: GCA_022792815.1. Lineage (GTDB taxonomy): Bacteria > Bacillota > Clostridia > Lachnospirales > Lachnospiraceae > UBA3402. The sequence goes on from JAAWBS010000054.1 coordinate 80,037, forward strand.
CGTCCGCCCGGAAGAGTGCAGCGGCAAACCCAGGATGGAGGAGCTGATCCGCTCTCACCAGAATCTGGAGAGCTTTGACGAGAAGGACTGGGACGAGCTGAGAGCCGTGTATCAGGGGATGTGCATGAAGGTGGATGAGCAGTTCGGCAGGCTGCGGGACGCGATGAGAGAGGCAGGGATCTATGACGACAGCCTGATCTTTTTCTTCAGTGATCACGGGGATTATACAGGGGATTACGGTTTGGCGGAAAAGGCTCAGAACTGTTTTGAGGACTGTCTTACCAGGGTTCCGTTTCTCATAAAGCCGCCCAGAGACCAGGGGATATCTCCGGGGATCCGGGACGGACTGGTGGAGCTGGTGGATTTTTACGCCACGGCCATGGACTATGCCGGGGTCACGCCCTCCCACACCCAGTTTGGAAGGAGCCTGCGGCCCGCTGTCAGCGACCCGGCCTGTGAGCTGCGCCGGTATGCGTTCTGCGAAGGCGGCAGGCTGCCCGGGGAGGAACACTGCGACGAGTACCACGGAGAGCGCGGCCAGGTGGCAGGAACCAACAGTGAGTACTGGCCGAAACAGATCTCTCAGAAGGATGATTTTGCTCACGCCAAAGGCATCATGATTCGGGATCAGCGGTACAAATACATCAGCAGAACCCTTGGGTCCGATGAATTGTACGACCTTTTGGAGGACCCGGGGGAGACCCATAACCGGATTGAGGATCCCGGGCTGGCGGGGGAACTTGTAAGGCTTCAGACTGCCATGTTAAAATGGCTTCAGTCCACAGCGGACATCGTGCCCTATGATATGGACCGGCGGTTTACGACAGAAGGAATGTGGATGCGGGTCCGGGCCATGGTTCCTCCGGAATATGAGGATGAGGTGAAGGATAAGATACGGGAGGGGATGCGGCTGGCGCCTCTCACAGAGTATTGCAGGAGTCTTGCAGACAGAACCGACAGATCCTGACAGGGTGTCAGGTGGGCGTCAAGATACGATTGCCCCCGACATTCCGGTCTGAAATCCATAAGAGAGGCTTCGGCGAGAAAGGAATTTTGGTATGGCAGCAGATACTGCGTATCTTTGGGAACCGGAGGGGGAGGGGATTCGTCTTCTGGCATACCGGGGCTTTGACACATTGGCCGTGGTGCCGGAGAACATCGGCGGCAGGCCGGTGCGGGCCCTGGCTCCCTACCTGTTTTCCGCCCATAAAAATTACAGTGATCCGGACCACCTGGAAGCACACTGGTATTCCTGCTTTGGAGAGAAACTGTCCGAGGAGGAGGCCATGGAGCTTCCGGAGGTAAAAGGAGATGCTTTGAGAGAGCTGCGGCTCCCATCTGCCTTAAGGCAGGTGGGGGCTTATGCGCTTTATAACTGCGGAAATTTAAGGAGGCTGGAGTTTTACGCATCCACCGCCGACTGGGGTACCGGGGTATTTACCGGCTGTACTGCCATAGAGGAGCTGAGTGTCCATGTGGATGAATCCGGGAAGTCCTGCCTGAAAGAGGTTCTGGCGGAGCTGAGACAGACCTTGAAGGTGTCCTGTCATGGGCAGGAGGAGTCCAGACTGATCTTTCCGGAGTTCTTTGAGGAGGCAGTGGAAAATACTCCCGCCAGGATCCTGGTGACCAACACCCACGGCTGCGGCCAGAAATACCGCAATTGTTTTGTCCGTACCCAGCTGCAGTTTCAGGAATACGACGGCCTGTTTCCTCATGTGAAGGTCCAGGAGCCGGAGAAACTGGTGGCGGATCTGGCTTTAGGGCGGGTGATGTATCCCTGCTGTCTGTCCCGGAGATCCCGGGAAGCGTACATGGAATATCTGGGAGACCACCGGCGGGCTGCTGCCTGCGCGGCTGTGGAGAGGGAGGACACGGAGTCTCTGCTCTGGCTCCTTGACCATCTTTCCTATGAGGCAGAGGACCTAAAGGCAGTCATCGATGCTGCCGGCCGGCGGGGGAATCCGGCGGCGGTAAGTCTGCTGATGGACAAGACCAGGACGGCGGGAGAGGAGAGAGAGACACGCAGGCGAAGGTTTGCATTGTAGATACCGAGTCATAATAGATAAAAGGAATTTGGAGGATAAGAACATGGGATTGTATCTGTATGTCATATTTGGAGTGGTAAGCTTCTGCGCATCCGTGGTGGGAGCCATCTGTGGAATCGGCGGCGGCGTGCTGATCAAACCGATTCTGGACGCCTTCGGGGTGCTGAGTGTGGCCAGCATCAGCTTTCTGTCCGGCTGTACCGTGCTGTCCATGTCCTGTTACTCTGTGGTGAAGGCGAAGATGAGCGGTTCTTCCCTGGTGGATATGAAGACGGGTACTCCCCTTGCCGTCGGGGCCGCGCTGGGCGGCATCGCCGGCAAGATGATGTTCCAGTACCTTTCCGGTCTGGTTCCCAATAAGGATCAGGTAGGAGCGGTGCAGGCAGTGTGTCTGCTGATCATCACATTCGGGACCATGGTCTACACCCTGAAAAAGGACAGGATCAAGACACACCATGTGACCAATGCCCCTGCCTGCATCGCCATCGGCCTGGTGCTGGGAATCTTTTCCTCCTTTTTGGGAATCGGCGGCGGCCCTATCAATCTGGTAGTGCTGTTCTTCTTTTTCTCCATGGACACCAAGACCGCAGCCCAGAACTCCCTGTACATCATCCTGTTCTCCCAGATCGCAAGTCTGTTAAACACCCTTCTCACCAGGACTGTGCCGGAGTTTGAGCTGGGACTTTTAATCCTCATGGTAGCCGGCGGTATCCTGGGCGGCGCCGCCGGCCGCATCGTCAACCGCCGGATGGATGCAGCCATGGTCAACCGTCTGTTCATCGGCCTGATGGTCATCATCATGTTGATCTGCATCTACAATATGGTACAATTCTTGTGATACCAGGGTCCAAAGAGCGGAGCAATTCGTAGGCAGCACAAAACCAGGGTCCAAAGGTCATAGCCATCATGCCTGCATGAATGGCCATGAGGTTGGGGCCCGCCCGAACACGAAAAGGGAGCCACTCATAAGGAGGAGAACATCATGCCCCAGTTAACGATCTTGATCAAGCCGGCCTCAGGCAACTGCAATATGAGGTGCCGTTACTGCTTCTACGCAGACGAACAGGAGCACCGGGAGGTGTCCTCCCACGGAATCATGAAGAGAGATACCATGCACGCCATCGTGGACCGGGCTCTTGAGTTTGCCGACGGAATCTGCACCATAGCCTTTCAGGGCGGGGAGCCGACTCTGGCGGGGCTGGATTTTTACCGGGATCTGGCTGAGTATATCGGGGGACGTCCCAACCCCAAGAAGATCCGGTTCCATTTTGCCATCCAGACCAACGGTTACTGCGTGGACGAGGAATGGGCCCGATTTTGGGCGGAGAACCGCTATCTGGTAGGCGTATCCTTAGACGGACCGAAGGATCTTCACGACCGCTACCGGAAGGATGCCGCGGGAAAAGGCACTTTCAACCGGATTATGGCGTCCATCCGTCTGTTGGAGCGATATCATGTGGACTATAATATCCTGACCGTGGTTACGGCGGCTACGGCCAGAAACGGCCAGAAGCTGTACAATTTCTTTCGGAAGAACAACATGCACTACCAGCAGTACATCGAGTGCTTGGATCCCATCGGAGAGGTTCCGGGGGGACAGGAATACTCCCTGACTCCGGAGAAATATGAGGCATTCTTAAAGGGGCTTTTCGATGCCTGGTATCTGGACGCCAAGCAGGGACATCCGGCTTACAACCGGTATTTCGAGAACCTTCTGATGATCATAGACGGCCAGGTTCCAGAAAGCTGCAACATGAGGGGAGTCTGCGGAAACCAGTGGGTCATCGAGGCGGACGGAAGCACCTATCCCTGTGATTTCTACGCGCTGGACCAGTGGCTTCTGGGCAATATAAAGGAAGACTCCTTTGAGAAGATGGACGAGCGCCGGGAGGAGTTGGGTTTTGTGACATGGTCTGCCCGCGTCCATGAGGACTGTCGGGACTGTAAGTGGTTCGGGCTGTGCCGCGGCGGATGCAGACGAAACCGGGAACCGGTGACCTGCGACAGCACGGGAAGAAATTATTTCTGCAGTGCTTACAAAGGATTCTTCGAGTATGCCTATCCCAGATTGGCGGAGGTGTATCGGGGGATCAGAGAAAGATAGGATAAGCAATCCCCCGCTGACTGCCGAAGGCATACGCGGGGGATTGGTGTGAATTTGAAATCACCTCTCATTTTGTTTCTGTGAAAAGATTGGCTGTGCATGATGCGGGAGGTTTCCGCGGCTGGCTTTTCCGATGCTCTCCCGCCGGATGAACTCCGCCTGAATGGTCTGTCTGGCCGGAGGAAGCTCCCGCTCCGGGTGCATCTCGGCCAGCAGCTGGTGCATCAGGAGAGAACCCAAGGTGAACGCATGGCTCTGAATGGTGGACAGGGGCGGGATGGTGTAGGCGGTGTTGCTGATTCCGTCACAGCCCGCGACGGACACGTCATCCGGGACTTTAAGACCGGCCTCCCACAGCCGTTTCATGGCCCCGATGGCCATCAAGTCATTGATGGCGAAGATTCCGGTAAAGACTTCCCCCCGCGCCAGCAACCGATCTGTGGCCTCATAGCCGGCATTTTCGTCTGTGACACCGGTGCCGTTGATAAACAAACCGGGACAGGCATCCATCCTATAGCACCCCATGGCATCCTGCAGGTCATGAAGTCTGGGATGGGAGGGATGTTCCAGAGGAATTCCGCTTAAAAAGGCGATGCGTCGGTGTCCCAGCCCGTGAAAGGTTTCTATCATATCAAAGATCGCCTGTCGATAGCTGATCCCCAGGGTCGAATTCTCCATGGCCATGGGGAGGCTTAGGTCAGAGTAATCCTTGGTATGGGAACCGACTGCCAGGATCACGCCGTCCACGCCCCGGGAGATCAGCTCGAACATAGCGGCTTTCGAGGAATAGTTGGCGGAGAGGATGGAGACAATGTAGCCCTTTTCCTCCGCGACATGCTGAACGCCCCGGAGAATCCTTCCGTAATGGGGATTTTGGATATTGTCCACCAGCATGGCGATATGCTTGGTCTCCTTTGTGACCAGACTTTTAGCCAGCAGATTGGGATGGTAATCCAGGGCTTTTATGGCATCCAGTACCCGCTGCTTTACCTCGGGAGTGATATTTTTGGTGTTATTAATTACATAAGATACGGTTGCCTCTGATACGTCCGCCATTTTTGCGACGTCCTTGCGGGTAACGTTTTTTTTCATTTGCCAATCCTCATCGGGTGTGCTTACATCATCTGATCGGTGTCCGGATACAAGCAGTTTCGTTTTTTCTTTGACTTCCGTGTTCCCATACCGCAAGTATAACACAAGCCGCTGCTTTTGGCTACCTCAACCCCCTCTAAGACCGGGGTGTATGTTGTCTCAGACCTTTTGCCTTTGACAGTATATTGTTTTTTATCCGGGGGCTGAAAATAAAGATTGACAAAAAGAATATTGTATAGTAAAATACGATAAAAGTTACGCGTGTAACCAAATCATAAAACAGACGAAATAACCATACTACAAGAGAGAAGAGGCAAAAACAATGGTTAAATTGCCTGGGCAACCAATGCACAAGGTGTTATTTTATATCAAATAATACCCACTCTGCCGCGAGAGGTGACGGCTCGGGCAGATAAAACAAGGAGAAGAACGTATGAAAAGAGAAAAGTCGCTTGTGATGCTGTTGGCAGCTGCGATAGTCACGGGAAGCCTGGCAGGATGTAAAACCAAAGGGCAGAATGAGGGAACGAGCCCGTCGGCGGCAAAGGAGGCCCCCACGGAGCAATCCACAGGCAAACCCGCAGATACTCCTGCGGACCCCTCCGCTGAAGCGTTGACAGACACCCCAAAGGAACAGACGATCGTGGTGAGTACCTCCACAAGGTCCGGCATGCAGGAGGGCTGGGAGGCAGTGGCCAGGGCATACAGCGAGATCCATCCGGAGATAACGGTTAAGATTGATCTGAAGTCTGATGACGGTTACGATCAATGGCTGCAGAATGTCTTTGCCAACAACGAGACGACCAATGTGGATATTGTCAGCATTAACAAGGACGGAGGTTCTGCCACCGGCAAGTACATCGACTGGAACGATTATATGGAGATGGACAGTCCCTACTCGGAAGGAGTGTGGAAGGAGCAGTTTGATTATGCCTCTCAGTCCATGGCAGACGGAGGAAAACTGAAATCCCTTTGCTTAGACACCACCCAGGTTATGTGGTTTTACAATACCGAGATCTTTCAGGAGGTCGGTGTGGAGATACCGACTACATGGACAGAACTGATAGACGTCTGTGAGAAGCTTTCAGCGGCAGGATACCAGCCCATTGCCATGGACGGTGATTATGACAGCTTCTACGGAGGAACTATGGGATGGCTGAACTGGGTCTATACCGATCAGACTACCCGCTCTACCATAGAACTGTGGAGGAGCCAGGAGGGCGACTATACTTATGATCCGGACATTGACGGTGTGTGGAAATTTGATCCTTCGGATCCTCACAACGATGACAATTCCAGGGTGACGAGAAATGTGGTGCGTTTTTATAAAGCGGTAAAGGATCAGACCTATACGGCTGAGACCGAGGGGATGAAGACCGTGTGGTCGAACCTGGCGGATGTGTTCCCCAAATACGCAGGCGGGGATGCCATGTTCGGAACCAACAATGACGGCGCAACCTCCCTTTTCTATCAGGGCAAAGCGGCCATGATGGTGGACGGCGGCTGGGGCATCGTCGAGTTTATTAATAATATGAAGGCCATCGCAAGCGGGGAAACGGTTCAGCTGGGAGAGAAGGACAACCCGGAGACCGTGGACAGCGCGTCGGTATTTCAGCTGGGCACCTTCGCGATGCCCTCCATGGAAGGCCCAGGGATCGAGGCGCCTGCCAGGACCGTGGAAGTGGCCCAGGGGTATCTGGGTGCAGTCTCCAAGGATCAGGAGCACAATGATGCGGTGGCGGATTTTATGATGTATTACTCCTCCTCCACCGGGATGGGAGTATTCCTGGATGCCGCCCTTGCGGCAGGTTATGCGCCCAACGGCCCGTCTCTGGTCTACGGTGTAACCTATCCGGACGACATCGCCGGCGCATTTGCCAACATCAAGTATATCGGTAATTGTCAGAAACATTATGGCAGAGCCTTATGCCGGGGGTTAAATGACCTGCCGGAATCCACCCGTGAATTTTACAATAACGCCTACGCATACCTTACCGGCGCGATCACGGTGGATCAATATCTGGAAAAGCAGGAGAACAATATGCTGACTTATCTGGAACCGGCCCTGGAGGCAAAGGGGATCACCATGGAGGATCTGGAGAATCCGGCCGCCAAGCCGGCAGGGCTAAAATGATGGTCAGATACATGGCTTTACATACATCGTCGGCGGGGGAGAGCAGGGTGTCTGCCTCTCCCCCTCGTTTTACGGTTCCCCAGACAAGAGTCAGGACAAAGAAGGAATGTGAGGAATGAAGAGAAGAGCAGTATGGTATGTGGTGATCGCGGCAGCCTTTTTGCTGACGGCAGCCTGTGTCGGAGTCAAGCTGGTCTCGGAGAAACGGGCGGAGGGTATGGAACGGGTGGAGGCGCCTACCCGGGACAGCAATCGGAGTATCGTCTATGATCAGGAGCGTGGGATCCTGTATACCGGCGGACACAACGGCACCCTGGCTGCGTACCGGGACGGGGAGAAACTGTGGGAGGCAAAAGCGGAGGGCGCACACCGCAAGCTGGTATTAGGGAAAAACGGCGAGAAGCTGTACGCGGCCAACGAGGCCAATCGGGTCTATGTGTATCGGACTTCGGACGGGCAGCAGCTTCTCTCCGTCAATGTCCAGAGGAGGGTGGTGGGACTGGCAGTCGACGAGGAGGAATCACGGATCGCGGTGATCACCAACACCGGAGAGTCAAAATCGAACTTGATCTTCTATTCGCCGGAGGGGGAGGAATTGTCTAACATCCCATATACGACACAGCTGAAGGGAATCGAGTTCTGTGACGACAATGAGACGCTGCTGCTGGCCAATAAGCGAGGAGAGATTACGCGCATCACCCAGAGGGGAGAGGCGCTGGATATGTACCGCGTCAATTTTGAAGTCATTCAGATGAAAAAATGGAAAGGCACCTATTGGGCTGTGGCGAAAAACGGCATATACGTGGCGCTGGATCAGGATCTGAACTGCATAAGAAGCGGGAAGATCGACAACACGGTGAAGGCAAAGATCAGCGCGGTGGGGGTGGATACCGAAGGCCGCTATGTTCTGGTGGGGACGGAAGAAGGCTACCTGTTTGTGATGGATGAGAAAGACCGGCAGATCTACATGGCTGACATGAAGGCTAAGATCACGGACACCGGGACATCCCGACAGGGCATCTATGTGGCAGGGTATGGGGACTATGTCTGGCAGGCCCACGCAGACAACCTGGCGCATATCGGACTGTATCAGTCTCTTTCCGCAGCCGCTCAGTATGGAATCTGTATCTTTGCGGCTGTGACGACCCTGGGCATCCTGATGTGTATCCCCAAGGCGAAGAGCACTGCCGCAGAGTTTTTAAAGAAGATATGGCGTTACCGGATGGCCTACCTGATGCTTTTGCCCATTTTTCTTCTGCTGTTCTTCTTCAATTACCGGGGGACCTTCCGGGCGTTGGTGCGGGCTTTCACCAACTGGTCAGCCGGCAATCACACGGCGGCAGAGATTGATTTTATCGGTCTGGACAATTTCAGGACCATGGTGAAGGAAGGGTACTTTATGGTGGGCATCCGGAATCTGATCCTGATTCTGGCGACAAATGTGTTGAAGCATCTGACCGTACCTATGCTGGTGGCCTGGCTGATCTATTCGATCAAAGGCGACCGGAGGAAATATGTCCACAGGTTTCTGTTTGTTCTTCCCATCGTTGTGCCGGGAGTGGTCGGTGCACTGGTGTGGCAGAAGATCTACGATCCTTCCATCGGTTTGTTAAACCAGATTCTGGGAGTGCTGCATCTTGAGTCCTGGCAGAGAGTATGGCTGGGCGACGCCAAGACGGCCATATGGGCGGTTATCTTTATGGGCTTCCCCTTTGTGAGCGCCATGGCCCTGCTGGTGTACTACGGCGGCCTGATCAACATAGGGGACGATATGATCGAGTCCGCCAGGATCGACGGAGGCGGAAGATGGGAGATCTTCTGGAAGATTCAGCTTCCGATGATTCGGCCCCAGATCAGTATGATCATGACCCTGACCATCTTAAACTCTATGAAAGAATTTAACAGCATCTATATCCTGACCAGCGGGGGGCCGGGGACCGCCACCTATGTGCCTGCCCTGGAGCTGTACCTGAATGTGAAACAATACGGGAGATATGGGTACGCCTCTGCCCTGGGAATCCTTCTCCTGATCGCCACAGTAGCCGTAACCATGGTCAGCAACCGGCTGACGAGAGGAAAGGAGGAGTGACAGGTATGAAACAGCGCAGTGAAAAGAAAAGAAAAGAGAACCGGTTTCAGGCGATCATCGAGGTGATCATGGTGCTTGTGCTGACTTCCTCGTTTATTCCGATGCTCCTCATGATTATGATGTCCTTCAAATCCACCTGGGAGGTGTACAACAACTTTTTTGGCCTGCCCAGGGCGATACAGTGGTCCAACTATGTGGGCGCAGTCCGGTTTCTCATCGGGAATATGTGGAATACCCTGGGGGTCGTCCTGGCGGCAGTCCTGTTGACCTTGGTGCTGTCGACCCTGGGAGGTTATGTGTTTGCCACAAAGACATTTCCCGGAAAAAACTTCCTTTTTTCTATGATCGTTGTCACTATGATGATCCCCGGTGTCTTGTCTCTTGCGGCCAATTATACCCTGATTATCGAATATGGACTCCTTGATTCCAGTTGGGCTCTGATTCTCCATTGGGTCACCGGAGGGCAGGTGCTGGGGATTATACTCTGCCGAAACTCCATCGAGGCCCTTCCAAGGGATCTCTATGAGGCGGCGAGAATCGAGGGCTGCGGAGAATTCCATCTGCTGACCAGTATCACCGTTCCCCTGGTGAAGCCCATTCTCTCCACCGTCGCAGTCCTAAAGGTGGTGGACTACTACAACGATTTCATATGGCCCATGATGGTGATCGAATCCAATCGCAAACAGGTGGTGACGGTGGTGCTGAAGGTGTTTACATCCTCCCAGGATCTGTCCAATGTCGGGATTATGTTTGCAGGGTATGTGATCGCCACCATTCCGCTGCTGATTCTTTTCCTGTTTACCTCAAGGCTCTATATGGAAGGTCTGACGGCAGGCGCGGTGAAAGGGTAAATTAGGAGGTTTGAAAAACTGTGAAGATAGAAAAATTGAGAACCAATCATTTGGAGAATCCTATAGGATACCGGCTGGACCGTCTGAGTTTATCCTGGGTCGTCACGGAGGCGGAGGGGACCCATGCCGCCGGGGCCCGTGTGCAGATCAGCAGTGATGAGACATTTCAGGACTGCCTGTGGGACAGCAGAGAGCGGACGGACTTGGATTCCCTGGACTGCGTGCCCGAGTTTGCTCCCCTTCCCGGGCTGAGATACTACTGGCGCGTCTGGGTGTGGGATGACATGGGGGACGGGGCGGTCAGCGCACCGGCTTATTTCGAGACGGCTCAGGAGATGGCGCCTGCAAAGTGGATCAAGGCGCCTTTTGCGGAGGATATCCATCCTCTGTTTCGAAAAGAGATCGTCCTGGGCAGGCCGGTGAAACAGGCGAGGCTTGTGATCAGCGGCCTGGGTGTCTATGAGGCGTATCTGAACGGAGAAAAGGTCGGCGATGAGTACTTGACGCCCTTTTACAACGACTATAACCTGTGGATCCAGTATCAGACCTATGATGTGACCGACTGTCTGAGGCAGGGGGATAACCTGCTAGGTGTGATGCTGGGAAACGGCTGGTACAAGGGACGGTTTGGCTTTGTGGACAACATGGACCGGCTCTACGGCGATACTCTCCAGTGGATCGGAAAGCTGACCGTAGTCTATGAGGACGGTTCGGCAGAGGACTTTTGCAGCGACGAGAGCTGGCAGTGCGGGGCTTCTCCTGTGCTGGAAAGCAGCATCTATGACGGCGAGGTCTATGACAGCCGCAGGGAGCTTTGGGGCCTGGGGGGAGAGGTCTGTCAGGCCGGCGGGGTAAATGAAGGGGCTTTGGCGGAGACGATTCAGGAGACAGAGCATTTTGAGTATGCGGTGGAAGCCGAAAGGCCGAAGGGACGGCTGACCCCGCGGCTGAGCCTGCCGGTGCGGATCATGGAACGAATCCGGCCGGTGGAGCTGATTTGTACCGGCGCGGGAGAGCAGGTGCTGGATTTCGGACAGAATATGGTGGGATGGGTGGAATTTTTCTGTCAGGAACCGGAAGGGACCGAAATCTGCTTTCGGTTTGGGGAGATTCTTCAGGAAGGAAATTTCTATTCTGAAAATCTTCGCACGGCGAAGCAGGAATTTCGCTGCATTGCCAACGGAAAGCGGGTTTTGGTGCGGCCTCATTTTACCTTTTTCGGCTTCCGTTATATGAAGATTACAGGGATGAAGCATATTGATCTTCAGGACTTCACCGGCTGCGTCCTCTATTCCGACATGGAGTGGAGCGGACGGATTGTCACGTCAAATCCCAAGGTAAACCGGCTGTTTTTGAACGCCCTCTGGGGCCAGAAGGGGAATTTCCTGGATGTTCCCACCGACTGTCCCCAGAGGGACGAGCGCATGGGCTGGACCGGAGATGCTCAGGTGTTCTGCCAGACGGCAAGCTACAACATGTATACTCCGGCCTTTTACCGAAAGTATCTGTATGATATGAAGCAGGAGCAGGATGTCATGGGAGGCGCGGTTCCCCATGTGGTGCCGGACGCCTTAAGCCGGATCAAGGAGATCCTTTCCGAGAGCGGTAAAACCACAGGCAATGTCTCCGTCAACAGCGTCCACAGCTCCTGTGCGTGGGCAGATGCCGCCGCCATCATCCCCTGGACTCTGTATAAGACCTACGGGGACAGGACGCTGCTTGCGGAGGAGTACGGCAATATGAAAGCGTGGACCGACCGCATCCGCACCGTCGATGTGGAGCGGTGCGGGGGAGGGTATCTCTGGACAGACGGGTTTCATTACGCGGACTGGCTGTCCCTGGACAATTATAAGACCGATACGTGTATCGGCGCTACGGATCCCTATTATGTGGCCAGCGCATATTATTATTACTCTGCCTCCCTGACTGCCAAGGCCGCGGCGGTTCTCGGCAAAAAGGAGGAGGCGGCGTACTATGAAGACATGGCATGGCGTGTGAAGGCTGCGATCCGAAGGGAATATTTTACGGAGACCGGAAGACTGGCAGTCCCCACCCAGACCGCCATGGTTCTCGCCCTCAGATTCGATCTGGTTTCGGAGGAGTTCCGGGACAGGCTGGTCCGGGACCTTAAGGACAAACTCGCCCAGGACCATCAGCATCTGACCACCGGATTTGTGGGGACGCCCTTCTTGTGCCCGGTGCTGACGGAGCACGGGCTGGCCTCTGCGGCCTATGATCTGCTGTTAAATGAGGATTACCCCAGCTGGCTGTATCAGGTGAACATGGGGGCAACCACGGTGTGGGAACGCTGGAATTCCGTGCTTCCGGATGGCAGGATCAGTGACACGGGGATGAACAGCCTGAACCATTATTCTTATGGCTCCATCGCAGAGTGGATGTATCGGTATATGTGCGGCGTGGACAGCTGTGAGGAGGCGCCGGGATTTAGGCGTTTTCAGATAAAGCCCTATGTGGACCGGCGCTTTCAGTGGGTGTCCATGGAATATGATTCTGCAAAGGGCAGGATCAAGAGCGGCTGGGAGAAGACAGAATGCGGCTATCGGTTCCGGGTGGAGGTGCCATTTGATACAGAGGCAGACTTTGTCCTTACCAGGGATTTTAAGGCGCTCACCGTCAACGGGGAGGACCGAAAGGAGACGAAGCGGGAAAGCAGGATCCACCTGGTGAAGGGAACCTATGAGATCTGCGGCAGACTGATTTAGAGAGGAGACTATCTCATGCAGACTACGCTATATATGCTTTCGGAGCAGAGCAAGAAGCAGATGATGTCCTATGTTTTAAGGACAAAGGAAGGAAACCTGGCTGTGATCGACGGGGGAAATCAAGCGGAGGCAGAGGATCTGATCCATACCCTGACCAGACTTGGCGGCTCCACCCCCGCGGTGGACCTGTGGCTTTTGACCCACCCCCACGGGGACCATGTCAATGCCCTTCTGGAGATTTTTTCCGGGCCCAATCCTCTGCGGGTGAAACGGATATACAGCCATTTTCTGTCCTATGAATTTTATAAAGCCAACGATTTTCCTGCCTGCAATGACGCGGAGACCACCAGGCTGTTTCAGATGTTTTGGGATGAGCACCCGGATATCTGCTTCTCCCTGGAACAGGGGCAGCATCTTAGGGCGGGGTCGGCGGAGTTTACGGTGCTTCATGTGCCGAAGGAGATCTTCCCCATGAATGTCATCAACAACTCGTCGGTGGTCTTCCGCATGGATGCAGAGGGGCAGAGAATCCTGTTTCTGGGGGATCTGGGAGAAGAGGCGGGAGATTTTGTGCTGGAACACGTTCCGGCAGAAGAGCTTCGGGCTGACTTTGTGCAGATGGCCCATCACGGGCAGAGTGGGGTGAAAAAGAATTTTTACGAGGCTGTGGCACCAAAGGCGTGTCTGTGGAACACACCCCAGTGGCTCTGGGATAACAATCAGAGCGAGAAGGGATATGACAGCGGGCCCTGGAAGACCATCGAGGTGAGGAGGTGGATGGAGGAACTGCAGATACCCCATCATTTTGCCACCAAAGACGGCATGCAGATCTTTCCGCTGCCGTATCCGCTGCAGAAGGGCAAAGCCCCGGAGGGGAGAGGAAACATGGAAAACGGGGCGTCATGATGAAATCGGAAAAGGAGATTGCTGTATGAAGATCAGCATGTTGGAAAAGCAATTTGTCATAAAGGACGAGCAGAAGCCCTTCGACAGCTGTCATGCCTCCACTCTGGTGCAGACAAAGAGCGGTGTGATCGTGGCAGCCTGGTTTGCGGGGACCAGGGAGAGTTCCCCGGATACGGCGATCTGGACGTCCAGGAGGGCAGACGGAAAGTGGGAGGCACCCAGAAAGACTGCGGATGTGCGCGGCACTGCCATGTGGAACCCGGTTCTGTTTCAGAAGCAGGACGGCACTATCATCCTGTTTTATAAGGTGGGAGAGAGGATCCCGGAGTGGAGGACCTGGACTGCAGAGAGCCATGACGAGGGCGCGACCTTCACGGAGCCAAGGGAGATGGTGTGCGGTGACGACAGCGGAGGGAGGGGGCCGGTAAAGAACAAGCCTGTTCGCTTAAAGGACGGCACCGTCCTGGCTCCCGGGTCGCTGGAAGGAGAATACTGGGACTGTTTTGTGGATATTTCCACAGATGACTGTGATTCCTGGGAGAGGAGCAGCCTGGTCCCCGTCCGGCGTGCAAGCTGTGAATACCACAGGATGCATCGGCCCTATGACAGGCATTATGTATACGGAAAAGGCATCCTCCAGCCTGCACTGTGGCAGGATGACAAAGAACAGGTCCACATGCTGCTGAGAAGCACCAGCTCCCGGATCTTCCGCAGCGACTCTTTCGACGGCGGACATACATGGTGCGTGGCCTATGACACGGGACTTCCCAACAACAACAGCGGAATCGATCTGGTGAGGCGGGACAGCGGCGAACTGATCCTGGTGTACAACCCCAGGGAGAACCTGCCTGGGATGTTTCACGGCCCGCGCACTCCCCTGACCGTGGCAGTCTCTGCGGACAACGGAGCTCACTTTGACCGGGTCCTCGATCTGGAGGATACGGCTGGAGTTTTCTGCTATCCCGCGGTGATCTGTGGGCAGAACGGGGAGATTCTCCTCACTTATACCTGGAATCGGGAAAATATCATGTTTGTCAGGCTGGGGCAGTAAGACGAAAGAGAGGAGGCTGTGCAGGCCGCCTCTCTCTTCTCTAAAAGTCCTTGGTAATAATCACATGATCTGGTGTGATATCCGCGATGGTGCGGCACCCGGACATCCGCATGGAGTTCTGGAGCTGCCAGATGATCTTCTGGGTATACAGCTCCACACCCCGCGTCTCCCCTCCCTCGGCCGCGATCAGGTACGGCCTTCCGATGATGACGCCGTCAGCGCCGAGAGCGATGGCCTTGAAGACGTCCTCGCCGTTGGAGAAGCCGCCGTCGATGAACAGTTTTAAGTCATCTCCCACAGCCCGCTTGATATCCTGCAGCACCTCGATGGAGGCGAGGGAGGAATCGGTGGTGTTGCCGGCGTGGTTGGAGATGACGATGCCGTAAGCTCCGGCATCCGCCGCCTTCACTGCGCCCCTGGGACTCATGACGCCTTTGAGGATATAGGGCCTGTCCGTGACGGAGAAGATCTCCTTGATGGCCGCTGCATCCTTGGGATAGACCTTAGCGCCGCCGTTTACTGACAGATATCCCAGGCCGACGCAGTCGATATCATGGCCGATGGCGACGGCACCTGCCTGCTCGGCCAATTTGATCTTGTGGATAATCTCCTCGGCAGCCCACGCCTTGATGGTGGGGACTCCCCGGCCCCCTCTCTCGGCCACCGCCTTAAGCGGCCCCTCATAGACATTGAGTCCGGGGTGATTGACCGTGTCCGGTGTCCAGGCCAGACAGCCCTGGTTGGCCAGACCGTCCACGAGAGTCTTATTGAGGGCGTAGTCGTCGGCAAAGTGGGTGTTTACGCAGAAATTTTTTACGTTCCCAAAGGGGGCAGAGCAGACAGGGGCGCGGAATTCCTCCCCAAACCACTCTACGGAGGAGTCGATCTCGCTTCCGTCGCCGCCGTCGTAGATGGTATCATAGAGAATCTTGATCTGCTGAAGCTTCGCATAGTTGCGCTGTGCGGTCAGGGCTCTCTCCGAGGCGACACGTTTACAGCGGGAACCGTCGCAGACGGGGCAGGCACGGCAGCGGGGGGCGATAAAGGGCTTGGCGTTCTGCCACACCTTGTCCAGCTCGGCTCGGACATCTCCGTAGAGCATCTTGCTGATCTCGTTCTTCTCAAACTTTTCAAACATCATCATCACACAACCTTTCTTTTACAATATTTTTGCGGGTCCCAAGTCATGTCTCTGCATGTGGGGCCGGTGGTCATGATTTCCTGCCGCCGGCCCCATAGGCGCTGTCATCCTGCGGGAGCATGGGCTCGTAGACACACCCTTCCATCTGCCGGAGGAAAGCGGCCTTGGCGTCGGAGACCAGTTTGGGGTCCTCCATGAGGCGGAGAGCGGCCAGGGCCGTGATCTTGGCTCCGTAGAGCATGCCTTTCATGCCGATGGAAGTGCCGACACAGGCGGCCACCTGCCAGCTGTGTCCTGGGGCCGCGATGTTGTAGCAGGCGGTCTTATAGAATACAGTGGGCACGATATGGCCTACATCCCCCACATCCGTGGAGCCGTAGTCATTGTCGGAATCCGGTTCCATGACACCGCAAAAGATCTGGGTGTCCGGATCCGCAGAGCCGGAAAATTTTACACAGCTTTTCCATATTTCCGGTATGGAGGCATTGATCTTCCCGGCGTATTCGATCTCCTGGGGAGTCCAGGGCTCTTGCTTTATTTGGCGCATGCAGGTGTCGAGAAGCCGGACTAAGACCGGGTTGGAGAGGGTGGGGTAACAGCCGCCCATGTTCTCTACGGTTAACTGCGTCTCTGTCATCAGCGCGGCCCCCCGGGCCACCTTGAGGATACGCGCCTCCGTCCGTGCCATGGTCTCCCGGGTCAGGGCACGGTCATAGTACCAGACAGAGGCATGGTCCGGGACGATGTTGGGCGCGGTTCCGCCGTCGGTGATGACATAATGAATCCTCACGTCGGAGGGGACATGCTCCCGCAGATAATTGACTCCCGAATCCATCAGCTCCACCGCGTCCAGAGCGCTCCGCCCCATCTCCGGCTCCACGGCGGCGTGAGCGGTTATTCCCTTAAAATGGAATTTCGTCCCGTTGACGCCCGTAGAGATATTGGCGGCAACCCGGTTGTATCTGCCCGGATGCCAGGCCAACGCGGCATCCAGTTCCCGGAATGCCCCCTTGTGTGCCATGATTCCCTTTCCCACCAGCACTTCCTCCGCCGGGCAGCCGTAGAAAACCACGGTTCCCGGTCTTTTCGAGGCTGCCAGCTCCTCCTTGATGCCGATGGCTGCCGCCGCCATGGCGGCACAGAGCAGATTATGCCCGCAGCCGTGTCCGCACGCTCCCTCCTGAACCGGTTCCTGATAGGGCACATCCCGCTGGCTCTGGCCGGGAAGAGCGTCGTACTCGGCGAGAAGGCCGATGACCGGCCCTCCGCTGCCGTATGTGGCCCGGATGGCAGTGGGGATTCCTCCGTAACAGCGTGTGACATCAAACCCGTTGTCCTCCAGAAGGCGGCTGCAGCGGTCGCTGGCGTGAAATTCCCCAAAGGCAGTCTCCGGGGTCTCCCAGACATCCCGGGCCAGTTTACGATACACATCAGCATGTTCCTGAATGCTTTTGATCGCAATATCACCTGATTTCATAACATCATTCCCCCACATGTTTTTCTGATAAAAGGATAACTCAACAAAAATAATATGTCAATATAAAATCTCATTTTATGATAATAAATTTAGAGAAAAAGAACATTAAAAACCAGAAATAAAGGTTTTTTCTCATATAATCTGTGGTAAAAGTGAAAAATGACAACAAAAGGCGAGGAATCAATTGACAATTTGTACAATAAATGCTATCATCAAAAACAAGACAAAAGATAAAAATATATCATAAAAATGATGTAAAAATTGGAGAGAAACGAACCGACGCATCCGTGTCGGCGCGGTTCATGATGGGAAGGAGAGGATCGGTGATGGTTACGAAAAAGATAGGTGTGATCGGTTTGGGACGAATGGGGTTTGGCATCGGGAAAAATCTCATGCACAGGGGATATGATGTGACGGGATATGATATCAGCTGCGGAGCCAGGGAGAGGTTCCGGGAGATCGGCGGAAAGACAGCCGAATCCTGTGTCGAGGCAGCAAAGGATGCAGATGCACTGATTTTAGCTGTCTTTGACGGCGATCAGGTTGAGGATGTGCTGTTTGCAGAAGGGGCTGCAGATGTGATGAGGCAGGGCAGTCAGGTGATCGTCATGGCTTCGGTGGGCAAAAAGGCGGTGGAGGCGGCAGCGCCGAAGCTGGCCGAAAGAGGGATTGATCTGGTGGATGCGCCCATGAAGGGGTCGGCCAAAGACGCGGGATGCGGAAACCTCTACATCATGGCTGCGGCAGCGCCTGGGGCCCTTGAGAAGGCCGAACCCCTCTTAAACAGCATGGGGAGTGTGGTACGCATCGTGGGAGAGCAGCCGGGGATGGGGCAGATGGTCAAGACCTGCGTGCAGACGTTTTTCTGTCTGGCCTGTGAGGGGGCCTGCGAGATCCTGGCGCTGGCAAAGGCCACGGGTCTCGACGAGAAGACGGTGTACGACGTGCTGGCCTCCACCAGGGCAGCCAGCGAAGTGTTTAAGACCACGGCAAAGTTTATCGGCTCCCGATGCTTTCGCGGGACGGGAAACCCGATTTCGATTTTGCGGAAGGACTTGGCAGTGGCCATGGAGCTGTCCGAGGAGTGCGGGCTGTCCGTCCCGGCCGTGTGCGGGACAGCCGCTAATATCAGAGCGGCGTCAGACAAGTATCCCGACGATGACATCTGGGCGGCAGTGCGCCCGGTAGAAGAATCCGCGGACATCAAAATCCGGATGGAATGAGAAAGAAAAAGCAGCCGATTGAGATGCCCCTCTCTCAGTCGGCTGCCATAAAACGGGATCTGTCAGGCAAGCCTGTGCACGGTGGAACCCTCATATAGATGGGGAACCAAAATGGTTTTTTTCATGTTGGGGCTCAGCTGACCGGTGGTCTCCAGCTCCCGGATGCGCTCCATCAGGATCCCTACGGATTCGGCACCGGCCTCCTCATAATAGGGGCCGGTTGAGGCGAAGGAGTAGCCGGGTTCCTTGGACATGGAGATGCCGGATACGATGACGCTTAAGCTGTCCGCCATGGTCTTGTCGATCTTCTCCATCTCTGACATGAAGCCGGCGGCCATGCTTAAGTTTGAGCAGACGATACCCTGGACCTCCGGGAATACGGAGGCGATTTCCCTGGCCACTCTCATGCCGCTGCCCTTTTTCATGTCGCCTTCATAGATATATCTCTCATCGTTTAGAGGCAGTCCGGCTGAGGTCAGTGCGCTGATAAAGGCAAGGCGCCCCTCCATCCCGCCGGTGGCGAGAGTGGGGGAGCCTAAAAAGGCGATGTTTTTATGGCCGTTTTCCTTTAAGTGGTCCACCGCCATAATCACACTGCGAAAGACATCCGGAACCACGGCATCGGTCATGGACCAGGTGCTGCTCCAGTTGATGGACACAAGAGGCTTGTGCTTTTTGATATATAGATTGGGAGAAAGCTTGGCCTGGTCTATCAAACCGGAGATCACGATGATGCCGGAGATTTTATCGTCATTGAACACGTACCGGAGATACTCGTCCTGCCTGGCAGGATCTTCACCGGTTTCACACAGCACGAGAAGATAGCCCTTGTCGATCAGCTGCGCCTCGATGGCATGGATGATCTCGATGCGCTCAGGCCTTGTGACCGAGTCGGAGATCAGAGAGATCACCTGCTCGCGCCGGACGGTTTCGTTAAATTTTACAAGCTTTTCCGGTCGGTAATTCAACTCCTGCATGGTGCGGAGTATGAGATCACGAGTCTCGGACTTTACGCTCTGACTGTTTGAGATCACACGGGAAACAGTGATGGTGGATACGCCGCAGATCCTTGCAATATCTTTGATGGTTGGTTTTGTACTCATTGAAAAGGAGCCTTTCTGTTGGAAAATATATCCATATTTCATCATAACACATTGTGCAAAAAATAGAAAGTCAAAATTAAGCTGCTAAGGAGGCAATCAAGATGCAATTTGGAAGCTGTCTTTTGCTGTTGGCGACATCCGAGGATCCCCTGGGCCTCAGGGCGATTCCGGCTGTCAGGGAGGCGGGCTATGACTATGCCGAGGTCCCTCTGGCCAGACTGTTTTCTCTTCCGAAGGAGGAGATACCGGACTATCGAAGACGATTCGAGGCCGTGGGACTGCCGATTCGCGTGTTCAATAACGGGGTGCCTGCGGGTCTGTGCATGATCTCGGAGGAGGAGCCGTCCCGGCAGGTGAGGGAGTACATGGATCATGCGGTATGGCTGGCCCGGACACTGGGGGCGGACACCATCACCATGAGCGGCCCCAACAAAAAGACCACGCCCGAGGAGATCGATTGGGAGCAGGTGGGAAGACCGCGGTACATAAGAGTCCTGAGCCTCTATGCCGACCGCTGCAGGGACGAAGGGCTGGAGCTTCTCATCGAGCCGGTCAATGAACAGGAGCAGAGCTTCATCGCCACCCTGGCCGAGGCGGAATCTGTGGTCAGGGCGGTGCGCAAGGACAACCTTGGCATCGTCATGGACTATTTCCATCTGGTAAAACAGAAGGATGATTTCCAGGATGCGCTGCGTCTTAGTTCCGGCCATATTCTCCGCCATGTTCACTTTGCAGACCCGGCTCGGAGGACCTATCCGACAGAGGAAAACAGGGAGCTTTGCAGACAGGTTCTTAAGGATATGACGGCAGCCGGCTATGGAGGAAGGGTCAGCGTGGAAGCATTTGCCCGGGGGGAGTTGAGACAGACGCTTCAGACCGGCCTTACTGTCCTGCGGGAGGCGGCGGGGTGATGGGAGGCAGGAGGCAAAGTCAAAAATCCTCTTGCAGGCAAGCTTGTATGGGGTTGTTGGCGTTTCGACTCCTATGATCCCACGGATTGCTCCGCACTGCGTGCTCCCGCAATTCTAAAAACATTCAAAATCCGCCCTGTCGGGCTGCTTTTTCATGTTTTTGCGGGCAGCAAAGTCAAAAATCCTCTTGCAAGCTAGCTTGCATCGGATTTTTGACCTTTCTGCCCTGGTATCATATCATAAAAAATGATAAAATAATAGATAAAAATGCAATAAAAATGAAAAGAATTGCTTGTGTATTATAGCTTAAATCAGTGCTGACCATGTGAATACTTTATAAAATTATACATAATACACAAAGAAAACACCAAAAATCAAGACAATAGCTGTAAAATAGCGATAGAATCATGGACATAATTACTAAATATGGGTCGGAGACATAAAAATATCAAAAATAATGTTGACAAATGAAAAGAATAAGGATAATATATGTCATATAAATTGATATATTTTTCGAAAAATGTATTCAGGAAAGGAGGATAAGGGATAGTGATTATCACGATTAAGGCAAAGCCGTTGACCGTGGAAGGGTTTGCTCCTTATGGAAAAGCGATTCTCATTCCGGATGACAACAATCCGGAAAGACCTACGGACCGATTTAATTTCTGGCCAAAATTAAGTCTGCTCAAGTGCGATTCGGGAGTCTTCCAGGTAGGGGTGTCGACCTTCTTCAAGCGCCCGTTCCGCACCATGAATGTGGAAAAGCATTACAAGACAGAAGAGTTTATGTCTCCTCTGGTCGGCTCCTTTGTCCTGCTGTTTGCCAAAACCAAAGACGGGAGGCCGGGGAGTGAGCCTGATTTCGAGAGCGCGGAGGCATTTGTCATACACCCTAATCAGTGTGTGGTTGTGGACAGAGAGGTGTGGCACTGGTCACCTATGCCCTTTAAGGACAATTCTACCATGCTGTGCATCTTTGCGGAGGACACGCACAAAGGGGATTTGGAGATTCAGCCTTTGCCTAACGGACAGATTATCGAGGTTCAGGTGTGACGGCAGCATCATTTGAATATGATTTGGGGAGTATTTCGATGGAGAATCAAGCATATCTGCAAATAAACAATATCTGCAAGAGCTTTTTCGGCGTGCCGATCCTGAAAAATGTCAGCATCTCCATTGATGCCGGAGAGATCCACGGATTGCTGGGCGGCAACGGGGCCGGCAAGTCTACGCTGATGAATGTGCTGGGCGGTATCTACACCAAGGATTCCGGGGATATATTCATCGACGGCGCAAAGACCAATATCCGAAACGCGTCAGACGCGGAAAAAGCAGGCATTTCCTTTATTCATCAGGAGCTGAAGCTGTTCGGCTTGAGAAGTGTTGCGGAGAATATCGAGATTTCCAATCTGCCTACCTCCGGCCCCTTTGGGTTTGTGGATGAGAAGAAAAAGAACAGCGATGCCCAAAAGTGGCTGGACATGGTGGGGCTGAATGTGAAATCCAAGGTCAGGTTAGGGGAGCTGAGCATCGCACAGCAGCAGCTGGTGGAGATTGCGAAGGCATTGTCGCTGAATGCGAAGATCATGATTTTCGATGAACCCACCTCATCTCTGACGGCCCATGAGACACAAAAGCTGTTCGAGATTATCCGCGGGTTTAAGAGGGAAGGACGCTGCATCATCTACATATCTCATAAGTTTGATGAGATCTTTCAGATATGCGACCGTGTGACTGTCCTTCGCAACGGTGAAAATGCGGGTACTCTTGATGTGAAAAACGCCACGTCGGATGAGCTGATCCGCATGATCATCGGCAGAAAGCTGAACCAGTACTTTCCGGAACTTCCGCCTGCGCCCGGAGAGAACACCCCTGCAGTGCTGGAGGTGAAGGGGCTGGAGAACAACCGGCTGAACGGTATGAGCTTTGACCTGAAAAAGGGGGAGATCCTGGGACTGTTCGGTCTGGTGGGAGCCGGCAAGTCAGAGACGGTACGGGCGATCTTTGGGATCGATAAGCTGTCCGGAGGAGAGATCGCAGTCAACGGTCAAAAGGTTAAGAGGATGACCCCCAAGAGGGCCATGAAATTGGGACTGAGCTTTCTCACGGAAAACCGTCGGGAGGAGGGGCTTGTCATGAAGCTGGATATCAGGCACAACCTGACGATTCCGATCATCTCCCGCCTGTCGGTTCCCGTGGTAAAATGCGTGAAATTGAGGGAGGAGAGCAGGACGGTAGACAGTGCCTTTGCCCGGTTCATGATAAAGGCTACCGGGCCGAAGCAGAGGGTCAGCACCCTTTCGGGCGGAAACCAGCAGAAGGTGGTTTTGTCAAAGTGGATCATGACCAATCCCGATGTGCTTATCCTGGACGAGCCCACCAGAGGGGTGGATGTGGGGGCGAAGGCCGAGATCTATCAGCTGATTGTGGAGATGGTCCGGGAGGGGCTGTCCGTCATCATCATTTCCTGTGAGGAGGATGAGATTCTCGAGATGTGCCACAGGATCCTTGTGGTGAATGAGGGCAGGGTTGTAGGATCCTTTGCCCAAAAAGAAGCGACGACGGAAAAAATGCTGAAGCTGTGTATGGCTGGAGATGAGGTGTGAAAGTGAGTGTAGGACAGAAAATCAGAGGATTTCTTTTTAAAAATGCAGTCGCGATCCTGTTGTGCGGGCTTTTGTGCTTTATTCTCATCCGGATGCCGTCCTTTTTCCGGCCTCAGAATCTGGTTTCCCTGGCCTCGGAAGGGTGCAGCTTCGGCATCATGACCATCGGCATGACCATGCTGATGCTCAACGGCTACATCGACATCTCCATGGGAGCCCAACTGTATCTGGCAGGTGTTATCACCATCAAGATCTATCAGATGACCGGCAACATCTGGGTGTGCCTGATCGGTTCCATGGCGGCAACGGTCTGTGTCAGTCTCTGCAACGGTGTGCTGATCGCAAAGATCGGCATTCCATCCATGATCGCCACCCTCGCGGTGAAGAATGTCTGCAAGGGTATCTCCTCCCTGATGATCGGAAAAGAGTCTGTGATCAGCATGCCCCCGGAATTTACCATGCTTGGACGGTACAAGCTCTGGGGGATTCCCATCAGCGTCATCTCCCTTGGGGTGTTGTTCCTGATCTTCATCGTCATCATGAAGAGGACCAGGTTCGGACACTACGTGTACGCCATAGGAGACAACGCGGATGCGTGTCAGGCGTCGGGGATCAATGTGTTTTTGACCAGGGAGATCATCTTTGCCGTCAGCGGCGCTCTCATCGGATATGCAGGCGTGATCAATGTGTCCCGCCTGGGAGGCGCACAGTTTAACCTGGGAGAGGGGATGGAGTTCTCCTGCGTGGCTGCGGCGGTGGTAGGCGGTGTCAGCATGACCGGAGGCCGGGGCAATATGCTGGGAGCGGTCATGGGGGTTATCATCATCGCGGCCCTGGATCAGCTGCTGCGTCTTTTCAGTGTTTCCAACTATCTGTACGATGTATTTTGGGGCGCCATCGTATTGTTTACGGTCAGCGCGGACATTTTGAAAAATTATGAAATCAAGAGGGAACGAGAAAATAAAAAAACATGTTAGGGAGGTTATCACAATGAAGAGAACAAAGAAAGCTGCACGGATTACAGGGGCGCTGCTGCTGACATTGGCCATGGCGGCCCAGGTCACTGCCTGTCAGAGCAAGGGGAATGAGGGCGCGGGAGAAGCCGCTGCGGGCAGCTATATCGCCGAGTCAGGTATGCCGGCAGAAAACCCCAACTTAAACGACGGGGTCAACCGGGTAGGCATCGCCTACTCCAACCTGGCGGCGGAGGCGACTCAGGTTCTGATCGCCAACTATGAGGAGCACTACAAGGAGTATGGCATCGACGAGCTGATCATCCTCCAGGCGGAGAACAATCTTCAGACTCAGATCGAACAGGTGATGGATCTGGTCAATCAGAAATGCGATATCATCATCGTCAACGCCGTGGACTCCGACGGTCTGGCGGAGGTCTGCGACCAGGTCATGGCAAAGGGGATTCCGGTCATGGCGGTGGACCGTCCCGTATTTACCGACCTGTATTACACCTGCATGAGCAACAATTATGAGATCGGCAGGGATGTGGCCCGAGCCTTCTGCATGATGTCTTATGAGGAGGGCATGGGAGACGGAGCCGTCAAGGTGCTCAAATGTGTCAACGGTACCACCTCTGCGGCTGTCCGCGACCGTCTGGCAGGGGTCGACGACGAACTTGCCCTCTGGAGCCATGTCAGGATGGTGGGAGAACCCAGCATCGAGTTTGACATCGAGAAAACCTACAATGCGGTCATCGACGCCTTTACGGCAGACCCGGATATCGATGTGGTCTACGTCTCCGGCGGCAACTATGTGGCTCCTGTGGTCTCTGCCCTGGATGAGCTGGGACTGTTAAAGCCATACGGGGAAGAGGGGCATGTGATCATCGCTTCCATCGACGGCACGGCCACGGAGCTGAACGGCATCCTGGCGGGGCAGAACGATATCAGCGGCGTACAGCGGTTTGACCTGTTTGGCTCCAAGATTTTGGAGGCCTGCCAGAATTACTTCAATGGCATCTATGTGGATTCTTACAACGATGAGGACCTTGAGCCCGGTATTATCACCACGCCGTGGAATATCGAAAACCTGAAAGCGAAAAACATGCTTTGGGGAATCCATTAAACAGCCGGAGAGTTCTCCGCTTGCGGATGTTCGGAGGAAAGTCATGTTGAATAATTTTGTCAAGAGCCATAAGCCGCTTCCTGTGAAGAGGGAATCTCTGTCGCTGCAGGATATTTTCCTGAACTATGGCCTTTATATCGCCATCGGTATCATCTTTTTATGTTTTTCTCTTTTAAATGACCATTTCTGCACCTTGAATAACATGAAGAATGTGGTGGACCAATCGTCCTATTATCTGGTCTGCGCCATGGGGGTTACCTTCGTGCTCATCAGCGGCGCCAACGATATGTCTGTAGGAGCCCAGGTGGCGTTCTCCAGCGTAATAGGCGCCCTTTACCTCCAGTCCTTTAAAAATATCCCTGTCTCCATGGGGATCATGATTGCGCTGGGGATTCTCATCGGTCTGGTCAACGGGCTGTTTGTGGTGATCATCGGCCTTCCGCCTTTCATCGGAACCATCTCTACCGGCTATGTGGTGCGGGGGATCGTGGCCTATACGACGCAGCAGTTTTCGGTCACCGGCCTTCCATCCAAGTACACGGCCTTTGCCTGGGGAGAGTTTCTGGGACTGTCCAACTGTACGTGGGTCGGGATTCTCATCGTGCTTTTATCGGTCTATATCCTGAATTTTACCTCTTACGGACGAAAGCTGTACGCCTGCGGAGGAAATCGGGCCGCCGCCAATGTGATGGGAATTAATACTACTGCGGTAAAAATATCGGCCTATATCATAGCGGGTATCACCTCCGCGTGCTCGGCCATGCTCCTTATGTCCCGGCAGGGCATGGCCAATTCCGGCACCGGTGAGCTGCTCCATATGGACTGTATTGCGGCCGCAGTGATCGGGGGAACCAGCTTGAGCGGCGGACATGGAAATATTCTGGGAACGGTTGTGGGCGTGTTTTTCATCTCCATGGTGAAGAGCGGGCTGAATGCCCTGGGACTCAACGCATTTTGGCAGATGGTTTTTACAGGAGGTATTTTGGTGTTCGCGGCGATTCTGGACAGTGTCAAGTCCAGGAATAACGCGTAGACAGGGAAGGGAATCAGACTTGAAGAGAAGATTTTTATATGGGGCGACGGTGGCCATGGGAGCTCCCCCGGACGCGCCGTTTCCCCTGAATACGACAAATTATCCGGAGGCAGCGGATCAATTAAAGGAGCTGGGCTATGAGAGCATGGAAATCCATATCCGGGCCCCGGAGCTGGTGGATGCCTACCAAATTAAGGAACACTGTGAACAGATTGGTATGGTGATCTCGACCATCGGAACCGGACAGGCTTACGGCATGGAAGGACTCAGCATCACTTCCCGTGACAGGGACGTGAGAAGACGGGCTATAGAAAGACTGAAGGCCCAGCTGGATCTGTCGGCAGTCTTTGGAGACTGTCCGATCATCATCGGTTCCATGCGGGGGGTGATCGGGCCGGATCAGACTTTTGAACAGGTTCAAGAGCGGATGGCGGAATCCATGAAAGAACTGGCGGATTACGCGGAAAAGACCGGTACGGAGATTGTCATTGAAGCCATCGACCGATTTGAGACCGATTATCTGCAGAGGGCGGAGGAGGTTCTGACTCTGATCGACCGGGTTGGGAGCAGACGAGTCAAGGTTCATCTTGATACATATCACATGAACTTAGAGGAGCAGGATTGGCGCAGGCCCATCTTGCTGTGCGGGACTCGTCTTGGCCATGTCCATCTGGCGGATAACAGACGGCGCTATCCGGGATGGGGGTTGGTGGACTTTAAACCTGTTTTGGAAGCCCTGGCGGAGATCGGCTATGAGAGGAGTCTGACTATGGAGTGCTACCCTTATCCGGATGGGATCACGGCCCTTCGCCGTGCAAAGAAGTATCTGGATCAGGTTTGGGCGGAGATGAGTGAGGAAATGCAGAAGACTGATTGAAAAGACGGCCTAAAACTGCGGAATAGAAATCAGAAGCCACATACTAACCATGACCTGCTTTTTCATCATTCCGTACTTCCTCTGCCCTTCCGATATCCGGACGGCGCCACCCCCATGTGTTTCTTAAATGCCATAGAAAAATACTGTTCCGAGGAGTAACCGCAGTAGTATGCGATTTCGGAGTAGGAGAGGTTGGAGTCTGTCAGAAAATGGCAGGCCCGCTTCAGCCTCAGATTGGTGATGTACTGCTGTATGGTGATTCCGGTGATCTCCTTAAACACCCGGTAGAGATAAGTGCGGTCCAGACCAATGGTGTTGGAGATATCCTGAACCGAGATATCCTTATAATAGGAATCCTGGATGAGGGAAATGGCCTGCTTTACATAATACTCCTTGCTGGACAGCGGTTTAATCTTCTGGTTGTGCTGCATGAGTTTGGAGCAGAGCAGGTAAAACTGCCCCAGAGCCGTGTAGCTGTCGGAGATGGAAGCCGCATTCAGAGAGGTCAGAGGCCGGATTATGGAGACAAGCTCTTCCATAGGTTCATAGTGAAGGGTGGGAGAGCTGTTTCCGATATTGCACAGATTCATCAGCTGCAGGGCGCCCAGGCCCTCAAACCCGATCCAATAATACACCCAGGGATCCAGCACATCGGATTGATACAGGATGGGCACGTTGGGGATGAGCAGAAAACAGTCTCCTGCCTTCAGGTGGTAAGTGCTCTCGTGGATCCGATAGATTCCTTTTCCGCTGACGACGCAGTGGAGTACGAAATGATCTACCACTGTCTGGGAAGAATAATGTCCCTGGATAGTCTCATGGTATCCGCTGTCTGATATCTTAATCGATTCATTGACGGGCAGATCTTGTCTAAAATAGCTGATATTCTTGATTTCCATACTCAATCCCTATTGAAAAACAACAAAACATGAAATAGTGACAACAAAATACTCTTTTATTTATATCAGAATATGGTATAAATAACAATAGAAAGATTGAAAAAAATGACATAATAACCAAAAAGTTTTCGCCTTCTTAAAAAAGCAAAAAAAAGTGAGAACAACATTTTGTGATACCAGAGGCAAAAGGTTATGTCTGACACGCCTGTATGTCGATACATGACTTTGGGGCTAATCAATGCAATCAGGGGGCAAACGAAAATGAAGATAACATACTATGGGACATCGGCTTCCGAGGCATGGCCGGCACTATTCTGCAGCTGTCAGGCCTGTCTGCTGGCCAAAAAGCTCGGGGGAAAAAATATACGGTCCAGGAGTCAGGCCCTGATCGATACGTCACTGCTGATCGATTTTCCCCCGGACACCGGATATCATGTGCAGCATTTGGACTTAAAATTGCAGCAGGTCCGAACACTTTTGATCACTCACAGCCATCACGATCATTTTTTTCCCTATGACATCGGGATGAGGATGCCTGGGTTTGCCGAGGGAATCGGTGAGAGAAGGCTTCTTGTATATGGAAATGAGACGACTCAGGCAAAGTTTCAGGAGGCGGTCAGGCTGTATCGGGGAATCGAGCGGTTTGTGGAGTTTCGGAGACTGGAACCCTTTGAGACCTTTTTCACAGAAGACGGATACGAGGTCACGTCGCTGCTGGCGGACCACAATCAGCTGGAAAAATCCCTGATGTACCTGGTCAAAAGGGACGCGGGGCAGATTCTCTACGCCCACGACACAGGGATTTTTCCGGAATGCACCTGGAAGTTTTTAGAGGGGAGCCGGCTGGATCTCGTAAGCCTGGACTGTACTGCCTTAAGCCGTGACTGGAGGCAGGGACACATGGGTTTTGGGGCGGTGGATGAGGTGAGAGACAGGCTGAGAGAGATGGGCTGTATCGGTGAGGGCACCCGACTGGTATTAAATCATTTTGCACATTTCGGGGATTTTACCCACGAAAAAATCTGTGAGATGGAAAACCCCAAGGGTTATGAGGTGGCCTATGACGGCTGCGTCTTTGTATGTTAGGAAACCGGGCAGAGAAATCAAGGCGAAAAACGCCATGAGAATAAAAAGGAGGAACATGTTATGTTAAAAAGGAAATGGGCAACGACGACAATGGCGCTGTGTCTGGCAGCGAATACCGTGCTGCTGGCGGCATGCGGTGGATCCGCCTCTGACCAGCAGACCGGCGGGGCGGCCGCAGATACCCCCAGACAGGAACAGACAGGAGGCGACGGCCAGGCAGCGGCGTCGGATTTCAGCGGCAGGACCATCGAGATCGCCACGTACCTGTCCGGGGAGACCCTGGACGCCTACAAGAAGGTGATCGCGGATTTTGAGAATGAGACGGGAGTCAAGGTGACTCTGGACGAGTACGGCGAGGATTACGAGAGCACCATGAAGACCAGGATGGCCTCCAACGACCTTCCGGACATCTTTGAGACCCACGGATGGTCTCTGATCCGCTATAAAGAGTACCTGACGGATTTAAGCGGGGAGCCCTGGGCCAAAGACCTGAACAAGGCGGCTCTGGGAGTGATTCAGGATACCGACGGAAAGCTGTACACCCTGATGGCCGCAGGCTCCTGCCTTGGAACCGCTGTCAATATGAAGGTGTGCGAGGATGCGGGAGTCGATCCATGGGCGATCGAGACATGGGAAGATTTTAATGCGGCCTGCGATAAGATCAAGGCAGCGGGATTTACTCCTATAGGCAACTACTTTACCTCCGCCGGCGCCCTGGCCAATGCCAACGGCTCCTGGCTCAGCTATGAGGGGGCGCAGTTTGACGACAACGAGGCCATACTCAACGGAACCTGGGACTGGGCTGACTTTAAGACCATTCTGGACTATCTGCAGACCTGGTTTGACAACGGGTATGTGTACGCGGACTGCGGAACCGTGAAGCAGGCGGATCTCATCGAGCGCTGCGCCAGAAACGAGTGTGCGTTTATAGTGGGAATCGGAACTTCATTTCAGACAGCGGTTCTCGCCCAGAACCCCGACGCAAAGATGGCTATGATCCCAATATGTGCCAGCAAAGAGGGCGGTACAAGATTCTGCGGTATCGGAGAGGGAGCTGCCTTCGGCATCTGGAAGGATACCAAAGAGATGGATGTATGCAAGGCATTTTTAAACTATGTGTCGCAGAACGCGGACGGCATCAGTATTGCCTCCGGCGAGATCAGCACTCTTCCCTGCCAGGTGACCAAATCCTACGGAATGCAGCTGATGGAAGAGATGGAATCTCATTTCCCTGATGTATTTTACGACAACCTGTGGGACAGAAAGTATATGCCTTCGGGAATGTGGAGCGTATTCCAGGTGGCGGCAGGAATGTTCTGTGAAGACCAGTCGGAGGAGAGCAAGGCGGAGATCATCGCCTATCTGCAAGAAAACTACACGGATTTGTATGAGGCGGCACAGGAATAAACAGTGTGACAGAAACGGGAGTCGTAGTACAGGCTCCCGCTGTTTTAAACTGCCAGCATATGAGAAAGGAGAGGAACCAGAATGGAAAAAAAGCGGAAATGGCAGTTGTTGTCGTTGTGTATCCCTGCTTTTTTATTGATCGTTATTTTTATGATCGTTCCGCTGGGAAACGCGGTGAAGGTGTCATTTTTTAAATGGAATGGATATTCTCAGAAAATGAAGTGGATCGGCCTGGAAAATTATCAGTCTATTTTCACGGATAAGGTTTTCCGGCGGTCCACTATGAATACGTTTATCTACGGATTTGGCAGCACCCTGCTCCAGAATATCGCGGGTCTTTCTGCCGCTCTGTTTGTAAACAGGCAGTTTAAGGGGCGGAATTTCGTGCGTCTGATTTTGTACATGCCGATTATGATCTCGGGAGTCATCATGGGCGCGATCCAATACTATGTCTTTAACTATGACAACGGGGTCCTGAACAATATACTGAATCTGTTCGGGATCGAAAACATCTACTGGATGGAGAGCGGCATCGGCTCGGTGCTTATTATCACCCTGATCAACAGCTGGCAGACCATGGGGTTCTGTATGCTGATCTATCTGGCCGGCCTTCAGAACATTCCCAAGATGTATGAGGAGGCGGCGCTTTTAGACGGCACCAGCCGGCGCCAGATCTTTTTTAAGATTGATCTTCCGCTTCTGATGCCGGCGATTACTACCGCGGTCATCACCAACCTCATCGGCGGGTTTAAGCTGTACGATCTGATCGTCACCCTGACCAGCGGAGGGCCCAACCGGAAATCCCTCTCCCTTTCCTACTATGTTTCCCTGCTGTACTTTAACGACGAAAAAGCGGGGTATTCGGCTGCGGTGGGAATCGCGCTGTTTGTCATCATCTTTATAGTGGCAGTTCCTATTAACCAGTATCTGAGAAGCAGGGAGGTGGAGTACTGATGAAGACGGAAAAAAGCGGTAAGGTACACATGAGGCAGGTCCATGCGCCAAACAAGAAGGTGGGCCGGGGAGTTTACGTGATCTCCGCTTTCCTGATCCTTTTGTATCTGATGCCTATCTATGTAATGCTGAATCAGTCCTTCCGATATCTGACGGACCTGACACCCCGCCTGTATTTCCCGGAGAAGTGGACCCTTGACAACTATATTCAGGCGTTTCAGGACCCCAATCTGCTCAACGGCTTTAAAAACTCCATCATATATGTGGCGGAGGTGTGCGCCCTGGAGGTGTTCTTAGGCGGTCTGGCGGCTTATGGTCTGGCCAGGTCAGGGGGAAAGGTCTCCTCCATCCTGAGAACCTTTAATATCTGTGTGATGATGATCCCCGGACTCTCTCTGTTAGTAGGTACCTATTCTCTGATGGTAAAGTTCCACATGATCAACAAGATATGGGCTCTGTCTCTCCAGAGCGCAGCCATCGGTATGGCGGGAACCATGTTTTTCTACACGTCCTTTATCGTCTCCATCCCCAAGGACTTAGACCAGGCGGCAGCCATCGACGGAGCCGGGATTCTGAGGACATTTTTCCAGATCATTCTGCCCCAGTTAAAGCCGGTGACCGTCACCAGGCTGATCATGATCGCAGTGGGAACCTGGAATAATTATGCCATGCCCACTTACCTGCTGACGAACACCGACAAGGCCACGGTGATCCTGACGGTGCGCAAGGCCTTCTACACGGCATACGGCGCAGTCCAGAACGTGCCTCTGGCCTGCGCGGAATGTGCGGTGGCACTGGCGCCGGTGATTCTTTTGTATCTGCTGCTGCAGAAATACATCATCGAGGGACAACTGGATTCGGTGAGCAAATAGGGGGAGGATTCGGCCGGGGGCGGTTCATCTTTTCTGTCCGATTCCTGTTTCGTCATGGATCTGCTCATGTTCTTCCTCCGGCCGGGGGAGTGTCTTCCATGGTCCCTGATACCAGCCGCAGACACCGTCCTTTTTGACGAGGCACCCCATGGGATTTTGCTCTGCCAGGGAGAGACGGTCTCCCGCGGCAACGGGCAGTTGGTAATCCGTGAATCGCAGGCGGGCCCACTGTCCGTCCCGGCTGTAGATGTATTTGTTCAGAACCTTTAGCCGGCGGCCGGTCTTTGCATGCTCAATGTGGGAAAACTCCTCCCCATCTTCCAAGATCCGGACCTTTCCGTTGAGATAGTGGATGTTGACGGGGGAGGCGGAGGCTTCCTGGGAAGCCAGGGCTTCGATCACAGGCAGGTCGTCGCAGGAAACGTGAGAGATCCGGTCTATGTCACAGTCGATCTCCGGGATGATCAGCAGATTTAACTGCCCTTCCGGGTAGATACCGCAGCCTCCGTCTATGGATATGATGTGCTGACTGCGGTTGATGAGAGGGCTGAGCCGGGAGATGTGATCGTCGTAAATCGTCACAGGCCAATGGCCTGTCACCAGATATTTTTGAAAGGTGAGTCCGGATGCCATGAAATTGTCGTATTTCAGGATGTCGAAAAGCGCTCGGGTTTTTACCTCTTCCAGATCCTCTGTGGGGAGACCTCCATGGACGAAAATGTAGTTTTGAGTCTCGGCGATGGCTGGAAGAGTGCGGATAAAATCCCACTCCCGATGAAACCTGTCCAGGAGAATGTGCCTGGAGGAGAGGAGTTTCTCGGGGGAGTCCAGAGTGATCCCTGCCTCGGACGCCATCTCATCAAAGATACTGGACCAGGACCGGCCTCTTATCGTCATCAGGTAGTCGAAGAATTTTTCACAAGTCTCTTCACACAATTCTTCTATCATCTTAAGCCGCATCAGGTCTACGTTTCCCATGAGAACTGTCACATTGCTCTGCTGAGAGAGGTCCATGGCATACCGGAGAGAAGCCAGATTCTCACGGCCTTTTTCGATGAGATCGCCGATGAGGATGAGGATATCGCTGTCGGAGAAGTCGGCCTGCTTTAGGAGACGCTGAAACAGAGAACAGTGTCCGTGGATATCGCTGACCGCAAGGATCCGGCGGCCTTTCGGGATCTGTAAGTGTTTTATGGAAATATTTATGGGTGTCATTAGTACCTCCTGAGGATGCCTTTTGGGGGTGATAGGCAGATTTTTTGGGCTTCGGGTCGGACTCCTTTATTATACTGTCTTCAATCGAAAAAGGACAGACATTTTTCCTAAAATGTGGTAAACTATTCCTGAACAGGAATTCTGGACATACCGACTCAGGAATGCGTACCGGTTGGTATCCGGATAGATTTTGGTACTATTTAGATCCTGCAGGCGGCGCAGGGACTGACGGGGTACTTCTACTTTGAAGGGGCAGGACATTTTGGATTTGCAGGCTTTGATAACGCTTTTGTATATTTACTCATCATAAATACGGCATATATGGCAACTAATAATTCTGTGATTGGCATTGCAAACCATATGGAATTTGCCCCTGCCACAATCGGTAACAGCATAATTAAAATGCCACTGACAAT
>JAAWBS010000055.1 GCA_022792815.1 Hungatella sp.
ATTCCGCTGAGCCCAGTAGGACAAAAAACACTCGGGCAGAGGGCCCTCCTGTTTTTTATGGTCTCAGCTCCATGGTGTAATGGCTTTTCCTGGAATATATTATCAGAATATTCAGCCAAGTTTTGAGTTTCGCAAATGCCTATGAAGGGAAGCAGGAAAGGAGAAGGGCGGAAGATGAATACAGACATTTTCATGTTTTTTGAAAACCATAGGGATGCACTGCCCTTATACGAGACATTGGAAGAAAAAGTCCTGAAGGAAGTCGAAGACACGAGCATCAAGGTGCAGAAGAGCCAGATTTCGTTTTATAAGAAGCACCTGTTTGCCTGTGTGTCCTTTGCAAGGGTAAGGAAGAAGAAGGACTGTCCGCCGTGCTTTATCGTGGTGACTCTGGGACTGGGCCGCAGGCTGGACTCACCCAGGGTCGAGATCGCCACGGAGCCCTATCCAAATCGATGGACTCATCATCTGCTGATTTCGGACGCAAAAGAGATCGATGAGGAGTTTATGACGTGGGTGAGAGAGGCGGCGGCATTTGCGGCCGCAAAGTGATAGGTTTAGGTAAAAGCCCAGGTATTTTCCCTGATACGGAAGAACATTTGGGGATGGGAGGCCGGGAAGGACAGCCGGTGTTGTGCCGGGGCATAGAGGAAGAGCTTGGAGAGACTGCGGCCAATCGAAACAGGAGATAACAATATGAGTACAGAAAGCAAAGAGCTGGGGCACGACGATTCCAGCGGGTTTGAGTTTGCGAAAGAACTTCTGGCGGGAGACGTGACGGCAGGGATCAATTTTGACCGAATTATGAAAAATCCTATGGAGGGCTATCAGATTATAGAATATCTGCTCTGTGATGAAAAACAGCCCCATGTCAACCCTTACACCAGTCATCCCAGGAAGTACTGGGACAGAAATAAGAATAAGTTTTTGGCTCTGTGGAGAACAAAGCTGGACTTCGACGCCACACTGTATCTGGTAAATTATGCGAAGAGAGGGACCACTCACGACAATAAGGTCCTTCTCATAGAAGTCCTGGACATGGACGAGACAGGGATCCTTGAGGAGAGGCAGACCAGATTTAGCAGAAGAGGCTTTTCAATGTGGCTTCGTGAGAAAAACAGACAGTGCCTGTCCGATACGGATGCCATCCTGCGGGATATTTATGAGAAGAAAAGCTTAGAAGAGCTTGGCGGTATCGTTCTGAAGCGGGGAAAGTATCAGGGGAAGAGCTTAATGGAACTGGGAAGCACCGCTGAGGGAAGAGACTATCTCAGCTATCACTATCAGCAGCCTGGCTATCAATATCATACTGCGGTGGAGTGTTTTTTGAGAAAGATGAAGGGTGGGAAGGCATAAAAAGAATGCGTCTGAGAGGAATCGAACCTCCGCACGCGGCTCCGGAGGCCACTGCTCTATCCACTGAGCTACAGACGCATCATTTACATGATACTACACTTTGCCCCAAGATGCAAGTACTATTTCAATTCAGATGAAAGAAATCGGATCGTTACGGTTCACGGGAAATCAAAGATTGCATTTCACCTCTCTTTTTGCTAGAATGGAACAAAATTGATTTGGCTGGGAGGTAGAGGCAGATGGCGAGAGAGAAGAGAGGGGGAGGAAGCGGTGCGCAGATTGGGAGATTTCTGCGTTTTGCGGCGATCCCCCTTGTGGTTGTGATCTTAATTGGCATAATCATATATATGGATCGGTCGGAGGGCGGCGGGGAGGACTCGGTCCTTCCGACGGTGATCGCGGAAGGCGGTCTGACGCGGGCGGCAGATGAGCCGACGGGAGATGAAGACGAAGAGAACAGGGGCGGTATAGGAGCCGACGGCTCAGACACCGAAAGCGGAGAGGAAGAGGCCGGGGAGCCGATAGGAGGAGACGGGGGAGAGACCCAGGCCTCGGAGGACGGCGGGGAGACAGACCCGGCTCAGTATCCCCTGCAGCGGGATGCGGTGCTGGAGCTGACCGGCCTGGTTCAGTCCTACTGTGAGGCCAAGGAGGAGTGCGACCCGGAGCTTCTGGCGTGGGTCTTCGGAATCACCGACTGGAGTGAGGAGGCCAAGGACGAGGAGCGGGCCAGGATGGAATTAGTGAAGGCCAGCGTCAAAGGATATGAGAACATTTCCTGCTATACGGTCCAGGGGCCGGAGCCGGACGCCTATGTGATTTTCCCTTACTATGAGATTCACTACCGGGAGACAGAGACTCTGATGCCGGCTTTCAGCTGGGGTTATGTGAAGAAGGATGAGAGCGGGCGGTACTATATGGTCCGTGAGACAGATGCTCCGGTCAACGATTATATCCGCAGGGTGGGGGAGAAATCGGAGGTGAAGGCGGTGATGGCCCAGATTCTGGCCAGGCAGCAGGAAGCCATCGCGAAAGACCCGGTGCTGCAGAGGATCTATGGAAGTACGGGAGAGTCTGAGGTGATTATCGGAGGTATGTGAGATGGAGAAAGCCATGAATGTATCGGAGTATTATTTTGACCTGCCCCAGGAGCTGATCGCTCAGGACCCTCTTGAGGATCGCTCTTCCTCCAGGCTGCTGGTGCTGGACAGGCAGACCGGGGAGACGGCTCACAGGAGATTTCGGGATCTGCCGTCCTATCTGCGCCCGGGAGACTGTCTGGTGATCAATGACACCAAGGTGATTCCAGCCAGACTCTTCGGGGTAAAGGAGGATACCCAGGCTAAGATCGAGGTCCTTCTCTTAAAGAGAAAGGAGAAAGACGTGTGGGAGACGCTGGTAAAACCGGGGAAAAAGGCCAGGCCGGGAACCGTGCTCTCCTTCGGAGACGGACTCTTAAAAGGGATGGTGACGGATGTGGTGGAGGAGGGGAACCGGTTGATCCGCTTCTCCTATGAAGGGATTTTCGAGGAGATTCTGGACCGGCTGGGACAGATGCCCCTGCCGCCCTATATCACCCATCAGCTGAAGGACAGGAACCGCTACCAGACTGTCTACGCGAAACACGACGGCTCCGCGGCAGCGCCTACGGCCGGGCTCCATTTTACCGAGGAGCTGTTGAAGGACATCCGGGACATGGGAGTCACTATCGCTCAGGTGACTCTGCATGTGGGACTGGGCACCTTCCGACCGGTGAAGGTAGACAATATCCTGGACCACCACATGCATTCGGAGTTCTATGTGGTGGAGGAGGAAGAGGCCGGGAAGATCAACAGGACCAAGGAAAACGGCGGTCGGGTGATCTGTGTGGGCACCACAAGCTGCCGCACGGTGGAGTCTGCGGCCGGGGAGGACGGGAGGGTGAAGGCTGGCAGCGGCTGGACCGACATTTTCATCTATCCCGGATATCGGTTTAAAGTGCTGGACTGCCTGGTGACGAATTTCCACCTGCCGGAGTCCACCCTGGTTATGCTGGTGTCCGCTCTGGCGGGGAGAGAGCATGTGCTCGGCGCCTATGAGGAGGCTGTCAGGGAGAGGTATCGGTTTTTCAGCTTTGGGGATGCCATGCTTGTGGTATGAGCAGCCATGGGGCAGAGGAAAGCCTGCAAAAGCACAGGATTTGCGGCGATAAGGAAATCGTTTCAGATGAGGCGGTATAGCCCGGATACAAGGGGCATACCGCCTTTTCGCGTTTCTGTCCGCCCTGCCGTTTCGGTTGTGCGGCAGAAAGAAAATTGAAATTCCAAATACAGAACAGAGATTCCTTGATATTATTTTTGTTCCGAATTATGTTGATTTTTGTTTCGTAATTGAAGTATACTGGTGAAAGAATTTGAAAGACGCAGCGATAAGTGATTGGGGCAGCTTCCCCGTGAAGAAGAAACCATAGATGATTTTGGGACATGAAGGACCATAACGTAACGACAGGTACCTTTACGTATCTTCTGAGTAAAGGCGAATTGCGATCCCGACTGGCTTCCTGCGGGGTTTCCCTGCTTGGGCAGGTTTGCGATGAGACGTGGTGGAAAACGTATGCCGAGGAACTGGAGGGATTCCGCAGGCTGCGCAACACCTGCTGCCACTGCGAACCATTGAGCTGGCAGCAGGAGGAACAGTTGATAGAGATCCTCTTTGAGAGACAGGAGTTTATCAAAACACTGGTTGGCGATGATCTGTGATGACGTTTGAAGGGGCGGCGTGTGTTTTGGTGGGGCGATGGGGCACATTTTTCCGCCTGCATATTGACTTTTCAACTAAAATCCGCTATGATAAATACACAAAAGCGGTGTGGGGAAAGTGTCCTGCACCGCTCGTTTTTTCCAGATACTATGCTGATTTTGCGACACAGCGGAAATGGGGGAGGTTCCGGTCTATTTATGGAAGAAATCCGTTTAAATAAATATCTCAGCGATATGGGAGTTTGTTCCCGGCGGGAAGCGGACCGTCTGATCGAGGCCGGAAAGGTTCTGGTAGACGGAAAGACGGCTCTGGTGGGGATGAAGATCGGAAGGCAGCAGACTGTGGTCTGTGACGGAAAGCGGGTGAGCGGGGCGGGAGCGGAGCCGGTCAGGCCCAAGAGGATCCTTCTGGCAGTCAACAAGCCCAAGGGGGTGGTGTGCACCACCTCGGACCGGGACCGGGCCGTGAACATCGTGGAGCTGGTGAGTTATCCGGAGCGAGTGTATCCTGTCGGACGTCTGGACAAGGACTCGGAGGGGCTGATCTTTCTCACCAATCAGGGGGAGTTGGTCAACCAGATGATGAGAGGAGCCAATGGCCACGAGAAGGAATATGTGGTCGATGTGGACAGGCCTCTGACCGATGAGCTGCTTCGGGACCTGCGGGCAGGAGTCTATCTGGAGGAGCTTCAGGTGACCACCAGGCCCTGTAAGGTGTGGGCCACAGGCCCAAGGCAGTTCCATATGGTTCTGACTCAGGGACTGAACCGGCAGATCCGCCGCATGTGCGCCGCCTTGGGATATCAGGTGACGAGTCTGCGGCGAATCCGTATTATGAATGTGAACCTGGGAAACTTAAAGACGGGAACCTACCGCAGCGTGACCCGGGAAGAATATGAAGAACTGACCAGGCAGCTTTGGGGCAGCCGGCAGTCGTGAGGTGCGCCATGAAAGAACGATTGGAGAGAATGAGAGAACTGACATCCCTGCTGTCAGAGGCCGCGAAGGCCTACTATCAGGAGAGCCGGGAGATCATGAGCAATTTTGAATATGACAGGCTTTATGACGAGCTGTCTGCCTTAGAGCAGGAGACCGGCATGGTGCTGTCGGGAAGCCCTACGGGCAAGGTGGGGTACGAGGTCCTAAGTGAGCTTCCCAAGGAGCCGCACCCGTCTCCCATGCTGTCTTTGGATAAGACCAAGGATGTGGAGGCCTTGAAGGAATGGCTGGGGGATCAGGCCGGCCTTCTCTCCTGGAAGCTGGACGGGCTGACGGTAGTGCTGACCTATGAGGACGGCGCTTTGGCCAAGGCGGTGACCAGGGGCAACGGGGAGATCGGGGAAGTGATCACCAACAATGCCAGGGTATTTGAGAATGTGCCCCTCAGGATTCCGTTTTCGGGCAGACTGGTGCTGCGGGGGGAGGCGGTGATCAAATACTCTGATTTTGAGCAGATGAATGATGAGATCGAGGATGTGGAGGCCAGGTATAAGAACCCCAGAAATCTCTGTGCCGGTTCCGTGCGCCAGCTGAACAATCAGATCACGGCCCGGCGTCATGTGAACTTTATGGCCTTCGGGCTGGTGGAGGCTGAGGGAGAAGACTTTGAGAATTCCAGACTGAGACAATTTCAGTGGCTGGAATCCATGGGCTTTGGGGTGGTGGATTATCAGATGGTCACCGGGGATACCATTGAGGAGAAGGTGGGGGATTTTGCCGAAGCCATCACCCTCTATGACATTCCCTCCGACGGCCTGGTGCTGACTTTTGACGACATCGCCTACGGGGAGTCTCTGGGAAGGACAGCCAAGTTCCCGCGCAATTCCATTGCCTTTAAATGGGCGGACGAGATCCGGGAGACCACCCTCTCCTATATCGAGTGGAGCCCGTCGAGAACCGGGCTTATCAACCCGGTGGCGGTCTTTGAGCCAGTGGAGCTGGAGGGGACCACGGTCAGCCGGGCCAGCGTCCACAACCTAAGCATCATGGAATCTCTGGAGCTGGGGGTGGGAGACACCATCACCGTGTACAAGGCCAACATGATCATCCCTCAGATCGCCGACAACCTTACGAAAAGCGGAGTGGGAGAGATCCCGGGAGCCTGCCCGGTGTGCGGCGGCGCCACGGAGATCCGCCAGGTAAACGACGTGAAATCTCTGTACTGCACCAATCCGGACTGTCAGGCGAAGAAGATCAAGAGCTTTACCCTGCTGGTCAGCCGGGATGCCTTGAACATCGACGGGCTTTCAGAGGCCACCCTGGAGAAATTTATCGGCGCCGGGTTTATCCGGGAATTTGCGGATATCTTCCACCTGGACCGGCACAGGGAGGCCATCGTGGAGATGGAGGGATTCGGTCAGAAATCCTTTGACAATCTGCGGCAGGCCATCACTGCTGCCTCCCACACCACCCTGGTTAGGCTGGTGTACGGCCTGGGTGTGGCGGGAATCGGGCTGGCCAACGCCAGGATGCTGTGCCGCCATTTCCGATATGATTTTGAGGCCATGCGCAGTGCCGACAGCGAGGCCCTGGTGGAGGTGGACGGCATCGGGGAGGTATTGGCCCAGGCCTGGTGCAGCTACTTTGCCCAGGAGAAAAACAGGGAGATCGTGGATCGCCTTCTGTCAGAGCTGACCATCGAACCGGTGGAGGAGGAAGAGGAATCAGGGGAATTTGCGGGCATGACCTTCGTGATCACCGGGTCCGTGGAGCGGTTTAAGAACCGTAAGGAGCTGCAGGCCCTGATCGAGTCCAAGGGCGGCAAGGCCACAGGAACGGTCACCTCCAAGACCACCTATCTGATCAACAACAATGTCAATTCCGCGTCGTCAAAAAATAAAAAAGCCAGGGAGCTGGGAATCCCCATCCTGTCAGAGGAGGATTTCCTGAAGCTTCTGGAGGGAGAGTACCATGCCGATTAAAATTCAAAAGGACCTGCCGGCCAGGGCGGTTCTGGAATCCGAAAATATATTTGTGATGGATGAGGACCGGGCTATGAGCCAGGATATCCGCCCCTTGGAGATCCTGATTCTGAACCTGATGCCGGTAAAGGAGGACACGGAGACTCAGCTCTTGAGGGCGCTCTCCAACACACCGCTGCAGATTGACTGCAGCTTCCTCATGCTGAGCACTCACACGTCCAAGAACACCTCTGCCAGCCACTTGAACAAATTTTATGTGCCGTTTTCCGAGATCAGCAGCCGGAACTACGACGGCATGATCATCACCGGCGCTCCGGTGGAGATGATGGACTTTGAGGAGGTAAACTACTGGGATGAGCTGTGTATGATTATGGAGTGGACCAAGACTCATGTCACATCCACCATGCACATCTGCTGGGGGGCTCAGGCAGGGCTTTATTATCACTTCGGGATACCCAAGTATGAGAGGAAGAAGAAGCTGTCCGGCATCTACCGGCATCAGATCCTGGATCGGAAGGTGCCGCTGGTAAGGGGACTGGACGATTATGTCATGGCCCCTCACTCCCGGTACACGGAGGTGAGGAAAAAAGACGTGGCAGCCCATGGGGAGCTGCAGATTCTGGCAGAGTCCAAGGAGGCCGGGCTGTTTCTGATCATGAAGCAGGACGGCAGCCAGATCTTTATACAGGGCCACCCGGAGTATGACCGGATGACTCTGAACAACGAATATCACCGGGACTTGGCCAAAGGTCTGAACCCGGAGATGCCGTGCAATTATTACGAGGACAATGACCCGTTTTCCATGCCTGTGCTGTGCTGGCGCAACATGTCCAACACCCTCTACAGCAATTGGCTTAATTTCTATGTCTACCAGGAGACGCCCTATGACCTCTGCGGGAAGGGGTGAGAGCCGCAGGATTTTGTCTCACGGATTTTGTTTCTCCACCTTCTTCTCCCACCCGCTGAACACATAGTAGCCGGTCATGAGAAAGGCGCTGACGATCCAGCCTGCCGGATAGCCGAATCCCACTACAGTGGCCGTGTCGGCGATCCGGGTGGCGACAAACAGGTAGACCTGTCGGAACACCACAAAGGAGCTGAGCATGATGAACATAGGCACCCTGGCGTTGCCGATGCCACGCAGGGATCCGGCCAGAACCTGGTTGACGCAGGAGAACAGCATAAAGAACACGCACAGCCTCAAAAACAGCACGCCATAGTGGATCACCATCTGTTCCTGGTTAAAGATCCGCACCATATAGGGGGCAAAGATCCACAGAATAGAAGCGCCGGTAAATGTGATGCCAGCCGCCATTGCGATAGCGGTGGCGGTTCCTTTTTTGGCCCGCGAGATGTTTTTGGCACCGATGTTCTGACTGACAAATGTGGTAGCCGCCTGGCTGACGCTGCGCAGAGGCAGCATGATAAACTGATCGATCTTGTTGTAGCAGCTCCACCCGGCCATACAGCTGGAACCGAAGCTGTTGATATAGGACTGGACGAACACATTGGAGAAGGAGGTGAGGGCCTGCTGGAGCCCTGTGGGCAGCCCTACGGCAAGGATCTGCCTGAGAATATGTCTGTCCACATACATGTCTCTCCAGGAGAACCGATATACGTCCCGGCTTTTGGTCAGGAGGAGGAGAATCAGGATGGCTGACGCAAACTGGGAGATGATGGTGGCATAACCCACCCCTGCGATCCCCAGATGAAACACGAGGACAAACAGCAGGTCCAGGCCGATGTTGAGACAGCTGGAAAAACACAGAAACATGAGAGGGCGTCTGGTGTCCCCCACTGCCCGGAGGATTCCGCTGCCCATGTTGTAGACAAGCAGGCCTGAAACTCCCGCGAAATAGATTCGCAGATATATGGAGGCAGCTGAGATCACGTCATCAGGAGTGGACATAAGCCGCAGCATCGCGGGGACTAAGAAAAACCCGACCACCGTCAGGATGACACTGCACAGAAACGTGATGGCCATGGTGGTCTCGATGGCCTCATGAAGGCGGTCCTCCCGGTGGGCTCCGTAGTACTGGCTGATGATGACGCCGGCTCCGATGGAGACCCCATTAAAAAAACTTACCATAGTATTGATGATACTGGTGGTGGACCCCACTGCCGCCAGGGCTTCGGTGCCGACGAAATTACCTACCACCAGGCTGTCTACCGTGTTGTACAGCTGCTGGAACAGATTCCCTAAAAGAAGAGGGAGGGCAAATGCCAGCAGAAGCCTGCCGATCGGGCCTGATGTCATGTCCAGGGTTTTTGATTTTGTGTCAGCAGCCGCGTGTATGTGAAACATAAGTATTCTCCTTGTTTTCTCTATGTATGTTTTTCTGCACCTTTTCCTATCGTAGCCTAATTTTGCAAAAACAGCAAGTGTTTCATGAAAAAACAGACAAAAAGCTAATATATTAGTTGACTAGTAAACAGAAACGAGTTATACTGTGGGTGAGAGCGTAGGGCAAGAACCTTATCACGATCAAAGACTTGAGAAATTCTGGAGAAAAAGGAGAAGACAATCTATGAAGATGACATTTCGCTGGTATGGATCCGACAGTGATTCCATCACATTGAAGCAGATTAAGCAGATTCCGGGGATGAGCGGACTCATGGGAGTTCTGGACTACAAGGCGGCCGGAGAGGTGTGGACGAAAGAGGAGATCAGGGAGTATGTGGATGAGGTTCACGCTGCCGGTCTGGAGTGCGAGGTGATCGAGAGCGTCAATGTCCATGAGGACATCAAGATGGGGCTGCCCACCCGGGACGAGTATATCGCCAACTACATCACCACCATCCGCAACCTGGCCGAGTACGGAATCAAAGTGATCGTCTACAATTTTATGCCGGTTCTGGACTGGCTGCGGACGGATCTGGCCCGTGTCATCGAGGAGGACGGCTCCAACAGCCTGTATTTTGACGAAAGGGAGCTGGGAAGTATGACTCCCCTCGAGATCGTGAGGAAGACTGCCGAGGACAGCAATGGTTTTACGCTCCCGGGCTGGGAGCCGGAGCGCCTGGCAGAGCTGGAAAAGACGTTAAAGCAGTATGAGAGCATCACTCCGGATATGTTTCGCGCCAATTATAAGTATTTTCTGGATGCCGTGATCCCGGTGTGTGAGGAAGTGGGTATCCGCATGGCGGTCCACCCCGACGACCCGGCATGGCCCATCTTCGGACTGCCCCGCATCTCCCACAGCCAGGAGGATTTTGACAAGATCGTGGCACTCCACGATTCCCCTGCCAATGCCTTGTGCCTGTGTACCGGTTCCCTGGGGTCCAACCCGGACAACGATATCCCGGCTATCATCCGGCATTTCGGCGAGATGGACCGCATCGCCTGTCTCCACATCCGCAATGTGAAGTATCTGGGATACCGCCGTTTTCGGGAGGCTGCCCACTTGTCCTCCACCGGAGATCTGGACATGTTTGAGATCGTAAAGGCGGTGTATGACACCTGCCCGAGAGACGTCTATGTCCGCCCGGATCACGGAAGGATGATCTGGG
The DNA here is from genome assembly GCA_022792815.1 of Hungatella sp. Classification (GTDB taxonomy): domain Bacteria; phylum Bacillota; class Clostridia; order Lachnospirales; family Lachnospiraceae; genus UBA3402. The sequence continues at coordinate 10,526 of JAAWBS010000055.1, forward strand.
ATGAGGTGGGACGCCCCGGCTATGGTCTCTACGACCGGGCTCTGGGAGCTGCCTATCTCAACGGCCTGTGGGAAGCTGTCGACAAGTGTGCGGCTACGGCAAGACGGTCATGACCCAGCCGCACAGGCAGGATAGAGGAAATGGGAAAACAGCAGGAAAAGGAGCGGTGAACAGCTATGAAATTAAGTTATGAGGGTTTGAAGGAGAGAGAGGCATGGGAAAAAGCAGGCGTAAGGCTGCCAAAATATGATTGGAGGGCAATGTGTGAGCGCACCGAGGAGGCGCCGGTCTGGGTCCATTTTGGGGCAGGCAACATCTTCCGGGGCTTCATCGCCGGTCTGCACCAGAGACTTTTGAATGAGGGGCTGGCAGACAGCGGAATCGTGGCGGCGGAGACATTTGACTATGACATTATAGACAGGATCTATGAACCTCACGACAGCATGACTCTGATGGTCAGCCTGTGTCCCGACGGGGGGACGCAGAAGGAGGTCATCGCCTCCATTGCCAAGGGAATCAAGGCAGACAGCTCTGACCAGGGGCAGTGGACGGCATTAAAGAAGATATTTGAGAATCCGTCTCTTCAGATGGTCAGCTTCACGATCACGGAGAAAGGGTATGCCATAGCGGACCTGCAGGGCAGTCTGATGAAGGTGGTGCAGGAGGACATGGAGCAGGGGCCGGAGAAAGCCCGTCACGCCATGAGTGTGGTGGCTGCCCTGATGTACGCCCGCTACCAGGCCGGCGGGGCGCCTGTGGCCCTGGTGAGTATGGACAACTGCAGCCATAATGGGGAGAAGCTGAAGACAAGTGTCCTGGCCGTGGTGAAAGCCTGGAGAAAGCGGGAGCTGGTTCTCCGGGAATTTGAGGATTACATGGAGGACGAGACGAGAGTTTCTTTCCCGTGGACTATGATCGATAAGATCACCCCAAGGCCGGCCGAGAGTATCGAGCAGCATCTGAGAGAGGCGGGGATCGAGGATATGGCTCCGGTGATCACCAGCCGCAACACTTACATCGCCCCTTTTGTCAACGCGGAGATCCCTCAGTATCTGGTGGTGGAGGACCGCTTCCCCGGAGGGCGGCCGCAACTTTCGAAAGCCGGCGTCTATCTGACCACCAGGGAGACGGTCAATATGACGGAGCGGATGAAGGTGACCACCTGCCTGAATCCCCTTCACACTGCCCTGGCAGTCTACGGCTGCCTTCTGGGCTACACCAGCATCGCGGCGGAGATGAAGGATGAAGAGCTGAAGAAGCTGGTGGAGCACATCGGTTACGACGAGGGGATGCCGGTGGTGACGGACCCGGGCATCATAAACCCGAGAGACTTTATCCATGAGGTCATCGACCAGAGACTGCCGAACCCGTTTATCCCGGACACTCCCCAGAGGATTGCCACGGATACCAGCCAGAAGGTGACCATCCGCTTCGGTGAGACCATCAAATCCTACATGGCAGACAGCGAGTTGGATGTGAAGAGTCTGACCTGTATCCCTCTGGCTCTGGCCGGATGGCTGCGGTATCTTATGGGGGTGGACGATGAAGGAGAGAGCATGGCCGTCAGCCCGGATCCTATGCTGACACAGCTTCAGGAGCAGCTTGCGGCCGTAACCTTCGGAGAACCGGACTCCTGCCGGGGGCAATTAAAAGATATCCTTTGCAATCCTGTGATATTTGGTGTAAACTTATATGAGGCAGGACTGGCAGAGAAGGTGGAAGCCATGTTTCTCGAGATGATCGCAGGCCCGGGCGCCGTGAGGGAGACTCTGAAAAAGTATGTCTGATTGCAGGCAGCCGGATTTTTTGTCCTGAAACCTGCCGCCTCATGAAAAAGCAGCCCGACAGGGAGGACAGGTTATGTATATTACAGAGCAGCTGGCAAGAGAGAACGGACGGGATTATGCGCTCCGGATTCTGAAGGACAATATTATCCGTCTGGAGATGGAACCGGGAAGCAGCATCAGCGACCGGGAGGTAGCAGCCAAGCTGTCTCTGTCCAGAACACCGGTGAGGGAGGCGCTGCTGGAGCTGGCCAAGGCCAAGGTGGTGGAGATCTATCCCCAGAGGGGAAGCGTGGTGTCCCTCATCGACTATGATCTGGTGGAGGAGGCATATTTTGTCCGGAGTGTCCTGGAGACTGCCGTGGTGGAGCTGGCCTGTGAACGGGCCAACGAGGACTCTCTGGCGGAACTGGAGAGCAATGTAAAGCTTCAGAAATTTTATCAGCAGGATCTGGTGGTGGAGAAGCTGATGGAACTGGACGATGAATTTCACCGTCTGCTGTTTAAGATGACCGGGAAGCTTCAGGCCTATGAGATGATGAAGGGGATGATGGTCCATTTTGACCGGGTCAGGAATTTGGCTCTGGGCACGATGAAGGACAAGAGTCTGGTGGAGGAACACGAGAAGATTCTGACGGCGGTGGGAGAGAGGGATCCCGGCGCCGCTAGGAAGGTGATGACTATCCATTTGAGCCGGTACCAGGTGGACGAGGAGGAAGTCCGGAGGCGATATCCGGGATACTTTAAGCAGGGGTAGCTGAGACCGGCTGTTCCAAAAGTCTCAGCTCGTAGAAATTCTCCCGCAAAGAAAATTTGTCCTCACTTCCTCTTGGCCAGATGAAACACAGTCAGCAGCCCTCCATAGCACAGACAGAGGACTCCGATATGGAGAGTTGTGGACATAAAGAGTCCCAGCCTGTCAAATCCATCCCACACAGAAAAAACAGCATAATACATCCCCACAGAGATGATCAGAAAAGCCGCCGGCTTGATGATCATCTCTGTTGCGTTCCAGGAAAAGGTTACCAGGCGCTTCAGGGAGAACAGGTGGAGAAGAGCCAGAAGCAGTTCACTGGCCAGCATGCCCCACAGATAGGCCATGATGCCAAAGGAGGGAATGCCCGCCAGCACAAAGGCCAGGCGCAGAACCAGGGCGGCCGCATTTTGGAGAAATGTGGTGGAGGTCTTTCCCAGGCCGTTCAAGATGCTTCCCATGGTGGTGGCAAGGTACAGGAAAGGACAGAGCCAGGCCAGAATCTGCATAAACAGGCCGGCGGACGGATCCCTGAACACGCTGACTCCCAGCTCCGGGCCGAACAGGGTGAAGACTCCGATGCACAGGATCCCCATGTACAGGCTGTAGCGCAGGGCCATGGAGATGGTCTGGGCGATGCGGGACTCATTGCCGTCAGCCTGGGCCTCCGCCACCGTGGGGAGGAGCAGGACAGCCATGGAGTTGGTGATGGCGGAGGGGAAGAGGATAAAAGGCATGGCCATTCCCGTCAGCACGCCGTAGACGCTTAAAGCCTCCTGGGAGGAGAGCCCGTAGGCGGAGAGGCTGCCCGGGATCCAGATGGCCTCCGCGCTGGAGAGTACATTCAAGACCAGGCGGTTGCCCATGAGAGGCAGAGCCAGAGTCATAAGCGGGACGGCTGTCTCCCGGAAGGCGGACGGGCTGTTCGGCGGCTGGGACACAGCCGATGGGGAGGAACTTTTGCCGCTTGCGGAGGTGGACAGGCAGAAGCAGAATACGGAAAAAAGGCAGGCAGCCAGTTCTCCGATGAGGTGTCCTGTGACGGCCAGCTCCACGGTGATCGGCCGCCCGCTCTCGGTCAGGATATCGGCGATGAGAAATACGGCGGCCATGCGCACGGTCTGTTCCACGATCTGAGAGAGGGCGGGAACCCTGGTCTTCTGGGTGCCGTAGTAGTAGCCGTTTAAGCAGGCATGGACGGCGGAGAAGGGGACGGAGATCGCCATGAAGGGCAGCAGGGAAGCGCACCGGTCCTCCATGAGGATGTAGTGGGCCAGAGACGGGGAAAAGCGGATGATCAGGGCAGTCAGGCTAAAGCCCAGAGTCAGGGAGATCACCAGACCGGTCCGAAAGATCTGCTTTCCCTTCTCCACATTGGCGGCCACAAACCGGGAGATGGCGGTCTGGATGGAGCCGGCGCAGAGGGCAAAGCAGATGCCGTAGATGGGATGGACCATATGGTAGATCCCAAGTCCCTCCGCACCGATGGTCCGGGACAGGAAGATGCGGTAGAAAAATCCCAGGATCCTGGTGGCAAAACCGGTGGCGGTGAGGAGAAGAGTTCCGGTGATCAGTGTGTGTTTTTTGAAAAAGTCGGTCATGGAGGCTCCGGTAAAAGGGTATTGGTATAAAATATGAGGGCCATCGGCCGGGTAGAACCGGAGAAAGGAGAGAGCGGGAGGGACTGCGGCTGTCCGATGGAAAGAATCGTCAAAAAAATAATCCTTCTTGCATTCCTGGGGATATACTATATAATAGAAGACGTAGATGAAGCTTTTAACTTTAATACTACAGAAAGGCGGATTTCACACATGAATCAAGTAATTTATCTGGACAATGCGGCCACGACCAGGACGCGGCCAGAAGTGGTGGAGGCCATGGTGCCCTATTTTTCGGAGCACTACGGCAATCCCTCCTCGGTGTACGAGTTTTCCTCCCCCTGCAAGGAGGCCATCGATCACGCCAGGGAGGCCATAGCGGAAAGCCTGGGGGCCAAAAAGAATGAGATATATTTTACGGCCGGTGGAACCGAGTCGGACAACTGGGCTATCAAGGCCACGGCGGAGGCCTACGCCTCCAAAGGGAAGCACATTATCACCAGCAAGATCGAGCACCACGCAGTGCTTCACACCTGTGAATATCTGGAGAAAAGAGGTTTTGAGGTCACGTATCTGAATGTGGACGAAAACGGTATCATCAAGCTGGAAGAGCTGAAACGGGCCATTCGCCCGGACACCATACTGATCTCCATCATGTTTGCCAACAATGAGATCGGCACCATACAGCCCATAAAGGAGATCGGAGCCATAGCCAGGGAACATGGAATTTTGTTCCACACCGACGCGGTTCAGGCCTACTGCCATGTCCCAATCTCTGTAGATGAGTACCAGATCGACATGCTCAGCGCCAGCGGTCACAAGCTGAACGGGCCCAAGGGCATCGGATTTTTATATATTCGTACCGGTTTAAAGACCCGCTCCTTCATCCACGGCGGCGCCCAGGAGAGAAAGCGCCGAGGCGGCACGGAGAATGTCCCCGGCATCGTGGGCCTCGGAAAAGCAGTGGAGATGGCCATGGGAACCATGGAGGAGAGGGCCGAAAAGGAGAGAGAGCTGAGAGACTATCTGATCGATAAGGTCATGAAGGAAGTGTCATTTGTCCGTCTCAACGGCCATCGGATCAACCGTCTCACCAACAACGCCAACTTTGCTTTTCAGTTTATCGAGGGAGAGTCCATGCTGATTATGCTGGACATGAACGGAATCTGCGGTTCCAGCGGTTCCGCCTGCACATCCGGTTCTCTGGATCCGTCCCATGTGCTTTTGGCCATCGGGCTGCCGCATGAGATCGCCCACGGTTCTCTTCGGCTGACTCTTTGCGAGGAGAATACTAGGGAGGAGATGGACTATGTGGTGGAGAAGATCAAGGAGATCGTAGAGAAGCTGCGGTCTATGTCGCCTCTGTATGAGGACTATGTGAAGAGGCCGGGGGCAAAAGGTCATATGTGACATACCTGCATGTCGGCACATGGCAGTAAGATATGCCCAAACATGAAAGAGGAGCCCGAAGAGAAGCATTTTGAGTATAACCATAGAGGAATCACCAGAAGAAAAGGAGCATAACAGAGATGTATACAGAAAAGGTAATGGACCATTTTCAGAATCCCAGAAATGTGGGAGAGATTGAAAATGCCAGCGGTACAGGAACAGTGGGCAACGCCAAATGCGGCGATATCATGAGGATTTACCTGGATATTGATGAGAATCAGGTGATTCGGGATGTCAAATTTAAGACCTTCGGATGCGGTGCCGCCGTGGCCACCAGCAGCATGGCTACGGAGATGGTGAAGGGAAAGACGGTTCAGGAGGCCATGGAGGTCACCAACAAGGCGGTGATGGAGGCCCTTGACGGTCTGCCTCCGGTTAAAGTACACTGCTCACTGCTGGCAGAGGAAGCTATCCACGCGGCGCTGTGGGATTATGCCGAGAAAAACGGCATCACGATCCAGGGACTTGAAAAGCCCAAGTCTGATATCAGTGAGCACGAGGAGGATGAGGAGTATTAGACGGGACCGGGGTGTCCGGTCGCCGCAGGATTATGATGAATAAGGATAAGATAAAAGTAGTGGTAGGCATGTCTGGCGGTGTGGACTCCTCTGTGGCAGCCTACCTTTTGAGAGAACAGGGCTATGACGTGGTGGGAGTCACCATGCAGATCTGGCAGGACGGGGAGCAGGCGTCCGGCGGGGATGAGGGGTGCTGCGGCCTAAGTGCGGTGGAGGATGCCAGGAAGGTGGCATGGGAGCTGGGGATTCCCCACTATGTGATGAATTTCAAAAAGGAATTCAAGGACCATGTCATCGACTATTTTGTGGAGGAATACACAAACGGCAGAACGCCCAATCCCTGTATCACCTGCAATCGCCATGTAAAGTGGGAGTCTCTTTTAAAGAGGAGTCTGGATATCGGGGCCCAGTACATTGCCACCGGCCATTATGCCCGAATCCACCGGCTTGCGGACGGCCGTTACACCCTGAGACAATCGGTGACCGCTCAGAAGGATCAGACTTATGCCCTTTACAGCCTGACTCAGAACCAGCTGGCTCACACCCTGATGCCGGTGGGCGAGTACAGCAAAGATCAGATCCGCCGCATCGCGGAGGAGATTTCTCTCAGGGTGGCGGACAAACCGGACAGCCAGGAGATCTGTTTCATACCGGACCACGACTATGCCGGTTTTATCGGGAGATACTCGGACCGGCAGCTGCCGGAAGGCAATTTTGTGGACAGGGAGGGCCGGGTGTTGGGAAGGCATAAGGGCATCACCCATTACACCGTAGGTCAGAGAAAGGGACTGAATCTTTCCATGGGCAGACCGGTTTTTGTGGTGGAGATTCGCCGGGAGACCAACGAGGTGGTGATTGGGGAGGCAGAGGATGTATTTTCCGATCGTCTTACATGCGGAAATCTAAACTGGATGTCCGTGGATGGCCTTCACGGCAGAGAGATGGAAGTGACTGCCAAGATACGCTACAGCCACAAGGGAGCCAGATGTATCATCCGGGAAATGGGGCCGGACCTGGCAGAATGCCGTTTTGAGGAGCCCCAGAGGGCCATTACCCCGGGGCAGGCTGTGGTATTTTATGACAATGATTATGTTGTGGGAGGAGGAGTGATCCGATGAAGGGAGGAACTGTCGGGAGACGGGCAGGGATGATACTGATGGCTCTCATGGCTCTGGGCCAGAGCATGGGCTGTCAGAAAAAATATGAAGCTGTCGTCATCGAGACATCGCCGGTGCAGGAGGAAGAGCAGGCCGCCGGCATAGGGGCGGAGCAGGCCGGTCCGGTGGAGATCGGGACAGGCCCCGCGGAGGAGGAAACCGCGGCCGAGACCAGTATCCGGGACGGCGTGCTGGTGGGAGAGACCATACCGGCTATGGAAGACCGGGATGAGACCATCTATGTAACAGGAAGCGATGTCAACGGGAGAGCTTCGGCCAGCACATCCGCCGAGGTTCTGGCTGTCTTCCAGGTGGGGGATAAGCTACACCGCACTGGATACCATGAGACCTGGAGCCGAGTGGACTATCAGGGGACAGCCTGCTACATCGCCAGCAGGTATCTGTCCACCGAGGAACCAAAGACCACAGCAGCCCCTGAGACGGCAGCTGCCGGGGAGGAGGGAAGCGTATCCCTAGACCCTTCCTGGAAGTATGCGGACTTTTCCAAGATCAATTCCGGCTCGGCTAAACTGTACAGGGCTGCGAAAGACAGCCGGAAGGGAATCACAGTCTGCGTCAACGCGGGTCACGGAACCAAGGGCGGTTCCAGTGTAAAGACCCTGTGCCATCCAGACGGCACTCCCAAGGTGACCGGAGGGACCACCGGAGAGGGGGCTACATCGGCGGTGGCGGTGTCCAGCGGCATGACATTCTCCGACGGTACGGCAGAGGCCAAGGTGACGCTGGCTATGGCGGTCAAACTGAAGGGCAAGCTTCTGGCCGCTGGCTATGATGTGCTGATGATCCGGGAGAGCGACGATGTCCAGCTGGACAATGTGGCCCGGACGGTAATAGCCAACAATATGGCAGACTGCCACATTGCCCTCCACTGGGATTCCACCACCAGCGACAAGGGAGCCTTTTACATGAGCGTTCCCAATGTGTCTTCCTACCGAGCCATGGAGCCGGTGAAATCCAACTGGGAGAAGCACAATGCCTTGGGGGAGAGTCTGATCGCAGGACTTAAGGAAGCCGGAGTCAAGATATTTTCCGGCGGTTCCATGGCCATGGATTTGACTCAGACATCTTATTCTACCGTCCCTTCCATCGATATCGAGCTGGGGGACAAATCCTCAGATCACTCCGATGCCACTCTGGACAAACTGGCCGACGGCCTTGTGGCAGGGGTTAATCAGTATTTCGGCCGGTAGATCATAAGAAAACAAGGTCCCGCAGATAGGAATTCCGGGAAAAAACATAAAAAATGCAAAAAATATACGCCGGCTACTGGTCAAAAACGATTTTATCGTGTATAATCTAGTAGTCGGCGCTGTCATCGAGGTGAAGACGGCAGCCACGGATATGTGACCATGATGTCCCGCAGAGGAGAGTATTTAGTCTGGACATTATGACAGGGAGACGTAGCGAAGCGGCCGTAACGCGGCGCACTCGAAATGCGTTTGTCGGTTCATCCCGGCACGAGGGTTCGAATCCCTCCGTCTCCGTTTTCCGCAAATCCCTGAAACCACCGGATTTTTTCGGCAGATACGGTGTTTTCAGGGGATTTTATGTCTAAAGATGACACCCGAAAATCAATGGAATGACAGATAAGGAGTCAGAAAAGAGAGCCTGAGGGCTCTCTTTTCCGTTTAACACCGGTCTCTATTTATCATGGATCTCGCTGTGGAGAACCTGCAGTGACTTTACCTCTCCCTGTCCGTGAGTCTTTACATAGTGGATTCCCTTGGCCGTAGCCCTGGCAGCGGCCATGGTGGTCATATAAGGAACTTTGGCTTTGATGGCGGCTTTTCTCAGATAGCTGTCATCGTGGCGGCTCTCCTTGCCGGCGGGGGAGTTGACGATCAGCTGGATCTTGCCGTTGGTGATCATATCCAGGATGTTGGGCCGGCCCTCATACAGCTTTTTCACCCGCTGGGCTTCGATGCCGGACTGGCGGATCAGGTCATAGGTTCCGCCCGTGGCCACGATCGTAAAGCCGTCTTCCGCGAAGATTTTGGCGATATCCACGACCTCCGGCTTATCCTTGGCATTGACGGAGATGAGCACCGTCCCCTCCAGAGGAAGCCGGGACTGGGTGGCCTCCTGGGCCTTGTAGAAGGCCTCGCCGTAGGAGCAGGAGAGTCCCAGCACCTCGCCGGTGGAGCGCATCTCCGGTCCCAGAAGGGGATCTACTTCCTGGAACATGTTGAAGGGGAATACCGCTTCTTTCACACCGTAGTTGGGAATCTCCTGTTCCTTTAGAGATGGAACCGGAGACGGCCGTCCGGTCAGCTGGGAGGTGATGATCTCCGTGGCCAGCGGCACCATGCGGATGTTGCAGACCTTGGATACCAAAGGTACGGTGCGGGATGCTCTGGGGTTGGCCTCCAGCACATAGACTTTGCCGTTCTCGATGGCATACTGCATATTCATCAGGCCGCAGACGTGCATCTCCTCCGCGATCTTTCGGGTGTAATCCTTGATGGTCTCCACATTTTCCCGGGAGATGTGGACCGAGGGGATGATACAGGCGGAGTCACCGGAGTGGACGCCGGCCAGCTCGATGTGCTCCATCACTGCCGGGACAAAGGCGTGGGTACCGTCACTGATGGCATCTGCCTCGCACTCGGTGGCGTGGTTTAGGAACCGGTCGATGAGGATCGGCCGGTCCGGGGTGACACCGACAGCCGCGTTCATATATCCGGTCATACTCTCGTCATCGTAGACCACCTCCATGCCCCGGCCGCCCAGCACATAGGAGGGACGGACCATAACCGGATAGCCGATGCGGCCTGCGATCTCGATGGCCTCCGCAGCCGTGGTGGCCATGCCGGATTCCGGCATGGGGATGTCCAGCTTCTCCATCATGGCGCGGAACAGATCGCGGTCCTCCGCCAGATCGATGACAGACGGGGAGGTTCCCAGGATCTTCACCCCGTTCTTCTCTAAGTCTGCCGCCAGATTGAGCGGAGTCTGGCCGCCGAACTGAGCGATCACTCCCACAGGCTGTTCCTTCTTGTAGATGCTGAGCACATCCTCCAGAGTCAGCGGTTCAAAATACAGTTTGTCGGAAGTGTCATAGTCTGTGGACACGGTCTCCGGGTTGCAGTTGACGATGATGGTCTCAAAGCCCAGTTTTTTCAGGGCCAGAGAGGCGTGGACGCAGCAGTAATCAAACTCGATGCCCTGCCCGATCCGGTTGGGACCGCCGCCCAGGATCATGATTTTAGGTTTGTCTGTGTTGACCTGATTTTTGTCCGCAGCGTTGTAGGTCGAGTAATAGTATGCCTTGTCCTCGGTTCCGCTTACGTGGACGCCTTCCCAGGCCTCCTCCACACCTATAAGGATCCGGCGGCCGCGGATTTCATCCTCCGGGACCTCCAGAATCCGGCTTAAGTACTTGTCGGAGAATCCGTCCTTCTTGGCGGCGGTGAGAAGGTCATCGGAGGGAAGTCCTCCCCTGTGCTTCAAAAGTTCCTCCTCTTCCTCCACCAGTTCTCTCATCTGCTCGATAAACCAGTGCTTTACCTTGGTGATTTCGTGGATCTCTTCCACGGTGGCGCCCCTACGCAGGGCCTCGTACATGATAAAGTGGCGCTCGCTGGAGGGAGTGATCAGCATCTGGAGCAGCTGTCCCTTGGTCTTGGAATCAAAATCCCCGGCATGCCCCAGACCATAGCGGCCGGTCTCCAGACTCCGGATGGCCTTCTGAAATGCCTCCTTGTAGGTCTTGCCGATGCTCATGACCTCGCCCACAGCCCGCATCTGGGTGCCCAGCTTGTCCTCCACCCCTTTGAACTTTTCAAATGCCCACCGGGCGAATTTGATCACCACATAGTCGCCGTCCGGGACGTACTTGTCCAGGGTGCCGTATTTGCCGCAGGGGATGTCCTTTAGCGTCAGCCCAGTGGCAAGCATAGCGGATACCAGAGCGATGGGGAAGCCGGTAGCCTTGGAGGCCAGGGCGGAAGAGCGGGAGGTGCGGGGGTTGATCTCGATGACTACGATCCGGTCACTGACCGGGTCATGGGCAAACTGGACATTGGTTCCTCCGATGACCTGAACCGACTCCACGATCTTGTAGGCCTGTTCCTGGAGGCGCTTCTGGCATTCCTGGGAGATGGTCAGCATGGGCGCCGAGCAGAAAGAATCACCGGTGTGAACCCCCAGAGGGTCGATGTTCTCGATAAAGCAGACGGTGATCATGTTGCCCTCGCAGTCCCGGACCACCTCCAGTTCCAGTTCCTCCCACCCAAGGATGGACTCCTCCACCAGTACCTGTCCCACCAGGCTGGCCTGAAGCCCTCTGGCGCAGACGGTTTTCAGCTCTTCCTTATTATATACCAGTCCGCCTCCGGCTCCGCCCATGGTGTAAGCAGGGCGCAGGACGACGGGATAGCCCAGCTGTTCGGCGATATGCAAAGCCTCCTCCACGGAGTAGGCCACCTCGCTGCGGGCCATCTCGATGCCGAGGCTGTTCATGGCTTTTTTAAACTCCACCCGATCCTCGCCTCTCTCGATGGCATCCACCTGGACGCCTATGACCTTGACCTGATATTTATCTAAAATGCCTTCCTTATAGAGTTCCGCACACAAGTTTAATCCTGACTGACCGCCTAAGTTGGGAAGAAGGGCGTCAGGGCGCTCCTTGGCTATGATCTGTTCCAAACGCTCCACATTGAGAGGTTCGATATAGGTGACATCGGCAGTCTCCGGGTCAGTCATGATGGTGGCCGGGTTGGAGTTGACCAGCACGATCTCATAGCCCAGACGTCTCAGGGCCTTGCAGGCCTGGGTTCCGGAATAGTCAAATTCGCAGGCCTGTCCGATGATGATGGGACCGGAGCCAATGATGAGGACTTTGTGAATATCTGTTCTTTTCGGCATTGTATGTTCCCCTTTCCGTATGGTTGAGACACTCTCAGGCACCAAAGTCAGGGGATTCATGCCTGCATGAATCCCCCGGTGTGTGCCCCTGGCATCTTCTTATTCTATTATATAGAAAAATGGAAAACACGCAAGGACTTTCTGATGTTTCTGATTTCCTTTTATCCGGTGTTGCCGATCACAGGCGTCCTGACCGATACTGTCTGGGCGAACATCCGAAGGATTCCCGAAAGGCCTGGCCGAAGTAGCTGCTGCTTCCGAAGCCGCAGGCCGTGCCCACCTGGGTGACAGACAGCCTGGTGTGTTCCAAGAGGCTGCAGGCTTTTCGCAGCCGGTAGTCCATCAGGTAGGAGAAGGGAGACTGGCCCAGGGTCTCCTGGAAGCACCGGCAGCACTCCCGAGGGCTGATGAAGGCGGAGGAGGCGATCTCTTCCAGAGTCAGTTTCTCCTGGTAATGGGAGGCGATAAATTCCATCATGGCCTTGATGCGGTCGCTGTGAGGCCGTTTTTGGGTCTCTGTCTGCAGGTCCTTTGTCAGGGCAAACAGAGATCGCCAAAGCCGGGTCATCCGTTCCCGGACATCGAATTCATACCCTTCTTCCTTTCTGAGATAACAGTCATGGGACTCCTTCATCAGCAGGATCATCTCCCTGTGAGCGGGGAGGGCAGGGTCCAGCCGAAAAAGGTCCAGGCCGGGATGTTCCAGAACCGGGGTGACATACCGGCGCAGCAGGATGCTGGGTTGATTCCCTCCCACAAAAGAGGGGTGGAAGATGTGTTCCTCCTGAGTGCAGGTACAGCCCTGGGGGCAGCTGGTCATGTGGAGAACACCGGCGTTGACGAAGCCGCCCTCCCCCTGACGGAAACGGTGAGTCCCTGTGGGAAGGATATAGTCCAGGACGCCGTCCCGCATGTAAAAAAGCTCCACTTCGTTGTGCCAGTGCCATGGGAAGAGACGGCCGGGCAGGGCGTGCACCATACACAGATCGGACAGGTAGGGAAATTCCGGGGTGAGGTGTACCAGGGTCTCTTCCAGAGTGGAGGCGTTGATGCGGCTGTTGGAGGTCGTGATGTAATCGGCTTCCCGGCGGTTTTGGCAGGCCTCCTTCCGCCGCCCGTCGAGTGTGTTCTGTTTCATAAGGTGCCCCTTTCTTCTGTGAAGAGCCATATCCCGGCGACAGCAGGGGGGACTGGCCATATAGTTAGAGTTTAAGGCGATTTTTTGATAGAATACGGACAAAAAAAGCAATATCATTATAGGTGTTTGAGAGAAAAAAATCAAGAATGAACGAGGTGACGACATGAATCTGCTTCTTGGGATAATCTACATGGCATTTATCAGCCTGGGACTTCCGGATGCCCTTTTGGGGGCGGCGTGGCCTGCGATGCATAGAGAGCTGGGAGTGCCGGTGTCCTATGCGGGGATCATCTCCATGATCATATCAGGGGGGACAATCCTGTCCAGCTTAAACAGTGACATGCTGACCCGGAAGCTGGGCACGGGAAAAGTGACGGCCTTCAGCGTGGCGGTGACCGCGGCGGCGCTGTGGGGATTTTCCGCCGCCGGTTCTTTTCCGGTGCTGTGCCTCATCGCCCTTCCCTACGGTCTCGGGGCAGGAGCTGTGGACGCGGCTCTCAACAACTATGTGGCGCTCCACTACAAGGCCAGGCATATGAGCTGGCTTCACTGCTTCTGGGGAGTGGGGGCCTCCATAGGGCCTTATATTATGGGAGCCTGCCTTGTGGGAGGCCGGGCCTGGAACAGCGGCTACCGGGTCATCTCCCTTTTCCAGATCGGGTTGACGGCGCTGCTGTTTGTCACCTTGTCCATGTGGAAGCATTCCGCAGCCAGAGAGGAGGAGGGGCAGGCGGGAGCGAGACTGAGGCTCCCGGATCTGCTGAGACTTCCGGGAGCCTGGGCCGCGCTGGCTGCATTTTTCTGCTACTGCGCCCTGGAACAGACTGCAGGGCTGTGGGCGGCCAGCTACATGGTGATGAACCGGGGCATGTCGGCCGAGACGGCGGCCAAATGGGGTTCTCTCTTTTATCTGGGCATCACGGCGGGGAGATTTGGCTGCGGGTTTATCACCATGAAGCTGGACGACCGGGCTATGGTGCGTCTGGGGCAGGCTGTGGCGGCAGCAGGGATTTTACTTCTGACGCTGCCTTTTGGGGAGGTTCTGACCGGGATAGGCCTGGTGATGGTGGGGATGGGCTGTGCGCCCATCTACCCGGCGCTTCTCCACGAGACGCCGGACAACTTCGGGGCGGAAAAGTCCCAGGCAGTCATGGGCATGCAGATGGCCTGCGCCTATGTGGGAACCATGGTGATGCCGCCCTTATTCGGCACCGTCTCCGGTGCTGTGGGGATCTGGCTGTATCCCTGGTACCTTGGGGCCATCGGGATCGTCATGGTGGTGACTGCAGAGAGGCTTAATAAGATCAGAGGAGGAAGACAATGATGACACAGGAAACACGGATGGATCCGGTGCTGGCAGATTATCACATACACACGGAGTTCAGCGATGACTCCGAGACTCCTATGGAAGAGGCTGTGATTCACGCCATCGCCGAGGGGCTTACGGAGATCTGTTTTACCGAGCACATTGACTATGGGGTGAAGACCGATTTAAACTGCGACTGCGATGCCTATCTGAGAGAGATCAGAAGGTGCCAGGGCCTGTACGGCGGCCGGATTAAGATCCGTCTCGGCATGGAATTCGGCATGCAGACCCACACGATCAGACAGTTTCAGGATTCATTTGACCGCTATCCCTTTGACTTTATCATCCTGTCCTGCCATCAGGTGGAGGACAAGGAGTTCTGGACCTATGACTTTCAGGAGGGGAAGAGCCAGGAGGAGTACAACCGCAGATACTACGAGGAGATCCTGCGCGTGATAAAGTCTTATAAGGATTACAGTGTCCTGGGACATCTGGACATGATACGGCGCTATGACCCCAAGGGGGACTATCCCTTTGAGGGGGTGCGGGATCTGGTGGAGGAGATCCTAAGACAGGTGATCGCGGACGGGAAAGGAATCGAGGTGAATACCTCCTGCTACCGATACAAGCTGCCGGATCTGACTCCGTCCCGGGAGATCTTGAGGCTGTACCGTCATCTGGGAGGCGAGATCATCACTGTCGGGTCAGATGCCCACGAGATTCCCTGGATCGGGTGGGCGAGTGCCGAGACCCAGATCAACCTAAAGGAGCTGGGATTTCAGGCGATATATACATTTGAGAGAATGAAGCCGGTGAGACACAGGCTGACATAAGATGAGGAGGAGAAGATGGGGAAAATTATATTTATCGATGTGGACGGGACTCTGGTGGATTATGAGGGGAGGCTGCCGGAATCGGCGGCCGAGGCCGTCCGAAAGGCCAGAGAAAGGGGGCATCGGGTGTACATCTGCACCGGCCGGAGTAAGGCGGAGGTCTATCAGAATATATGGGACATCGGTCTCGACGGCATGATCGGCGGGAACGGCAGCTATGTGGAGGATCACGGCCATGTGGTGCTCCACCAGCTGATCACCCGGGATCAGTGCCGCCGGATCGTGGATTGGCTCCACAGCCGCAGGCTGGAATTCTACCTGGAGAGCAACAATGGACTCTTTGCCAGCGAGAATTTCTCGGTTAGAGGTCAGTCTGTGATGAGGGAGTACAGCAGGAGAAAAGGGAAAGAGGGCGCTGACACCATGACTGTGGAACAGGCATTTCCGGACATGATTTTCGGCGGTGAGCTTTATCGGGACGACTTAAACAAGGTGAGCTATGTTCTGGACAGCTATCAGGACTTTTTGGATACCAGAAAACAGTTCCCGGACCTGGAAAGCGGAACCTGGGGAGGAGCAGGAGAGACAGCCCTGTTCGGGGATCTGGGGGTCAAGGGGATCACCAAGGCCCATGCCATCTCGACGCTGCTTGCGTATCTGGGGGCCAAGAAGGAGGATACCATCGCCTTCGGGGACGCCAAGATCGACATTCCCATGCTGGAGTACTGTGAGATCGGAGTGGCCATGGGAAGCGGGGGAGAGGAGATCAAGGCCATGGCAGATTATGTGACAGACGGCGTGGAGGAAGACGGACTCTGCCACGCATTTGTCAAGCTCGGCCTCATCGAGGAGTGAGAAAACGGAGGACAGAAGAGATGATCCGATTAATCGCCATGGATATGGACGGGACTTTGTTAAACAGCGAGAAAAAGATCAGTCCCAGGACCAGGGAGGCTCTCATCAGGGCCCAAAAAGCTGGGATCCGGCTGATCCTGGCCTCCGGGCGGCCCACCCGGGGGCTTAAGAGGTTCGCCGAGGATATCGGGATGAAGGAGTACGGAGGAGTGCTGGTGTCCTACAACGGCGCGAAAGCGGTGGACTGCGTGACAGGAGAAGTGCTTTTTGAGCAGGCCATGACAGCCGGGGAGGCCAGGGCGGTGCTGGAGCACTTGAAGCGCTTTGACCAGGTGCGTCCGATCATTGACCACGGGGAGTACATGTATGTCACTAATGTGTACCGACAGATGATCCGGCTGGACGGGAAGGAATTTAATGTGATGGAGTATGAATCCAGAAGCAACGGATACCTGCTGTGTGAGAAAGAAGACCTGGTGGCTTTTGTGGACTTCCCTGTGGAGAAGATTCTGACCACCGCTGACCCCGAGTATCTTATGGCCCACCATCAGGAGATGATGGAGCCCTTTAAGGATACTCTGAGCTGTATGTTCACTGGAAAGTTTTATTTCGAGTTTACCGCCCGGGGGATCGACAAGACCCGGGCTCTGTCCGCTGTTCTAAAAACCAGGGGGTATAGAAGGGAAGAGATGATGGCATTCGGAGACGGCCACAATGATATCTCCATGGTGACCTGGGCAGGCTGGGGCGTGGCTATGGCCAACGGGGTGGAGGAGCTGAAATCCGGTGCGGATGAAGTGACGGCATCCCTGGATGAGGACGGCATCGCTTTGGTGGTGGAACGATTACTGCACTAATCTATTTACAAAAAACAGAGGCTGTTTTATACTCTTCCATACAACATCATAACAGGAGGCGATCGTATGATAGCAGCAACACCGCCTATGGGGTGGAATTCGTGGAATACATTCGGACAGGATATTGACGAGAAGCTGGTTTTTGAGATAGCGGACGCCATGGTGGAGAAAGGATATCGGGATGCCGGATATGAGTATCTGGTTATCGATGACTGCTGGGCTTTGAAGGAGAGGGACAAGGACGGCAGATTGGTGCCGGACCCGGTGAAATTCCCCCACGGGATGAAGGCGGTGGCAGACTATGTCCACCGGGCAGGACTGAAATTCGGCATGTATTCCTGCGCCGGGATCCTGACCTGTGCCGGATACCCGTCCAGCTATGACCATGAGTTTGAGGATGCCAAGCTCTTTGCGGAGTGGGAAGTGGATTATCTCAAATATGATTACTGCAATTTCCCTCAAAATGCGGACGGCATCAATCGCTATCACACCATGAGCATGGCACTGAAGGCGACTGGGAGGGAGATCTGCTTTGCCGCGTGCAACTGGGGGCGCCACGACTCCTGGAACTGGATGCGCTCCATCGGCGCCCATATGTACCGCTCCACAGGGGATATTTTTGACAATTTCCGTTCCTTTATGGGAATCTTTCAGTCTCAGCTGGACCACTTGAGTCAGTCAGGACCTTATTGTTTCAATGACATGGACATGCTGACCGTGGGCATGTACAATCAGGGCAATGTGGCCATCGGCAAGCCGTGTACCGACGGAGAGTATCGGATCCAGTTCTCCCTCTGGTGCCTGGCAGGTGTTCCCCTCATGATGGGGGCGGACATCCGGAGCCTGAATCCCGAGATGGAAAAACTGCTTTTGAATCGGGAGCTGATCCGTATCGACCAGGACAGAGAGTGCCGTCCGCCCTACCTTGTGGGAAAGAAAAGCGTTATGGTACCTGAGGAGGATCGGGACAATGCGGTGGAGCCGTTAAGGGCAGTGAAGGACCGGCTCTATACCTTTATCAAGCACCTCTGCGACCGGGAATTTGTCATCGCCTGCTATAACCTGTTTGAGGAAGAGCGGGATATAAGCTGTATCTTTGCCGATGCGGGGGTTCCCTACTCCTCCGGGTACGGTTTCTCCATGAGGGATGTGTTTACCGGGGAGGAGCTGGGAGTGAAGCGGGATTACCACATTGTGTCCGTCCCGGGCCATGACTGTAAGCTGTACCTGTGCCGCCTGGCAAAGTGCGGGGGTGTGTCCTGACATGCTGATAGTTGAACCAACAGCGCCGCCGGTATCGTCGCCTGCCCCATGGTTATCGGTCAGTGATGCCGTGCCTCCCTCCTCCGCCTTGCAGAGTGACGATAGATTCAGCACGGTCAGTTCAGAGAGGAACAAGTCAGCAGTACCCGGCAGGAAGGAAGGGAAGGAGTGCTGCAGGGGCTGCGGCAGAGAGGTGACTCTGGATGAGATCGGGGCTACGAAGAAGCTGGTGAATCGGGGAACCACGGATTATTATTGCCTGGACTGTCTGGCGGAATACTTTGACGTGTCCAGAGAGGATATGGAGAAAAAAATCATATATTTTAAGAAAATGGGCTGTACCCTGTTTCAGCATTAAAATGATACGGCAGTACAGGCCGTGACGGCAGCCGCTGTCTGAGGTTTGGAGGGGAAGATGAATATTGCAGAGATTGCCCGGAGGGCCGGTGTGTCCAGTGCGGCGGTGTCCCGCTATTTTAACAATGGGTATATATCTGAGAAAAAGAGGGAGCAGATCCGCAAGGTGGTGGAGGAGACCGGGTACCGGCCTTCCCTTCAGGCCCAGACCCTGCGGACCAGAAAGACCAAGCTGGTGGGGGTGATCCTTCCCAAGATCGATTCGGCCGCGGCCATGGGCAGCGTCGTGGCCGGGATCCTGTCTCTGCTCAACGGCCACGGCTACCAGATTCTCCTTGCAGATACCCAGAATGACCCGGTGAAGGAGCTGGACTATCTGTCCCTGTTCAATGAAAAGCAGGTAGACGGAGTCCTCCTCATCGCCACGGTGTTTACGAGAGAACACAAAAAAGCTCTGAAGGGGATGACGGTTCCCGTGGTTATCATAGGACAGAGGCTGTCCGGCTATCACTGCGTCTACCACGACGATTTTCACGCATTTTATGATCTGACTCGCCTGCTTCTTGCGCGGGGGAGAAGGCGCCTGGGGTATGTGGGCGTCTTTCGCCAGGATAAGGCCGTGGGGCTGGAGAGGTATCAGGGATATGAGAAAGCGGTGGAGGAGGCAGGGCTTTCCTCCTGCAGGGAATCTTATGTGACAGCGGAATTCACTATGGAGTCAGGATATGAGAAGGCCGGGGAACTGTTGGAGCGGTGGAAGGACTTGGACGGGATCCTCTGCGCCACCGATTCCATCGCCGTCGGAGTCATGCAGTATTTAAAGGAGCAGAAGATCCCGATTCCGGAGAAAGTGATGGTGACCGGCCAGGGGGATTCAGGCCTATCCAAGGTGGTGACGCCGACGCTCACCACGGTCCGCTATTCCTATGAGGAGAGCGGCAGGCTGGCGGCCTCGGTACTCCTTGAGCTTCTGGAGAGACAAGAAAGCGCCATGAAGGAGATCAAGCTGGGATATAAGGTGGTGGAGAGAGAGTCCACGGAAATACTGCCTAAAAATTACTAAGAAATTTTGTGAAATGTAGTGAGAGAAAATCGTTGCCCGAAACGATAGGGTGTGATACAATCATCTATGAAATCGATTACATAAAATTTGCGGAAAGATGACAGGCAGAAGAAATCATCGGTAGTCGGAGGATGAGATGAGAAGAAAAATTATTTTTTTGGATATCGACGGTACACTGACGGAGCCGGGGGCCAATCTGCCGCCCGAGTCCGCCGTGAAGGCCGTGGGGGCTGCCCGGGAAAAGGGCCATTATGTGCTGCTTTGCACAGGGAGAAATTATGATATGCTGTCCCCCCTTCTGCCCCTGGGCTTTGACGGGATGGTGGCCAGCTGCGGCGGCTACGTCCGGTTTCAGGACCATGTGATCTACGACTGTCCCATGACAGGGGAACAGAAGGAGAGGGCTATGAGCGTCCTGAAGGACAACGGGATCTTCCGCACCATAGAGTGTATGGACGGTTCCTATACGGACGGAGGGCTGAAGGAATTTCTGGCGGCCCGCGGCGAGGAGGGGACCAACAGCGAGCTGCTGCGCTGGCGCAGGCAGTTGGAGGAGTCCCTCCATATCCGTCCCATGGCAGAGTACCGGGGGCAGCCGGTGTACAAGATCGTGGTTATGGCAGACAGCCGGGAGCGGTTTGAGGAGCCGGTACGGGTTCTCGGCCGGGAATTTGAAGTATGTCTCCAGGAGCCTGATCGGTACGGATACATCAACGGTGAGCTGGTGAACCGGAAATTTGATAAGGGAAGAGGGGTCAGGAGAGTCTGTGAATACCTGGGCATCCCCCTGGAGGACACGGTGGGATTCGGCGACAGCATGAACGACGAGGCCATGCTTCGGACCGTGGCCCTGAGCATCTGTATGGAGGACGGAAGCGAGAAGATGAAGGAGATTGCCGACGATGTGTGCCCTTGTGTGAGGGAGGACGGGCTGTATCGGGGATTTCTGAAATACGGACTTTGCTGAGGGATGACAGAAGGGATGGACATTTAAAAAAGAGAGGGGATTTGTCATGAAGGAGACGAAAAAGAAAGCGGTGCAGGTGAAGGAAAAAGAGAGGGAGGACGGGAAGAAAAAAACCGACGGGATCTACCGAAAAAGGTTTGAGAGGCATTTTGAGGAGCTTAAGTGGCTTTACACGGAACTTTATGATAACGATTCCATGTTTGCGGAGCTGTGCGATCACATGGAGGAGTTTTATGGGGAGAGAAGCCAGGCTCTGAGGGCCATGGACGAGAGCCGGGAGCAGCACACAGACTGGTATAAGCAGAATGATCTGCTGGGGATGATGCTCTACATCGATAATTTCGGCAAGACCATCAAGGGCGTGGAGGAGAAACTGGATTATCTGGAGAAATGCAATGTCAACTATGTGCATCTGATGCCATTTCTGGAGACCACAGAGGGCAAGTCTGACGGCGGCTATGCGGTGGCTGATTTCAGGAAGGTTCAGGAGAAGCTGGGAACTATGGAGGATTTGGAGAGCCTGACGGCAGCCTGCCATGAGAGGAAGATCAACGTGTGCATGGATTTTGTCATGAACCATACGTCGGAGGACCACGAGTGGGCCAAGAAGGCCAGAGGAGGCGACGGGGAGTACATGAGCCGGTACTACTTCTATGACAATGACAGCATCCCCAACCAGTATGAGCAGACCGTGCCCCAGGTGTTTCCCACCACGGCTCCGGGAAACTTTACATGGCTTCCCGACGCGGGCCACTATGTGATGACCATGTTTTACCCCTATCAGTGGGATCTGAATTACAAGAACCCCAGGGTGTTCAACGAGATGATGTACAACTTCCTCTATCTTGTCAACAAGGGCATCGACATCGTGCGTCTGGATGCGGTTCCCTATATCTGGAAGGAGCTGGGGACGCCCTGCCGAAACCTGCCCCAGGTCCACACCATTGTCCGCCTTATGCGCATGATCAGCGAGATCGTCTGTCCGGGAGTGCTGCTTTTGGGTGAGGTGGTGATGGAGCCGGCCAAGGTGGTGCCCTATTTCGGCACGGTGGAGAAACCGGAATGCCACATGCTCTACAATGTGACCACCATGGCGACCACATGGCACACCGTGGCCACCAGGGAGGTGAGTCTTTTGAAAAAGCAGCTGGATATCGTCAACGGGCTTCCAAAGGAGTATGTATTTTTAAATTATCTCCGGTGTCATGACGACATCGGCTGGGGGCTTGACTATGACACCCTGAGACTGTCAGGGATCGAGGAGAGGCCCCACAAACAGTATCTCAACGATTATTTCCAGGGATTTGCGGGGGAGAGCAACAGCCGAGGACAGCTCTACAACGCGGATCCGGTGACCGGTGACGCCAGGTTCTGCGGGACCACCGCCTCTCTGTGCGGCATCGAGAAGGCCGGGTTCGAGCAGGATAAGGAGGCCATGGAGCGGGCCATCCGACTGGACGTGATGCTGCACGCCTACATGTTTATGCAGTCGGGGATTCCGGTTCTCTACAGCGGAGACGAGATCGGACAGGTCAATGACTACAGCTATGAGGAGGACCCCAACAAGGCGGAGGACTCCCGTTACCTCCACAGAGGCGCCATGAGGTGGGAGCTGGCAGAGAGAGCCGATGACCCGGACACGGTGGAGGGAAAGCTTTTTGGCAGGCTGAGACAGCTGGAGGAGATACGGAGACGGGAAAAGGCGTTTGTGTCCTACGGCGACGCCTGGACTGTGGAGACCTGGGACCCCTCTGTGCTGTGCATCGGGCGGCACTATGACGGGGAGAAGATACTGGGAGTGTTCAATTTCAGCGAGTTTGACAAGACGGCGTGGATCGACGAGCGGGACGGAATGTATGTGGATATGATCTCCGGGGAGGAGAGAGAGGCCGCGGGGGTGAACGTGCCGGCTTACGGGTTCTGCTATCTCAAGAAGAAGTAGAGGGAAATTTCCGGCTGTGCAGGCAGATTCGTTGTGTTTTTAAGAAGGCAGATGGAAAGCAGAGGCTTTTTGTCTGCTTTTCTTTGTCTCCCGGGGACAAAAAGGAACATTTTCTCATGTTTATAAAAAAGAGACAGTGGGACAATAACACCAGCTGAAAAAGACAGAAAGGCTGGGTGAGATGACAGATGAGGGCGGATGGGAGAAAGGCGGCGAGAGGAGTTGTAAGGACGCTGAAAGTGACGGGGATCGCGCTGCTTTTGACTGTGGTTTTGGTTGGCGGAGCCGTGGTCTTGTGGGTGAGGGAGGTGATCAAAAGGGCGCCGGATATCCGGGCACTCAGCTTTCGGCCCCAGGGATTTGCCACTACCATCTATGACCGGAACGGCAATGTGACGGAGAAGCTGGTGATGGAGGGGGCGAACCGGGAGGAGGCGGTCTATGACGAGATTCCCGAAGACCTGATCAACGCCTTTATCGCAGTCGAGGACGAGCGGTTCTGGGAGAACAGCGGGATCGATATCCGGGCCATCCTTCGGGCCGTGAAGGGAGTGCTGACAGGGGACTCCTCGGCAGGAGGGGGCAGTACGATCACCCAGCAGCTGATCAAGAACTCCGTGTTCGGCGGAGGCATGGAGAGGACGTTTCGAGAGCGTCTGGAGCGGAAGATCCAGGAGCAGTATCTGGCGGTGGAGCTTACGAGACAGTCGGATAAGAAGACCATCATGACCAACTACTTAAACACTATCAATCTTGGCTCCAACACCCTGGGAGTGAAGGTGGCGGCCAGAAGGTATTTTGACAAGGAGCTTAAGGATCTGACGCTGTCGGAATGTGCCGTGCTGGCAGGGATTACGAAGAATCCGTCCCGCCTGAACCCTCTTTCCGGCGCCGGGGAGAATAAGGTGAGAAGGCAGCGGATTCTGGACAAGATGGAGGAACAGGGGATGATTTCTTCTCAGGAGAAGGAGGAGGCTCTGGCGGATGATGTGTATTCCAGGATCCAGGATGTGGATGTGGAGACCAGGGCAGAAGCCACCCCTTACACCTATTTTACAGATGAAGTGATCGATCAGGTTATCCAGGCCATGACCCAGAAACTGGGATATTCGGAAGAGCTTGCCAAAAAGATGATCTACTCGGGAGGGCTTTCTGTCTACACGACTCAGGATGCGTCCATGCAGGCCATTGTGGATGAGGAGATCAATAATCCGGACAATTATGATAAAACCAGTTGGTCCGGGGATTACCGGCTCTCTGTCAGGCATGAGGACGGAAGCCTGTCCCATTATTCCTGGCAGGATGTGGCTGCCTTTGCCCAGGTGAGACTCAAGAGGGAGGAGGCAGGTCTGTACCGGGACCAGGAGACCCTGAGAGGGGATGTGGAGCAGTTTAAGGACTATGTGACGGAGGCAGGGGACCGGGTGGAAGGGGAGAATCTGGCTGTGGTGGCCCAGCCCCAGGTGTCCTTTGTGCTGATGGACCAGTATACGGGGCAGGTCCTGGCGGTAAACGGGGGCCGGGGGGAGAAAAAGGCCAGCCGAACCTTAAACAGGGCCACCGGTTCCCTGAGACAGCCGGGCTCGGTCTTCAAGGTCCTGACCGCATTTGCCCCGGCACTGGACGGAAAAAATGCCACGCTGGCCACGGTGTATTACGATGAACCATACCGGTGGGACAAGAAGGAGTTTCGCAACTGGTACGGCAGGTATTACGGCTATTCCACCGTCAGAGAGGCCATCACCTATTCCATGAACATCCCGGCGGTTCGGTGCATGATGGAGACCGTGTCCCCTCAGATGGGAGTGTGGTATGCCAGAAATCTGGGGATCACCACCTTGTCGGAGCAGGATTATAATCCGTCCACTGCATTGGGCGGCATCACGGACGGGGTGACCAATCTGGAACTGACTGCCGCATTTGGCGCCATCGGGGCAAAGGGAGTGTACACAAAGCCTGTCTTTTTCACAAAGGTTCTGGACCATGACGGCAATCTGCTTCTGGAAAATGTGCAGGAGAGCCATCAGGCCCTGAAGCCGGAGACCGCGTTTCTGCTGACGGATGCCATGAGGGATGTGATGAACGGCAGCAGCAAATTTGCCGCCACTGCCATAAGCCCTACAGGGAGAAGAGCCGCCCTCTCCTCCATGACGGCGGCGGGGAAGAGCGGCACCACCACAGGCAGCAAGGACTTGTGGTTTGTGGGCTATACCCCTTATTACACCGCCGGAATCTGGAGCGGCAATGACGAGAACCAGCCCATAACGGGGAAGACATCGTACCATAAGGATATCTGGAAAAGAATCATGGACCGGGTTCACGAGGGACTGGAGAACAGGGGATTTGACGTGCCCCAGGGTGTCACCAAATCCTATGTGTGCCGAAAATCCGGGAAATTGGCCTTATGGGGTGTCTGCGACGGTGACCCCAGAGGCAATGCCATATACAGCGAATACTTTGCTCCGGGCACGGCTCCCAAGATTTCCTGCGATGTCCACCAGAAGGCAGTAGTCTGCCTGGAATCCCAGGGTCTGGCTACGGATTCCTGCCCGGAGGTGGAAGAAAAGGTGTTTTTGGCGGTTCCCGACGACAGTGGTATGACCGAGGATTCGAGACTTCTCATGCCGCAGACCTGTCCGCTTCATCCGCAGGAGGAGCTTTCGGAGTCAGAAGAAGACGGACTGTGGGAATCCTGGAGCGACGAACAGTGGGAGTCGTGGGAACATGAGGAGTGGAACTTGTGGGAGGAGTGGCAGGGCGGCTGGAACCACGATTATGAATGGGAAGAGACGCCGGACCAGGAAGAGACGGACAGCAGTTTGGAGGAAACCGGGGATGACGGCCAGGAGGGCGGAAACAGCCAGGAAGACGGGGACAGCCAGGGGGGCGAAAACGGGGGGAGTCAGGGAAGTGGAGGCAGCCAGGGAGGCGGAAGCGGTCAGGGAGTCGGGACGAATCAGGGAAGTGGGGGCAGTCAGGGAAGCGGAACGAATCAGGGAAGCGGGGGCGGTCAGGGAAGCGGAACGAATCAGGGAAGCGGGGGCGGTCAGGAAGGAGGAAGCGGCCAAGGGAGCGGAAATAGTCAGGGGAGCGGAGGTGTCCAAGACAGCGGGCAGGAGGAGAGCAGCTCGATACAGGAGACGGAGTCAGGCTGGGGCGTGGTATTTCCATGGTGGAACATGGCCCCCTGATTCATGAAAATGAGTGATGGGAAACGTCATAAATTTGTGGCGTTTCCTGTGCCGTTTTTGCTGTGTGTAACCCAGGTTCTTTCCGGTAAAACCAAACGTGATAAAAAGTAGTTGTAAAGGATAAAGCCGTATGGTATAATTCGACTTAATTGACGTGATAGTATGGCACATTTTCAAATAGAGAGTATTTGGAGAGCAAAGAGGTGACAGATATGACTGAAGCAGGTGCGGTAATGGAGCGGTTTATGGAACGACTGGGTGACAATGGGTTTGAGAAGGAGAATCAGCCCAACAATGGTCCGGAGATCAGCTTGGAATTTATTGACGAGCAATTACAGTTATATTCTAAACTCTTAAGATCGGGGATTGTAGAAGCGGCATTGAGAGAGTAAGAGGTGAAAGCGTTATGCTGGGCACGGAAAAAGAGCAGGCTGAGTTTTGTACAGAGTTTAACATATCAGGTGATAAGTTCAGAGACTCCCGGTTGACATGGGGAGAGTTGGAGCAGATTGCAGAGGACTTTGAACATAAAAGGAATGAACATCAAAACACTGTAAGGCGGTATGCGGAGGTATTACAGAAGTGTTTGGGTGTTCATTCTTTAAGTTACAGGGTAAAAGATACAAAGCACCTGCTTGAGAAGATTATCCGTAAAAACCCTGAATATTTGGAATCAGGGAACGCCTTATCCCTCGGCAATTATGAGCAGGAAATTACTGATTTGATGGGCATTCGCCTCTTGCTTTTGTTCAAAGAAGATTGGCTGGAAGTTCACAATTATATTATGGAGAACTATAAGGAGGTGCTGCTGGAACCGCCTTTTGCATATGTGCGGGACGGTGATGACACGGGCTTGTATGAGGATAAGATTGAAATAAGAAAAGAGAAACTCTATCGGTCCGTTCACTATGTAATCCGGTCAGATAAAGGCCTGGGGATTGAAATACAAGTTCGCACTTTATATGAGGAGGCGTGGAGTGAGATTGACCACAAACTG
This sequence comes from Hungatella sp., assembly GCA_022792815.1. Lineage (GTDB taxonomy): Bacteria > Bacillota > Clostridia > Lachnospirales > Lachnospiraceae > UBA3402. The sequence goes on from JAAWBS010000055.1 coordinate 37,442, forward strand.
CGCTATCCATATAATCTGACCAACGAAATGTTGGCTAATTATATTAATATGATGAATCGTCTTACCGGAATGGGCGATGAGATGGGAACCTTTATTCACAGCTATATTAAAAATTTTCAGGAGAGCTTATGCGCCGGCGTGACAGATGACAATGAAGTATATCAGTTTATTCTGTGTGAGATTGAGAGATGTGACAATGCGGAAGTGAAGCAGGCTGTCAAGGATAAAATTAAGCAGGCTGATACCTATCGCGAGATGAAGAATATGTCAGAATTACTGAGCGGTATTTTGAAATATAGGCAGCAGGGGAGTTGCGATGGATAAGGAATGGGTGAAAAAACTAAAAGAAGAATTAAACGCTTCTTTTACGGATGCTTACATACATAATGCGGGAACGCTGATTCATAAACTGGCAGAGCAGTTTTACAGGGAGAATCAGTTAGACGGAAAGATTTACTTTAGTGATGATATTTTTAATCACTGCCTGATCGACATTTTGGTAGATTTAGCGCGATTAAAATACTTCCATGATATCAGCAGGGTAAATTATGTGAAATTTATTGCGTATACGGCTTCCTGGTTTCTGAAGAGAAAACCATTTCAAGTGGTAGAAGGCTGCGGGGAGGAGTACATCTATGTCAATGAGAGATTTGTTTTGACCCTGCTGCTGCAGGCCGGCAGCTGCTATGATGAGAATGTGAACTATTATGCGGAAGATCAGAAAGAGCTGATTAAAGGGATCGGACAGATTTATTATCATCTCAAATATAGAAATACAAACCCCCAGACCTTAGAATTATTTTTGATCGGTCTGCAGAACGGAAGGAAGATTTATCCTGCAGGTTAGCAATTCGTAAGAATTAATTCACAAAAATAACCGGAAAAATTCAGCCCTTTTCAGGCAAAATATGATAAGATATTCCCATATAGCGAGAAAGGGGATCCGATTCTTTTCGATCCTGACATACGAAACAGAAAGGGGGAGTGACGATGTTCGGAAAAAAGAGACTGACAGCGGTTGTTTTGACCCTGCTGATGGTCGTCGGTTCGGCCTGCCCGGCCATGGCGGCTCAGGGGACCAAGATAAGCAGTATCTCTCTGCGGATCACATCCGATATTGAAGCGGGCACGGAGGACGGCGATGTGGAGGTGACCACGACGAATAATAAGTACTATGTGGAGGACTTTTACATCACCAATCAGCCGGACGGGCCGTGGAAGAAGGGCAATAAACCGAAAGTTAAGATTACCCTGATGACAGAGGAGGGGGAATATTACTTTAAGACAGGATTTTCCAAAAATGACATCTCACTGAGCGGCACTGACGCCACCGTGGCCTCTGTCAGCCGCCATAACGCCACCACTCTGGTGCTCAATGTCACCTTAGGTTCTCTGGATGCCGGAAGCGGGGAATACGATCTGGAGGTCTACGAGCTGCAGTGGGATGAGGACCAGGGCCAGGGTTACTGGGGAGAGGCGGGGGATGCCAGGAAGTACGAAGTCAAGGTGTACCGGGGAGACAGTCTGCTCAACTCCTCCACCGTCACCACCACAGAGGCCTGGTATGATTTTTCCAGGTACCTGACGAAAAGCGGTACTTACATGTTCCGTGTCAGGGCAGTGTACAATTCCTCCTATAAAGGGGACTGGGAGGACTCCGATTCCTTCTATGTCAATTCCGCCATGGCCAGGGAGTTCAGGGAGGCTAATGAGGATTCGTCCGATTCTTCATCAGGCTCTGCAGGGGGTCCCGGCAGTTCTGCTCCCGGCACCCCATCCGCCGGCGGTCCGGGCTCTGGCAGTAATTCCGGCGCATGGCTGCAAGATGACGCAGGCTGGTGGTACTGCAACGCGGACCGCAGCTACACGGTAAACAACTGGCAGTATATCAGCGATAAGTGGTACTTTTTCAACGAAAAGGGCTACATGGTTACCGGGTGGATCCTCTGGAAAGGTGTATACTACTACTGCGGCCCCAACGGAGACATGTGGACCGACACCTGGACACCAGACAATTTCTATGTAGACTCTGACGGAGTGTGGGTTCAGGGAAAGGTCAGATAGGGGTTCGCCGAAAGATTTCGCCGCCCAGACGGCTTTGGCAGGTAACATTCTGCCAAAGCCGTTTTACCGGTGGGTTCCGCCGGGGTCTGCATAGCCCTTTCCCATATGGCCGAAATCCCGGCCTGCTTAGAAGATCAAGAAAGAAAAGATAAGAGAGGATAAAGAGTATGGCAATTGATCACGGATTAATCATAAAGAGGTTACAGGGCCTGGACACATTTTTTGTACTGTTCTCCCAGGTCACCAGGATGCCTTACGTCGAGTGTGACCCGGAGACATTCGACGATCAGGTCTACTTGTTTACGGAGGAGGAGGCAGCCAAAGGCTGGGCTGAGGAGTGTCGGGCGCGGCAGATCCCCGTCACGACGGCCAGAGTAGACAAAGAGCAGATGCTGATGTTCTACACCAGCCTGTATCTCATCGGCGTCAACCGGCTAATCTTCCACAACGGAGCCGATTTCGCCCAGCTTCCCATCGAGCAGGTGGTGACCATGAAACAGCCCAAGGAGGAGGCAGGCGGTGTTCCCGGCAATAACGCCACTCTGCAGCTGACCATCATCTATTTTCTCCAGGAGCTGCGCAGGCCGGACCAGCCGCCGCAGGATATAGAGAGAAGAAAGCGTCTTCAGGAGATGGAGCAGGAGATGATCGCCAATCTGCTTCGCTCCAGATATATTATGGCCATCGACGTCACCCATGTGGAAGGAGAATTTGACCCCAAAAAGCCGGGACAGAATCTCCAGATTCCCTACTTAAAGAACCAGCAGGGAGATATCCTGCAGCCTGTTTTTTCCGACATGTGGGAATTCCAGAAATTCAGCAAAAATTATAAATCCAAGCTTCGAGTGGCGACCCTTCCATTCAAAGGGCTGCTCCCGTCCCTGATCAAAGAAGCCAGAGGATATGTGTTAAATCCGTCAGGCGTCAACCTGGTGCTTCTGCGGGAGAAGCTGGAGACTCTGTCAAAGCAGGTGGAAGAGTGAGCAAACACGAGATTCTAAAGAGATATTTTGGTTATGACACCTTCCGCAATGCCCAGGAGACGCTGATCGACAGCATCCTGGAGGGGAAGGACACTCTGGGCATCATGCCCACCGGAGCCGGTAAATCCCTGTGCTATCAGATCCCGGCCCTGATGATGGACGGAATCACCCTGGTGATCTCCCCCTTGATCTCCCTGATGAAGGATCAGGTGGGAAGTTTAAATCAGGCCGGAATCCATGCGGCATACCTAAACAGCTCCCTCACGGCCTCCCAGTATTATAAAGCGTTGGGACTTGCCAGGCAGGGGCGGTATCCCATCATCTATGTGGCGCCGGAGAGGCTGATCACAGAGGAGTTTTTAGACTTTGCCATAAACAGCAGGATCACCATGGTGGCGGTGGATGAGGCCCATTGTATCTCCCAGTGGGGACAGGACTTCAGACCCAGCTACTTGAAGATTCTGGAATTTATCGAGAAGCTGCCGACACGGCCGGTGATCAGCGCATTTACGGCCACGGCCACCAAGGAGGTGAGGGATGACATCATCGATATCCTCCAGCTTCGCGATCCTACGGTCATGACCACAGGCTTTGACCGGGGTAATCTGTACTTCGGTGTTATGAACGTGAGAGACAGATACGGCGCTATCCGCAATTATCTGGAGACCCACCGAGGGGAGAGCGGGATCATATACTGTCTGACGAGAAAGCATGTGGAGGAGATGTGCCGGCGCCTCAGAGAGGACGGGTTTGGGGTGACCAAGTATCATGCAGGCCTAGGGGATGAAGAGCGCAGGAGAAATCAGGACGATTTCATCTATGACAGAGTGCCCATTATCATTGCCACCTCGGCTTTTGGCATGGGAATCGACAAATCCAATGTACGGTTTGTCCTCCATTTCGGCATGCCCAAGAATCTGGAGTCCTACTATCAGGAGGCAGGAAGGGCGGGCCGGGACGGAGAACCGGCAGAGTGTATCCTGTATTATGCAGGCCAGGACGTGATCACGGACCAGCTGTTTATCGACAACAATCAGGACAACCAGGAGTTGGATCCGGTGACGCGGCAGATCGTCCGGGAGCGGGACTTGGAGCGCCTTCGGAAGATGACCTTTTACTGCTTTACCAATGAATGCCTGAGAGATTACATATTAAAATATTTCGGAGAGTACGGCAGCAATTACTGCGGAAACTGTTCCAACTGTCTGACTCAGTTTGAGGAGACAGACGTGACGGAGATTGCCAGGGCGCTGGTGGGATGCGTGAACACGAGCAGACAGAGGTACGGGACCACGGTGATCATCGACACGGTCCACGGGGCCGATACCGCCAAGATCCGCAATTATCGGATGAATCAAAATCCCTTTTATGGGGCACTGGCCAAGGCCCCCACTTACCGGATCCGGCAGGTGCTCAACCATTTGCAGCTAAAAGAATATCTGACAGTCACCAATGACGAGTACGCGGTGGTAAAGCTGACCCCCAATTCGGGGGAGATTCTCGACCGAGAGGATCATCGGATCATCATGAAGCTGGCCAAGGAGACGGAGCGGTCCGGCCCGGCCAAGGAAAAGAGATCAAAAAAGAGTCAGCCCGGGCAGGAGAGTTTTACAGAGAAAGAAAAAAGTCTGTTCGAGCAGCTGCGGGCTCTTAGAAGCGAGATCGCCCGGGAGGAAAAGGTACCTCCCTACATCGTGTTTTCCGATAAGACTCTGACTCATATGTGTGTGGTCAAGCCTGGGACAAAGGCGGAGATGCTGACCGTGTCAGGGGTAGGAGAGTTTAAATTTGAAAAATATGGGGCCCGCTTTTTGGAACGGATCCGATCGGCTCAATAAAAACCCGGCAGAAAGAAGTGCTTTCTGCCGGGTTTTTAAAAGAAAAAGAAGTCAGCATACGACTACGTCGATCTCAAAGAACATGTTTGACAGAAGAAATGTCAACTCTGCCGCAAGGCTATCGGTCCGGCGGGGTTTAAAAATTTCTTCCAGCAGAAAATTCTCATCCGGAACGAAAGGTTTCTCGTCCGGAACAGCGGCGAATTCTGCTGTAGGCATATCCGGAAGTTCTGCCAAAGGAACCGTGTCAGGTGTGATGGTATAATTGATTTCGTTGAACATATTGATAACCCCCTTCAGGTGTGATTGTCGTTTGATTTAAGACGATTATACCACCAGAGGGTTACAAATCGGTTACATTTCGCGAATTTTATGTAATTTCATAAAAAAAATAAAACATGAAACCTTACTGGGGCATAAAAGGGGGCAGCAGATGAGGCGGCAGGGAGGCTCCTGGAACCTGTGTGACGGCTGCGGCCACTTGGTTGGCATAAGAGACGGCCTGCTTAAGAGGAAGGCCGTTGGTCAGGCAGGCGAGGACGGTTCCCACATGGGCATCTCCCGCACCGATGGTGTCCGTAAGACGGGTCACAGGGACCGATGGCGTGTGGTAGGCGCTGCCGTCCTTTTCCAGACAGTAGGCTCCTTCCTCTCCCAAGGTGATGATCACCGTGTTCCCTGTGCGGGAAAAGAGAGCAGCTGCGGCCTCCACATAGTCGGACGCCTTAGTCAGTTCCAGGGATTCCTGCCGGTTGATGTGGAGCATAGGCTTAAGAGCCATGATGCGCTCCGCCTTCTCCGAGGCGATCCGGCATCCTCTGGGGCCTGGGGCATAGCACAGATGAAGTTCCGGGTGCTTCTCCAGCCAGGAGACCAGACGGATCCCTGTGGGTTCCTCCACCTCCAGCCCGCAGACATAAGCCAGGCCAAAAGAATCTGTGTCATAAGCCTCCATCCAGGACTCCTGGAACGTGTACTCCACGCCGTGGTAAGAAAGAAACGTCCGCTCGCCGGAGGCCTCCACCAAGCAGTAACAGCAGCCGTTGTCCTGGTCGGGGATCCGCACCGGGATGGGGATGCCGGCTCTCGTCAGCTGCTCCGCCACATAGTTGCCGTACATCCCGGTGCCCACCGGGCTGACAAAGGTGTGCGGGGCCTTTAGAAGCCGCATCATATAGGCTACGTTGTAGGCACAGCCGCCTATGGCCATGGACTGGGAAGTGGGATGCAGATCCTCCGCGGTGACGGGAAGATGATCTAAATGAATGATGACGTCCACACAGGTGGAACCGATGATCAGGGCTGGTTTCATGATGGGGTGAGGAGCTCCTTTCTTGAGGGGAGAATTTTATGAGGCGCTGCGGGTAAGGGAGATTGAAAGAAGATTCTGATAGGGTTCCGTTTCCCGATGCCGGATAAAGTTCTGTAAGTAAAAACCGTGTTTCATAGCTGTGAGAAACAACAGATTTTTGTCGTTTCCTTATAAAAGGTATTATAAGGGCAGGGGGAGAGGGAGGCAAGAGGTTTTTTGGCCACATTGTTGACATTTTGACAATCCTTTTGCATAATAAAGAAAAAACGAGTGCATTCTTAAAAACCAGGAGGTATGCCATGTCTATGGAGCAGTTGTCTTTGTTTGACCGGCAGGAGTCCTACCGGCCTCTTGCCAGCCGCATGAGGCCGGAGGAGCTGGAGGATTTTGTGGGGCAGGAGCATCTAGTCGGCAGAGGGAAGGTGCTGAGGCGCCTCATCGAGCAGGACCAGATTCCGTCCATGGTGTTCTGGGGGCCTCCGGGGGTGGGAAAGACGACTCTGGCCGGGATCATCGCCCACAGGACCCATGCCAGGTTTATCAATTTCAGCGCCGTCACCAGCGGCATCAAGGAGATCCGGGAGGTCATGGCTCAGGCGGAGGAGTGCCGCAGGATGGGGATGAAGACCGTGGTGTTTGTGGACGAGATCCACCGGTTTAACAAGGCCCAGCAGGATGCATTTCTTCCCTATGTAGAGAAGGGGAGCATCATTCTCATCGGCGCTACCACGGAGAATCCTTCTTTTGAGATCAACAGTGCTCTTTTGTCCCGATGCCGTGTGTTTGTGCTCCAGGCTCTCTCGGCGGAGGACGTGGCAAAGCTTTTGAAAAGGACCCTTGGAAGTGAAAAAGGATTCGGGTATCTGAATATTGACATCACCGATGATATGGTGGACATGATCGCCGGGTTTGCCAACGGGGATGCCAGGACAGCCCTGAATGTGCTGGAGATGGCGGTGACTAACGGGGAGATCGGGCCGGACAAGACCACAGTGACCCCGGAGGTGCTCCGGCAATGCATCGGGAGAAAGAGCCTTCTCTATGACAAGAAAGGGGAGGAGCACTACAATCTGATCTCTGCGCTTCACAAGTCTATGCGCAACTCTGACCCGGATGCCGCCGTATACTGGCTGGCCCGGATGCTGGAGGCGGGGGAGGACCCTTTGTATGTGGCCAGACGGCTGGTGCGGTTTGCCAGCGAGGACGTGGGGATGGCGGACAGCGAGGCACTGGGGGTGGCTGTGGCCGCCTACCAGGCATGCCATTTTCTGGGGATGCCTGAGTGCAATGTCCATCTGAGCCACACGGTGATCTATCTGTCCATGGCTCCCAAGTCCAATTCCGCCTACAGGGCCTATGAGAAGGCCAAGATCGATGCCCAGAATATGTTGGCAGAGCCGGTGCCTCTGGTCATCCGCAATGCCCCTACTCAGCTGATGGGGCGGCTTCACTACGGAGAGGGGTATGTCTATGCCCATGACACCGAGGAGAAAGTGGCGGCCATGCAGTGTCTGCCGGACAGCTTAGAGGGGACAGAGTACTATTGTCCCACAGAGCAGGGGGCGGAGAAGGAGACGGCAGAGAAATTAAAACAGATCAAGGAGTGGAGACAGGCCCACAGGCAATAATAGGGAGAAAACGGGAATAAAACGGAGATATTTTTGTGAAAAATAACACCTTGTGGGGTGTTATTTTTTGAGGTAGAATGTTAGCATGCTTACATTCTTTGAGGGAAGGCGATTCTATGGAGAACATGCATGCGGGGCTGGCGGTGCGCACCTTATCCAACTTGATTCACCGGAAGATCAATCAGATGGTGGCCGAGGAGGAAGAGACTCTCACTGCCCATCAGATGTGGGTGCTGAAATTTCTGGTGAATCAGGAAGACAGGGAGATCATGCAGAGAGATATTGAAAGAGAGTTTTCCATCCGCCGCTCCACAGCCAGCCATATGCTGACGCTGATGGAGCACGGCGGTTATATCAGGCGGGTCCCGGTGCCCAGTGACGCCAGGATGAAGAGAATCGTTCTGACAGAGAAGGGACGGCAGGCCCATGAGAGGATGGGAGAGCGGATTAAGCGGTTTGAAACGCTTTTGAGGGAGGGAGTGACGGACCAGGAGCTGGAATGGTTTCTGGGCATCATAGAGCGGCTTCAGCAGAATATCCGGTAAAAGGGAAGCAGAGGCTTCCTTTTTTGTGCGGTCGTCCGACGGCAGAGAAATTTAGAGGGAGGAACAATACATGAGAGACAACAGACAATTATTTGAGGAGGCCCCGGTGGCAAAGGCCGTGGCGGTGATGGCGGTTCCCACCATGATCTCTATGCTGGTGGTGGTTATTTACAACATGGCAGACACATTTTTCATCGGGCAGACAGGAGATCCCATGCAGGTGGCGGCGGTGTCTCTGGCCACCCCGGTGTTTATGGTGTTCATGGCGCTGGGCAACCTGTTCGGTATCGGAGGAAGCTCGGCCATCTCCAGGGCTCTGGGAGAGAAGAAGACAGAGCGGGCGAAGAATATCTCTTCCTTCTGCTGCTACGGCTCCCTGGGGTTGGGAGTGGTGATGGCCCTGATCTTTCTTGTGGGGATGAACGGGATCTTAAAACTTATAGGCGCAAGCGCCAACACCATCGATTTTGCCAGAGACTATCTGACCTACATCGCCGCAGGCGGCCCGTTTATCATGTTCGGAACCGCATTCGGCAACATTTTGAGAGGTGAGGGAGCGGCCAAAGAGTCCATGATCGGCAACATGATCGGGACCATCACCAATATCATCCTGGACCCCATCATGATCCTGGGGCTGGGCTGGGGTGTGGTGGGAGCTGCCATCGCCACGGTCATCGGCAATATGGCGGCAAGCCTCTACTATCTTCAGTTCTTTCTGAGGAAGAAATCCAGCTTATCCATCCGGCTTCGGGACTTTAAGGCGAAAGACCGGATCGCGGCGGGAGTCATGTCCATCGGGATTCCCGCTTCCTTAAACAATATCCTGATGAGCTGTGCCAACATCGTCTTAAATCAGGTACTGATCGGCTATGGGGACACTCCGGTGGCCGCTATGGGCGTGGCCATGAAGTCTAACATGTTGGTGGTGCTCTTACAGATCGGACTGTGTTCCGGGATTCAGCCTCTCATCGGCTACAATTATGGGGCGAGAAATAAAAAGCGCCTCCTGAAGGTGTTCCGGTTTACCGGTATGTGCGCTGTGGTGATCGGAACTTTCCTGACCGTGGTTATGGTGATGGCGAGACAGGCAGTGATTCAGGCATTTATCGATGACAGCCAGGTCATCGCCTACGGGATTCAGATGGTGATCGCGCTGCAGATGTCAGGGCCGGTGCTGGGGATCCTGTTTCTGTGTATCAACACCCTGCAGGGGATGGGAAAGGCTATTCCGTCTCTAGTGCTGACCATCTGTCGTCAGGGCCTGATCTTTATTCCCCTGGTCTATCTGCTCAATGCGCTTTTCGGTATGGACGGAGTGATCTACGCTCAGCCTGCAGCGGATTTTATCTCCATCGCGCTGTCCCTGATCCTGTGCCTGAGCATTTTCCGGAAAATGGACCGGGAGGAGGTACGCGGAAAAGACTGAGAAAAACAGATAATCGTATATACGAATAACATACGCATATGTGAGTGTGCACAAAAAATGTAACCGCTTACACAAAGAAATCTATTCATTACTCACAAAAATCAGCATTATTTTTCCAGAAAACCACTTTACTAGATTTCGAATTGTGTTATACTATTTACAGACCGCCGGCGGGGTTTTTCTTCGCGTGTGTGAGGAGAGACAAGGAGTCGGTGGGTAGAAAATGCAGACAAGCTGCACACAACTTGAGGAGGAAAACTTTATGGCAAACAAGTGGGTCTATTTGTTTAGCGAAGGAAATGCCAACATGAGAAATCTGCTGGGCGGCAAGGGCGCCAACCTGGCAGAGATGACGAACCTGGGACTTCCGGTACCACAGGGCTTTACCATTACCACAGAAGCCTGCACTCAGTACTATGAGGACGGCAAGAAGATCAACGACGAGATCATGGATCAGATCATGGTTCACATCGGCAAGATGGAAGAGATCACCGGCAAGAAGTTCGGCGACAAGGAGAATCCGCTTCTGGTATCCGTTCGTTCCGGTGCGAGAGCATCCATGCCCGGCATGATGGACACCATCTTAAACCTGGGTCTGAACGAGGAAGTGGTAGAGGTTCTGGCTGCCAAGTCCGGCAATCCCCGCTGGGCATGGGACTGCTACAGA
>JAAWBS010000011.1 GCA_022792815.1 Hungatella sp.
AAGGAAGTAAGGGAAGTGGAAGAAAGGCTTAGAAAGGAAGTGTAGGCGTGTAGGAATTTACCTTTGGAAAGAGTAAAAAAGAGGTCATTTTACTTCTTTTTTACTCTTTTTGGGAGACAAAATATACCGAGATATGGTAAACTATACGAGGAACCGAGTTTTTGAGGTCAGAGGAAAAACCTTGAAAACAAGGGAAAAAACGAGGATATACCGAGATATAAGGAGATATGTAAACCATGATAAAAATATTATTTGTTTGCCACGGCAACATCTGCCGCAGCCCCATGGCCGAGTTTGTCCTCAGAGATATGGTACAGAAAGCGGCTGCCGCCGCCAAGGGGCCATATCCTCAGTTTTCCATCGCCTCTGCCGCCACCAGCACGGAGGAGATCGGCAATCCGGTCCATCATGGGACCAGAAATCTTCTGCGGCGCTGCGGTATCGACACTTCCGGGAAGCGGGCAAGGCAGATGACACGGAGGGATTACGAGGAATACGATTACCTGATCGGGATGGATGAGTGGAATATCCGCAACATGATGAGGATCGTGGGAAGCGATCCGGACGGGAAGATCTGCCGGCTTCTGGACTTTACCGGGGAGCCGGGCGATATCGCGGACCCGTGGTATACCGGGGATTTTGAGACTACTTACCGGGATGTGGTCCGGGGCTGTAAAGGTCTTTTGGAGGAACTGACATGAGAGAGAAGAGACCGCTGCGGTTCATGATCGTGGGATCCGGCTGGAGGGCCATGTTCTATGTGAGGATCGCCGAGCGCTATCCGGAGCTGTTTCGGCTCACAGCCGTGGTGTGCCGCAGCCGGGAGAAGGAGGAGATGCTCAGGCAGCAGGGGATTTTCGCGGTCACAACGCCGGAGGAGGGGGAGAAGACGCGGCCGGATTTTGTGGTGGTGGCGGTGACTAAGACCTCCATCTGCCAGGTGACGGAGGAGTGGGCGCTCCGGGGATTTCCGGTCCTGTGTGAGACCCCGGCGGGCATGAATACAGAGGAGCTTGGAAGACTGTGGCAGCTGAAACAGGAGCGGGGAGCCAGGATCCAGGTGGCGGAACAGTACCACAGGTATCCGGTTATTCGGGCTGGGCTCGAGGCTGTCCGACAGGGAAAGCTGGGAGAACCTTGTGGAGTCAGACTGTCCGTGGCCCACGATTATCACGGGGTCAGTCTGATCCGGCGCATGCTGGGGGGCGGCCTGGAGCCGGTGAAGATGTGGGGGAGCCGGTATCGGTTTTCCGTGACGGAGACAGACTCCCGGAACGGTCCGGTGACAGACGGGAGGGTGACGGAGAAGGAGCGCACCTGCATCACCATGGAGTTTGCTTCTGGGAAGGCAGCGTTCTATGATTTCTCCGGGGTTCAGTACCACTCCTTCATACGCTCCAGACATGTCAATGTCCAGGGGCGTGACGGAGAGTGGAACGACACCATGCTCCGGTATCTGGGAGAGAACTATGTGCCTGTGGAGGAACGCCTTCTCCCGCTTCTGCCGGAACGCTACAGAGAACTGGAGACCCGAGGACTCAGAGAGCGCGGAGCAGTCTGGGATCCGGTGCTTCATCTGGAGGAGGCCCAGGATGAGTATGCCATAGCCTCCATGATGTTTGACATGGGAGAGTATCTGGACACAGGAAGGGAAGTGTATCCTCTGGCGGAGGCGCTGGAAGACGCTTATCTCTGGCTTCTGATGGAGCGCGCGGTGAAACGCCTAGGCGTCTTCGTCTCTTCAGAACCTATGCCCTGGCACGGCAGTGAGAGTTCATAACCCTTTGACACCAAAGAAAGGCGGTAACCATGGAATTATACCAGCTGAAATACTTTTTGTATGCCTCCAAGTACGAGAATATCTCCAAGGCAGCTCAGGAACTTCGGGTGGCGCAGCCCTCCATCAGCAAGGCCATCCGCTCCCTGGAAAAGGAGCTTCAGGTACAGCTGTTTGAGCGGAACGGAAAGAGAATCGAGCTGACTTACTCCGGGCGGATGCTGAGGGAGAGCATATCCCCGGTGCTCTGGCGCCTGGAAGAGCTGCCGGACGAGCTGAGGCGCATGGGGAAAGAGATGGATACCATCAAGCTCAATGCAGTGTCCGCCGTGCCGCTTCTGGCGGATATCATCAAGCGGTTTAAGCAGGAGGAGCCCAATGTGATGTTCGTGGTGACGGACCAGAGAGAGAAGACGGACTGGGACGTCTGCATCTGCAGCGCCGAGCCGGACCAGACCTACACCTACGGGGAGGAACTGCTTAAGGAAAAGGTATTCCTGGGCGTCTCCAGACAGTCGTGGCTCAGCGGGAAGAAAGGGGTCTCTCTGGAGGAGCTGAAGAAAGAGGACTTTATCATGCTGCTGAAAGGTACGGTGCTGCGCAAACTGGCGGATGTACGGTTTCGTCAGTATCATTTTCTGCCAAAGATTGTCATGGAATGCGACTCCACCCAGCTGGCGTGGCAGCTGGTCAGCAACGGTATGGGAGTCACCCTGTGGCCGGAGCATTCCTGGGGGAAAAACGAGGAGGTGAACCTGGTGGAAATCCTGGAACCGGGATTCTTCCGATCGATTTTCCTGCTTCACCAGAGATTCGGGGAGATGTCTCCTATGGCGTGGAGATTTTCCGAGTATGTCATCGAGTATATGAACGAGCTGGAAAAGAAGACTGCCGTCATGTAACACAGCGCTTATGCCCAAAAGGAATATACGACATGCGAATGTTATATTGGACACGGGGATAAGCGTTTTTTATAATTATACATAAAATTAGAGATAAAAGCTTCTATTTGAAAATGGAGTTTGGGTAACGGGTACAATGGGGTATCCGGCGGGTGAACTATGTTCCATGGTCAAATAGAGGCTTTTGTTATACCTTGGAGGTGTCAGATTTTGAATCGAATGAAGGAATGCAATCGGATTCTGGCAGAAAATCTGGTGGAGTCTATCAGGAAGGACTACGAGGCCTGCGGCATCGCGGCGGCTATCATCGACAGCAAAGGAAACACCCACTATGAGAAGTTCTGGGGAAGCGCGGATTTGGAGTCGGAGAAGGAACTGAACGGGGAGACCATCTTCGGCTTGGCATCAGTGACCAAGTCCTTCACGGCGCTGGCCATCATGCAGATGGAGGAGAAAGGGCTTGTTGATCTGGACGCTCCCATCAGTACTTACATCCCGGAGTTTACCAACAAAAATCAGAAGAAAGTGACTATTCGTCATCTCATGAGTCACTGCGGAGGATTTTTCCCTCTTCCCAGGATTCTGGTAGGCCAGGTGGCCGAAAGTCTGGGGCTCAAGGAGTCGGAAGCGGGAGATTTCGCCTACAATGACGCCATCGCCGCAGAGGGAGTCCGCCTGGTGGCAGAGCGCCTGGATGCTCAGACTGAGGAGAGAGGCCTCAACGGGGAACCGGGAGAATACTTAAGCTACTGCAACGACGGATTCGGTCTTCTGTCAGACATCATCCGCAGACATGGAGGGGAGCCATCCTACGCGGACTATCTGGTGAAACATATTTTACGGCCCCTGGGCATGGAGCGCAGCTTCTGCGACTTCGTAAGGCCCGCTGAGGACGACAACGCGGCCACTCTCTACAAGAAGGTGGACGGTGTCATGAAGGGCCACAGAGATTACCATGACAATGCATTTGTGTTAAATGGCGGCGGAGCCATGAAGTCCACGTTAAACGATCTGAAGAAATACCTCTTTATGTATTTAAATGAGGGCAGAGCCCTGGACGGAACCAGGATCTTAAACGAGAGAGGCATCCGTGAGATGTGTAAACCCAGACAGCCATACGGCGCGTTCGGATCCTATGGCTACGGCCTTTCCATGAAGCAGTTAGATGACTTAAAGGTGACGGAACACGGCGGCAGCCTTCCGGGGGTGTCCTCCAACATCGCCTGGTCCTATGAGGCGGACGCGGCGGTCATCGTCCTGTGCAATACCTCGGGAGTTCCGGTCAGCCTGATCTCCAATGCCCTTTTAAAGGCCTACAACGGGAAAAATCCCATAGAAAAGAGAGACGTCTGGCAGGAGACAGAGTGGTCGAAAGAGACCCTTGAAGCCGCGGCAGGAACCTATATCTCAGGAGAGGGAACCGAGGCAGAACTTTACATCAGGGAAGACGGCAGGCCCGGCGTTCGGGAGGACGGCAAGGAGAAACTCCTGATTCCCGTCAGCCCCACCTCGGCGATTATACGTAATAAATATTCAGATTTATTTATAAAATTGATCCACAGCCAGGAGCGGGGGATTTACGCAGTGGCATACGGCAGCCGTCTGATCCCCAAGTGTTCCGATTAGGAGATTCTTATATCGTGAGATATTACAGAAAGAGCATATGGAGAGGGGCTCTTCTGGCAGCGGCTGTCTTTGCTGTCCGCCGTCAGTGGACATTTGTAGGACTTTCAGATGCCTGCGCCTTGTCAGGGATCGTGTTTCTGATCATAGCCCTGTTTCGGCTGGCCAGATGGCTGAGATTTTACGACCTGGTGATCTACGGATTCCAGAAGTTTAAGCAGATCTGGAAAAATGAGAATTTTCTGGACACGCCCACAAGCAGTTACGGAGCCTTTGTGGAGAGCCGGAGCTATGAGAAAAATTACGGAGAGACTTTTATCGCGGCACTATGCATGTTTGTGTGTTCTGCCCTGATATTAGCACTATAGAAAGAGGAGGAATTGTAATGAAAAAGACCAGAAAGACTATGCTGATACTCTTATCAGCAGCCATGATGGCAGGTGCCTTAAACGGCTGTTCCGGTTCTTCATCCAAACCGGATGAGAGCATTGAATTTACAGAAGCCCCGTCTACAGAGGCACCGACCACCGCAGCAGGAGGAGAGACATCTGAAGCAGGCGGGGAGGCAGAGACAACGGCAGCGGATCCCAACGGAGACAAACCTACCGATGAGGGCTACGGAATCCTGAGAGAGGCCAGCGTCAACAAGATCGGCTCTTTAAATCCCCTGACCTACATCAACTCTTATTCTTCTACCCAGATTAAGAGGAGCTCCATGATCCTGTACACCTATTTTCCCAATGAGGATTACACCTTCTGTGATTTGAGCGGCGAGCTGGCAGACGGAGATCCGGTTCAGGTGGACGACGAGGGAAAAGTATGGCAGATCAAGATCCGCGACGGCGTGGTGTGGGAGAACGGCGACGACCTGGATGCCAACGATGTGTACTATACCTGGCGGATGATCCTGGATCCCAAGCTTGCCAACTTGAGAGCCAGCAACTTTGCCAAGGACGTTATCGAGATCGAGAATGCCATGAACTATTTTGAAGGCAAATGTTCCTGGGACGAGGTGGGACTGAAGCTGGTCGACGACAACACCGTGGAGATTCACACCGTGTCAAACCACGACCCGCGTGAGATCAAGACCCATCTGGCTCACCCGGCTAACTGTATCGTCAATGAGGAGTACTACGAGAAGGGCATGAACGCGGACCGCACCGAGACTCTCTACGGCACCAGCCTGGAGTACTGGATTTCTTCCGGTCCCTTCCTGGTAGAGTCCTGGACTAACGATGCGGAGATCACCTTTAAGAAGAATCCCAACTATGTGTTTAAGGACAAGATCTGGCTGGCAGGCATCAACATCAAGGTGGTGGAAGACTCCAGCACCCAGATGCAGCTGTTTGACAACGGAGAGATCGACTATGTGAAGCTGAACGCGGAGACTTTCCTTCAGTATGAGGAGGATCCGAGAGTCCTGTTTTCCCCGGCCAACTCCGTGAGACATATGACCATCAACACCATCAACCCCAACCAGCCGATCCTGGCCAACGAGAAGTTCAGACAGGCTCTGTTCTATGCCACCGACCGGCAGACCATCTCCAAGATGATCAAGGAAGACCCGGCAGATTACATCGTGCCCACCACCCATATCATCGATCTGGACAACGGCGTAAGATTCCGTGACACGGAGGAGGGCAAGGCCAATCTCCATGAGAACTTCGGCTACGACCCGGAGAAGGCGAAGAGTCTGTTTGAGGAAGCACTGGCAGAAGAGGGCATCGACAAGGTGAGCGTCACTATGATCTACAATGACGCGGCTCCTCAGACTGTTATGAGCGAGTTCTTACAGCAGAGCTGGCAGCAGGTTTTGGGAGCAGACAAGTTTGAGTTAAAGCTTCAGGCCATGCCGTCCTCCCAGAGAGGCGATCTGATGAGAAGCTGGGCGACCAAGCCGGACTGCTACGAGATCAGCTGGGGCGGCTGGGTCAGCACGGATCTGATGCCGTGGAATGCCTTTAAGTACTGGACCACCTACTATTCCGCAAAGAATGAGCCCTTCTTGAGTGAAGAGTTTGACCAGGTGTTCGATGCGGCCAACTTCGGTGAGGACCGTTTCGAGGACGGCGTGAGGCTGAAAGAGGTTGCCCAGATGGAGCAGATGCTCATCGAGCCCGCCATCATCCTTCCGGTCACCGAGTCTCTGGACAAGTATCTGAAGGCTGATCGAATCGAGCTGACGATGAAGAACTGGGCGAACCGCGTAGAGTGGGGCTGGGATTATTCCAAGATTACAGAGTAAGAGATCTGGCAAAAGGCTGCAGGGATATCAACTTGTAGCCTTTTGCGTACATATGCCCAGGGTCCGGCGGACCCGCGGACGATAATCGACGAAAAGAGGGAAGTGAATGTTTCGATACATACTTGACCGAATCATAGCGATGGTTATCACGCTGTTTATCATCGTGTCCATTGCCTTTATGGTGGTGCGGCTTATGCCCGGAAGCGTGTATGAGATGGGGGGAGACCTGTCGCAGACAGTCATCGATGCGCTGAACGCAAAGTATCATTTTGATGAGCCGATCATCAAGCAGTACGGCTATTTTCTGGAAAATATTTTCCTCCACTGGGACTGGGGAACCTCTGCCAAGATGCGCCCCAATGTGCCGGTGTTTGACATTCTGCGGGACCGGATTCCCATCACCCTGCAGATCAACCTGATCTCCCTGTTTGCGGCTCTGCCGGTGGGGATGGCGGCCGGAATCCTGGCGGCTATCAAGAAGAACACCATCGTGGACCATCTGGTATCCCTGATGGTGGTGCTGTTTATCTCTATCCCGTCCTTCGTGTTTGCGGCGGGCCTGCAGTACTTTTTAGGATTCAAGAGCGGCGCGTTTCCCATCATCTACAATGTTTCTGCCAAGGGAGTGCTGCGGTGGAGATCCATGTTCATGCCGATCCTGGCGCTGTCTTTTGACCCCATCGCCCGTGTGGCCAGGTATCTGAGGGCAGAGCTGGCGGAGACCATGAATTCGGAATTCATGCTGCTTGCCAAGACCAAGGGACTGACTTACGCTCAGAGCACCGTCCGCCATGGACTGCGCAATTCCATGGTGCCTCTGATGAACATCATTATCCCCATGTTTGCCAATGTGCTGGGCGGTTCTCTGGTGGTGGAGAGCATCTTCTCCGTGCCGGGTATGGGCGGACTGATGGTGGACTCCATCAATGCCAGCGACCATATGCTGACCGTGGCAATCCTGATGTTCTACTCGCTGATCTCCCTGATCACCGTGCTGATCGTGGATATCTCCTATGGAATTGTTGACCCGAGAGTCAGGATGGGAGGGACGAAATAATGGTATTTTATGAGAATGACAGAGAAAAATATGATGCCATACCGAAAGATTTGTTCCGTTTGGTTCAGAAGGATGAAGAGATCCACGATGTGGAATTTAAGACAAAGCCCATAGGCTTTTTTATGGATGTATGGCTTCGTTTTGTGAAGAATAAGGCCTCTGTGGTGGCTGCCGTGATCATCATGATCATCGCATTTTTTGCAGTATTCGGGCCGGGGATGAATGAATACCGGTATGACGAGCAGCACACGGACCGGCTTAATATGCCGCCGAAGATTCCGGCCATCGCGAAGATGGACATCGGCATTTTTGACGGGGGTTTTACCCTTGAAAACAGAAAATATGACAACTTAAACGACACGGAGAAGTATCCGGAAGGATCCGTGCTGGCGATCCGCAATCCGAGACTGGTAAGCGGAGAGAGGATCGTGGATGTGGAGGTTGATTATTATAAGTATATGGGAATGGACGACGACGAGTGTTTCTGGTTTGGAAGCGACTATCTGGGCAGGGATATCTGGACCAGGATGTGGCGGGGAGCCAGGGTTTCTCTGATCATCGCCGTGGTGTCGGTGTGCTGCAATGTGGTCATCGGCGTGGTGTACGGCTCCATCTCCGGCTACTACGGGGGAAAGGTGGACATGGTGATGATGAGAATCACGGAGATCATCAACGCCTTCCCCAGGATCGTCATCGTGACCCTGTTTATCATGGTGGCCGGGACAGGGATGTTTTCCATCATCATGTCCCTGGTGATCAAGGACTGGGTGAATACGGCCAGGATGGTCCGGTCCCAGTTTTATCGATTCAAAGGCCGTGAGTACGTGCTGGCAGCCAGGACCCTGGGAGTCAAGGATATCGCCCTGATCTTCCGCCATATTCTGCCCAACTCCATCGGCCCCATCATCACCAGCTCCATGATCGCCATCCCCAGCGCCATTTTTGCCGAGTCGTTTCTGGCCTACATCGGCCTGGGACTCCAGGCGCCGGAGCCGTCCATCGGAGTCATGCTGTCTCAGGGACAGAAGGTGCTTCTGCACTATCCCAGCCAGGTAGTGTTCCCGGCGATCGTCATCTCTCTGCTGATGATTTCCTTCAACCTGTTTGGAAACGGTCTGCGGGATGCCTTCGACCCGACGCTCAGAGGCGCAGAATAGGAGGAATGCTTGTGAATCAGAAAATAGGTAAACCTATACTGGAAGTGAATAATCTTAGAGTTTCTTTCCGCACCTATAACGGCAAGGTACAGGCGGTACGGGGGATTGATTTCAAGCTCTTCGAGGGGGAGACACTGGCCATCGTGGGGGAGTCCGGCTCGGGCAAATCCGTGACCACCAAGGCCCTTTTGGGGATTTTGCCGAAGAATTCTATCATCGAGGAGGGAGAGATCCTCTATAACGGGGATGATCTGACCAAATATAAGGAAAAAGATTTTTACAAGCTGAGGGGCAAGGAGATCTCCCTGATTTTCCAGGATCCCCTGTCAGCCTTAAACCCCATCATGAAGATCGGAAAGCAGATCACGGAGGCGCTGGTGCTGACCGACCATATGGGGAGAGCGGAGGCGAAAAAGCGGGCTCTGGAGCTGATGGAGATGGTGGGCATCACCAACCCGGAAGTTCGGTTTGAGCAGTATCCGTTCCAGTTCTCCGGAGGTATGCGCCAGCGCATCGTCATCGCCATCGCTCTGGCCAGCAACGCCAAGATCATGATCTGTGACGAGCCCACCACGGCTCTGGATGTGACCATCCAGGCCAAGATCCTGGAGGAGATCAAGGAGATCAAGAAGAGGCAGAAACTGTCGGTAATCTTTATCACCCACGATCTGGGGGTAGTGGCCAACATGGCAGACCGGATCTGCGTCATGTACGCGGGCAAGATCGTGGAGGTGGGAACCGCGGAGGAGATCTTCTATTCTCCGGCGCATCCCTACACCTGGGCGCTTCTGTCCTCCATGCCGGATCTGGAGACCAGGGAGAGGCTGTTCTCCATCCCGGGGACGCCGCCCAACATGATCTTTCCGCCCAAGGGAGATGCATTTGCGGAGAGAAATCAGTATGCCTTGGCAGTGGATTTCGAGGAACAGCCGCCGTTTTTTAAACTCAGCGACACCCACTACGCGGCTACCTGGCTTCTCCACCCGGATGCACCTAAGGTGGAGATGCCGGATACCCTGAAACATCGGATTGAGAGAATGCGCAGAAAGGAGGGAGCGTAGATGGAAGAGAGCAGGCAGAAAGGGCCCGGGGCCGTGGGAACAGAGTCGGCAGAGGGAAACGTGCAGGGCGGTCAGAGGGAGAAGATCCTGGAGATCAAGGATTTGTGCATGGATTTCTCCTCGGGGAAGAAGCAGACGGTGAAAGCCTTAAACCATGTGACCTTTGACATCTATAAAGGCGAGAACTTCGGCCTGGTGGGAGAGAGCGGATGCGGCAAGACCACCCTGGGAAGAACCGTGATCCGCCTGTATGACCCCACGTCAGGGGAGATCTTATTCAACGGAAAGAAGATCTCAGGCAAACTTACCAGGGCTGACAGGGAGTATATCACCAGGAATCTGGCTATGATCTTCCAGGATCCCATCTCCTCTCTGAACCCTCGTATGACGGTGGAGGAGATCATCGCCGAGGGGCTGAAGACCAGAGGCATGAGGGATAAGGCAGAGCTGCGCAGACAGGTGTCGGCCATCTTAAACAAGGTGGGACTTCTGGCGGAACACGGAACCAGGTATCCCCACGAGTTCTCCGGCGGACAGAGGCAGAGGATCGGCATCGCCAGGGCTCTGGTGGTGAAACCTTCCTTTATCATCGCCGACGAGCCGGTGTCGGCCCTGGATGTGTCCATCCAGGCCCAGGTCATCAACCTTTTGATGGATATCAAGAAGGAGATGGATCTGACCATCTTGTTCATCGCCCATAATCTGGCGGTGGTAAAGTATTTTTCCGACCGTATCGGGGTCATGTACTTCGGCAATCTGGTGGAGCTGGCGGATGCGGATGAGCTTTACGCCCATCCCGTTCACCCGTATACCAAGTCCCTGCTGTCGGCTATCCCCCAGCCGGATCCGGTCAGCGAGAGGGACAAAAGGCGGCTGTACTATGATCCGGATATTCATCGCTATGATGTGGAGAAGCCCAGCTTCCGGGAGATCCGGCCGGGGCACTTTGTGTACGCTTCCGATTCGGAGATGGAGCAGTATGAGAGGGAGTTGGGACTTTGATAAATAGAGGTAATTGAGAAAGTTTAAGCCGTGGGAATAGGTGGTCAGAATATTCGGCCAAGTTTAGACTTTCGCAAATGCCTGGCATAAAAAGCAGATAGGAGACAATGGGGCGAGTTATGGAAGATAGGATATTGAGAGTGATTGCTACCGGGGACATGTTTATTACCAGGAGGATCCCGAGAGAGGGATATGAGGGGTTCGAGCAGGTGAGGGACTGCATCATGGGGCATGATGTGAAGTTCAGCAATCTGGAGATGACCTTTCACCGCCAGGAGGGATATCCGGCAGCAGTCAGCGGAGGCACTTGGGCTATGATGGATCCGGAGGCCTTAGATGACGTGCAGAGATTTGGATTTAATCTGTATAATACGGCCAATAATCACTCCGGGGATTATGGGCAGGAGGGGGTTTTAGCCACCATCCGTCACTTGAGAGAGCGGGATATGGTGTTCTCGGGGACCGGAGCGAATCTGGGGGAGGCTTCACGGGCCTGCTACTTGGAGTGCAGGAAGGGGAGAGTGGCGCTGATCAGCGTGTCCTCCTCGTTCCATGAGTCGGCCAGGGCCGGAGGACAGTCTCATGAGATGACGGGAAGACCGGGTCTGAATCCTCTCCGCTTTCAGACCAGATACCATGTGGACCAGAACCATTATGACATGGTCAGGGAACTGGTGAAGATCACGAAAGTCAACGCGGGAAAGGAATTTTCCATTAAAAACGGATACAGCAATCCTTTTGAACCGGGGACGCTGCCCTTTGGAAGCGCGGGCATGTTTATCCTGGATGAGACCAACTGGACCGAGAGTATGCCAAACGCGGAAGATATGAAGCGGATCACGGAGGAGATCGCTGAGGCCAGACGGCAGGCGGATGTGGTGTTTGTCAGCTTCCACGGCCACGAGTGCGACGGGGAGGACACCACGGTTCCGGCCATGTTTCTGGAGACATTTTCCAGGGCCTGCATCGATGCGGGGGCGGACGTGATCATCGGACATGGGCCTCATGAGCTGAGAGGAATCGAGGTCTACAAGGGTAAAGTGATCTTCTACAGCTTAGGAAACTTCCTCTTTGAGACGGAGACCGTGGGTCTGCAGCCCTATGACGCTTACATAAACCGGAAGATGCCTTTGGATACCAAAGTGGGAAGCTACATGGATAACCGCAGCAAGAACGGGACCGTGGGGTACGGTGTGCTGGAGAACATCTGGAGGGCCGTCATGGCCGGCTGGACCATGGAGGACGGGAAGGTGACCGGAGTGCAGCTCTACCCCATCAGCCTGGGACTCCACGACAAGCGGCCCAGGAAGGGGGAACCCCGGATGAGTGGGGACGAGGAGGTGCTTAAGTACCTTCAGAGCCTCAGTGACCGGTACGGGACGAAGATCCGGATTGAGAACGGTGTGGGGTATATTGATTTGTAAGGGGATATAGGAGAACGGTATAGTGAATCGGTATGACGATGAGAGGCCGTCGGGCCGGGCAGGCGTATCCTTTGTGGGATACAGCCTGCCCGGCCTATTTGCTGTGCAGGCATACGGCACCGGATTTACAGAGGAAGATTGATGGCGTTTTGTGCGATTTTTCTCTTCCCAATACGGAAGAATTGTGATAAACTGGGAGCACAGAATATCTTCCAGGTAGTGCTGTATAGAAGTGGATTCATGGAATTCTACGATTCTGCAACAGAGTCAACCCCTGGCCGCCAGGGGATTCAAGGATAATCTATTTTAAAACCCCTGAGACAGAAAGTGAAGACGGAGGCATCAGCATGGGATTTTTTACAAAGATGAGGGAGCCGGTGTTTTTGAGGGAGAGCAGCCGCCTTGAAGAGCGGCTGGAAGAATTGAGAGCGCTGGAGCCGTTATTGAATGAGGAGGGGAGGCTGAAGCTTCGCCAGGATATGAGATATGTGGAGGCGGGCATCGTGGGGGAGAGGAATATCGCTTTTGAGCTGAAGAACAGCCACATGCCCGTGTATGTGATCCATGATCTGTATCTTAGGGACGGGGAACTGACCTCCCAGATCGACTACCTTGTCGTGACCAGAAAGATCTGTTTTGTGATCGAGTGCAAGAACCTGTACGGAGATATCGAGATCGACAGCCAGGGGGCATTTATCAGGACCATGGAGCTTGGCAGGCAGAGGAGGAGGGAGGGAATCTACTCGCCTATCACCCAGAATAAACGGCATATGGCCCTGCTTAAAAAGCTTAGGTCCGAGCAGCACAGAGGGCTTTTCGGCCGTTTTTTAGGCCGGCAGGATTTTGAGGAACAGCACCGGTCGGTGGTGGTGCTGGCCAATCCAAAGACCGTGCTGGATGCCAGATATGCCAGGCAGGAGGTGAGAAGCCAGGTGATCCGGGCCGACCAGCTGGTGGGATATATCCAGGAGGAGTATGAGAACTCCCAGGCCCAGGAGCGGTCGGACAAGGAACTTTTGCAGTGGGCCAGGTCCTACCTGGAGCTTTTACAGGAGGATGACAC
Source organism: Hungatella sp. (assembly GCA_022792815.1). Taxonomy (GTDB): domain Bacteria; phylum Bacillota; class Clostridia; order Lachnospirales; family Lachnospiraceae; genus UBA3402. Next base: position 13,312 of record JAAWBS010000011.1, read on the forward strand.
CGATTATCTGGAGCGATATGAGAAATACCGGAAAACCGAAGGGGAAGAGGAGAGCGGAGGGGCGCCTGCAGCTTGGGGCGGCGATTTTGGGGGACATGGAGACCGGGGAGCCGAATGTTCGGGCAGAGGCGGTGAGCGCCGGGAGGAAGACAGGGACAGGAGGCTTAAGGAAGGCGGAGCGGCCGGTACAGCCGCTGTTCAGGACACGGAATATGACCGTCTGATCAAGGATTTGAGAGTCTACCGATGGAAGATGAGCCAGGCGGAGGGCATTAAGCCCTACTATGTGTTTAATGACAATCAGATGATGGATCTGATCCGAAAGTCCCCTTCCAATCTGGAAGAACTGATGACCGTCTCAGGTTTCGGGCCGACGAAAGCCGAGAAGTACGGGCCGGCGCTTCTTGAGATCCTGACTCGTCATCGCCGGAACATGGCACACTGACGACGGTGCTTCCTTAAGAGGCGTCGTCGGAGAACAGCCCGGCAGACGAAGCGATAAGTATTTCGAGGAAAGGCAGACTATGGCAAACCAATTTTTAGAGATACCGGAATCCTTCTGGAGCCTGTTTCGCTCCAGGAACCGACAGATCTATATCGATGCCCTTTTACAGGTCAATGAGGAGTACCAGTACAGCAATTATTACCTCAGCAGGGAGATCTGCATCCAGACCCTCAGCGACTATTTTACCAGGCAGAAAGTGACCTTGGAGCAGGAGGAGACGGAGGATGACTTTGATCTGTTAGAGCCTCTGTCCACTCGGATTCTCAATTGGCTCCTTCGGACCGGATGGCTGAGGAAGGTGGAAGATTACGGCGCCATGGCGGTCAATATCGTCATTCCCGACTACGCGGCGGTGTTTGTGGATGCATTTGCCCATCTGGCGGGGGAGGAGGAGGACGAGACTCAGGTGTATATCCAGAATGTCTATGCCATCCTGTTTGCGTTTAAAAATGATCCCAGGTCCAATATCTCCTTGCTGAAGACGGCGTTAATCAACACCAGACGACTGAACAAGACTCTCCAGGACATGCTCCACAACATGGACAAATTTTTCGGAAGTCTTTTGGAACAGCAGGTGTACGGGGACCTTCTGAGAGAGCATCTGGACGGCTATGTGGAGGAGATTGTGAAGAAGAAGTATCACATTTTAAAGACATCGGATAACTTCTACCTCTACAAGACCGACATCAAGAGGTGGCTTGGGGAGATGCGCCAGAATCTGCCGTGGCTGGAGACCGTGTGCCAGCGCAACCGGCAGCTGCGGGGCCTGGATATCCAGGTGGAGGAGCTGGTGAAGCAGCTGGATCTGATCGAGAGGGGATTCGACGACATCGAACACCGGATCATCAACATGGACAGGGAGCACACCAGATACATCAGGGCCACAGTGACAAGGCTTAACTATCTGCTGAACAGAGAAGACAACATGAAGGGGCTTGTGATCCGGCTGCTGAACCACCTGTCCCGAACCGACGGGCAGAAAGAGCAGGAACTGGAGACGGAGCGAGTGGCCGGGCTGATGAATCTGTCCCAGATGACGGTGATTTCAGAGAAATCTCTGTACAAAAGGCGCCGCCCCAGGGCGGATTTTATGGACGGACTAGCCCAGGAGGAAGAGAGCGAGGAACTGTCCGGGGAGGAGATCCTGAAGCTGAATAAGATAAAAAACCGGTACAGCCGCAAGCAGATCGAGGCCTTTATCCTGGAGCGGATGAAGGATGGAAGGCTGGAGGTGACAGGGGATACGGCTGCCACAGAGGAAGATTTCGAGAAGCTGGTTCTGGCCTACGACGATGCGGCCAGAAAAGACAGTCCCTACCGGGTGACGGAGCAGGAGACGGAGATGATCGATAATGGTCAGTACCGATATCCTGGTCTTATATTCGAAAAGAAGAGGAACAGAAGATGATCAACTACTATGAGGAGCTGTCTGGGGAGGAACAGAGGCAGGTGACGGAGTCCATACAGGCCCTGTGCCGGCAGACCTTTATCCTGGAGCGGCGGTATGACAGAAAGACCAGGAGATATCAGATCAACCGGGAGTATTATCAGTGCAGCAAGCACCTGGAGTTTGTCAAGGCATATTTTGCCATCATGGATATCCAGGTGATGGAGAACAGCCAGATCGGGGTGATCTACATCCGCGGAGAGCAGGTGGTGGGGGAGAAGCTGCCCAAACTGGCCACCCTGTACATTCTGATCCTGAAACTGATCTACGACGAGCAGATGTCTGCGGTGTCTACCTCCGTCAACGCGGTGACTTCTCTGGGGGAGATCCACGAGAAGCTGGGAACCTACCGGATTTTGAAGAAACAGCCCTCCACGACCGATATCCGTCGGGCCATCGCGCTGCTGAAACGGTATCAGATCATAGAGCCTCTGGATATTTTGGAGGAGATGAACGGCCAGAGCCGTCTGGTGATCTATCCCACTATCCATGTAGTTCTCATGGGAGACGACGTCAGGGCTCTGATCGAGACTTACGAGGAAGGGGAGGAAGAAGATGACGAACCAGAGGTTTGAGGCCCTGTCCAGGATCTGTCTGAACAATTGGCACTATATCAGGCACAAGACACTCTCGTTCCACGACGGGATCAATTTTTTTACAGGACATTCGGGAAGCGGCAAGTCCACGGTCATCGACGCCATGCAGATCGTCCTCTACGCCAACACCGACGGAAGGGGGTTCTTCAACAAGGCGGCGGCGGACGACTCGGACCGGAGTCTGATCGAGTACCTGCGGGGCATGATCAATATCGGGGAGGACAACAACTTTTCCTACCTGCGCAACCATAATTTTTCCAGCACCATTGTACTGGAGCTTAAGAGAACCGACACGGGGGAATGCCAGTGCGTGGGGGTGGTCTTCGACGTGGAGACCGGTACCAACGAGATATCCAGGATGTTTTTCTGGCACATGAGCCCTATGCCGGACCATGAGTACCGAAATGAAGAGGCTGGCCGGGCCATGACCACCGACGAGGTGAAACGGTGGCTGGTGGACACATTTCCCAAGGAGGAATATAATTTCAGTTCCAACAATGAGCGATTCCGCAAACAGCTGTACGACGTCTACCTTGGGGGGCTGGATTCGGAAAAATTCCCCCTTCTCTTCAAGCGGGCAATCCCCTTCCGCATGAACATCAAGCTGGAAGAGTTTGTGAAAGAATATATCTGCATGGAGCAGGATATTCACATCGAGGATATGCAGCAGAGCGTCATGGAATACGGGCGAATGCGGCAGAAGATTGAGGACACCTGCCGGGAGATCGAGGCGCTGAAAGGGATCTGCGGCCAGCACGATCGGGTGACCGGGATCAAAAAGGAGATGGAGGACTACGGATACTACAGCGCTAAGCTGGATATCCTTCAGGGCCGGCTTAAGGTGTCGGAATGTCAGGATAAGATCCATATATTGGAGGACAATGAGAAAAAAACCGAGGCTGCCGTCCAACAGGAGCAGACTGATATCGAGGAGATGACCAGACAGAGTGACGAGCTGCTGCGGCGTATCAGTGCCACCGGCTACGACCAGATGAAAGAGCAGCTGGCCGCCCTCAATGATCTGGTGGAGCGCTTGGGCAGCAGCAAGGCCAGATGGGAGCAGACCGGGGCTGCCCTGAAGCGGTGGGAGGACGAGGACAGCGTCTCCAATCGGACTCTGTGGGACATCGAGTCCTTTGAGCAGGCAGCGATCCGGGAGGAGGAGTTAAAGCGGCTGAAAAGCGACTTGTCGGATCTGCGTAAGGATGTGGAAAGGCAGAGGCAGAATGCCCAGAGTGAGCTGCGGGATCTGCAGAGAAGGGAGAAGGCGGCCAGAGAGGAGCTGCGCCAGCTGAAAGCGGGAAACAAGGCTTATCCCACAGAGCTGGAACAGGCCAGAACCATCCTGCAGAACCGCCTGTACCAGGAGACCGGCAAAAGCGTCCATGTGGAGATTCTGGCAGATCTTTTAGATATTAGGGACGAGCAGTGGAGAAACGCGGTGGAGGGCTACATGGGTTTCAACAAGCTGACCGTGATCGTGGAGCCCAGGTATGCCCGGACGGCCATGAAGATCTACGAGGAGATGGACAAGGAGAAATTCTTCCGGGTGGCGGTGCTGGACACGGAGCAGGTACTCTCCGACCGACATCAGGTGGAGCGGGGATCCCTGGCGGAGGAGGTGGAGGCCGGAAGCGATTATGCCCAGGCCTACGTGAATTTCCTTCTGGGCCGGGTAATGAAATGCGAGACCGTCGACGAGCTGAGAAAATACCGCATCGGCATCACAAAAACCTGTGTGTCCTACCATAATTATCGGATTCAGCACATCAATCCGTCCCTCTATACCACCAACGCCTATATCGGAAAAAACAGTGTACGCCAGAGGATAAAGCTTCTGGAAAAAAGCATAGAGGACATGGAGAAGGGCATGATTCCGTGGCAGGAGGTCTTAAAAGACGCGGACCGGGTTCTGGGGCTGGAATATCTGAGCCAGGACGCGGGAGTCTACCTGGAGTGGAAGGCAGATCTGGTTTCCTACAAGAAGAAACGGGCAGAGCAGGCCGCGCTGAGGTCCAAGCTGGAGGAGCTGATGTCCCAGGATGTGGAACAGTGGGAAAAGGACCGGCAGGCGCTGACGCAGCTGTGCGACCAGAAAAAGGCAGTCTTGCGCCAGCTGCAGCGTCAGGCGGATGACATCACACGAAATAAGGAGCAGGAGAGAAAGAACCTGGTAACCCTCCAGGAGGAGCTGGTGGAAAAGGAGAGGGATCTTACGGTCTGCCAGGAGAGGGAGGAGGAGCTGTCCCAGGTCCTGAAGGCCAGGAAAAATCCACGCTATGACCTTCTGCGGACCGAATACTTAGGAGAGCTGGCGAAGGCGGAGGAGAGAAGGCAGCAGGAGATGAACCGGCTGGTGGATCTTCGGGCCGGGTATCTGCGCACCTGGCAGAACCGGAACTTTTCTCCCACCACGGAGGACAACCGGGAGTATCGGGAGCTGCTGGAACACCTAAGCGACGATCGTCTGGAGGAGTTTCGGATTCGGGCGACAGAGCAGGCCAGGACGGCGGTGGAGCACTTTAAAGACGACTTTATGTACAAGATCCGGAGCGCGATCAAGGAGGCGCAGCAGCGGAAAGACGAGTTGAACCGGATCATCAGCCGGCTGGATTTCGGAAAGGACAAGTACCAGTTTTACATCGGGAAGAACAAGGGGCCTGACGGACAGTACTATGATATGTTTATGGATGAGTCCCTGGAGATCGACCCGTCGGATCTGGATATCGGCCTGGACAATCAGCTGAATCTGTTTACCATGGAACACGAGAATCACTACGGGGCCATGATCAATGACCTGATCAGCATCTTCATCCCCCCGGAGCAGGCATCGGCCGAGGAGCTGGAGCAGGCACGCCGCAACATGGACCGGTATGCGGACTACCGCACTTACCTCTCTTTTGACATGCAGCAGCTGATCCGCAGCGAGGACGAGGTGATCAAGATCCGGCTCAGCAAGATGATCAAGAAGAACTCCGGGGGAGAGGGACAGAACCCTCTTTACGTGGCACTTCTGGCCAGCTTTGCCCAGGCCTATAAGATCGACTTGAAGCCGGGACTTCTGAGAAATCCCACCATCCGCCTGGTGGTGCTGGACGAGGCATTTTCCAAGATGGACGGGGAGAAGGTGGCCAGCTGCATCCAGCTGATCCGGGGGCTTGGGTTCCAGGCCCTCATCAGCGCCACCAACGACAAGATCCAGAACTACTTAGAGACCGTGGACAAGATCTTCGTCTTCGCCAACCCCAACAAGAAGGCCATCTCGATCCAGGAGTTTGAGAAGCTGAACTTTGAAAAGCTGAGGGAGAGCGAGGAATAGGTAATTGCGAGAGGAGAGCGTGCGATGGAAGTGAGAAGACATATCTATTTTTCTGGGATGGTACAGGGGGTGGGGTTTCGTTACCGGTCCAGCTACCTGGCTCAGAGCAGACATCTGACCGGTTGGGTGAAAAACCTTTGGGATGACCGGGTGGAGATGGAGGTTCAGGGGGAAGAGGGGCAGATTGAGCGCTTTTTGGAAGACTTAAAGGGGCAGAGGTTTATCTCTATAGAAAATATGGAGATGGCAGAGATTCCCTGTGTGAAGGAGTCTGGGTTTAAAGTGGTGTACTGACAGGTACATCTTTGAACTAGCGGCACCGATATACGACTGCTGTGCAGGCACGGGAGGGTATGGGATTGGCCGATGGATATCAAGTTGGTGATGAGAGGGGTATAAGGCTATGAAGAAAAGGCTCTTGATGTTTGCGGTGCTGGCGGTATTGGTTGTGGGCGGTACAGGCTGCAGTAAGTTTGCTGAGGTAAAAGAGATGTTTGCCGAAGCCGAGGAAGAGGGAGACAGCGAAAAGGAGGAGACATCCGAAGCGCCGGCCTTTGAGGGTGAGGAAGGGGAAGTTCAGGATGCCTGCAGCGCATTTTTTGAGGCATATACCGCTCTGGACGGAGAGAAGGCCGGCGAGATGATCCGTTATGGACAGACCCTGGAATTCTCCGAACTGCAGGGCGCCCTGTCAGAGGATATCCAGGTGGTCATCTCTTCCATCCAGGTGGACGGCGGGGACGCAGAGGTTCAGGCTCAGATCACCAATATAGACATGGAAGCGGTGATCGAAGGGCTTCCCGAGGACATCTCCAGCAAGGAGGAGGCCACAGAAGCCATGATCAAGGCCATCAAGGACAAGGATGCCCCCACAGCTACCTTTGAGGTGACTCTGCTGTTTACGAAGACAGAGGAGACATGGCTCGTCGAGATCACGCCGGAGCTGTCGGATGCGCTTTTAGGCGGCTATCAGTCATTTCTCAACAAACTGTTGGAGGAGATGATATCATGAAGAAGAGACGGTTTTTATCTGTGCTCCTGTCAGTCCTTATGGCCCTGCAGGGCAGCCTGACCTGCCAGGCTGCCGAGACGGAAGAGAAAGACGCCGATGCGGCAGGAAGGATCACGGTTTATTCCGATTATTCCGGGAAGACGGAGTGGAACGGGGTTCTTCACGACGGGGAACTGATCCTCATGGCAGCGGAGGATATCGGGACGATCGCGGGGGTATCGGTGTCTGTGGACGGCAGCATGTGTACCTTCAGCAGAGGAGCCTACGATGTGAAGGTGGACACGAAAAAGCCGGAGGCCAACATATCCGTGACCATGTTCAGGATGGCGGGCGAGGAAGTGATCCTGGAGCCCTACGACGGGGCATTTCCTTTAGAGTATGTGACCACACGGAAGACAGACGACGGAGAACAGCTCTTTTTGCCCCTGGAACCGATGCTGTATCTTCTCAATGTCCAGTGGGGCTGTATAAATGGCAGTGTGTACACGGTGGCGCCCAGAGAGACTCTGTGGAATGTGGTGGGAGATGGGGTAGAGTCGGTACGGATGGGGGATCTTCCCAGGAAAGAGGACATCTTCGGGAAGGGGATCTCGCTGTGGGGCAATTCCTTTTACTATGCGGTGATGTCCTGTGCCGACGAACTGACCGTCGCCAGCTTTCTGCCCGGCAATGACAAGCGGTACTTGGAGAAAAAGATGAAGGAGGCGCTGCTGAGATTGTCTGTGCCCTGCCGGGGAGGTGAGGAACTGGAGCAGGAGGCGCTTGGGAACAGCCTTTTAGACCCGGCAGAACTTCTGAACAGCGCTTCCGCAGTTACGGGAGGGGTGTCCTCGGGCCTTGACATGATGAAGAAATTCTTTTCCTGGATGGAGCCTTTAGATGTGGATGTGGATCTGGATATCTCGGGATTGGAGGCGGCCGGGCCGGTTCTGACTGCGGTCACAAAGAGCGTCGACATTGCGATGACTGCCTCCCGCTATCAATCCTGGGATGAGGAGTACAAGGGACAGCTTGAGTATCTGTCGAAATGTGAGGACAAAGCCAACAAAGACCTGTGCAGGACGATCAAGAAGGCGGCGGGAGAGCTGTATCAGGAGACAGGGGGTTATGGAGGTAATCTGACCAGAGAGTACCTTAAGACAGCCGTGGGGGTGGTGACAGATGAGCTGGCCACCGGCTGTACGGTGGGAGGAAAGGTGCTGGCCGTGTACAATGCCATCATCGCCATGGCGGATGCCTCATCTCCTGCCTTTGCATATAATCTGGACCTGGCGGATGCTGCGGCTCTGGCCAACAGCCTCTGTGAGATGTCCCAGTTTATGTGGCTCCAGTATGCCCGGGAATTGAGAGAGGCCGGGGACGGCAGACTGACCTTATCCCAGATCAAAGACATCCGGCATACAGGCTTTTTGACCATGGCCGCCTCGGCCCATGCATGGGAGATTTTGACGGAGCCGGTGCTTTCCGACCACAGCGGCAGGGCGGACGGAGGGCAGAGAACGCGCACCTTTCGAAATATGGTCCGGTTCTCTGAGTCGGCCCAGTATGACGAGCTGCTGATTCTGGAGAAAGATTACGGAAACATTTACTCAGAAGGCGGACATCCCATGCGCAGCAGGATCCCGCCGGAGTACGTCCGCTTTGGAGTTCCCATGCTCTTTTTTTCCAATATAGCGGAGTACAACGGCACCGTGTACGTCGTGGGAGAACTGGAGGAGAAGAAAAGCCTTTTGGCAGAGCAGGGTTTAATTCCTCTGGGAGTGAAACCGGCGGCCTATGACTGCATCTCCTCTTTCGCCTTTTACAAGGGCATGCTGTATTATGTCTGCAAAGACGCCGGAAGTTCCGGATACCGCAGCGCTCTGTACCGCAGCAGGCCGGACGGAAGTGAGCCTGAACTTCTGAGTGCAGATATGGAGGCGATGAGTAATTTTTATATCGAGAGAGAGCGGCTTTATCCCGGAAGCGGCCTTGAGTATTATGACCTTCGGACCGGTCAGTGGGCTTCGGACAATGATTATACGGTGACAGGGATGGGCAGCCAGCAGTATAATTCCGAGTACTGCTTTACCACCTATGACGATGGGATCTATCAGAGCCGGTATGAGATGGGGGAAGACGGAAGGATTCAGAGCCGTAAAGATTCACGGCTGATCATCCCCTTTCAGTCCACCTATCAGGGCACCATCCACGCTGCCACAGAGGACTGCCTTTACTATACCATGTTCGTCGGTGACGGAAACGGATCTCTCTGCCGATATGATTTTGACACGGAGGCCGTGACGATTCTGGACTCCCATCCACTGGCGGGAGGTGTGGTGGATCCGTATTTTAATTGGTGAGTTGGGAGAGAAAAAGATATTTTCGATATAATTGAGAGCTGTACATGAGGGCAGCAAACAGACAGAAAGGAATCGGGCCAGGGCGGTATGCCTCAGCCTGTGAAGAGGATAAGGGAATGACAAGATATGAGGAAGAACTGAGGGCCTGGTCCGGGCAGGAAAGACTGTGGCAGAAGCTGGAAGGGAAAAGAGTGATGATCTCCGGAGCCACGGGCATGATCGGCAAATGCCTGACGGATCTTTTTATGCTTCACGGAGGAATCCGGGTGATTGCGCTCAGCAGAAACGAGGCGACAGCCAGAGCCAGGTTTGGGCCTTATTTTGATGACGGCCGGTTTCAGTACCTTTCCTGCGACATCAATCAGGGGATACCGGAGTGCGGTTTTGTGGATGTGATCATCCACGCGGCCAGCAATACTCACCCCCGTCAGTATGCGGAAGATTCTATAGGAACCATTGCCTCCAATGTCTTCGGCACGAAGAATCTCCTGGATTATGGGGTGGCTCACGGTGTCAGCCAGTTTTGTTTCCTGTCCTCTGTGGAGGTGTACGGGGAGAACCGAGGAGATCAGGACAAATTTGATGAGAAGTATCTGGGTTATCTGGACTGCAATACTCTGCGGGCCGGCTATCCGGAGAGCAAACGGCTGGGGGAAGCGCTGTGCAATGCCTACAGGGAGACGTATCAGATGGATTTTGTTATCCCCAGGCTGAGCAGGGTGTACGGGCCCACCATGCTGCCGTCGGACTCCAAGGCCATCTCCCAGTTTATCAGGAAAGCGGCGGCAGGGGAGGATATTGTGCTGAAAAGTGAGGGAAATCAGAAGTATTCCTACACCTTTGTGACCGACGCGGCGGCGGGGGTCGTCTGGGCGATGGCCTTTGGAACCTGTGGAGAGGCCTACAACGTGGCAGACCGGGAGTCGGATATCACCTTAAAGGAGTTGGCGCAGCGTCTGGCCGGAATCGCCGGGACTCAGGTGGTGTTTGCGCTTCCGGAGGAGACAGAGAGGAAGGGGTACTCCACGGCCACCAGGGCTATGCTGGACGGGACCAAACTGGAAAGGCTTGGCTGGAAGGCCAGGGTACCTGTGAGAGAAGGGCTTTTGTGCACGGTGGAAAGCCTGAGACGGTAAAAGGGCAGACAAAAAGGGAAGGAGCAGATCTAACCGGGAGTGAGCAGGGGACGGCAGGAGGCGAACCGACCGAGAGGAAGACGGGCCAGCTGTCCGCAAAAATCCCCAATTTTTTTCCTGCCATTGCGCGCCGATTTAAAATGTGATAAAATGTCTCAAAATAGTTTGAGTATGGAGAAAGGACATTTACCATGAATATCGTTTACCAGAGTACCAGAGGAGGAGAGAAGGGTCTGACGGCATCCCAGGCGATCCTGAAGGGATTGGCCGGTGACGGCGGCTTATTTATGCCGAATCAGATTCCTCAGCTGGAGCTTTCCATGAGTGAACTGGCGGGAAAGACCTACCAGGAGACGGCATACGAGGTGATGAGGCTGTTCCTGACCGATTTTACGGAGGAGGAGCTGAAGGCCTGCATCGACGGCGCCTATGACGGCAAGTTTGACACAGAGGTGATCGCTCCTCTGGTAAAAGCGGACGGAGCATACTATCTGGAACTGTTTCACGGCAATACCATCGCCTTTAAGGATATGGCCCTCTCGATTTTGCCCTACTTCATGACGACAGCGGCTAAAAAGAATCATTTGGACAAGGAGATCGTGATTCTGACGGCCACCTCCGGCGACACGGGAAAGGCGGCGATGGCAGGATTTGCCGATGTGAAGGGAACCAGGATCATCGTCTTCTACCCCAGGGACGGAGTCAGCAGGGTCCAGAAACTGCAGATGGTGACCCAGAAGGGGGATAACACCGCCGTGGTGGCCATCGACGGCAATTTTGACGATGCCCAGACCGGGGTGAAACAGATCTTTGCCGACAAGGAGTTTGCCCGGGAGATGGAGGAGGGCGGTTTTGTGTTCTCTTCCGCCAACTCCATCAATATAGGACGTCTGGTTCCCCAGATCGTCTATTATGTCTACGCTTACGGCCAGCTTTTGGCAGGCGGCGAGATTGCCGACGGGGAGAAGATTAATGTGACGGTTCCCACGGGAAATTTCGGCAACATTCTGGCCGCTTATTTCGCAAAGAAGATGGGAGTGCCTATAGACAAACTGATCTGTGCCTCCAATGACAATAAGGTGCTTTACGATTTCTTTTGCACCGGAACTTACGATAAAAAGCGGGATTTCCTTCTGACGATTTCCCCGTCCATGGACATTTTGATCTCCAGCAACTTAGAGCGGCTGATCTATCTTTCCACCGGCTGCGACCCGGAGGAGACCGCCGGTCTGATGGCAGAACTTGCAGAGAAGGGTGAATACACCGTTACCGATGAGATGAAGGCGCAGATGGCAGATTTCCTGGGCGGATTCGCCACACAGCAGGAGGATCTGGATGCGATCCGTCAGGTCTTTCAGGATACAGGCTATGTGATGGATACCCACACCGGCGTGGCCTCGGCGGTATATCGGAAGTATAAGACGGAATCTGGAGATGAGAAGAAGACGGTGATCGCATCTACCGCCAGTCCCTACAAGTTTGCAGGAAGCGTTATGGAGGCCATCGGGGAAGGTGCTCTTTTGGAAGATGAGTTTGAGGTGATCGAACGTCTGCGCCGGGTGTCGGGTGTATCTGTCCCGCAGGCGGTGGAGGAGATCCGCACCGCACCGGTTCGTCACACAAGAGTGTGCAGCAGGGCGGATATGAAGAAGACGGTGAAAGAGATTTTGGGGTTATAAACAGTTTGGTTTGGAGACGGTACAGCCGGCGGGCAGTACCGTCTCTTTTTCTATGGAAAGATAGGACGAAAAGAAGATTAGCGATTGAAAAAGTTACATATAAAATGTATAATTGATATAAAAATATTAATTTGTAACCAAAGGAGGGTAGATTCGGTTTCAAGCGGAGAGAACAACGACAGAAGGGGAGACGGAATATGTCAAAAAGAGATGGTTGGTGGTTAAGGCGAAGGTTCAGTGGATTCCTGGCCTTTGTCGTCATGTTTATCTATGTGTTTAATCACACCTCCATATCATTATTTTTTGCCGCGCCGTCTGAAAAGACGGCCACTTTATCGGATGCGGTGAGAGAAGGGGATGTGATGTGGAAAAACTGCCCTGGGAAAGAGGTTCAGATGATGGCAGTGTCTGATCAAAATTCCTATGGGGCGGGGGACTTTGTGCGTCTGGATCTGTATATCAAAAATGACAGCGATCAGACGCTGACAGACGGACAGCTGCAGTACAGGGCCAAGGGGATCGTGGAGGACAGCGGATGCTTTGAGGATCCGGAGGCCGGTCGGAATCAGGGGAATACAGACCGCCTTACAGGGCTGATGATCCAGCCGAAAGAAAGCCGCCATGTGGAGTTTTACTTTGAGATCACGGAAGAGATCAGTAAGACGAAGAATCAGAAGATAGAGTTTACCTTTACCTGGGAACAGGAAGGAAGGACAGGGACTGCTGTAGAGTCCTATGAATATGTGGCAGGAGGCCAAAATCTGCTTCCGCCCAGGGTCGAAGAATCGGATGAAGACCGCGAAGAGGGAATGAAGGGACTGGCCGCCGGGGAGTTCGGCCGGTTGTCCCTGGATTTCGGGACAGGAACCTGGGAGATGAGAGAGGATGCTGCCCCCCAAGCGGCCAGCGATTCGGATGCCCGACCGGCCAGCCTTTCCGATGCCCGGAGGAGCCGGGAGGAGGACAGCGCCGGAGAAGAGGAGCAGGTGATCGAGGCTGTGGCCTACACGGTGGAGACCTACGGGATTCGGCTGGATCAGTTCCGGGAGGAAGACTGGGGGACGGATATGGGGGATAACGATTTGGCCTGTTATACGTTCCGCGTGGACCCGGAGGGAAAGCCGGGAACCTATTTCGGAAAAGTGACGGCGGTCTACCAGGTGGAGGGCCGGGAGTACATCTCCACACAAGGGTTTGCCATCCGGGTGAGAGGGGAAGAAGTGACCACATGGGAGCAGATGGCGGAGGAGATCCGCCTGGGCGGGACGAAAACCATCTGTCTGGCAGGAGATATCCCAAAGCCGCAGAGCGCCGAGCTCCCCATTATCATTCCGGAGGGGGCTGATATTACCCTTGATCTGAACGGGCATACACTTACTTGTGACGATAGTGTGTATCCTGGTGATGGCAGCAGCTACAATAACCGGAGAAATCTGTTCGTGGTGAGCGGGGGCGGCAGTTTTACGGTGGAGAGCAATGGGGCCGAAGAACCGAAGCCTGTTCCGAGGAAGGTTAAGACGATTTCAGGTCTGACACGATTCAGTATGAGGGTTACTGGAGTAAAAGGAAACACAAAGTATGATCCAAATAATAAGACAATAAATTTTTCCGTTATACAGGATATATCAAATGATGTTGAAACAGGTGGGAAACAGACATCGGCTGTAGACATATATCAGATCAAAGTGGGCAGTGTAGGCGCGATCGAGTGTTCCAATATCAATAATGCCATCGATGTGGAGGCAGGCGGCACGGTCAATATCAAGGGAGGAAGAATCACTGCGGCAGAGAGTAATCGGGCAGTCCTGGCGGCCGGAGGTACAATCAACATGTCCGGCGGTTATATCGTCGGGAATGATTCAAGGCCCAATCACAATACAGGTGCTACACAATACTCCAATGGCGGAGGGATATTGGTCATATCTGCCGGTCAGTTGAATATGTCCGGAGGAGTAGTAGCCAATAACAAGGTAACAGGTATCACAAAGAAAAGAGGTATAAAAGCCGATACAGGAAAAGGCGGGGGAATCTGTCTTAAGGGCGGAAGCCGGGCTGTGATCGGAGGTGACGCTGTCATTGCCGGAAATATAGCTGATATAGGAAACGGCGGCGGCATCTATGCAGTCCAGGGAAGCAGTGTCCTGGTGAAAGATAACGCAGTGATTGCAGGCAATCTCGCCCAGTCTTCTGCTTCAAATCCAAAATGGGATGGCAGCGGCGGCGGGATCTGTCTTGCTCCCAGCCTTCGGGGAGAAGTTCAAAATACGCTTACCATGGACGGCGGGACTGTCATCGGCAATATAGCGGAAGCGCAAATCGAATGTACTGGCACAGAGGGCGTCGGGGGCGGCGGTATTTTTGCCGGAGGAGATATACGGATTCAAGGGGGGTGTCTGATCAAAAATAATTACGCCTTGGAGGGCGGCGGAGGCATTCTGATCTGGAATAAGGCCAATCCGACCGGCCATGAAGTAGAGAATTATTGGGGGGTTTATCATTGCCCTGATTTTGTCATGTCCGATTCAACCGTAGAAGGAAATGTATGTGACGGAAGCGAAGGAGGCGGTATCCGCTGTGAAGGCAGTGGAATGATCACAAGCGGCGTCATCCGGAACAATGTTACCAATACAAAGTATGACTTTGGCGGAGGCGGTATCTATGTGGAGATGTTCTCGAAGGATGTGGGAACAGGCGGCAATATGACCATACAAAACGCGGAGATTACCGACAACATTGCCGATGGTTACGGCGGAGGCGTGGCCGGGTGCGGAAAAAGTACGATCAACGTCCTCACGGTGAAAGGAGCGGCGATCTACGGCAATCAGGCCGCAGGTGTGAAGCCGACATGTGAACAGGGAAACGCCGGTGATCATCTGGTGGAAAAATATTATCCGGAATTTTCTCAAAAACCGGATGGAACCCCGCAGGACAAGGCAGAACGGGCTAAAGATTATTTCTGTGTGGGTCAAAGTGAGGTCTACGACTATATGCTGGGAGGAGGATCTCATGATTGGACAGGGACCTCCAATCACGATTATATCTTAAGCCGGAAAGATCAGAGCGGTGAGAAGGCCGACCCGATCCATGTGTCCTTTGTCTATTTACCGGATTCCAATGGCATTCCTGCCCCGGAAGCAAACAGCGGTGTGGCCGGTCTGACTGCCAATCCCAGTCCGGAGGACATACAAAAGGTGAAGGACAATACCCGAGTGCTCATTACCGGGAACGCCTCCACGGTCCACGGCGGCGGTATCGCATGCAATGGAATCCTTTCTATGGGAGTGGTTCCCACCGGCAGACTCCGCCTTACAAAGAAGGTGGTGGGAGAGGCAGGGGAGGATTTCGGAAAAGAATTTACCTTTGTGGTCACATTATCTGTCGGAGAGGAGGAACTGAAAGGGGAATATCCCTATTCCGGTTCCAAAGAAGGTTTCCTGAAAAGCGGCGGCACAGTGAAACTGAAGGACGGGGAATTTATAGAGATCAAAGGTCTGCCAGAGGGAACCCGATATCGGGTGTCCGAGGAGACACAAGAGGGATATGAAGTGGACATTCAGGTGAAAGAGATGGGCGGTCAGCCGGCCTTACAGGAAAATATCCGGGAAATAACCGGTGATCTGGCTGCCGGCGATGAAGTCTTGACCGAGGTCACTTTCATTAACGAGAAAAAGCAGCCCCCGGAATCTTCCGACGATTCATCCGAGTCCTCCGAGGAATCTTCCGGCGAGTCCTCCGAGTCTTCCGGGGAATCTTCTGACGAGTCCTCCGAGTCGTCGAAAGACCCATCCGAGTCATCGGAGGATCCGTCCGAATCGTCGGAGGATCCGTCCGAGTCGTCGAAAGACCCGTCCGAGTCCTCCGATGATCCCGGAGAATCCACGGAAGATCCAGGAGGACCGGATGAGACCACCGGTCGTCCCGACGAGTCCACACACCCCTCATCGGAATCTCCCGATGACCCGGATGAGCCGGAGCAGCCAGGAGGCGAGGGGGATCGTGATCCGGACCCGGAACGCCCCAGGACACCGCCGGAGACGACTGCTCCGTCGTCAGAAACCACGACAGTGCCGCCAGAGACAGAGCCATCCCCAGAGACCCCGGAGATCCCGGTTCTTCCGGAGCTTCCGGACCCCAATGATCCGGACAGTCCCCAGAGGGTCACGATCATGGAAGAGGGAGTTCCCACGACTTATGTAAAGGTGTGGGACCCTGAGCAGGAGGCTTTCCTCTATATCCCGGAGGGAGAAGTGCCGCTGTTCGGCCTTCCCGGCATGGGACAGTCGGAAAGGAAGTTCTTATGCTGGGTCCTGTGGTTTGCCATGCTGGGAGGCTTAGGCGAGGCGATGATGCGCGGCTCCAAAAAACGCAGGGCAAAAGAAGACTGATAAAGAAGGGCAAAAGAAGCGTTTTTTACCTTTTCAAATCCAGGATAATGTTGTATACTTATAGGAAACGACAAACAAATTTGCCGTTTCTCATAGAACAGAAGCAGGCTATGGTCTGCAGCGCACTACATTATAAGAGATGGAGGGGTTTTGATATGTTAGTATCGGCAAGAGAAATGCTTGAAAAGGCAAGAGATGGCAAGTATGCAGTAGGACAGTTCAACATCAATAATCTGGAGTGGACCAAATCCATCCTGCTGACCGCGGAGGAGTTGAAATCTCCGGTTATCCTGGGTGTATCCGAGGGCGCAGGCAAGTACATGACAGGCTATAAGACCGTAGTGGGCATGGTGAACGGCATGCTGGAAGAGTTAAAGATCGCGGTTCCCGTAGCGCTCCATCTGGATCACGGCAGCTATGACGGATGCTTAAAGTGCATCGAGGCAGGATTCTCCTCCGTTATGTTTGACGGTTCCCACTATCCCATCGACGAGAACGTGGCTAAGACCACAGAGCTGGTGAAGATCTGCAAGGAAAAAGGACTCTCCATTGAGGCAGAAGTAGGTTCCATCGGCGGTGAGGAAGACGGTGTTGTGGGTATGGGCGAGTGTGCGGATCCCGATGAGTGCAAGGCCATCGCAGACTTAGGCATCGATTTCCTGGCTGCAGGCATCGGCAACATCCACGGCAAATATCCGGACAACTGGCAGGGGCTGAGCTTTGAGACTCTGGCGGCTGTCAAGGAGAAGGTAGGCGATATGCCCCTGGTGCTTCACGGCGGTACCGGCATCCCGGCAGACATGATCAAAAAGGCCATCAGCCTCGGCGTGGCTAAGATCAATGTGAACACAGAGTGTCAGCTGTCCTTCGCGGAAGCGACACGCAAGTATATCGAGGCAGGCAAGGATCTTGAGGGCAAGGGATTTGACCCGAGAAAGCTTCTTGCACCCGGCGCAGAAGCCATCAAGGCCACTGTGAAAGAGAAGATGGAACTGTTCGGCTCCGTAGGAAAAGCGTAGGCTGTGAATCGTCACCATAATTTGTTCCCGCACAGCGGGAAAATTATGTAAAAAACTACTTGCATTTTTGTCGGAAATGGTTTATCTTATCTAAGTAAAGAACAACGGCGTTCTCCTGGTTCTGAGGAGGACGCCATTTTTAATACGAAGGATAAATGACTTTATTTTCTTAAGTCTATTGCGGAAAACCGACAGACAGTATGATCCGACAGGCAAGAGGGAGCTGCCGGGGAATCGGACGGGTCAGAAAAGCCATAAAAGAGAGAGGATGGAAGGATTATGAGTGAGGTTATGAGTGTGACCGAGATTTTCGGCAGGAACGTGTTCAATGAGACAGTCATGAGAGAATATCTGCCCAAAGGTGTATTCAAGAAACTGAAGAAGACCATGGAAGACGGGGCAGAGCTGGATCCGTCCATCGCCGACGTAGTGGCTCATGCCATGAAGGACTGGGCCATCAAGAGAGGCGCGACCCATTACACCCATTGGTTCCAGCCCCTTACCGGTGTCACTGCCGAGAAACATGACTCTTTTATTTCCGCCCCCAATGCAGAGGGAAGAGTCATCATGGAATTTTCCGGAAAAGAGCTGATCAAGGGGGAGCCGGATGCCTCCTCTTTCCCGTCGGGAGGCTTGAGAGCTACCTTTGAGGCCAGAGGATACACCATGTGGGACTGTACTTCTCCCGCATTCCTCCGGGAGGATACTCTGGGCGTCACCCTCTGTATCCCCACCGCCTTCTGTTCCTACACCGGTGAGGCGCTGGATCAGAAGACCCCTCTTCTCCGCTCCATGCAGGCCATCGACGCGCAGGCCCTGCGCATCCTGAGACTGTTCGGAAACACCACGGCCAAGAGGGTGGTTCCCTCCGTGGGACCGGAACAGGAGTATTTCCTGGTCGACCGGGCAAAATACCTGCAGAGAAAAGACCTGATCTATGCCGGCAGGACGCTTTTCGGAGCCATGCCGCCGAAGGGACAGGAACTGGAGGATCACTACTTCGGGGCCATCCGTGAGAGGATCGGCGCTTATATGAAGGAAGTGAACCAGGAGCTGTGGCAGCTGGGTGTGACTGCCAAGACTCAGCACAACGAGGTGGCCCCGGCGCAGCACGAGCTGGCCCCTATCTACGATCAGGTAAACCTGGCAGTGGACCACAATCAGATGGTGATGGAGACTCTGAAAAAGGTAGCGGGCCGTCACGGCATGACCTGTCTTCTCCACGAGAAGCCATTTGCAGGGGTCAACGGTTCCGGCAAGCACAACAACTGGTCCCTGATCTCGGACGACGGCATCAACCTGATGAATCCCGGCGAGACGCCCCACGAGAATATCCAGTTCCTTCTGGTGTTAGGCTGCGTCATGAAGGCCATTGACATCCATGCGGATCTGCTTCGGGAGTCTGCCTCCGACGTGGGCAATGACCACCGCTTAGGAGCCAACGAGGCACCGCCGGCCATCATATCCATCTTCCTGGGAGAGCAGCTGGAGGATGTCATCGACCAGCTTTGCAGCACCGGCGAGGCCACTCATTCCAAGAAAGGCGGCAAGCTGCTGACCGGAATCGCCACCCTGCCGGATCTGGATAAGGACGCTACAGACAGAAACAGGACCTCACCGTTTGCGTTTACGGGCAATAAGTTTGAGTTCCGCATGGTGGGCTCCTCCGATTCCATTGCACCGCCCAATGTGGTGTTAAATACCATCGTGGCGGAGGCGTTTAAGGAGGCGGCAGACGAACTGGAGCACGCGGAGGATTTCCCCAGCGCGGTTCACGACATGATCAAGAAGCTTTTGTCCGACCACAAGCGGATCATCTTCAACGGCAACGGCTACTCGGACGCATGGGTGGAGGAGGCCGGGAAGAGGGGACTTCCCAACATCCGTTCCATGGTCGATGCCATCCCGGCGCTTACCACCGGGAAGGCGGTGAAACTGTACGAGACCTTCGGCGTGTTTACCAAGGCAGAGCTGGAGTCCCGGGCAGAGGTGGAGTACGAGGCCTATGCCAAGGCCATCAATATCGAGGCCAGGACTATGATCGATATGGCAGGGAAACAGATCATCCCCGCAGTCATTCGCTATACCACCCGTCTGGCACAGTCCTTAGGCGCCGTGAAGAATGCCTGCCCGGAGGCGGATGTCAGTGTCCAGAGCGAGCTGCTTATCGAGACCTCCGCGCTGCTCTGTGACATGAAGGTGGCACTGGCAGCCTTGGAGGATCTGACGGCAGAGAGCGGCTCCGTGGAGGAAGCCTGTGCCCGCGCTCACGCATACCATGACAAGGTAGTTCCGGCCATGGAAGCCCTGAGAGATCCCGCTGACAGGCTGGAGATGATCGTGGATAAGGAGCTGTGGCCCTTCCCCAGCTACGGAGATCTGATCTTTGAAGTGTAGATACGGCAGATAAAGTCAGAGCCGGAATCCGCCCGAATGACGGCGGTTCCGGCTCTTGGTGCATATTTTTGTGAAAAGGAATCTTCTCTTTCACGAGACATCCATACAATCGGAGCTAATCTTCCGGATACACCAGCCTCTCTTCCGCAATCTGCCCCAAAACCTCTCTTAAATACCTGTCAGCTAAGTATTTGGCCATGGGGAGATTCATGTCCAGGTAATTGCCGCAGTCTTTTGCGGCGGCACCCGGCACTTCGCCCTGAAAATCCCGCATAAACTCAAACATCTCCGTCATAAGAGGCACAATGTCTCTGGAATGATAGTCCCCTGTCAGCAGCAGATAGAACCCGGTACGGCAGCCCATGGGCCCGAAATAGAGGACCCGGTCCTTCCATTCTCCGTGATTTCTCAAAAATGTGGCCCCTAAGTGCTCGATGGTGTGTACCTCAGCCGTGTTCATCACGGGTTCACAGTTGGGGCGGGTCATGCGGATGTCAAAAGTGGTGATCACCGTGTCCCCGGCGTGGTCCCTGCGGGACACATAGACTCCCGGAAGCAGCCGCAGATGGTCGATGGTAAAGCTGGTAATTTTCTCCATAGAATTGTTCCTCCCGATAGAATTCATAACTGATACCAAGTATACCGGAAACAGATAGAAAAGACAAGGAAAAGCCGGTTCTTTCTTTCTGATTCCGGCATAAATATGGAAGGAGAAAGAAAAGGGGCTGCGCTGCATGAAGGAATGGTATCAGTGTACGGCAGATGAGGCTCTGAGGCAGCTTGACACATCCCGGCAGGGGCTGACCGGAAAGCAGGCGGAACAGAGAAGAAGAGAATACGGACCCAATGCCCTGAAAGAGTCTGGCCGTAAACCGGCCTGGAAAGTATTCATAGAACAGTTTGAAGACCTTTTGGTTCTTATTTTGATCGGCGCCGCCCTGATTTCCATGGTGACAGATAACCTGGAGAGCACGATGGTGATCTTTGCCGTCATCACTCTCAATGCGATTCTGGGGACCGTGCAGCACGAGAAGGCCCGCAGGTCCCTGGAAAGCCTGAAGTCCCTGTCCTCCCCCTCGGCTGTAGTTATGAGAGAAGGGACCAAGATTTCAATTCCCTCCGACCAGGTGGTGCCGGGTGATATCCTGTTTCTGGAAAGCGGAGATCTGGTGGTGGCGGACGGAAGGCTTCTGGAGTGCGTATCCCTGCAGATGAACGAGAGCTCTCTGACAGGGGAATCTGCCGGTGTGTCCAAACAGAGCCGGGAACTGTCCGGAGAGCTTTCTCTGGGCGACCGCAGCAATATGGTGTACAGCAGTTCTCTGGTGACCGGAGGGAGAGGCGCAGCCGTGGTGACCGGTATCGGTATGGACACGGAGATCGGGCGGATCGCCTCCATGATGAGCGGGACAGAGGAGAAAAAGACACCTTTGCAGGTGAGCCTGGATCAGTTTGGCAGCCGGCTGGCCGCGGCTATCATGGTCATCTGCCTGGTGGTGTTTGTCTTAAGCATGTACCGGGGCATGGCCATGCTGGACTCCCTGATGTTCGCGGTGGCCCTGGCAGTGGCAGCCATCCCCGAGGCGTTAGGTTCCATCGTCACCATCGTACAGGCTATGGGGACTCAGAAGATGGCCCGGGAACAGGCCATCATCAAGGACTTAAAGGCAGTGGAGAGTCTTGGATGTGTATCTGTGATCTGCACGGATAAGACGGGAACTCTGACCCAAAACCGCATGACCGTGGAACAGGTGGAAGTGGACGGACGGCTTATGGGGCCGGATCAGCTGGATGTGGGGAAAGAGCACCATCGGCTTTTTCTGGAGATCTGTGCCCTGGCTAACGATGCCTGGATCCCGGATGAAGGAGATCAGAGAGTCCGAAGAACCGGGAAAAACATCCGCCGAAGACAGGGGGAGGGAGAACATCAGGAGGTGGGAGATGCCACGGAGTTAGCCCTGCTCCACATGGTGAAGCAGTATGGAGTGTCCCCGGGACAGCTTCGAAGCCGCTTCCCCCGCGGGAGAGAGATCCCCTTTGACTCGGAGAGAAAGATTATGAGTATCGTCTGTTATCTGCCCCAGGGTCAGACCCTTCTGGTGAAGGGGGCTATGGATATCCTCTTAAAGCGCAGTGCTCAGATCAATGACAGGGGAATCACACGTCCCATGACATCGGCGGACAAGAGGAAGCTGACGCAGTTAAGCGATTCCTGTTCCCGTCAGGGGCTGAGGGTGCTGGCCCTGGCTTACCGCCCTCTAAAGGGAGATATCTCCTCCCTCAGTGACAGGAAGCTGGAACAGGAGCTGGTATTCCTGGGAATGACGGCCATGATGGATCCCCCCAGGCCAGAGGCGCGTCAGGCAGTGACTGATGCCAGGAGGGCCGGCATCAGGCCGGTGATGATCACCGGGGATCACAAGGTGACCGCCATGTCCATAGCCAGACAGATCGGCATCATGAGAGACGGGGAGGAGGCTCTCTCCGGCGATCAGCTGGATGCCATGGACAGCCTGAAGCTGTCGGAGCAGATCGAGGATATCAGCGTCTACGCCAGAGTCTCCCCGGAACATAAGCTGCGGATCGTGAAGGCGTGGCAGTCCAGGGGGCGGATCGTGGCCATGACAGGAGACGGAGTCAACGATGCCCCGGCCTTAAAACAGGCAGATATCGGGGTGGCCATGGGCCGTACAGGGACAGAGGTGTCCAAGGATGCCGCGGCCATGATTCTGGCAGACGACAACTTTGCCACCATCATAAAAGCCGTAGCCAACGGGCGAAACGTGTACCGAAATATCCGCAATGCCATAGAATTTCTTCTGTCCGGCAACATGGCGGGGATCCTCTGTGTCCTGTACACCACCATGATGGCACTGCCGCTGCCCTTTGCCCCGGTGCATCTTCTCTTTATCAACCTTCTGACAGACTCCCTGCCGGCTATCGCCATCGGCATGGAACACCCGGAGGGAGAACTGTTAAACCAGCCGCCCAGGAATCCCAGGCAGGGAATTCTGACCAGACGGTTTCTCCGGGATATCCTCATACAGGGAGGCCTGATCGCCGTCTGCACCATGTACGCGTATCGAACCGGGCTGACAGAGGGAGGGGAAGCCCTGGCCAGCACCATGGCCTTTGCCTCACTGACTCTGGCCAGACTGTTTCACGGCTTCAACTGCCGGAGCAGCCATTCTGTCTTCCATCTTGGCCTGTTCAGCAACCTGTATACGGTCATGGCCTTCGAGGCAGGAGTGCTTCTCCTGGCTGCGGTCCTGTTCATACCAGGACTGCAGGTACTGTTCGCAGCCTCGGACTTAAGTGTGAGTCAGCTGAGTGTAGTGGGAATCTGTGCGTTTGCTCCTACCGTAGTACTGCAGCTGTGGAAGGTGATCAGGGAGATACGCCGAAGCAGATGAGAGCTCTGCCGAACCTGCCCCTCATTGCCGGTTGCATTTCCGGCAAAAATATGTTACCCTTAGAGTAACGCAGCAGGGAGAGTATGAGTGGGGAATTGGTGCGGTAATTCCGTGTAATTCCCCGCTCTTTTTTCGCGTAAACCCAATTTCCCTGCAAGGGGTTACCAAACAATCGGAGGAGGATTTTTTATGGCAAAGTATGTGATGGCGCTAGACCAGGGAACCACCAGTTCCCGCTGTATTCTGTTTGACGAGAAGGGGGAGATCAAGAGTGTGGCACAGAGGGAGTTTACCCAGATCTACCCGGAGCCGGGATGGGTGGAGCACGATCCCATGGAGATCTGGTCCTCCCAGTTCAGCGTGATGATGGCTTCCATGGCTAACATCGGCGCTCACGGAGAAGATATCGCGGCCATCGGCATCACCAACCAGAGGGAGACCACCATCGTGTGGGACAAGGCTACCGGAGTCCCGGTGTACAATGCCATTGTGTGGCAGTGCCGCAGGACGGCGGATATGATCGACAGGCTGAAGGAGGACAGGCTGGCAGATCTGGTGAGAGAGAGGACGGGCCTCATCCCGGATGCCTATTTTTCCGGCAGCAAGATCGCCTGGATCTTAGATCAGGTTCCGGGGGCCAGGGAGAGGGCCGAGAGAGGAGAGCTTCTGTTCGGCACTGTAGACACCTGGCTGATCTGGAACCTGACCAAAGGGGAGGTTTTTGTCACCGACTACACCAACGCCGCCAGGACCATGCTCTTTGACATCCATAAACTGTGCTGGGATCAGGAGCTTCTGGACTACTTTAGGATTCCAGTCTCCATGATGCCCCAGGTAAAACCGTCCAGCTGCATCTACGGCCGTACCCACAACTCCGTGTTGGCAGGCAGTGTGCCCATCGCCGGGGCGGCGGGAGACCAGCAGGCGGCCCTCTTCGGGCAGTGCTGTTTCCGGTCAGGAGATGTGAAGAATACATACGGAACAGGCTGTTTCATGTTGATGAATACGGGAGAGAAGGCGGTCCGCTCCGACCACGGCCTTCTGACCACCATCGCCGTGGGCATGGAGGACCATGTGGAATATGCCCTGGAGGGCAGCGTCTTCGTGGCGGGAGCCGCGGTCCAGTGGCTTCGGGACGAATTGAGGATGATCCGCAGCGCAGGCCAGACAGAGGAGTACTGCGGGATCGTTCCCGATACGGCGGGGGTCTATGTGGTGCCTGCCTTTGCGGGACTGGGCGCTCCCTACTGGAACCCTTACGCAAGGGGGACCATCGTAGGCCTGACCAGAGGCGTCAGCAAGGAACACTTTATCCGGGCCACGGTGGAGTCTTTAGCCTACCAGGTCAGCGACCTCCTGGAAGCCATGGAGCAGGACTCCGGCATCCGGATGAGAGAGCTGAAGGTGGATGGCGGCGCCAGCGCCAACGATTTCCTGATGCAGTTCCAGGCAGATATTCTGGGGGCGAGGATCGCAAGGCCTCAGTGTATCGAGACCACGGCTCTGGGGGCCGCCTACCTTGCAGGCCTGGCAGTGGGATACTGGAAGGACAAGAAGGACATCGTGAAGAACTGGCAGATCGACAGCTATTTTGACAGCAAGATGGATGAGGAGAAGAGAGGGGAACTGCTGAAAGGCTGGAAACGGGCGGTGCGGTGCGCTCTTGCATGGGGAGAGGATGAAGAGTAAGAGTTCCCGTCGTCAAAACCACCATGACAAAAAAATATCAATACTTGACGGATTCTGTCAATTATGGTAGTATAAGGAGAGTAAAATATTTACCTGTGAGATGAGAGTAGCAAGGTAGAATTTGTGGGGAGAAACCATAGATTTACCTTGCTTTTTTTCGCTTTTTCAGGGGGGCAGGTGTATTGACAGACGAAAATGACAGCTTCCGGGCCTCTCACCTGGCATCCGGGACCAAGGACCGGGCAGACAAAGCGTGGGAACGGTTATCATGTTGCAGGAGAAAGGAAGAGGTAGAGAGATGTTAGAGACATTCCTGTCGACAGCAGAGGGATGGAGTACTGCAGCCATGGTCATCCGCATGGTCTCCGCGCTTGTCATCGGGACGGTAATCGGGATCGATCGGGCTTTGAAGCGCCGGGGAGCCGGAATCAAGACTCACGCCCTGGTGTGTCTGGGAGCTGCCCTTGTGATGATGACCGGACAGTATATCAAGATGAATTTTGAGGGCAATATGGACATTGCCCGTATGGGGGCTCAGGTGATCAGCGGTGTCGGTTTCCTGGGTGTCGGAACCATTATCGTTACCGGAAAGAACCAGATCCGCGGCCTGACCACTGCGGCAGGACTGTGGGCCTGCGCCTGTCTGGGGCTGGCTGTGGGAATCGGATTCGTCAAGGGGGCATTCATCACTCTGGTTTTGGTGATGCTGACTCTGAAGGTACTGACGAAGATCGATGCGCGGCTCCACATGTACGCCAGAGTATTTGATATCTACATTGAATTTCCCAACAATCAATGCGTGTCCGAATTCATGGAGAAGATCCATTCCATGGAGATTAAGATTTACAACATCGAGCTGAGCAAGAGTAAGATCAAGGGAGAGGGTCCCAACGCGATCCTCTGTATCGAGGTGAAGGACCGCACCAAGAGGGCGGAATTGATCGAGGACCTGCATAAGATGGAGTGTGTCAAGTTCATCGAGATCTTGTAAGTCGGGCAGAGGGGATGAAGTCCGAGGCCGAAAGCGGCACAGAAACGTCATAAGTTATAAGGAAAATCCAAGATGTTCCATATAAAAACAAAAAGGAGAGACGATATGAGTGGATTGCAGTATGATGTAACGATTATTGGCGGCGGCGTAACAGGGGCCGCAGTAGCCAGAGAGCTGTCCAGGTACCAGTTAAAGACCTGTCTGGTGGAGAGGGCGGAGGATGTGTGTTCCGGCACATCGAAAGCGAACAGTGCCATCGTACACGCCGGCTATGATGCTGCCAACGGCTCCGTCAAGGCCAGGATGAATGTGGAGGGAAACCGGATGATGGGTCAGTTGTCCGAAGACCTGGATTTCGCGTTCCGCAGAAACGGTTCTCTGGTTCTGTGTTTTTCGGAAGAAGATCGTCCTGCTCTGAATGCTCTCTATGAGAGGGGGGTGGCCAACGGCGTTCCGGATCTAAAAATCATCTCAGGGGATGAAGTGCGCGCCATGGAGCCCAATGTGACAGAAGAGGTGGTGGCAGCCCTCTATGCCCCTACCGGCGGCATCGTATGTCCCTTCGGACTGACCATCGCCCTGGCGGAGAATGCCTGTGACAATGGGGTGGAATTCAGATTTCTCACCGAGGTGACGGACATTAAGAAGATCGAAGGCGGTTATGAGCTGGCTGTGAAGGGCAAGGAGCCGATCACCACCAGATTTGTGGTCAATGCGGCCGGTGTCTACGCCGACGTATTCCACAACATGGTGTGCGACGACAAGATTAAGATTATCCCCAGAAAGGGTGACTACTGTCTGCTGGACCAGGAGGCGGGAAAACATGTGGATAAGACCATCTTCCAGCTTCCCGGCAAGTACGGCAAGGGGATCCTGGTTGCTCCTACCATCCACGGCAACCTGCTGATCGGGCCCACGGCGACGGACATTGAAGACAAAGAGGGAACCTACACCACGGCGGCGGAACTGGCGGAGGCCACTAAGAAATCTGCTGTCAGTGTAAAAAATATCCCCTATCGCCAGGTGATCACATCCTTCTCCGGCCTGCGGGCTCACGAGACCAGCGATGAGTTCATCGTAGGAGAGAGCGCAGACGGTTTCTACGATGCGGCCGGAATCGAGTCTCCGGGCCTGTCCAGCGCACCGGCCATCGGTGTCTATCTGGCAGAGCTGATCGCCGAAAAGGCAGGTGCAGAGAAGAAGGACGACTTCATCGCTACGAGAAAAGGGATTCCCCATGTATCTGCTATGAGCAGGGAAGAGAGGGCGGCACTGATCAAAGAGCGCCCGGATTACGGTACCATCGTCTGCCGCTGTGAGAATGTCAGCGAGGGCGAGATCGTGGACAGCATCCGCAGGACCTTAGGGGCCAGATCCTTAGACGGGATCAAGAGAAGAGTCCGTCAGGGAATGGGGCGCTGCCAGGCAGGCTTCTGCACTCCAAGGACCATGGAGATCTTAAGCCGTGAGACAGGAATTCCCATGGAACAAATCTGTAAAAACCAGCCCGGCTCTGAGATGATCACCGGAGAAGCATAGGAGGAAATCAAAGATGACACATCATGATATCGTAATCATTGGCGGAGGCCCTGCAGGATTGTCCGCAGCAGCAGCAGCAAGAAAAGCCGGAATTGAAGATATTCTGATTCTGGAGCGTGACGGGGTACTGGGAGGCATCTTGAACCAGTGTATCCACAATGGTTTTGGCCTTCACACCTTTAAGGAGGAGCTGACCGGGCCGGAGTACGCTGCCAGATACATTGCCATGGTAGAGGAGGAGAAGATTCCCTACAAGCTGAACACCATCGTGGCTGATATCAGCAAAGACAGGGAAGTTACATACATCAACAAAGAAGAGGGACTGGTGACCATCAAGGCCGGAGCCGTCATCCTGGCTATGGGATGTCGGGAGCGCCCGAGAGGTGCCTTAAACACTCCGGGATATCGCCCGGCCGGTATCTATTCTGCAGGGACCGCGCAGCGCCTGATGAATATCGAGGGCTACTGTGTGGGCAAAGAGGTAGTGATCCTGGGCTCCGGCGATATCGGCCTGATCATGGCCAGGCGTATGACCCTGGAGGGCGCCAAGGTAAAGGTGGTGGCAGAGCTTATGCCCTACTCCGGCGGCTTAAAGAGAAACATCGTCCAGTGTCTGGATGACTACGGCATCCCCCTGAAGCTGAGCCACACCATCATCAACATCGAGGGCAAGGAGAGGCTGACCGGCATCACCCTGGCAGAGGTGGACGAAAACCGCAATCCCATCCCGGGCACGGAAGAGCACTACTCCTGTGACACTCTTCTCCTAAGCGTAGGTCTGATCCCGGAGAACGAGCTGTCCAAAGGCGCGGGAGTGTCCATGAACCGTGTCACCTCCGGTCCCAACGTAGACGACTGCCTGGAGACCGAGGTGGAGGGAATCTACGCCTGCGGCAATGTGCTCCATGTCCATGACCTGGTTGACTTTGTGTCCCAGGAGGCTGCCCTGGCGGGAGAGAATGCGGCTGCCTATGTAAAGAACGGAAAGGCTGAGGGCAAAGGACACAAGGTTCCCCTTCTTGCGGAGAACGGCGTCCGCTATACGGTTCCTCAGGTTCTCAACATAGATACCATGAAAGACACGGTGACAGTTCGTTTCCGCGTGGCAGATGTCTACAAGGACCAGTATATTTCCGTGTACTATGACGACAAACTGATCTCCAAAAAGAAGAAAAAAGTCCTTGCCCCGGGCGAGATGGAGCAGGTGGTATTAAAGAAGAGCAGCTTTGCGGATTATCCGGAGATCGGCCGGATTAAGATTTGTACGGAGGTGGAATGATGGAAGTGAGAAATTTAATTTGTATCGGCTGCCCCTTGGGCTGCCCGGTGACGGTGACTATGGATGGAGATGAGATCAATGTAACCGGCAACACCTGCCCCAGAGGGGCGGACTATGCCAGGAAAGAAGTTTTGAGTCCCACCAGGATCGTGACTTCCAGCATCCGCGTAAACGGCGGGACCATCGCCAGAGTGTCGGTAAAGACCAAGAGCGATATTCCCAAATCAAAGATCTTTGAGGTGATGGAGAAGATCCGCAGCACCCGTGTGGATGCGCCGGTAGCCATGGGCCAGGTGCTCATCGAAAACTGTGCGGACACGGGAGTGGAGATCATCGCCACCAAAGGCGTAGAGCGCCTGTAGCTGCACAAGGTCTGACCGCACTCCCCTAATTTTTGCGCATTACACCTTATGGCGTGTACAAAAGCAGTCAGACCTTGGCAGTAGACTATAGATAGATTCGGCCGGACGGCAGCAGAGCATCCCCCTGAGGCAAGGCTGCCGTCAGGAGGCCGAAGATCACTGACAAGACAGGAAAGGACAAAAAGTGGACAGAGAGAATAAGTCTGGCGGCGAGGGCCAGGCACAGAGACGGATCGATCTGCTGAAAAAGATCGGTTTGTTCGTGTTGGATATGGACGGCACCTTTTATCTGGGTGACCATGTGATTGAGGGCGCTCTGGAATTTGTCCGGTATGTGGAGGAGAAAGGGCGCAGAATCTTGTTTTTTACCAATAATTCCTCCCGGTCGCCGAAGGTCTACATGGAGCGGCTGGCCGGTATGGGATGTCCCATCGGAAGGAATCAGATTATGACCTCCGGTGACGTGACCATCGCCTATCTTAATGATGTATATCCTGGAAAAAAGATTTATCTGGTGGGAACGCCCGCTCTGGAGGAAAGCTTCCGTGAGGAGGGGATCCCCCTGTGGGAAAAAGGGGATCCCAGGCCGGAGATCGTGGTTGTGGGGTTTGATACCACACTGACTTATGAGAAGTTAGACCGGGCCTGCGCCTTTATCCGCGAGGGTTCCACATTCCTGGCGACCCACTTGGACATCAACTGCCCCACAGAGGGCGGATTTATGCCGGACTGCGGAGCATTTTGTGCTGCTATCACCCTCTCCACCGGTGTGGAGCCCAAGTACCTGGGCAAGCCCTTTGGGGAGACTGTGGATATGGTGCTTTTGCGGACAGGAGAGGCCAGGGAAAAGGTGGCGTTTGTGGGAGACCGGCTCTACACGGACGTGGCCACCGGCGTGAATCACGGCGCCAACGGCTTTCTCGTGCTGACAGGAGAGACACAGCTTTCGGATGTGGAGAAATCTGACGTGAAACCGGATGCCGTCTACCGGTCTTTAGGCGAGATGAAGGAGCTTCTGGAAACCGTCTGGGAGGGATAGTCATTCCTCAAAGGCATATTCCAGGAACCGTATCACGGCATCTCTATGCTCTGTGTAGGAGAATATCATAAGATAGTGAGGGGCAGCCTGATCGGAGGCTGCCTTTTTTTCGAACCTGGAGCCCTCCAGACTGACGGCGCAGGCCTTTGTCTGACCGTAAGGGTCCTGACTGTAGAGAAACCGGTCTTTTAAGGGGAGCAGCAGGTGTTCCGGCAGAAACTCCTCCAAGTCGGCCAGGGGAAAGCCGGGGCTGTAGTACTGGGCCAGTTCTCTGGTGGTGACCAGAAAATCCAGTTCTCTGGCAGATACATAGGCCACGATCTTGCCCTGGCTGGCCGTGTGATAGTCGATGGATGAGCCGATCTGGACATAGAGGCTGTCGTCAAAGATCACCTGTTGGCGGGGGGACAGGTTTAAGTATTCCCCAAACTCCCGTGAGATCTCCTTGGCGGGAAACAGGTTTTCCTCGTCATTGGTAAAAAATCCTTCCAGCACCGTCTCCCGCCTGCTCTGCATAAAGATGTCTCCCACATAGAACCCGACGGCACACAGGCACAGAAACACAAAGGCATATCCCCGATAGTAGTCTGTGACAAAGCGGACCTTCTGCCAGAAGGACAGACCCCGAAGCGTCTGCCGGTCTTTGGATAACCCGTTTTTCAGTCTTTGTAAAAATTTCATAAAAAATGTCCTCCTGCCAAAGGATTATGTTATACTGTGCAGAGACAATACAATTCAGATAAAGGCGGTTGTATATGAATACTTTATTTAACCCGGAAAACCGGTTTTGGAGCTTTATGAACAAGATCACGGATGTGTTCTTTCTGGGGATTTTGTGGTTCCTTTTTTCCGTCCCTGTGGTGACCATGGGGGCTGCCACCACCTCCCTGTACCAATTTACCCTAAAACAGACAGACGATGAGGAAGGGTATGTGTGGAAAAGCTTTGTGAAGGCCTTTGCCAAGAATTTTAAACAGGCCACGATCCTCTGGCTGATCCTTTTGGCAGCAGGCGGTTTTCTGGGGGCAGATCTGTGGGCGTGTATGCAGATCGCCGTGCCGGGAGGCATCCGGGTGGTGTGTCTTGGCGTGATTCTGTGCCTGTGCCTGATCTATGCCCTGACAGCCCTGTATGTCTTTCCCATCCTGTCCAGATTCTGCCTGCCTGTGAAAACCATCCTGACCCACAGCTTCATCATGGCCATGGGGAATCTCTATGTGTCGGTGACCGTTCTGGTGATCTATGTGCTCTTTGGAGTGCTGGCATATTATATCACCATCCTGTTTCCGGTCTTTATGGCTCTGGCGGCCTTTGTGAGTTCCTATTTTTTCCGCCATGTGTTCAGCAGATACTGGGAGGAGACGGCAAAGGCAGAGCAGGAAGAGGAAGATTCGTTTTCTTGAAGAATATGCTTTGACAGGCAGAGTATGTTCTCTTAAGCCGGTGCCGTCTGCCTGGCGGGGCCTGTGGTTCTGCCGACCACCAGGTTGCTCTGATATTCTACTCTCGTGATGGCATTCTCGTCGATCAGCTCTGATTTTCCCCGAAGTTTTTCCGATAAGAGGCGGATGCTGCTGCGCCCTCTCTCCGCGATGGCATGCTCGATGGTAGTCAGCTCGATGCCGGGGAAGCGGGACGGATAGATGTTGTCAAAGGCACACAGGCTGATGTCCCCTGGGATCTCCAGCCCCGCGTCGATCAAAGCGGCGCGGACCCCGTAGGACACCATATCGTTGATGGCTACGATGGCAGTGACATGAGGGGATTCTGCCAGGCACTGTCGGGTCAGGGTATAGCCGACCTCGTGTTCCACCCCGGTGACATACAGTTCCTTGTGGGAGGACACGTCCTGAGTATAGATCGTGACAGTCCCAGAGGGACAGGACTGGAAATACTCGTCGCTGAGACCGTCGCACCGCTTCATCCGGGAGGAGTGTTCGTCGTTGAGGGCCGTGGAGATGTAGGCCACATGCTTGTGCCCTAAGCTGATGAGGTGGGCGGCCACCATCCTGCCGGCGGAATAATTATTCACATCCACCGTGTCGATCTTTAAGTTCACGGTCTTATCGCCCACGGCCACCATGGGCACAACCCTGCTGAACTCCTCGGCCAGGCGGGGCTGCTGGGGAATCATGGCAAAGATGACGCCGGCGATGTGGGGCTCCGTAGCCATCTCCAGGATCTCACGCTCTGAATCTTTATCCCAGTAGGTGGTGAAGATCAGAGTCAGGTACCCCCTCAGACGGGCTTCCTGTTCCATACACTGAACCAGAGTGGCATAGTAGGGGTTCATCAGGGAAGGACAGACGATGAGGATGGTCTCTTTCGGGTTCTTGTGACGCTGCTGTTTTTTGGAGACATATCCCAACTGGCGGCTGGCGTGATAGACGTTCTGGATCGTCTGCTCGGTAAACCGGGATAAATTTCTTCCGTTGAGGATCATGGACACCGCCGCAGGAGAAACATGAGCCGCAGCGGCGATATCTTTGATAGTAATTTTTTTCATGTAAGTTCCTCCTGAAAAGTTTCCGGTCTTCGGTTGTAGTTGAATTTTAACATTATTCAACAGAAAATGCAACTGATTTAAACACTTCTATTTTAATTTTTCTGAAAGGTTCCCTTTATTTCACAAAAAATATTGAGTTTAACAATGTTTAACACGAATTCCTGTTTGAACTTAAAAAAATAGACAAAAAATAGCATAGAAACTATACATTATTTATAAACACAAAAAAATATGGAGAATTAATATTGACAAATAGTACAAATCTATGGTAATTTTATAGCATGAGAATTGACATTAAAAAAGGGTGTTCAGAAAAATGTTGATAAAATAGCGAATGCGTGTACAGAAAAAGATATAAAAATTTTAACAATATTTATCAACAATTTAACACCCCCAAATCATGAAATGGAGGGACAGTTTTTTATGAAGAAAATGTTAGCGCTCGTGTTGACAGCAGCGATGGGCTGCACTTTGCTCAGCGGATGCAGCGGCGGCGGTTCCACTGGGGGAGGTTCTACCGGAGGCGGAGCAGCATCTGCACCGACGACAGCGGCTCCGGCGGCAGGCGGGTCCTCAGGGGAGAGCGCACCTGCAGAAACCCCGGCGGTGGATGCCTCCATGTACGAGGTGACAGAGCCCATTACCATCCAGTGGTGGCATTCTCTGGAGGCTCAGTATGCCGACGTAGTGGACCAGGTAGTCAGCGATTTCAACAGCTCCCAGGACCTGATCACCGTGGAAGCGGTTTATGTGGGAAGCTATTCCCAGGTCAATGAGGCACTGGTAGCCGCTCATGCGGCAGGAACCGGACTTCCGGCAGTGACGGTGGCCAACACTCCCTATGTGGCCGAGTACGGCGCCGGCGGTCTGACAGAAGTGCTTGATCCCTATATCCAGGCCACAGGCTTTGACATCGACGACTTCGGAAAAGGTCTGGTCGATGCCTCCAGCTACAACGGACAGCAAGTCTCTCTTCCGTTCCTCATCTCCACTCAGGTCGTGTTCTACAACAAGACTATGGCGGACGAGTTAGGTGTCACCATTCCGGAGAAGTGGGACGATATGGACTCCTTCCTGGAGAAGGCTTCCGCAGTAAACAACGGAACCACAGAGCGCTACGGAACCGTCATCCCCGGTTGGGATCAGTGGTATTTTGAGACCTTCTACCTGAACAACGGAGTAAAACTGATTAACGATGATCAGATATCCACAGATTTGGACAATGACGCGGCAGTGGGTATCGTAAATAAATTCAAAGAGTGGTGTGACAAGGGCTATATCTACTGGGCCAACGGAACAGATGCTTCTTCCATCATGAGACAGAACTTCATCGACAAGAAGGCATTCTCTGTGATGCACACCAGCTCCATGTACAAACTGTATACAGATAAATGTGACTTTGAGGTCGGTATGGCATGGCTTCCGGGCGGCGCCACCAAGAATCAGGAGATTGGCGGCTGTGTGCTGTTGATCCCGTCCAAGAATGATCAGGCTACTAAGAATGCGGCATGGCAGTTTTTGGCTTATCTCTGCAGCAAAGACGTGAATATGACATGGGTGAAGGGAACCGGATATATGCCCACCAGAAACTCTGTACTTCATACCGAGGAGGGCGTGAAGTTCCTGGAGGAGAAACCGGCGTTTCAGTGTATCTTTGACAATCTGGATCTGATCAATCCCAGGATTCAGCATCCGGGCTGGAACCAGCTGGCTACCATCTGGAAGAATTACATGGCAGAGATTATGATCGAAGATGTGGACATTCCCGGCAAGATCGAGGACATGGTAGAAGAGATCAACGAGGTTCTCGAGGATTCATAAATTCATAACAGCTTAAAAACGGCCTTCGGTATCACTGACGAAGGCCGTATTTCAAAAGGAGGCGTTAAGATGGAGAAAAAATCATTCATAAAGCCAAGGACCATGTCGGCCGTCAAAGACTTTGTATGTGTTCTTCCGGCATTGGTATTTCTTGGTATTTTTACTTACTACCCCATCTGCAAACTTATCCAGATCAGCTTTACGGACTGGAATTTATTAAACGAGAGATGGAACTATGTAGGCCTGAAAAACTGGATCTGGCTGTTCAACGGTTCCGGAACCAAGCACCTTTTGAATTCCCTGAAAGTCACGGTGCTGTACTCCATAGGCGAACTGACCATCACGCTGTTAGGCGGGCTGATCTTTGCATTGGTCTTCGGCCGTTTAAACAAGTCGTTTTCCATCATGAGAGCCATCGTGTTTATGCCAAAATATGTGGCCATGTCTTCCGCGGCCGTTATCTTTTTGTGGATCCTGAATACGGACACCGGTATTCTCAACTATCTGCTCAATTGCGTGGGTCTGCCGTCTGTGGACTGGCTGGGCAACCGGAATACGGCGCTGATCTCGGTGCTTATGCTGACCGGATGGAGGGCGATCGGATACGGAATGATGATTTATCTGTCGGCTATGATCGGGATTTCCAGAGATTATTATGAGGCGGCATCACTGGACGGCGCTACGGCTGTGCAGAGCTTTTTTAAGATCACTCTGCCCATGCTGTCCCCGACGACCCTGTTTTTGTTTGTCACCACGTTTATCTCTTCCATGAAGGTATTCCAATCCGTAGATATTCTTACATCAGGCGGCCCCTATCGCGCCACGGAGGTGTTTGTATATACGATCTACAAGTATGCCATGGAAGATTTCCGTATGGACAGGGCTTCGGTAGTTGCGATCGCATTCTTTGTGCTGCTGCTGGTCGTTACGGCTTCTACCTTTAAAATTTCCAACCGCAGCGTACATTACGATTCCTAGAGGAGGCAGATATGAGCAAAACCACAAATAGCCATCTTGAGCGGCAGATCGCTGCTCAGAGAAAAAAGAAGATTGTTGTCGGCATACAGTATGCTCTGGCGATCGTCATCACCCTGATCGTGATCTTCCCGCTGTACTGGATGATCTCCTCCTCCGTGAAGTCCCAGGATGAGATCCTGCTTTTAAAGCCGACTCTGTGGCCCCATGAGATTCATCTGGAGAACTATGTCAACGTATTTAACCGGGTAAATTTCGGCAAGTATTATTACAATACCATCGTCATGACGGCAGGAATCTTAAGCTCCCAGATCATCACCGGCGTGTTTGCCGCCTATGGCTTTTCCAAAGGAAAGTTCAAGGGTCAGAACGCCTGCTTCATCTTTGTCCTGGGTGCCCTGATGATTCCTTTGCAGGTTACCTTTATCCCCATCTTTATCATGTGCGCCAACTGGGGACTGTCCGATACCTTCATGGGACTGATTCTTCCTGAGTGTGTCTCACCATATTATATCTTCATGCTGAGGCAGACTTTTATGGCCATCGATGACAGCTACATCGACGCCGCCAAGGTAGACGGACTGGGCAGGATCGGAATCATCACCAAGATCCTGACACCTATGTGTAAGTCCACCCTGTTTACCACCACACTGGTGACGTTTACCAATGGCTGGAACAGTTATTTCTGGCCTAAGATTATCGCTAAAAACGAGCAGAGAAGAGTTCTCACCGTAGGTCTGGCACAGCTGAAGAACACCTTCGCCGGCCAGGCTACCATGAACAATCATGAGATCATGGCAGGCGCGGTTATGGCGATCCTGCCGGTTGTCATCATGTTTTTTGTCTTCCAGAAATACATGCTGACCGGTTATTCCAAAGCCGCTATGAAATAGTCAGGATTCTCTTGAACCACATCACGTACGGAGTTATAATGTGGATGATACCAGGGTCAAAAGGTCATGTATGACATGTCTGCATGTTGATACATGACCTTGGGACCCGTTAAATTTTGAGAAGAATGAGAGAGGACATAAACATGAAAGTAATCGCGCACAGAGGGTACAGCGGAAAATACCCGGAGAATACCATGTTGGCTTTCCGAAAGGCAGAGGAGGCCGGAGCTGATGAGATCGAGCTGGATGTTCAGCTGACGAAGGACAAAACCGTGGTGGTGATCCACGATGAGAAGATCGACAGGACTACGGACGGAACCGGTCTGGTGAAAGACTATACCTATGAAGAGCTGAAAAAGTTCAATGCAGCCGTCTTATTCCCGAATGTCACGGATTTTCAGTCTATTCCCACGTTCGAGGAATACTGCGCATGGGTTGCGACTACAGCATTGACTACCAATATCGAGATAAAGACAGGCCGTTTTTACTATGAAGATATCGAGAAAAAGACGGTTGAGATCGTCCGCAGATACGGCCTGGAGAAGAAAGTGATGTTCTCCTCATTTAACCATATGTCTCTCATAAGGATAAAAGAGCTGCTGCCGGAAGCAGAGTGCGGTGCGCTTTTAAGCGATGCAGGGCTGGGCAATGCGGGATATTATTGTCACAACTATGGCTTTGAGTGCTATCACCCCGGATTTGCCGGTATCACGGACCAGATCGTGGCCGACTGCAGGAAATACGGGATCAAGATAAACGTGTGGACCGTCAACTCCATGGACCAGCTGGAGAAGCTGGAGGAGTGGGGCTGTAACGGAGTGATAACCAATTATCCCCAGGTGTGCAGGGCTTGGGCGGAATATAAGAAGGAAGAAAAGAGATGAAAATCAGAAGATGTTTCTGCGGTCTGACGGCAGGAATCTTAGCTGCTCTCTGTGTTGCAGGCTGTGCCGCGAAGGCAGGCAGTGGGTCGGAGACAGTGCAGGAGTCTGCGGCCGTGCTGACGGAAAGCACCGCAGAGACCGAAGTGGCAGAGGAGTCCTCGTCTCTGCAGAAGGAGACGGTTCAGGAGACGACGGCCGCGGAGTCGGGTTCGGCTCAGTCCGATGGTGCAGAGTCTGATGTGGACCGCTATGAGGAGATCATCGATTTTGCAGGGGACGAGGGAAAGCTGGTTGTCTATTTCCTGGATCTTCAGGTGGAAGGCGCCGCGGAGGAGGTATCGGGGGACTCTACACTACTGATCTCTCCTGACGGAAAGGTGATGCTCCTGGATGCAGGACATACGGATTCGTCAGACATTGTGGTAAAGATTTTAAAGGATATGGGAATCGAGAAGATCGACTACCTGGTGGCCTCTCATCCCCATATTGACCACATCGGGGGAGTGCCGGCGGTGATGGCTGAGTTCCCTGTGGGGATTTCTTATCGGTCTTATGTGGAATATACCACGCAGACATACCAGAACTATGTGGATGCCCTAAAAGAGGGCGGTATGGAGATCATATCGCTGAAGACGGGGGATACGTTCTCTTTCGGAGACCTGGTTGAGGTTGAGGTGCTGGGGCCGGATGAGGAGATCGTCTATCCGGACGGTTTTCCCGATAACAGCACTCAGTTCCTCAACAACAACTCTCTTCTCTTAAGATTTACCTACGGTGAGTCTGCGGCTCTGTTCGGCGGAGACTTATATGTGGCTCAGGAGAGAGATTACATCGATCAGTACGGAGATAAGCTGAAGGCAGATCTTGCAAAGGCCAATCATCATGGTAAGAATACATCGAATCTGAAGAAATGGATCAGAACCGTCAGCCCCCAGGTGGTGGTGGCCATGGGAGACGTGATGGGCAGTATGGATGTCTACAACAATTATGTGAAAGAAGGCTCCGAATTCCATCTTACTCTGTATGACGGGATCGTCAAGGTGGTTTTAGATGATCAGGGCGGCTGTGAGGCTGTGGATCAGCATGACAGCTGGATGAATTGATTTTGACTTAATCATAGGGACATCTGCAGCAGGCAAAAAAGACAGAGGTACTTTTTTGTCTGCTGCTATTTGATTTTTATACCTATTTGATGTATGATAGGGAAGTACTTAGGAGGTAGGAAATTGAAGTTAGAAGATATCTTTGAGTCGTCGCCGGTGATCACGGCAGTGAAGGATGAGACAGGTCTTAAGCATGCCATGGAGAAGGACTGCATGATCGTGTTTATCTTATACGGAACTGTGTGCAGTATTCCGCAGATTGTGGAGAGGGTAAAAGCCCACGGAAAGATGGCCATCGTCCATGTGGATCTGATCATGGGCCTCAGTTCCAAGGAAGTGGCGGTGGATTTTATCAAGGAGAACACCAGGGCAGACGGGATTATCAGCACCAAGCCGGGACTTGTGAAGCGGGCCATGGAGCTGGGGCTTGTGGGAGGACAGAGGATTTTTCTCATTGACTCCATCGCGCTGGAGAATACCAGGAAGCAGCTGGCATCGTTTCGACCGGATTTTATCGAGATTATGCCGGGCATGATGCCCAAGATACTCAGGCAGATCCGGGAGAATACATCGGTCCTTCTGGTGGCAGGCGGCCTTTTGTCGGACAAGCAGGACATTATGGCGGCATTTCAGGCGGGAGTTGACGCGGTGTCTACAACAAAGGAAGACTTGTGGGAGGTTTAGCAGAAGATGAAACTATTGACCTATGAAGTGGACGGCAGAAGAAAGATCGGGATCTGGAACCGGGAAGAGACCTGGCTCTATCCTCTGGACAGTTTTGGGATAGAATACCGGACCATGGAGGAAGTGATCGAGGGGATCAGCGAGTCGGAGATCCAGCTGTTAAATCACATGGCGAAAAAAGATCCAGACATGGTCCGGGGAGCGGCCCCTGTGGGGGAGGCGAGGATACTGGCTCCCATCTTAAGTCCGGGGCAGGATGTGATCTGCCTGGGGATCAACTATATGGCTCACGCCGAGGAGTCGGCCCGGTACAAGAAGGAGGATTTTGGCGGGGAGAGGCCTTATGCGGTCTATTTTTCCAAGAGAGTGAACCGGTGTGTGGCTACGGGGGAGGGGATTCCTGCCCATGCCTCTCTGGTGGACAGTCTGGACTATGAAGCGGAGTTGGCGGTGATCATAGGAAAGGATGCCTTTGGCGTCTCGAAGGAGGATGCCAGAAAGTACGTGTTCGGTTACTCGGTAGTCAACGATGTCAGCGCCCGGAACGTGCAGAGCCGTCACAAGCAGTGGTATTTCGGGAAAAGCCTGGACGGATTCTTCCCCATGGGGCCGTGTATTGTGACCGCGGAGGAGATCCCCTATCCGCCCCGCCTGACCATCCGCTCCTATGTAAACGGGGAGCTGAGGCAGGACAGCAGCACGGAGCTTCTGATCTTTGACATCGACCATGTGATCAGTGAACTGTCCCAGGGCATGACCCTGAAGGCGGGGACCATCATCTCTATGGGGACTCCGGCTGGGGTGGGGATGGGGTTTAATCCGCCCAGGTTTTTAAAAGCCGGCGATCAGGTCTTGTGCGAGATCGAGCACATCGGAAAGATCGTCAATCCCATCGTGTGACGGAAAAGAGGACCCACTATGCACAAGCAGACTTACATACGAGGCATGAAGGACGGGATTCCTGTGGGACTGGGATATTTTGTGGTCTCCTTCACCATAGGAATCGCGGCGAGAAAAGCGGATCTGACACCTTTTCAGGCCACAGTCATGTCATTTACCAACAATACCTCTGCGGGACAGTTTGCCTCCTTCGCGCTGATCGCTTCCGGCGCCCCCTATTTAGAGATGGTGATCTCCCAGGCGGTGATCAATCTGCGGTACTGCCTTATGTCCTGTGCTCTGTCCCAGAAAGTGGACAATCGGCTGCCTTTTTACCATCGATTTCTCATAGCTTTTGGGGTTACGGACGAGATCTTCGGCCTGTCTGTCTCCTGGAAGGGAAAACTGGACCCATGGTATACTTACGGGATTATGAGCGTGGCGGTTCCGGGATGGTCTCTGGGAACTCTCGCAGGCGTGCTGTCCACAGGGATGCTGCCCCAGACATTTTTAAATGCCATGAATATGGCGCTGTACGGAATGTTCATCGCGATCTTCATGCCGGCGGCCAGGGAGGACAAAAAACTGCTTCCGGTGATTTTCCTGTCCATGGCCCTGAGCGCCGTGGTTCAGGTGCTGCCCCTGTTTGATTTTATCTCGTCGGGGATGAAGATCATCGCCCTGACTCTGGTGATCTCCCTGGGGGCAGCGATCCTTATGCCGGTGCCGGAGGAGGACTTATGAGAAACTACATGTATATCCTGGTGATGGCGGTGACCACCTACCTGATTCGGGTGATTCCCCTGACGCTTTTGAGAAAAGAGATTAAGAACAGGACCTTCCGTTCCTTTTTGACCTATGTGCCCTATGTGACGCTGTCAGTGATGACCTTTCCGGCGATCCTGGAGTCCACCCAGTCTGCCTGGATCTCCTTCGTGGGGTTCGGCGCCGCCATGGTCATGGGGTATTGTAAGGTCAGCCTGTTTGCGGTGTCCATGGGATGCTGCCTGCTGGTATTCCTTCTGCAGCTGCTGTGAGAGCGCGGGAGATGTACTGTTCACAGGCACCCGAGATACGGATCGGGTCGAAAGTTGTATGGAAGGTCACTTGCAAAGAGGCCTCAGATTTGGTATCATATAGCAAACGGCAAAAGGAATCTTACGGCCTTTTGCGCGGAAAAATAACCGGAATGGTCAGGAAAGGAATCTGTGAGTATGAACAATCCAATTGTAACGATCACCATGGAAAACGGTGATGTGATGAAAGCGGAGCTGTATCCTGAGACAGCTCCCAACACGGTGAACAATTTTATCAGTCTGATTAAGAAAGGCTTTTATGACGGGCTGATCTTCCATCGTGTGATCAGTGGTTTCATGATTCAGGGCGGCTGCCCGGACGGGATCGGCACCGGAGGCCCGGGATATTCGATTCGGGGAGAATTTTCTCAGAACGGGTTTGCCAATGACTTAAAGCATGAGCCCGGTGTCCTGTCCATGGCCCGCTCCATGGCGCCTGATTCTGCAGGTTCCCAGTTCTTCATCATGCACAAGACAAGCCCCCATCTGGACGGAGCCTATGCTGCCTTCGGAAAGGTCGTCGAGGGGATGGATGTGGTGGATAAGATCGCGGATGTGAGGACAGACTACAGCGATCGTCCTATGAAGGAGCAGAAGATACAGTCCATGACCGTAGATACCATGGGGGTGGATTACCCGGAGCCGGAGACCTGCTGAGAAGAGGCATATCCCTATGACAAGAGAGTATGATGTCACAGTAGAAGGACGGCTTCACAGAGTGGTGATATCGGATGAGAAGGAGGCTCTCCTGGCTGCCAAGGCGGCCGGGAAAGCCTCTGTCAGTTTATGGAGCAGGGAGGGGGCAGGGGAGACCTTTCTCACCAGACACGCAGTGGAATCTCTGGATGACGCAACCGGAGAATATCTGGAGAAGGTGGTGAGACGGGAACTGGGCCTGCCCTGGGAGATCGCCGAGACCAGGCGCCTGCGAATCCGGGAGTTTCGGGCCGAGGACAGCCTGCGGGTGATCTGGGAACCGGATGATGGGGAAGATGACCGGGTGTTTTGGTGCCGGGATCACCTGGAAGAATATATCCGGTGGCAATACGGTCTCTGGGGATACGGTCTGTGGGCCCTTTGGGACCGCAGGCAGGACTGTCTGGTGGGCAAGGCGGGAGTGACTGTCCTGCAGTGGGAGTCTGGGGAGAAGACGGCGGAGGGTCTGGAGCTAGGATACCATATCTTCACCCCTTTTCGCCGAAAGGGCTATGCCAGGGAGGCCTGCGAGGGGATTTTGATGTGGTGTAAGAATAACGGATATGGGCATGTCTACGCAAAAACAGACGCTTCCAATGAGGCGTCTGTAAGGTTGCTGAAGAGCTTGGGCTTTCGGCTTATAGATCAAAGATGTAGCGGATCAGGGCGATGGCATTGTCTGTATGGCGCAGATTGCTGACGATGCTGAGACTGGAGGACTCCTGAGCCAGGTGCATCCGCTCTGCCAGCCAGGTACCGCTGATGTCGATGGAGGTGGCGACGGACTGCCCGCTGCTGTCCGCTGCGTAGATCAGCCGGTCCTCTGCCGCGGCGAGGACATCCTGGGGGAGAAACTGCTCCAGATCGGCGAGACCGTCCAGGGAGGTGTAGTGGTCGATGTTCTCCCGGTCTCCGATGATGATATCCAGGTCTTTGGAGGCGATCAGGGCCGACAGCTTGGCCATGGCGGCGTAACTGTACTCGGTGGCCTGATCCCCGTAGGTGATAAACATGGACTCCGCATAGACGGGCTGCTTTTCACCGAACCCCATGTGCTCATAGAAATCCTGCTCCAATACAGAGGTATCTAACTCCTGGGAAGAGCGGTTATTGATGACGACACAGTAAATCCCCGGGTCTATGGACGCGTTGTGCACGGAAGTGGCGACAATGCTGATCACCAGGATGACGAGAAATACACCGATGATGTGGAATTTATAGTATTCCCAGATATACCAGATCTTATCCGAGAGAGACATCTCCTTCAGCTTCTGCCGCTCCCTGCGGATCTCTTCTCTCAAGTGCTCTTTCAGTTCTTCTTTTATCA
The DNA here is from genome assembly GCA_022792815.1 of Hungatella sp. GTDB lineage: Bacteria > Bacillota > Clostridia > Lachnospirales > Lachnospiraceae > UBA3402. The sequence goes on from JAAWBS010000011.1 coordinate 56,305, forward strand.
ACATAAAGGTACCTCCTTGACTTCCTATGAGTATAGCACATTTTTTAAAAGAAATTCATAAATTTTCTATGAAATCCTCCAAGAAAATTGATTTTCCCCCCAAAATTCGCTATAATGAAGGGTAAGTGACCACGAAGTGGTCACTTACCCGCTACCCAAACGAAGCGAAGCGGAGTTTGGGTTTCCCGCCGCTACCCAAACGAAGCGAAGCGGAGTTCGGGTTTCCCGCCGCTACCCAAACGAAGCGAAGCGGAGTTCGGGTTTCCCGCCGCTACCTAAACGAAGCGCAGATATCAGAAAAGAGGAAAAGCCTATGCTATCAGGTTTATTTAACTATGACAACCCGGTGTGGAGATTTATCGGAAAGTTTTGGGACGTACTGATCGTGAACCTTTTGTGGTTTATCTGCAGTATTCCGATTTTTACCGTCGGCGCATCTACCACAGCTATGTACTATGTGACACTGAAGCTGGCCCGGGATGAAGATGAGTATACCATCCGCTCATTTTTTAAATCCTTCAAGGAGAATTTCAGGCAGTCCACTGTGATCTGGCTGATCTTTCTGCTGACGGGCCTGCTTCTGGCATTTGACGTGTACTATTTTATAAGGATGGCTGCACACTCCACCTTCCGGACCGTGATGATATCCGTGTTTTTGGCTATGGTGTTCATCTGGATGGCCATGTTTACCTATGTGTTCCCTCTTCAGGCCCGGTTCTATAATCCCGTCAAGAGGACGATTTTTAACTCCTTTTTCATGGCTGTCCGTCATGTGTTTCATACGATCGGGATGCTGGCGGTGGATGTGGCGATCTTGTTTCTGTCCGTGAGCTACATTCCTCAGCTGAGTATCTTCGGGGTAGCGCTGATCGCTTTTTTCAACTCCTATATGCTGAATAACGTGTTCAGCAGATATATGCCTAAGCGGGAGGACCCCAGGGAGATGGAACTGAGGCCTCTCTTTGCCGACGAGGAGGAAGCAGAGCGAAAGGCAGAGAAAGCTCAGACGGAAGAGTAACTGTTGGGAAACGACAGAGATCTGCCCATTCCTGAGACAAAAGAAAAGCCGGGCTGATGCCCGGCTTTCCGAATTTAGGCTACAAACTGATACATCATCACATAGTGACAGAAGCTGCCGCCCATGACAAAGAGATGAAAGATCTCGTGAGAGCCGAAGTGGTGGTGTCTGGAGTTAAACAGGGGCAGTTTCAGCGCGTAGATGATGCCGCCCACGGTGTAGATGATACCGCCTGCCAACAGCCACCCGAAGGCGGCGCCGGGGAGGGCGCGGACGATCTTTCCGAAGGCCAGGACGCAGACCCAGCCCATGGCGATGTAGAGGACAGAGGAAAACCACTTGGGACAGGTGATCCAGCAGGCCTTGATGAGGATCCCGAAGACGGCGATGAACCATACCAGGGCCAGAAGCTGCCAGCCGGTTCGATCTCCCAGGACTACCATGCAGACAGGTGTGTAGGTGCCGGCGATGAGGATAAAGATCATCATGTGATCCACTTTGCGCAGCAGTTTATTGACACCAGGCGAGATGTCCAGGGTGTGGTAGACCGTACTGGCAGCGTAGAGAAGGATCATGCTGGTGATAAACACGGCCAGGGCCGTGGTGGCCAGCCGGCCTGCATCGTGATAAGACTTCATCAGCAGGGGAGTGGCGGCCAGGATGGCCAGTACCATGGCGATAAAATGGGTGATGGCGCTGCCCGGATCTTTGATGTGCAGTTTTTTCATATCAGAACCTCCTTATCTATGTTCTGTGGGATCACAGTCAGTCTCTGGATGAGGACTTTCTTTTATTTGACAAAAAGTTTTAAAAACTTTTATATATAGTTTTAAAAACTATATGATGTATTTATATATACTATACACCAAATGCTGAAAAAATGCAAGGTTCATTTGTCATAAGATTGAGGAGACAGAAAAAGAAATGTTGGAAGTATTGTATGAAGATCAGGATGTGATCGTGGTGAAGAAACCGGTGGGAATGGAGTCCCAGTCCGCAGCCTCCTTTGTGCCGGATATGGTAAGCGAGATTAAGAGACATATCCACAGTCGTTATCCACAGAACGGGGAGGCTTATGTGGGAGTTATCCACAGGCTGGACAAGCCGGTAGGCGGCGTCATGGTATATGCTAAGACGAAAAAGGCCGCAGCTTCCCTGAGCAGACAGGTTCAGGACGGCAGGATGAGAAAAATGTATATGGCCGTCGTATGTGGAAGAACTGTGGATAATGTGGACAACTTTGTGGATTACTTGTTGAAAGACGGCAGAGAGAACCGGTCGAAAATTGTGGAAAAGGGGACAAACGGGGCGAAGCGTGCCGAACTCAAGTACCGGGTTGTGGATAGAAGGGAAGATCCCTGTCCCCTTTTGCTGGTGAAGATTGAGCTCTTGACAGGTCGTCACCACCAGATTCGGGTCCAATTTGCGGGACACGGGCTGCCGGTCTGGGGAGACAGGCGCTACAACCCTGATTTTTCCGGGAGATCGGGGGAGGGGAGGCAGGGATCGGTGGCCCTCTATGCATTTCGTCTGTCTTTTGTCCACCCTTCCGGGGGAGACACCATGACCTTTGAGGTAAGGCCAAAAGGGGAGGCCTTTGATCTGTTTTCTGATAACCAATAGGAGGTTTTGTATGAATGCACCTGTAAAAATAGATGTTCTCCTGGCGACCTTCCAGGGGGAAGCATACCTGGAGGCTCAATTGGATTCGATCCTTGCACAGACCGTCCCTGTGCGCATCCTCATCTCTGATGACGGGTCCACAGACGGCACCAGAGAACTTTTAGAGCAATATAAAATGTATTATCCCGATCAGATAGTCCTGACCCATCGGGTAAAAGAAGGACGGTATGAGGACAGGCCGTCTGAAGTCCCGGCCCCGGCGATGAATTTTTTCTGGCTCATGTCCCGGACGGATGCCGACTATATCCTGCTCAGTGACCAGGATGATGTGTGGGATTCTCTGAAAGTGGAGAGACTGTTAGAGCGGATGAAAGACATAGAGACCCAGGGCTGTCCGGTTCTGGTGTATTCGGATATGGAGGTGGTGGATGCCGGACTGAATCAGGTTTATCCAAGCTTCCTGGCCTATGAGCGTTTAGATCCCGGTCTCACTTCCTTCTCCCATATCCTGGTGGAGAACCCGGTGACAGGAGGAGCTCTCATGATGAACCGCAAGCTGGCTCAGATAGCGGGTCAGGTTCCGGAGGCATGTTTTATGCATGACTGGTGGATCGCACTGTGTGCCTCCTGTTTCGGGGTGATCTCCTGTGTCAGGGAGCCTCTCTCCTTCTACCGTCAGCACGGCGCCAACGTCCTGGGGGCACGGCGCACCTTGGACATGGAGGATCTTCGCACGCGTCCCGGGCGTCAAAAAGAGGTGAAGAGCAATTATCTCAGGATGTTTCGGCAGGCAGCCGCCTTTGGCAGGCAGTTTCACAGTGGGATGAGCGCAGGCAACCGCCGCGTTCTCCGGGCATTTTTAGATCTTCCGGGTCAAAAGCCCATGAGGAGGCTGGAGAATATTCTGAGATACCGGTTTGTCAAAAGCCTGTGGGTTCAGACATTGGCTCAGTGTGTCACGATCCCGCAGTTAACAGGAAGGCGCGTCGGCAGTGTCTCTTTACAAAGTCGAAAAGGAGAAGGGAGTCAGGGATGGAGACAGGAGCGATAGATCGCGGACAGAGAGAAGATTCATGCGGAAATATTAACTGTGTAATCTTAAATTATAATGATGCCGACACCACGGAAAAGCTGGTGGGGCAGATCAGAGGATACCGCTGCTTCCGGCAAATCGTGATCGTGGACAATGCCTCCACCGATGATTCTTTGCAGCGGCTGGAAAAGCTGGCGGACAAAAGGATCACGGTCCTTCGCGCAGACCGCAACGGAGGTTACGGGGCAGGCAATAATCTGGGAGTCCGCTATGCTGCCCTCCGCAATCACGCCGCCTATGTGGTGATCGCCAACCCGGATGTATCTTTTGAGGAGTCCTGCGTGACAGGCTTGGCCCGGGTCTTAAAGCGCCATCCCGAGGCGGGAGTGGCAGCAGCCCTCATGGAAAACGGAGACGCTGACTGTGCCTGGAGACATTACGGTTTTTGGGGGCAGCTTTTGTTCATGGGGCCGGTGAGCCGCCGTGTCTTTAAGCCCTTCCTTTGCTATCCCCGCAGATATTTCCGGGGAAAGAAGGCGGTCTGGGTGGACTCGGTCCACGGCTCTATGCTGATGGTGGATGCGGCTGCATTCCTGGAATGCGGCGGGTATGACGAGGGGATCTTTTTGTATCAGGAGGAGATGGTGCTGGCAGACCGGATGAAGACCATCGGCCGCCGCACCGCCCTGGTTCCGTCTTTGTCCTACCGCCATGATCACTCAGTGTCCGTCAGCAAGACTTTTGAAGATGAGCTGGCCAGACAGCGGCTTCGGGAGACGAGTGTCCTCTACTATATGAAGCACTACCTCTGTGTCAACCGGTTGGAGGAGTGTCTGGCCAGGCTGTGGTTTTGGGGAATCCGGTTTGAGGTCAGGGCTGTGAGATGGATTCTCTCCCGCTAACGCCTCCGATATCCCGTCTCAAAATCCACCAGGTTTCTCATCTCCTCTGTCCGGCCATCCAGGAACTTTTCCAGGTTCTCTCCGGCGATCCGGACGATCCGCTCAAATGTCTCAGACAGGTGATACTGTCCGGAGATGTGGGGTGTGATCACCATCCTGGGGGCTGCCCACAGGGGATGATTCTCTGGCAGCGGCTCAGGGTCCGTCACGTCCACGCCGCAACCGCCCAGGAGGCCCTCTTCAAGGACCTTCAGAAGGGCCTCTGTGTGGATGGCATTGCCTCTCCCCACATTGATCAGATAGGCGCCAGGCTTCATCAGCCGCAGCCGCCTCTCGTCCATGATATGTCTGGTGGAGGGGCTGTTAGGCAGGGAGAGGGCTACAAAATCTGCTCTGGGAAGGAGCTGGTCCAGACTCTCCGTGGTATAGAGCTCATCCAGATACTCCGGCTTCTCCCCCGCCGTTCTTCTCACGCCGATGGTATAGCTTCCGAGGGCCTTCATCCTCTTTGCATACTCTCCGCCGATATCGCCTAATCCCACCACCAGAGCGGTGGAATCCCACACGGAGGTCACCGGACCCTGATCCTTCCATCGGCGGGCCATCTGGTTGCCGTAGTACTGATAAAACCGGTTCTGCAGCAGAAAGGACATGCCCACCATATACTCGGAGATCGCAAGCCCGTAAGCTCCGGTGGCGTTGGTCAAAAGGACACCGGGCCTTAAGATGCCGGGTGCACAGTAGTTGTCCGAACCGGCGGAATTCAGCTGAAGCCACTGCAGCCCTTGGGCACATGTTAACAATTTCGGGGCCACATTGCCGATGATGATATCCGCTGTCCGCAGTATATCTTCGGTCACGGCAGCGGGGGAAGTGTAGAAAAACTCGCAGCCCGCTCCTATTTTCTCCAGATATTCTCTATGTCTGTCCCCTGCGGGGATGGTCACTATAATCTTCTTCATCGGTTCTCTATCTCCGTCAACTGATCGATTCGTCTCTGGTGTCTTCCGCCCTCATACCGGGCATCCAGCCATGCATCCGTGATCATCACCGCCATCTCGGTGCCGATGATCCTGGCTCCGAAGGCCAGGACATTGGAATCATTGTGCATCCTGGAAAATCTGGCGGTGCAGGGCTCGCTGCACACACAGGTCCGAATCCCTTTCACTTTTCCCGCCGCTATGGAGATCCCTACGCCGGTGCCGCAGATGGCGATGCCCAGATCGGCTTCACCGGACGCCACGGCCTTCCCTATCTTCTCCCCGTAAATGGGATAATCACAGCTCTCCGACGTGTCGGTTCCCACATCTGTCACTTCGATTCCCCGCTCCTGAAGATGGGCCTTGATCGCCAGTTTCATATCCACTGCCGTGTGGTCGTTGCCGATTACTATCTTCATATGGGTCTGTTCTCCTTCATCTGATTATGAAAAAAATGCCGGATCCGGTCCAGCCTGGAACTCATGCTCACCAGGAGCAGATCTGCCACGGTAAATGCCGTCATAGCCTCCAGCACCACCACGGCCCTGGGAACCACGATGGGGTCGTGGCGTCCCTTTATGACTGTCTCCACCTCTTCTCCCAGGCGGCTTACTGTCTTTTGTACGCATGAGACGGACGGTGTCGGCTTCAGAGCCGCGCGCAGGACCACCTGGCTTCCGTCGCTGATGCCCCCCAGGATTCCGCCGGCGTGGTTGGAGGCCTTTTTGATGCCTTTGTCCGGGTCCCGGATAAAACCGTCATTGTTGACAGAGCCGGTACTCCCGGCGGTCAGAAAGCCGTCTCCGATCTCCACCCCTTTGACGGCGCCGATGGACATGGCGCCGTGGGCCAGCCTGGCGTCCAGCTTCTCGAAGACCGGTTCCCCGATCCCTGCCGGCAGGCCGTCCACCACGCACTCCGCCACACCTCCTGCGGAATCTCCTGCGGCCATCAGCTGTTCCAGATACGCCGCGGCCTTACGGGCCGCCTGAGCATCCGGCATACACAGATCATTGGCAAACCGCTCCTCAAGATCAAACCGGTCGGGGTCCGCCTCGATGGGGCCGATGGATCTGGTGTAGGCGATTACCGTAACCCCAAGGCTCTCCAGAAGCTTCGCCGCCACGGCACCCGCCGCCACCCTGCCGATGGTCTCCCGGCCGGAAGAGCGGCCTCCGCCCCGGTAATCCCGAAATCCGTACTTGGCGTCAAAGGTGTAGTCGGCATGGCCTGGGCGGTAGATGTCCTTGATGTCGTCATAGTCCCGGGACCGCTGGTCCCTGTTGTACACTGCCAGGGAGATCGGTGTCCCGGTTGTCTTTCCCTGGAAGACACCGGACAAAATCTCCGCCTCATCGCCCTCCTGGCGCTTAGTGGTAAATCTGCCCTGTCCCGGCTTCCTGCGGTCCAGATACTTCTGGATGTCCTCCTCGCTTAAGTTAAGCCCTGCCGGGCAGCCGTCGATGACAACTCCCAACCCTTTTCCATGAGATTCCCCCCATGTGGTCATGGTCAGCAGTGTCCCCCATGTGGAGCCTGCCATGTCGATCCCTCCTTTATAACAGTTTCTCTCTTTTTTCGAAAATGTCCGTCTACCGCACTTTCACGATGGCGCAGCAGTTGGGTTCATCCACCTTCATGGGCCTTCCGCACATGACCAGCAGGCCCTTCTCATAATCCACATCGAAGAATGTGATAGTCCCTGATTCGTGGTTAAAGGAGGCCAGATGCTTATCGTCCGGGAAGACGGCGATATCCTTGGGATAGGAGCCGCTGATGGGAAGACAGCAGACAGACTCCAGCAGGCCGGTTTCCTCATCTCTCCTGAAGATATTCACCGTGTCGTCGCCGGCATTGCTGCAGAAGAGATATTTCTCGTCGGACGAGAACCGGATGGCGCAGGCAGCCGTCAGCTGGCTCAGCTGCTTCTTCCCCGTGGTGGAGATGGTCTGGATCTTCTCGATCTTCGGGGAACGGTTTCCCGTCTCGTATGTATAGACATCGATGATGTTCTTCACCTCATACATCAGGTAGATAAATTTGCCGTCAGAGCTGAAGATAAAATGTCTGGGAGCGGATTCTAAGTCGCAGGGGATGGCATCCACCAGCATCAGATGGTCCTCCTTGAACCGATAGACCTTCACCTGATCCACCCCTAAGTCTGCCACCATGACAAACTTGCGGTCCGGGGTCAGGCGGGTACAGCTGATGTGGGGACGGAAGGTTCTCTCCGCCACACTGCCCAGGCCTTTGTGGTAGACTCCTGCCGCGATGGAGCCGATGGTCCCGTCGGGATTCAAGTGCATAACCGTCGCCTTGCCGTCGTGATAGCCGGACACAAACAGATACTTTCCATCCGGCTCCACGGACAGCTGGCATCCCCTCATGCCCCTGATGTTAGCCGTGTTCAGCCGGGTGATGCTCCCGTTCTCATGGATCCGAAACGAGACCACCCCTTCATCTGCGATGGAGTACAGGGTTTTGCCGTCAGCCGCTGCCACCAGGTAAGAGGAGTTGTCCACTTCCACCTCGCAGCGCTCCTTAAATCTGCCGTTCTCCACGTCCACATCGTAAACCGTGATTCCCTTCGCATTGCCTGTGTAGGAGTAGGAGCCTACATATGCCATATATACACCTTTCATCTTTCAAATCCTCCTGCAAATTCCTGAGTTTTTTCAGCTATCCATATAATATCACAGATTTCGTAAAAAATCTATTGACAGCGATATATTTTTCTGTATAATGGTATTTGCACTTTGTTTATTATTACTAAACTTTAAGATTATATTTAGTGTCAGTTAGTATTAGTAAACTTTTTGTTCGGGTTTCCTAAGATAAAGGAGAAGTCATGGATATCGGTTTAAAACTGAAAGAACTTCGTATTCTCAAGGGCCTTACCCAGGAGGAGCTGGCGGACCGGGCAGAGCTGTCCAAGGGATTTATATCCCAGCTGGAGCGGAATTTAACCTCCCCATCTATCGCCACGCTCATGGATATTCTCCAGTGCCTGGGCACCACTCTGAGCGAATTTTTCAACGAATCGCCGGAGGAACAGATCGTATTCGGCAAGGCCGACTATTTTGAAAAACAGGACGGGGAATTAAAAAACGAGATTAAGTGGATTATCCCCAACGCACAGAAGAATGTGATGGAACCCATCATGCTCACGTTAGACCCAGGTGGAGAGACCTATCCCGATAACCCACACGAGGGGGAGGAATTCGGCTATGTGCTCCAGGGAACCGTAGCCATCCATCTGGGAAACAAAATTTACCGGGCCAAAAAGGGAGAGTCCTTCTATTTTGTCCCGGACAAGAAACACTATCTCACCAGCAAGTCCGGGGCTGTCATACTTTGGGTCAGTTCCCCGCCCAGCTTTTAAGAGATTGTAATGAACCAGGAGGAAAACACATGGGAAGTCTTATCGATTTGATCAATGTCTCCAAAAGTTTTGACGGAACTTTGGTATTGGATGACTTAAGCCTCTCTGTGAAAGAGAATACATTTGTCACGCTTCTGGGCCCCAGCGGCTGCGGAAAGACCACCACTCTGCGGATTATCGGAGGCTTTGAACACGCGGACACCGGCAAAGTGATCTTTGACGGACAGGACATCTCTGACCTGCCCCCTAACAAACGCCAGC
>JAAWBS010000056.1 GCA_022792815.1 Hungatella sp.
ACCTCGGAAGGGGAGGAGACCAACCAGTTCGCCACATTCTGGTTCGAGCACGGGAAAAAACCATCCGGAGCGGATTACTCCTATGTCATCCTTCCGGGAAAAGATGCCGGTGCAACGGAGAGTTATGCGGCCGATCCGGATGTCGAGATCCTGGAGTGCAGCGAAGACGCCCACGGAGTGAGGGAGAATTCCCTGGGAATAACCGGGGTCAACTTCTGGACCGGCAAGGGAAAGACCGTGGCAGGGATCACATCCGACAAGCCGGCTTCCGTGACCATGAGAGTGTCAGACGGAGTGGTGACGGCAGGCGTGGCGGATCCGACACAGGAGAACGGAGGAACCATTGAAGTTTCCCTTCCTTTTGCAGGCGGTGATATCGTAGCGAAAGACGACAATATTGAGGTGATTCAGAAGACGCCCTTTATCAAGCTGTCGGTAAATACCGCAGGCACCACGGGGAGTACGAGCCAGGTGGCCATAAAGATTACGGAATCCGAGAAGGTGGAGATTGTAGGTCTCACGGAGGAGTTTGACAGGATCAAGGTGGTTCCGGGAACGAAGTTTGCCGATATCGAACTGCCCGAAACCGTCAGCGCCTACGACAATGCCGGCAATACCCATACTTTGGAACTTACCTGGGAACGAGGCGACTATCAGAAGGATGTGTACGGCATCTACACGCTGACCGGAACCTTGAATCTGACGGAAGGGCTTTCGAATACGGCGGGAATCACAGCCTCTGTGGAAGTACAGGTGGGCGATGAGTCTGCCTCCTCTATGGACGATGTGTATGTGCAGGGAGGAAGCGACGGGGACAAGAACTTTAACGGCTCCACCAGCCTGATCGTAAAATATGATACAGGCGCTCAGAATTATACGAGAAAGTCTTTGATGAAATTCAGCCTGGATGAGATGCCGGAGGGAACGGAACAGATCTGGCTGACCTATGAGCTGACAGACACACCCAGCGCAGACTTTACAGCGGCCAATATTTACCATGTGGACAGCGACTGGGAGGGGGACTCCGTGACCTTTAACAGTTTCCCGAAGAGGAGAGGCACAGAACCTGTGGCCGTTATGACAAGGAGCATGACCGCAGAGAGTCTGATCCAGCAGTTCGACGTGACACAGGCAGTGCTGGCGGCCGTCAAAGCAGGCGAGAGCGAGATATCTTTTGAAATCAGCATCCCGACGGCAGCGGCAAACAACTATGTGGGAATCCATTCCTCCAGGACCACAAAAGAGGGAGCGGTAAAACCGGCCCTGATATGGAAGACAGATTACGAACCGGAAAAGATCGTGAAAAAGAATCTGAGCTTTGTCAAGGACATGGCCTCCAGGATCGACACGTCAGAATTCAGCAATGTGGATGAGGCGCGTCTGGAACAGCTGATCGCAGAGGCACAGCGCATCATCGGGGATGTGGACGCTTCCATGGAAGAGATTCACGAGATCGAGAGACTTTTGACACAGGAAATGGTGAAATACAGAAAGCATTAAAAATTGTCACGGGTATGGGTAGAGAGTCTCCACCCATACCCGGATAAAAAGGAGCGGAGACTGTCATGAGACGAAACGTCTTTGGATTAATCCACAGAAAGTTCTCCTGCACAGGGATTGGGGCGGTGATCCTGGTGATTCTGGTGCTGGTGGGAATAGGGACAGGCGCGGGATTTTGGCTGCATGGAAAGAAGGATAAACCCGTTATGCGGATTGGGACGTATGCAGTGCCTCAGGAACATCTGGCACTCTATGAGACGGATCTCCGCGCGAAAGTAAGCTCTTATTTTTATAATACCTACCATCAGGATCCCAATGAAGAGGGATTCTGGGAAAAGACGTTCCATGGGGAGAGCCCTTCGGCAGTTTTGCGGGAGGAGGCGATGAATGCTCTTCTCCAGGATACGGTGGAGCGGATGGAGGCTGTAAACTATGGGATTGCCGCGGACATCACGCTGGATGAGATTAAAAAATCACTGGAAATAGAAAATAAGCGGAGGGCGGAGCCGGGGCAGATCACATACGGGCCCGAGACCTATGGCCTGATGGAGTATATCTCCAGGACCCAGATGGAGGTGAGAGATGCCCTAAAAGAAAAGCTGCTGGAGACGGAACTGAAGCCCACGAAAGAGCAGCTGAGACAGGTGTATGACAACACAGATCCTTCTTATTTTGACAGAGGATGTAAGGCCAGGGTCGGCATCTACATGTACTATGGTATGAAGGTGGGAGAGTTTCCAGAAGAACTGGCCTTAGCATGGAAGCTTGTCAAGGAGGAAGTGGAGAAGGGGACAGAACCGGAAGCGATCCTTGAGGCGGTTCGGGCCGGATGCTCTGCTTCTATTGAATATGAGGAAGTGGAGTATGATACCAGTCAAATGCCCAGGGACAATGAAAGGCTGGCATGGCTTGCGGACCAGACCAGGGAATTGTCCCCGGGACAGTGCAGCGGTGTGGTAGATTACGGCACTTCTCAGGGGATGTTCTGGGTGCTGGATAAGACGGACTATGGAAAAGCCGGGTTTGAAGAGTCTGAACCGCTTCTGATCAACCTCTGGATCAATGAGAATTATCCCAAATATCTGAATCAACGTATGGACGCTTATCGATGACAGACAGGAAAGGCCGCTTCAAACAGTTTGAGGCGGTTTTTTTTTCAGTAAATTTCATAAATATGCAAGACTATCGTCCTAAAGTGTGATATACTTTGTCCTAGAGCCCCATCACGGATGGGAGCAGTGCACTTCACAACAGAAGTCTGGAGGTATGGAGATGTATCTGATTAAAAATGCGGAAGTTTACGCCCCGGAAAGCCTGGGAGTCATGGATGTGCTCGTCGGAGGAGGTCAGATCCTAAAGATGGCAAAAGATCTTCCCGCAGAAGAAGCCTATGATGTGGAAGTGATAGACGGCAGCGGGAAAGTCCTTGTACCGGGACTGATCGATGCCCATGTCCACATCCTGGGCGGAGGAGGAGAGGGCGGGGCTAAGACCAGGACCCCGGAGATCATGTTGTCGGACATCATAAGCGGAGGGGTGACTACGGTGGTGGGCTGTCTGGGGACGGACGGCTGTACCAGGACCATGAGCAATCTTCTGGCTAAGGCCAAAGGCCTGGAGGAGGAGGGGATCACCACTTACGTGTACACAGGTTCCTATCAGGTACCGGTGCGGACTCTGACGGGGAAGATCATGGATGACATGATTCTCCTGGAGAAGGTGGTGGGAACCGGGGAGATCGCCATATCGGATCACCGGTCCTCCCAGCCGTCGAAGAAGGAGTTTGCCAGGATCGTGGCGGACACCAGAGTGGGAGGCATCCTGTCAGGCAAGGCGGGCCTGGTGAATATCCACATGGGAGACGGGGAAAACAGGCTGAAATTCCTCCGCTACGTCTTAAAGAAGACGGAGATTCCGGCTTCCAACATGCTGCCCACTCACATCAACCGCAGCAGGGCGCTGATGGAGGATGGCATCGACTACGCGAAAAATCTGGGCGGGTACATTGATCTGACCACCAGCTCGGATCCGGATTTTCTGGATCCCGATGAGGTGAAGGCCAGCACAGGCCTTAAGACGGCTCTGGATGAGGGGGTCTCCGAAGACCATGTGACGTTTTCGTCCGACGGTCAGGGCAGTCTCCCTGTCTTTGACTCCCACGGCAAGTTTCTGGGGCTGGGAGTGGGAAAGGTGACTTCTCTCTACCGGGAGATGAGGGATGCGGTGCTGACTGACGGCGTCCCGCTGACCGCAGCCTTAAAGGCAGTGACCTGCAATCCGGCCGCCCTTCTGAAGCTGCCGAAAAAGGGCAGAATTGAAGAGGGGACCGACGGAGATCTGGTGCTGGCAGACAGAAAGACCCTGGAGATAGCCGTGGTCATGGCAAAGGGACGTGTCATGGTGAGAGACGGACAGGTTCTGGCAAAAGGAACCTTTGAGTGATTGCCAAAGAAGAGGAGAAAGAAATTACTATGGAGAGAAAGAAGAAATCATTGAAGATGCCCCACACCTTTATCATCATTTTCGGGGTCATTCTGTTTGCCGCAGTGCTGACTATGTTTATCCCTCTGGGGCAGTACGACACAAAGGAAGTCACCTACATGATGAACGGTTCCGAGAAGACCAGGACCGTTCTGGACCCGGACAGCTTCCGGTATGTGCTGGATGAGAACGGCAACAAGGTGACCAAGATCGCGCCCCTGTTCGGGACGGAGGATTTCGGCGGACAGGGAATCTTAAACTATGTGTTTGAGGGTATGACCGTGGGGGATAAGAACGGGACTGCCGTGGGGATCATCGCCTTTATCCTCATCGTGGGAGGAGCCTTTGGCATCGTCATCAGGACAGGGGCTGTGGAGAGCGGCATCATGAGAGTCATCGCCATGACCAACGGCAAGGAGATCCTGCTGATCCCCATTCTGGTCGTGCTGTTCTCCCTGGGAGGAGCGGTGTTCGGCATGGGGGAGGAGGCCATCCCCTTTGTCATGATCCTGGTGCCCATGTTCATCGCCATGGGGTATGACGCGGTTGTGGGAATCATGTGTTCCTATGTGTCCACTCAGATCGGGTTCGGGTCCTCCTGGCAGAATCCCTTCAGCCTGGCAGTGGCCCAGGGCGTGTCCGGACTTCCGGTGATGTCGGGAGCGTGGTTCCGCATCCCCATGTGGATCTTTTTTACCGGACTTACCATCGTCTTTACCATGCGGTATGCCGTGAAGGTGAAGAAGAATCCGGAGAGTTCCGTGGCCTTTGAGTCAGACGAGGGATACCGGAAGGAGTTCTCCAGAAAGGGAAAGGAGCTGCCGCCCTTCACTCTGGGTCATAAGCTGGTGCTGCTGACCATCGCCGCCTGTATGGTGTGGACCATCTGGGGCGTGGTGAGCGAGGGATATTATATCCCGGAGATCGCCTCCCAGTTTTTCGTCATGGGACTGGTGGCGGGAGTCATCGGCGTGGCGTTCCGCTTAAATGACATGAAACTCAACGACATCGCCACCTCTTTTGAACACGGCGCGGCGGACCTTCTGGGAGCCGCCATGTGTGTGGGTATGGCTCAGGGAATCATCATCATCCTGGGAGGCACCAGCGCCACCGACGGCACGGTGCTCAACACCATCCTCCACGGCATCAGCCAGGGCATGCAGGGATTCCCGGCGGTGATCTCCGCGTGGCTGATGTATCTGTTCCAGTCCGTGTTCAATTTCTTCGTGGTGTCCGGCTCCGGACAGGCGGCTCTGACCATGCCGGTCATGGCTCCTCTGGCGGACCTGGTGGGAGTGGAGCGGCAGGTGGCCGTGGTGGCCTTCCAGTTGGGCGATGCATTTACCAACTTTATCGTGCCTACCTCCGGGTGTCTCCTGGGTGCTCTGGCGGCGGCCAGGCTGGACTGGGGAAAATGGGCCAAGTTTCAGATTAAGTTCCAGGCGCTTCTGGTGGCCTGCGCTACGGTGACCATGGTCCTGGCAGTGGTTCTGGGGCTGTCGTAAAGAGGATGGCAGCAGGAAGATCGGTTTCATGAAAGAGCTGTCATATGTTTCGGGTACAGGCTTAAAGAGGGCCTGTTCCGGAATATATGGCAGCTTTTTTGCGCAATCTCTACAGGTAATTCTTTGCCTAAAGGTGGTTGGCGATGTGGCATCGAAAAAGGGTTGACATTTTTTTTGAGTGTGATAATATAAACATATGAATAGTTGTTCATATGAAAAGGAGGTTTGATGACATGACAGAGCATGAGAGGATAGAACAGGAAGTGCAGGAAGGCGTCTGTGAATTTATGCATGTCCATGATGAGATCGTGGAACGGGTGGAGAAGGTGCTGCCCGACGAGCAGCAGCTCCTGGAACTGTCGGAGTTTTTCAAGGTGTTCGGGGACTCTACCAGGATCAAGATCCTATATGTGCTGAGCCAGTCAGAGATGTGCGTCTGCGACATCGCCACCCTGCTTCAGATGGGCCAGTCAGCCATCTCCCACCAGCTGAGAGTGCTGAAACAGATGCGGCTGGTAAAGTTTCGAAGAGACGGAAAGACCGTATTTTACTCCCTGTCCGATGGCCACATCCAGACGATCCTAGCCCAAGGCATGGAACACATTGAAGAGTAGGAGGAACGCTTGGGAAACGAAGTTTCCCAACCGAAATGCGTTCCGACGACCTGGCAGGTGACGCAAAGCGGCGCGTGCCGATACCGAGAAAGGAGGAACGCTTGGGAAACGAAGTTTCCCAACCGGAATGCGTTCCGACGACCTGGCAGGTGACGCGAAGCGGCGCGTGCCGATA
The DNA here is from genome assembly GCA_022792815.1 of Hungatella sp. Classification (GTDB taxonomy): domain Bacteria; phylum Bacillota; class Clostridia; order Lachnospirales; family Lachnospiraceae; genus UBA3402. The sequence continues at coordinate 6,276 of JAAWBS010000056.1, forward strand.
CCGAGAAAGGAGGAATGATGTTATGACGAAGAAGCAGAAAAAGATGATTATCCGTCTGGTGATAAGTGCCGTATTTCTCGCGGGAGGGATTGTGACTGAGGGAGGGCATCCTCTGGACTGGCTGTTGTTTTTGGCATCCTATCTGGCGGCGGGCTATGACATTCCGCTGAAGGCCTTGAGAAATATCCGGCACGGGCAGGTGTTTGACGAGAATTTTCTTATGACCGTGGCGACATTGGGAGCCATCGGTGTGGGGGAGTTGGAGGAGGCCGTGGCGGTCATGCTGTTCTATCAGGTGGGGGAGCTGTTCAGCGACTATGCGGTGAACCGTTCCAGAAAGTCCATCGCCAATCTCATGGATATCAATCCGGACTATGCCAATGTGCTCAGAGACGGGGCGGAGGAGCAGGTGGAGCCGGATGAGGTGGAGATCGGGGAAGTGATTCTGGTGAAACCGGGGGAGAAGGTGCCTCTGGACGGAGTGGTCTTAAAGGGAAGCTCCAGCCTGGATACGAAGGCCCTGACCGGTGAGAGCATCCCTGTGGAGGTCACGGAGGGAGAGTCGGTGGTCAGCGGCTCCATCAACTTAAACGGGGTTTTGGAAGTGGAGGTGACGAAGCTGTTCGATGATTCCACAGTGGCCAAGATCCTGGAACTGGTGGAGAACGCCAGCTCCAGGAAAGCCAGGGCGGAGAATTTTATTACCAGATTTGCCAGGGTCTACACTCCCATCGTGGTGATCCTGGCTCTGATCCTGGCTCTGGTGCCGCCGCTGATTCTGGGAGAGCCCTGGTCGGTATGGGTGTACCGGGCATGCAGTTTCCTGGTAGTGTCCTGTCCCTGTGCGCTGGTGATCTCGGTCCCCTTAAGCTTCTTCGGCGGCCTGGGAGCGGCTTCGAGGCAGGGGATTTTGATGAAGGGCAGCAACTATCTGGAGGCCATGGGCAATCTGGACACGGTGGTGTTCGACAAGACAGGGACCCTGACCACGGGGAGATTTCAGGTGACAGAGGTGGAACCGGCCGCAGGACTCAGCCGGGATCAGCTGTTAAAGCTGGCGGCTTACGGGGAGTACCACTCCAACCACCCTATCGCGTTGTCGGTGAAGGAGGCTTTTGAGAAGGATCACAGAGGGGAAGCCCTGGAAGGAGACAGGATCCTGTCGGTGGAGGAGATCGCCGGTCACGGGATGCATGTTCAGCTCAGGGCAGATGAGAGAGAGAACGGCGGTGACGGCGGGAAAGAGGCCATGGAGCTGTATATCGGCAATGAAAAGCTGATGGCCGGACAGAACATCCCGGTGCCGGGAAGGACAGCTGCGGCGGGGACCACCTTGTATCTGTCGGACGGGAAGGAATTCCTGGGAACCGTGGTGATCGCGGACACTGTTCGGGCCGACGTTCCGGAGGCATTGAAAGGCCTCAGAAGAGCAGGCGTCAGAAACCTGGTGATGCTGACAGGCGACAGAGAATCTGTGGGAAAGGCGGTGGGAGAGAAGCTGGGGCTTGATCGGGTATTCGGCGGCCTGCTGCCGGGAGATAAAGTGCAGAAGGTGGAAGAGCTTCTTGGGGATATGCCGGATGGCAGGACCCTGGCCTTTGTGGGGGACGGAATCAACGATGCCCCCGTGCTGGCCAGAGCGGACGTGGGCATCGCCATGGGCGGCATCGGATCCGACGCGGCGGTGGAGGCGGCGGATGTGGTGATCATGAACGACGAGCCTTCCAAGATCGTGGACGGCATCCGCATCGCCAGGAAGACCGTGACGATCGTTCAGCAGAATATCCTCTTTGCCATCGGGGTGAAGGTGCTGGTGCTGGTGCTGGTGGCCTGCGGCATGGCCTCCATGTGGGCAGCGGTGTTCGGCGACGTGGGAGTGTCCGTGCTGGCGATCTTAAATGCCATACGGGCGCTGGGGTATAAGCGTGAAGCGTAATATAGGAGTAAAAAACTCTTTCCGAAATCCCTTGTATATTCCTTTCCTACCATATATAATAGGAATATGCATATCTTCCGTGGGCAGAGTGTGTGAGACCCAGTGCTCTTCTGCCTGCGCGGGATAAGGAATTTAACAGGAAACACGGAGGAAAGAATCGTTATGGATATACAAAGACCTGTTACCATAGCCGTAGCCGGGACAGGTTACGTGGGATTGTCTCTGGCAGTGCTTCTCTCCCAGAGGCATAAGGTCTATGCGGTGGACATCCTGCCGGAGAAGGTGGAGAAGCTAAATGCAGGGATCTCGCCTATCCAGGATGGGGAGATCGAGGATTATCTGGCCCACAGGGATCTGGATCTGACGGCTACTCTGGACGGGGAGGCGGCTTACAAGCAGGCAGACTATGTGATCATCGCGGCGCCTACCAATTACGACAGCCGAAAGAATTTTTTCGACACTTCCGCGGTGGAGGCGGTGATCGAGCTGGTGAGGAAGGTGAACCCGGAGGCCGTCATGGTGATCAAGTCCACAGTGCCCGTAGGTTATACGGAGTCGGTGCGGCAGAAGTACCACACCTCCAACATCCTGTTCAGCCCTGAGTTTCTGAGGGAGTCCAGGGCATTGTATGATAATCTGTATCCCAGCCGGATCATCGTGGGAGTTGACAGGGAGGATGAGCGCCTTGTCAGGGCGGCCAAAGAGTTTGCGGCTCTTTTAAAGGAGGGAGCGCTGAAGGAGTCTGTGGACGTTTTGTTCATGGGGTTTACGGAGGCAGAGGCGGTGAAGCTGTTTGCCAACACCTATCTGGCTCTCAGGGTATCTTATTTTAACGAGCTGGATACCTATGCGGAGATGAAGGGGCTGGACACCAGGTCCATCATCGAGGGGGTCTGTCTGGATCCCAGGATCGGTTCTCATTACAACAACCCGTCCTTCGGCTACGGAGGCTACTGTCTGCCCAAGGACACCAAGCAGCTTCTGGCCAACTATTCCGATGTGCCGGAGAACCTGATCGAGGCTATCGTGGAGAGCAACCGGACCAGGAAGGATTTCATCGCCGACCGGGTGCTGACCACGGCCGGATATTACGATTACTACAGCCGCAACGACTATGATGCCAGCAAGGAGCATCCCTGCGTCATCGGTGTCTACCGGCTTACCATGAAGAGCAATTCCGACAACTTCCGCCAGTCCTCCATCCAGGGGATCATGAAGCGGATCAAAGCCAAGGGAGCAGCGGTGGTGGTCTATGAACCCACACTGGAGGAGGGAAGCACATTTTTCGGGAGTCAGGTGGTCCATGATCTTGAAAGATTCAAGGCCATGTGCGACTGTATCATCGCCAACCGATATGACAGTGTGCTGGATGATGTGAAGGGAAAGGTGTATACCAGGGATCTGTTCCGGAGAGATTAGGATACAGGCGGGACAGAGAGGCAGACATACAGGATACGGCGGGGCATCTGCCGTTTCCGGTGAATTGACATCGATTGGAAGAGACAGCGAAAAGAGGAAGATTATGCCCGTATACCGATTGAGGGAGAACGAGATCAGTTTCCCTACACCTACCCTTGCAAGAGAAGACGGCCTTCTGGCTGTAGGCGGAGATTTAAGCGTGGATCGGCTGCTGCTGGCCTACACCCACGGTATTTTCCCCTGGTACAATCCGGGGGAGGAGATTCTATGGTGGTGCCCCAGGGAGCGATTTCTCATATTTCCCGGGGAGATCCATGTGTCCCATTCTATGAAGAAATATATGAAGAAACATGAGTTTCAGATCTATTTGAACCGCGATTTTCAGGATACCATGCATCACTGCCGGATGAAACGGGAGTGTGAGGAGGGGACCTGGATCAGCGATGAGATGGAAGCTGCCTATCTGGAGCTGCACCGGGAGGGGTATGCCGCCAGTGTGGAGGTGTATGAGGAGGGGAAGCTGGCCGGCGGTCTTTACGGCGTGGCCATAGGAAGATGTTTTTTCGGGGAGAGTATGTTCTCGGAGAGGGTGAACGGGTCCAAGGTGGCTCTGATCGCATTTTCCCGCTTCCTTCACCAGAGAGGATTTCTTTTTATCGACTGCCAGTTCCATACCAACCATCTGGAACATATGGGAGGACGGTTTGTGTCATGGGATCAGTTTGAGCACCTTTTAGAGGAGGGAGTACACGTTTCCTGTTGACAAATCGGGGGCCGGCTGTTATATTTTAGACGTAGACGAGGACGTTACATAGGCAGTCATTGGTGACAATGGCTCTTGTAGCGTCCTCTTTCATAGGAGTCAAATACCTTTTGACCCCAACATCACAGGAGGGAGGAGAATGGGAACATGGGAAGATACACCAAGGAAGACATTATCCGGATGGTAGAAGAAGAGGATGTGGAGTTTATCCGGCTCCAGTTTACCGATATCTTTGGGATGCTCAAGAATGTGGCCATCACTGCGGGCCAGCTTCCGAAGGCCTTGGACAACCGCTGCATGTTCGACGGGTCGGCCATCGAGGGCTTTGTCAGGGTGGAGGAGACAGACATGTACCTGTATCCGGATCTGGACACCTTCGAGATATTTCCCTGGAGGCCTCAGCAGGGCAAGGTGGCCAGGCTGATCTGCGATGTCCACTGTCCCGACGGCAGTCCCTTTGAGGGGGATCCAAGATATGTGCTGAAGAAGGTGCTGCAAGAGGCGGAGTCTATGGGGTATCGGTTCAACGTGGGGCCGGAGTGTGAGTTTTTCCTCTTTCACACCGACGAGGAAGGACGGCCTACTACCACCACCCACGAGATGGCGGGATATTTTGATGTGGGGCCCATCGACCTGGCGGAGAACGTCCGCCGTGATATCGTGCTGAACCTGGAAGATATGGGGTTTGACATCGAGTCCTCCCATCATGAGATCGCGCCGGCCCAGCATGAGGTGGATTTTCAATATGAGACCGGGCTTAAGGCGGCAGACAATATTCTCACCTTTAAGATGGCGGTAAAGACCATCGCCAAGGGCCACGGGCTTCACGCCACCTTCATGCCAAAGCCCAAGGCGGGAGTCAACGGATCGGGGATGCACATCAACATGTCCCTGGCGGATCTCTGCGGCAAAAATCTGTTTCACGACGATTCCGACGAGCGGGGCTTAAGCAGGCTGGCCTACGGTTTTTTGGCGGGGATCCTCTATCACGCCAGGTCCATGACGATTTTGACCAATCCTCTGGTCAACTCCTACAAAAGGCTGATTCCGGGATACGACGCACCTACCTACATCGCCTGGTCCACGGCCTCCAACAGGGGGCAGCTGATTCGGATTCCCTCTTCCAGAGGGGCCAACACCCGAATCGAGCTGAGAAGCCCGGATTCGGCCATGAATCCCTATCTGGCCCTGGCAGCCTGTCTGGCAGCAGGGCTTGACGGGATTAAGAGGGAGCTGACACCGCCGGAGCCTATCAGCCGCAATGTGTCGGCTATGTCCGAGGCCGAGGTGGAGGGCTGGGGCATCTCTCAGCTGCCGGAGACTCTGGGGGAAGCAATCGACGAATTTGAACATGATCTGTTTTTGCGGCAGGTTTTGGGAAACCATATCTATACCAAATATCTGGAGGCAAAGAAGGGGGAATGGAATCAGTTCCGCTCCCAGGTGACAGACTGGGAGATCGAGGAGTATCTCTATAAATTCTGATGCTCTTTGGGAAATCGACCTGGAGGTGAGGGATGTGACCAACATTGTAGTGGCCTTTTCCAAACAGGAGGATGCCAGAAGTATCAAGAATATACTCATGCGCAGCGGCTTCCAGGTAGTGGCGGTCTGTACCTCCGGCGCCCAGGTCTTAAGCAGTCTGGAGGACTTAAGCGAGGGGATCGTCATCAGCGGCTATCGGTTCGAGGATATGCTGTACCGGGGGATTCGGGACTATCTGCCGGCAGGATTTGAGATGCTGCTGGTGGCATCGCCCAATCGGTTTGGGGGAATCCTGCCCCGGGATGTCAGAAGCCTGCCCATGCCATTAAAGGTCCATGATCTGGTGGCTGCGGTGGATGATATGTGCAGAAATCAGATTCAGAGGAAGAGAAAGCAGAGACAGGAGCCCACGAAGCGCAGCGAGAAAGAGACCCTGATGATCCAGGAGGCCAAGGAGTTTTTGATGAAGCGCAACAGCATGACGGAGACAGAGGCTCACCGTTACATCCAGAAGTGCAGTATGGACAACGGGACCAACATGGTGGAGACAGCGCAGATGGTGATCAGTCTGATCAACAGTCGGGAGGAGACAAGATGAAATTTACGAAGATGCAGGGGGCGGGCAATGATTACGTGTATGTCAACTGCTTTGAGGAGACGGTAGAGGACCCTGTGGGGACAGCCATCCGGGTGAGTGACCGGCATTTCGGAATCGGGTCTGACGGCCTGGTGTTGATCTGCCCTTCCGAGACGGCGGACGTGAAGATGAGGATGTTCAATGCCGACGGCTCAGAGGGAATCATGTGCGGCAACGCCATCCGCTGTGTAGGCAAATATGTGTACGACCGCAAGATAGTGACAGGGAGACAGGTTCGGGTGGAAACCCTGGGAGGAATCAAGATTCTGGATCTGGAGACAGAGGGGGGAAAGGCAGTCCGCGCAACGGTGGATATGGGAGTGCCGAAGATCACCTCCACAGTACCGGAGCCTATCGCCGTCGACGGCCAGGAGAAGAGGTTTGTGGGAATCGATATGGGAAATCCCCACGCGGTGTATTTCTGTGGGGACATCGATTCCCTGGATCTGGAGAAGATAGGGCCGTCCCATGAGAATCACGGGAGATTCCCGGGCAGGGTCAACTCGGAGTTCATAAAGGTAGTGGACCGAGGCCACATCTGTATGAGAGTGTGGGAACGGGGCAGCGGGGAGACCTTAGCCTGCGGCACCGGCGCCACAGCCAGCGCGGTCGCCTCCATTCTCATGGGATATACCGACGATCAGGTGAGGGTGTCTCTGAGAGGAGGAGACCTGTACATCACCTGGGACAGAGAGTCCGGCCATACGTTCATGACAGGACCGGCCGTGGAGGTGTTCTGCGGAGAAATAAAACTGTCATAAAAGGGACACTTGTGAGACATTAGTCTCACGATTAGGATGGGTTCCCATGACATGGCAGGTGCAGCGAAGCGGCCCGTGCCGACACACATTACACGAGGGAGGGATAGAGATGGGAAAGGTAAATGAAAATTATCTGAAGCTGCCGGGAAGCTATCTGTTTTCCAGGATAGGAAAGAAGATCCGGGATTACGAGGCGGCAAATCCCGCAAGAAGCGTGATCCGTTTAGGCATCGGCGATGTAACCCAGCCGCTGGCGCCGGCCATCATAAAAGCTATGCATGAGGCAGTGGACGAGATGGGAAGGGCGGAGACCTTTCGCGGCTACGCACCGGATTTGGGGTACGGTTTTCTGAGGGAAGAGATCGCGAAGAAGGACTACCAGGATCGGGGCTGCCCTATTGAGGCCGACGAGATCTTTGTGTCCGACGGGGCCAAAAGCGACTGCGGAAACATTCAGGAGATCTTCTCTCCGGACAGCCGTATCGCTGTCTGTGATCCGGTATATCCGGTGTATGTGGACTCCAACGCTATGGCGGGACGGACCGGGGAGTACGATGAGAAGGCGGGGATCTGGAGCAATGTGATCTATATGCCCTGTATGGCCTCCAATCACTTTGTCCCGGAGCTGCCCCGCGAGAAACCGGATCTGATCTATCTGTGCAACCCCAACAATCCTACGGGAACCACCTTAAACCGGGAGCAGCTGAGGGTGTGGGTGGATTATGCCAACCGGTCAGGGGCTGTGATTCTCTATGACGCGGCCTATGAGGCCTATATCTCCACAGAGGATGTGCCTCACAGCATCTTTGAGATCCCGGGGGCGAGGACCTGTGCCATCGAGTTTCGTTCCTTCTCGAAAAATGCCGGGTTTACCGGGGTGCGTCTGGGATTTACGGTGATCCCAAAGGACCTGATATGTGACGGCGTAGCCCTTCACGGGCTGTGGGCCAGACGTCATGGGACCAAATTTAACGGCGCCCCCTATGTGGTGCAGAAGGCTGCGATGGCGGTGTATTCGGACGAGGGAAGAGACCAGCTTGCTCATCAGGTGTCCGTTTATATGAGAAATGCCAAGGTGATCTATGAAGGCCTTGCCCAGGCCGGATACGAGGTCTACGGTGGGGTAGATGCCCCCTATATCTGGCTTAAGGTGCCGGATGGCATGACGTCATGGGAGTTTTTTGACTGGCTGCTTGAGGGGCCCAATGTGGCGGGAACTCCGGGAAGCGGTTTCGGGCCCAGCGGGGAGGGATATTTCCGCCTCACCGCTTTTGGAACCTATGAGAATACGGTGGAAGCCATGAGACGAATCAAAGAGCAAAGCGGAGATCGTGCCAGAAGGGGGTAAGAATTATGGATGACATCGACAGAAAGATACTGAAGATTCTGCAGGACAATGCGCGGACGTCCTTAAAGACCATCGCGGAGAAGACGTTTCTGTCATCTCCCGCAGTTTCCGCCAGGATCGAGAAACTGGAGAAGGACGGGATCATCGCGGGGTATCATGCACTGGTGGATCCGATGAAGCTGGGGTATCACATCATCGCCTTCATCAATCTGGATGTGGTGCCGGAGGACAAACCGAAATTTTACGCCTACGCGGCGGATATGCCCAATGTGCTGGAGTGCAACTGTGTGACCGGGGAGTATTCCATGCTGATGAAGGTGGCGTTTCAGAGTACCATGGAGCTGGATATTTTTATCGGACAGCTGCAGAAGTTCGGAAAGACCAGCACTCAGATCGTGTTTTCCACTCATGTGGGACCGAGGGGGGTAGATGTGGAGGAGTGACGCGGATGGGGCAGAACGACAAGAAGAGGCAGAGAGCCGAAAAAAGACTCTCTGCCTCTTCCTGTTCGAAGGCTCGGTCAGGAGTTTTCCGAGATCCCCAAAAGGCCGGCAATCTCGCCGAGGTGTTGGATCTCATAGTCAGCCAGACTGCGGTCAAAGCCAAACCGATCATCGATGAGAGCGGCAATGGTCATCCCGGCCCTGGAAGCCGCGGTGATACCTAAGGTGGAGTCCTCGATCACCAGACACTCCGTTGGCTCCACTCCCAGCCGCTTGGCGGTGTAGAAGTAGATCTCCGGGTTGGGCTTGCTCTGCTTAAACTGGCTTCCGCTCACGATGACATCAAAATAGGACGTGATGTTGTTCTCAGCTAACACTCGCAGGATCAGCTCCATCTGGGTGGAGGAGGCGAGGGCGAGGGCGTAGCCGCGGCGTTTTAACAGATCCAGAATCTCCACTGCCTCGGAGCGGAAGATGGCCCGGTAGTCCACCTGAGAGAATACATCCACAGAGGCCCGGTAGTCGTCCCTCAGTTCCTCCCAGGTCTGTCCGTTGTGTACAGCCCGTTCCATGACCATCCAGGCGTCCTGCTTGGAGGCGCCTACCATGCCGTAGAGCTGGTCGATGGTGACATCCGGGTTTTTGGTTCGGGCGAAAGCCAGATCAAACTTCAGATAACAGATCTCGCTGTCGATGAGGACTCCATCCATATCAAAGATCACTGCTTTGGTCGTCATTGTCATAAGTATCCTTTCGTCTGCAGATAATGCCTGATCAGGGAGACCGTGTTCTCGGCTCCGAGAGTGGCAGTGTTGACCGTCAGGTCATAGTTTTCTAAGTGTTCCCAACTGCGTCCGGTATAGTAGCGATAGTAATCCCGACGCTCCTTGTCCATGCGGCGGATATTCCCCGGGATATCCGCGTCATCAAAATAGCCCAGACTCCTGATGCGGTCAATCCGATAGTCTAAGTCAGCATAGAGATAGATGCGGATCAGATTAATATGTTCCATGTCTTCCAGAACATAGTCGGCGCAGCGGCCGATGATGATACAGGATTCCTCCGCGGCCAGCTTTCGGATCACAGTGGACTGAAACCGGAACAGGTTATCCGCCGAGACAAGGTCAGACCCAAAGGACGGCTGGGTCAGTTCCGGCTTCAGGCTGTTGACGATGCGGTAGAGAAGGCGGTCCCCGGCTTTTTCGTCGGCCAGGTGAAAGTAGCTTTCTTTCAGGCCGCTTTCCTCTGAGGTCATGCGGAGGATGTCTTTGTCATAAAAGGGCAGAGACAGAGCGGCGGAGAGTAGGCGGCCGATTTCACGGCCGCCGCTGCCATACTGCCTGCCGATGGTGATGATGAGGTTGTTTTCCATGAAAGACCTCCTTTTTCTCTTGGTAGGTTGGCATAGGCTTGTGTCTGTTAGTATACTCCATTTTCCCGCACAAGGAAAGTGTTATAGCCGGAATTTTTTAATTGTTGTTCCATCCTCGCGGCATTATCCAGATTGAGGAAAGCGCCGACGCGGACTTTGTAGACGTTGTCGTCGTGGATTAAGAATGCGGGGAATCCCTGGGACAGAAGCCGGTTCAGTTGCGCTTCGGCAGCCTGCCGGTTGGCAAATACCCCTGTCTGGATCTGATAGTACTCGGGCTGGGCTTTCTGCTCCTCCTCGATGGTTTTTAAGATGCCGTCAGCGATGGCCTGGGCGATGGCCTGGAAATTCTGGTCAAAAAACTGATTGTCAGCCTCATTGTCGATAAAGCCGGTCTCCACCAGGACCGCCGGCATCTGGGTGCGGCGAAGAACCACCAGGCCGGGACGCTCGATGACGCCTAAGTTGGTAAATCCCACCGACTCCAGTGCAGAGTTGATGTTGCGGGCCATGAGAGCCGGACTCCCGTCATCCGCGTAGACCAGGGTCTCCGCGCCGGAAGCAGTACCGGGAACAGGCATGGCATTGCGGTGGAGAGAAACGAAATAGTCGGCGCCGGAACGGTTGGCGATCTGCGCTTTCTCAAAGGGGGTGTTGAAGGTATCTGTGACGCGGGTATATACCACATCCACACCGTGCTGTGCCAGGATGCTGCCCACTGCCAGGGCCAGATTCAGATTATCTGTTTTTTCCTGCCTGCCAAAGTAGGTGGCTCCGGGCTCCGGGCCGCCGTGGCCGGCATCTATGATGACTTTCATTGTGTCTGCCAAATCAAAGAACTCCTTTCAAGAAAAATGGTCTGATATCAGGTTAAACCAGCTCTGCAATTCTGGTGACGCCCACATAGATGTGTGAGATTTTGTACCAGGTGGCGAAATCTACCACGCCGGTCTGGGGCAGGCCGAAGACCGACTGGAATTCCCGTACAGCGGCGGCTGTGTTGGGGCCATAGAAACCGTCCGGGTTTACGCGAGGGATGGCAGAATAGACGGTGGCAATGGCATCCAACTGCTGCTGAAGCTGCATGACCTTCTGTCCGGAGGAACCTATGGTTAAGTTCTCCCCCGGCCAGGAGGCAGGGATTCCGGCGATCTGCTCGGCGGTGTTGATGTAGATGCTGGAACCGTAGAAGTGGCGGAGGATTTCGATGGGGCTGTAGCCCCGCTCGCCTAAGGAGCAGGAACCCCATTGGGTCATCCAATTGGGGCACGTAACCTGCCTTCCGTCACAGTACTGGGTTAAGATAGGTTGCTTTACGTCAGGCCTGGACAGATAGTTGTCAAAAATTTCGTCAACCACAAGGGAAATACTCTCATAGATGTTGCGGCCGTGGATCCATTTGTGGTCGTAGGCTGTGGAGGAGGTGATGGTGAAGTCGTAGCCCTGATTTCGATACCACTCCGTATACACCCGGTTGAGGGTGAAAGACATGATGGCCAGCACATTGGCAGTGATGGTGGATTGGGGCCAGGTGGCATAGATCTCGCTGGAAGCAACATTTTTGATGTAATCCCGATAAGGGACATAGTAGTTGGGCGCCGAAGAGTCCGTAGGCGGACCGTCGTGGACCACGATGGTCTGGGGAACGACCACCCGGCTTAAGACGATCTCCCCGGATTCCCCCACAGGCTTCACTTCGGACTCGGCGATCTTGGGTGGATAGTTTCCGTACAGGGTGTGATCCGGGATGACGATGGACTGGTCTAAGGGGACCGGGTCGTCCTCCGGCTCTAAAGCAGCCGGTTGGATGGCAGTGGCATCCGGAAGGATCTCTGTGCCCAAAATGGTCTGAGGCTTAAATCCGGGAGCAGTGATCTCCAGGTTGTATTCCGAGTAGGGGCGATTGTCGCCGGGAGTGAGGCTGTACTCCAGAGGCGGTGCATCGAGAGTGACTTCCTCCGTCTGTCCGGAGCTGTTGGTGGTGATTTCCTCTATGGTCTGGTCCGGGGCAGCGGTACTGGATATGCGGACCGTGGCGTTTTGGATGGGGAAATTGTTGACGATGGAGACTACATTGACTTGTAAGAACCCATGGGAGCCTGGTTCTGTGGCGCAGGCACGGACGGCCCGGGACTGGGGAGCAGGGGCCCCGAAGAGTATACGCTGTTTCATAGAGATTCCTCGCAGAAGATGGTTATTACCAGTATATTCGGGAGGAAGGAGAAGAGTGACGACAAAAAATGTGCCGTAAAATATACCTTACGGCACAAAGTGCCCCCACTCCGAAGGAGCGTGTATTAGGGTGTACCCTTTGGGAATACATTTTGAGAACCATCGAAATCAGAGAGAAGAGTTAAGCACCCTGTAACATGGATGAGATTGGAGGAATGTGAAAATTAAGGTTGAGAAAGATCCGGCCGGAATTTTAGTTTCGCAATGGTCTGTTTAAAAATCATCCAGGAGGATAGAAAAAGGAATGAGGAAGCTTTACAAGAGAATCGAGGCAGTCATGCTTGCCTCCGTACTGTCACTGTCGGCTGCGTTGTCAGCGTCCGCGGCAGGCTGGCAGCAGAGTGCTTCGGGCTGGCGTTACCAGAATGAAGCAGGGGATTTCCAGAGCAGGGGTTGGAAACAGATCAATGGATTATGGTATTGTTTTGACGGAAACGGCATCATGAGGACGGGCTGGTATCAGGATGGGGACGGCAAGACTTATCTGTTGTCAGCGGATGGGGCTATGCTGGAAAATAGCTGGTATCAGGATAGCACGACTCAGAAGTGGTACTATTTGGGCTCAGGCGGAGCCATGCAGACCAGTGGAAAGACTCCGGACGGCTACAATCTGGCAGCGGACGGAAGCTGGGATACGGTTATGCCGGAAGCGGCCGG